>NZ_MCZZ01000128.1:25078-162258 GCF_002875705.1 Vibrio sp. 10N.261.45.E2
AGGTCAGCAAGGTCAGCAAGATGATTCTTCGCAAGGCTCGCAGGATCAACAGCAAAACTCTGCAGACGATGAAAATTCGCAGAACCAAGCTGATAACCAATCTCAAAACCCAAACCAAGAGCAAGCCAAAGACCAACCGGGTGCGAAAACAGGTGAAGACGGAAGCGAACAAGCTGCTCAATCTAAGCAGTCGAGTAAAGCCGAGCAGTCAGAGGGTCAAGAGCAAGGTGAATCACAGCCTCAAAGTGAGAGCGCACAACAAGCTATTGCCCAAACCTCAGAGCAACCGCTATCAAATGACCCGGACATGCGAAAACTTGAGCAAGTCGAAAGCGCTCGTGACCCGAGCCAGCTGCTCAAAGCTCAAATGATTTTACAAGCACGACAAAAAAGTGCTCCTCACAACCAAAACAAAAAGTGGTAACCATGCAATTTCTTAACAAGCCATTTTTATCCATAGTCCTAACGTTGCTGTTGGGCGCTTTCTCGTCATTTTCTGCATTAGCGGCAACCGCTGTGGCGAGCGTTTCACACAATAGTGTCACCAAAGATGAAGTATTCCTGCTTAGAGTCACAACCAATGAAAAGGTCTCTTCAGATGCTCTAGATCTTACGGCTCTTCAAAAGGATTTCTATGTCGGCACTCCTAGCTTTGGGTCGTCGATGCGAATCATCAATGGTAGTCGTTCGGTATCAAGTGAGTGGAATATCAGCCTAGCTCCACTGCGTTTGGGCCAGATACAGATCCCTAGCTTTGATATTGAAGGGGCAAAAACCAAGCCAATCACCATCAATGTTGCCGTAAATAAAGCAGCACCAACTCAACATGATATGGCCGAGTTCAAGCTCAATCTAAGTAAGAGCTCGCTCTACCCACAAGAAGTCGCTGAGCTTGATGTAAAACTGATAATTAAAGCTGACCCAAGAAGACTGCAAGATCCGAAAATAGAGCCACCGAGCTCGCCGGGCTTAGATGTGAAACCTATTGGTGAATCGAAGCAATTTCAAGACGTTCTCAACGGGCAAGAAGTGACGGTCGTTCAACAGTCGTTCCATATCTCTTCACAAAAAGCTGGGGAATTTAAGTTGATTGGCCCGAAGCTAACAGGGGCGGTGGTTTACTCCACCAACAACTCAAGCACAACGCGTCTTTTCCAGCTCGATACACCAGTTGAAACCTTAGATGTAACGGTGAAGGACGTACCAAAAGACTACCAAGGTGAGTGGTTACCAACCTCGAGCTTCAAGCTGATTCAGCAATGGTCAGACAGCCAAGGCAAGGAACTAACCAATAACAATAGTTTAGATGGCGACAAGCAGAACATTGAAATGGAAGCGGGTGATTCTTTAACTCGAACCATCACAATGACGGCTAGCAACTTAACACAACACCAGTTGCCAAAACTAGACATCACCTACCCTAAATCGGTACGTGTTTATGAAGAGAAACCGCAGTTTGGCACAACTCAGTCAGGAGACGCTGTCGTGGTTTACAAGCAAGTATTGATTCCGAAAGAGGCTGGAAATATCTCGCTTCCTGACGTGTCTCAAACTTGGTTCAACACCGATTCGCAATCAGAACAAACCAGTAAAGCGCTGGGGCTAGAATTAGCGGTGAAGGCAAGTGACCGCGCGACGTCTAGCACACCACCAGTTACAGCACCACCAGCCCAACAAGTAAGCCCGACGGTTGTGACTGTTGATAGCCCAGGATTCTGGCCTTATCTCACTGCGCTGTTTGCCGCCTTGTGGTTGATTAACTCTGTGATGGCTTTCTACTTCTGGTCACGCCGTAGTACAGCGGTCACACCAAAGCACCAAGATGAACGTCAATCCGATACAGCAGAAGCTCTGATTAACGCGCTGAAAACGAAAGATGGCGTGATGACCAGAAGCTTGTTTGAACAATGGAAAGCTGAAAACCCAGATTTGAGTTGTGAGACGTTAAAAGTCGTTGAAGCCGAGCTAAACAAGCTCAATCTGACTCTCTATGGTGAAGCCAATTCAGCAAGCCAAGTATGGGATCCTGCTGAGGCAATCAAAGACGTTAAGAAGCCAAAACGAGTCTCTAGCAAAACGCGTAAAAGCACACTAGAAACACTTTAATTAACCAGAAAATATAACTGGCAGAAAAATGAAGCCGTGATGACCACCTTGTGAACATCACGGCTTTATTCGTTTTTACGATAGGAAGAAATAGGTACCAGACTAAGAAATTGAAACTGCGACCTTTTTTCGCTTTAAGGCAGAAACAATTCTATTTCTTCCAGAATCTTTCGCTTGATACAAAGCTTTGTCGGCCTTGCCATACAGTAAGTCGAAATCAAACTGGTGCTGATCAGAGGTTATCGATGCATACCCTACCGACGCGGTTAAATACTGACTGGTGCTGCTTTCACAATGGAGGATTTTCGCCTCTTCAATACATTTTCTAATCGACTCTGCACGCTGCTTAGTCTCAGAATGATTGGTGCCGATCATCAACAACATAAACTCCTCTCCGCCAATACGACAGAAGGTCTCTTGTTCATTGTATACATGGTTATTCAGTATCTTACCTATTGTGCGCAAAGCAGCGTCACCTTCGGTATGACCATAAACACTGTTGTACAAACCAAAGTGGTCAAGATCGACAAGAATCAACCCAAATGTGACTTCACTTTTCGAGGCAAACGCGCCTTGATCGTCACAATTTAAACCCTCTAAAACCTGAGACAACATTCGGCGGTTTCCAAGGCGTGTCAGCGGGTCGAGCTTAGAGATAATGTCCAACTGTTCATTCGCTCGTTCAAGCTCTTGAGTGCGCTTGCTTACCTCTTGCTCAAGCGTTTCATTGAGTTTTTTAAGCTCCTCTTGCGCCATGGTTCTTTGTAAAACCTCAGCAAGGCTAGAGGCAAAGATACGAATCACTTCACGCAATTGAGAGGTTAAAGGGCTGCGTGTTAACAAGTTATCTGCAGCAATAAACGCGATCGGCTCACCCGTGTTGGTGGTGAGCATAGTCATTGCCGTCCAACCCACCCCAACGATATTGAAGTCGTGATAGATAGGTACGGATTCTTCAAATGCAACTTGATTAGGGCAAGCTCGAGCCGCTGCGACGATGTCACGTTCCACCAGCTCAGATCGATAATAGGACTCATCGACAATATCGCCTTTAATGTCAGTACCCCAAGTGCCTTGCATGTAGCTGCATTGATTATCTGTCAGGAAAACCGCTAATCGGTCTATGCCTAAATGCTGAATAGCAAAACTGACCGCAGACTTACACACCGCACTCACGCTATCACAACGAGAAAGCTCAACCATACTCGAGTGCAGCATGCGTATATTCTGCTCTTGGCGTTTACGAATGTAGATCTGAGAAAGCAGAGAACCAAAGGACTCAAGCATCTGCTTTTGATAATTAGTAATTGGCGAGCGATGAATGTAGTTATCCATAGCAATCCAGCCGACAGGTTTATCCCCTTCACGCAAGATCAGCATCCCATTCCACCCCTGCCCGACCACTTTGCCTTCGGTGTAGAGTGGCGCTTGTTCAATAATGACTAAGTTGGTGTGGTTATCAGATAACGCCTCTATGTATTCGGCTTCAAGCTGGTGTAAATCATATTGAGTATGGTGTTCGCTGTTGGTTTTACCCGTTTCATCAGTGCCGTAAGTACCGCTGAAGCAGCGCTTTTTCATATCAAGTAGCATGAAGATCGCACGATCAAAGCCTAAGCGGTCGCGCACAGCTTCTATTGATGCTTTATAGAGAGCATCTAAAGATTCAGGGTTCGAGAGCTCTAACGCGATCTGATGAACCAGCTTCATATTCTCTACGAACAATTCGCGAAGCTTTATCTCATCAAGGTATTGAGCTTCGCGTGTGTCTCTATGCTTGATCTCAAGTGCCGCGTTTTTTTCTGCACGGATACACTGCCATCGCGCTGCTGCAAGTTGAAGAACATCAAGATCTTGGTCGAAGGTTTGATTGATCTTTTCGGCATCGCAATTTTGAACAATTAAATAAGTTCTGCAGGCAGGCGCGTTGTCGAGCATCATGATGAACGACTCCCCACCGAGTACTTTACTGTGCTCCCAGTTACAGGTATTGATTGCCATAGGCAGCACACCGTCTGCGGTGTCGAACTGTGAAACCCAAGGCCAAAATGTAGAAGGGTAATTCTCAAGAGAGGCTAACTCACCATGACAAAACAACGGCAACGAATCGCTTTCCGGTATCGGCTCAGCAAATATCCCAATCCCTTTTGGAGCAAGCATTTTAACCAAGTAGTCAAAAAGAGACTCAGCCAATAAACGGTGATCGCGCGTAGCAGATATTTGTTTTGCAAAGGCTTTTACAGGCACAGCTTCCGTCCATTGGCAATTGAGAATACAGCAAAAGTACAGAAGCCTTGATATGCAATCAATACAACTAAAAATGAGATGTTAAGCGGGTCGCAATTTCACTTTTTACATTATCACAAGCATGAGAAGGACTACAAAAATGGGATTTCCTGCCCAAGTTTTCATCGACAGTGGGACTTTTTTAGAGACATAAAAAAGCCCCACTTAAAGTGGGGCAAAACTTCCATCGCTTATAGTTATAGTGATAATTCTGTCGATCTATTCGATTATCTAACCTGCGTATCAGTTAGTGTGCGGGTTCAGCTAAAAAGCCAAACACGGCACTTGAATAATCAATTAACCAAAGTCACCGTTTACGTAACCTTTAGTACGATCATCTTTTGGTTCGCTGAAGATAACACTCGTTTCGTTATGCTCTACAAGCTCTCCCATAAGGAAGAAAGCTGTGCGGTCTGAAATACGACGCGCTTGCTGCATTGAGTGCGTTACGATGACGATAGTGAAGTCTTTTTTCAGGTCTTCCATCAATTCTTCAATCTTGTGTGTCGCGATTGGGTCGAGTGCCGATGTTGGCTCATCCATTAGGATTACATCCGGTTCCATTGCAATCGTCCGAGCGATACATAGACGCTGTTGCTGACCACCAGACAAACCAAATGCGTGTGCTTTAAGGCGGTCTTTTACTTCATCCCAAAGTGCCGCACTGCGCAATGAGCTTTCTACAACTTCATCAATGTGCTTCTTGTCTTTGATACCTTGAGCACGTAAGCCGTAAGCCACGTTCTCGTAGATGCTCATTGGGAATGGGTTTGGCTTTTGGAATACCATGCCTACACGAATACGTAGGTCAGCCACATCAATATTGCCGTAGATGTTTGTGCCATCCATATCCAGCTTACCTTTGATAGTAACGCCTTCAATTAGGTCATTCATGCGGTTCAAGCAACGTAGTAGCGTTGACTTACCACAACCCGATGGGCCAATCAGTGCTGTTACCTGACGAGTTGGAATTGGCAGGTTGATAGATTTAAGCGCTTGGTTGTCGCCGTAAAACAGATCTAGGTTCTCAATATCAAATTTGTTCATGTTCGTAATCTCTAAATTCTTAAATTCGTGTCTAGCTTGATGCTTTCTTTATCACGGGGGCTCTCTTTGTTATTGAGCCAGCTAATGAGCTTAGTAAGTTGCCGTGTTGAAGCGTCTCGCAATCAGTTTTGTAACCATGTTGATCAAGAGAACCAATACGATTAGGACAGTCGCCGTGCCGTAGGCTTGGTTCCACTCATCGATAGTAAATAGCTCTGTTGTCAGCTTATATAGGTGAACCGTTAGTGTACGGCCAGAATCGAATACCGACTCAGGAACACGTGCCACCATACCTGCTGTTAAAAATACAGGTGCTGATTCGCCAATTACACGACCAATACTAAGAATGACCGAAGTTAAGATACCTGGCATTGCACTTGGTAAGATCAAACGCCAGATAGTGTAGATTTTTGAAGCGCCAAGGCCGTATGAGCCTTCACGGTAAGTTTGTGGTACTGCCATCAATGCTTCTTCTGTAGTACGAATAATTACAGGAAGAATCAAGATACTTAGCGTTAGTGCACCCGACAAAATCGAGAAGCCAAGACCAAGAATCGAAACAAAGAAGGTCATACCGAATAGACCAAAGATAATCGATGGGATACCAGCTAGCGATTCAGTACAGAATCGAATCACTTTCACCAATCGGCTGCCTACTTTCGCATATTCAGTTAGGTATATCGCCGTCATGATACCTAGTGGCGCAGCTACCGCAATTGATGCTATTACCATGTAGATCGTGGCGATGATCATAGGGAAAATACCACGTTCTTCACCTGTACGAGTGTAATCGTCAGTGATGAAGTTCCAATCTACGTATTGCAGACCGTTCGATAGGATGTACCAAATAATCCAGAATAAGAAACCAACGGTTACAGCTGCAGCTGCCCAGATAAAGCCTTTTAAGATGTTATCTTTGGTTTGACGTGCTTGTTTTAGTTTTACGCGATCCATATTACTTATCCTCGCCTACTTCGCTTTTTCACGGTTAAGGTAAAGTAGAGCACCATTTAACATCATGATGAACACTAGAAGTACAACACCTGTTGCGTACAGTGCATTCGCGTGAACGCCACTTGCGTATGACATTTCAATCGCAATGTTTGCTGTCAGTGTACGAGCTGAGTCCAAAATACCTTCTGGCATTGCTGGCGCGTTACCCATAACCATGATGATTGCCATCGTTTCGCCAAGTGCGCGACCGATACCCAAAATCACACCAGTCATAATGCCTGAACGTGCAGCGGGAACGAGCAACTTAAAAATCGTGTAGATTTTCGAAGCACCCAGTGCAAGTGAACCTTCTTTGTATGTACGAGGTACAGCACGAATCGAAGTTTCAGAAACCGTGATAACGGTAGGAAGAATCATGATACCCAGAACAATGATACCTGCCAGGATAGTGTTACCCGCTGGTACTTGGAAAACGTTCTGAATCATTGGAACGATGATTACTAGACCGAAGAAGCCGTATACTACCGACGGGATACCCGCTAGAAGCTCAACTGCTGGTCGGATAATATCTGCTAGACGCTTTGGAGCAATCTCAGCAATAAAAATAGCGGTTAATACACCAACTGGCACACCAACAACTACAGCTCCAAGTGTCGAAACAATCGATGCAACAATCATAGTTGCAACACCGAATAGAGCTGGAGGTAACCAGTCAACACCCAGAACGATGCCAGAAACACCAGCCTCTTGGAATGCAGGGATACTCTCTGCAACGATAAAGTAAGCGATAACGGCTAGTGATACGATGCCGATTACAGCACTCGATAAGAACAAGCCGTGGAAGATTCTTTCTCTCCAGTCAATACGTTTCTTAGCACGTAGACTTGGCTTGTTGATTTGAGTCGCTTCAGTATTCATAAGCTTTTCACTATTTGCGATGGTCATATATAAAATCTCAAACTTTGTGGCTCAATAAGAGCTCGAAATAGACAAAGTTGAAAGAAAAGGCTCAGCCTAAATCAGGCTGAGCAATAATTAAGATTGAGTCAGTTAAGATTAGTTAACTGTGATGTAGCCTTTTTTAGCTGAGATAGCTTGAGCTTCGTCTGCAACCATCCAGTCTAGAAATTGTTGAGTTTCAGCTGATGGAGCGCCATCTTTGTAAAGAACTAGGAATGGACGAGCAACTTTGTAAGAACCGTTCTTAACGTTGTCTACAGTCGCAGCTGCGCCGTCGATAGTTAGAGCTTGAACAGATTCGTCAACTGTACCTAGAGAGATAAAGCCGATAGCGTATGGGTTGCTTGCTACAGAAACTTTAAGTGCGCCGTTACCGTTTGCAACTTGTGCACGTTGAGAGATAGCCGATACTTTCTTATCGCCAATTGTCTTCTTAAGCTTCATGATGTCTTCGAATGCACCACGTGTACCAGATGCAGTATCACGAGTGATTGCTACGATAGGCTTGTCTGCACCGCCAACATCTTTCCAGTTAGTGATGTCGCCTTTGTAAATTGAAGTGATTTGCTCAGCAGTTAGAGCAGATACTTCGTTGTTCGGGTTAACAACAACTGCGATACCGTCACGAGCGATTACTAGCTCTTTCAGGTCAGCTGTTTTTTCTTCTTCTTTTAGGTCACGAGAAGAAATACCAAGGTCAGCACTTCCATTTTTTGCTGCTTTGATGCCTGCAGAAGAACCTGGTGCTTGAATTTCGATGAACACTGGTTCGCCTTTATTCATGTAGGTTTCTGCAAAAACTTCAACCAGTGGAGAAGCACTGTTAGAGCCAACTACAGAGATAGTTTCTTTAGCTGAAGCTGTATTCACTGTTAGAGCGCCTAGTAGTGCGATTGCACCGATAACTGTCTTTTTCATCACAAATTTCCTTTAGTGGCGTTATTGCCGTAATGTTGTGTTTGCTTGAACGGTGCCCACTTTAGAATCCAAATGTGACAGTTGTGTTTCACTAAATTGAAGCCTATATGACAACTGCAATTTATTTTCTTGTTTTCTCTCTAATAGCTCCCCTTAAAGTAATACATTGCCTTGTTCTATAAGCACTGAGTATTTATTCCAATCAAATTAAAACAACCCGCTCAATTAACCACCACTACTGTTCTTTACCTAGAACATGGCCAGCCTTCCCCTTGTTAGCCATACCTTTATAAAGGTTAAAAGGCTTAATTGAACGATAAATAATCAATATTTATCAAATACCTATCGCATATATCTAAATCGAATCTATTACTGATTGAATTGTCAGTTTCATTAGTTAGAATCGCCAACTAATTCTAATAATAATTCTCATCTATTTATTTTAATCAAAGAGGGACATTACATGCGCCAACTTCTCAGTGGCTTATCTATAAAAATACAAATACTAATACCTGTACTCTTTTCCGTTGTCTTACTTTTAGCAGGTGTGATTATTGGTGGTGAAAAACTAGAAAGTGCATTCAAAGATGTATCAGTAGCGACCGATCAATTAATCTTACATAAAGAAGAACTCAGCGAAATCGTCGACAACAGCTATGGCATGCGTATCAAAGCGATCTACAGCCTATTCAATGCTGATGATGTAAAAACACTGGTTGAAACGCTAAATGAAAAGCGTGACCAGAACACTCGTCTACTGAATTCACTAAACACAGTGCCGGGCATGCAAGATGAAGTGACCGCGATGAACAAGGCGATGAATAACTATGTCGACTTTTCCCGCACCACCATGCTTCCTCTATTGAGAGCGAAACATGGCGATGCATCATTCTCTTCGGATTTTGAAAACCGTTACCAGATCGCAATCGACCAATACCGTCACGCGGGTAATGAAATGGTACAGGCGATCAATACGCTTTCTAAAAAGCTCAACCTGCTTGCCACCCAAGAAGTCGACATCAATGGCCAACAACATACCAGCACACTGGATACGGCGACCATTGCCCTGCTAGTGATTCTTTCAATCGCACTGTTCATCAGCTGGACGCTAGCCGGCATCATTGTTAAGCCAATCAGCAATATTCAAGAGACCATGCGTGAAGTAGCAAAAGGCAACCTGCTCGTTAAAGCTGAAGAGTATGGCAACAATGAGATCTCTCGCTTAGCAAAAGACGTCAACCAGTCGGTAGACCAACTGCGTGACACGGTAAGTTCACTGTCTCGAATCAGTATTGAAGTCGCTTCTGCTTCCACAGAGCTAGCAGCTGTAATGACACAATCAAGCGTGAATTCAGATCAAGAGAAGCAAGAAGTTGAACAAGTCGCTTCAGCAGTGAATCAACTGGAGAGCACAGCTTCTCATGTCAACGAGAATGCAGTTCAAGCTGATTCGGCCTCTAAGCAAGCTGACGAGATGGCGACACACAGCATGAGCTTGTTTAATGAAAGCAACAAAGCCAATGAACAGATGGCAATTCAATTGAGTGAAGCTGCCAATGTTGTAGGAACGCTAAAAGAGCACTCTGAGCAGATTGGTAAAGTGATTGAAGTAATTCAAAGCATCTCTGAACAGACCAACCTTCTTGCGCTTAACGCAGCAATCGAAGCCGCTCGTGCAGGCGAAAGTGGTCGCGGTTTCGCGGTTGTAGCCGATGAAGTACGAATGCTAGCGGCACGTACTCAAGACTCAACCAAAGAGATCCAAACCATCATTGAAGGTTTGCAGGTTCAATCTGGCAATGCCAACGAAAGCATGAGCAGTTCACTAGCAATGCTAGAGCACAACCAAACACTAGCTGGTGAAGTAAGCGAAGCACTTTCAGGCATTGCTAACTCGGTAACGGACATGACTGAAATAAACACTCAAGTAGCATCGGCAGCAGAAGAGCAAAGCCAAGTGACGTCAGACATCAACCGTAATATCTCAAACATCTACAGCCTAGTAAGCCAAAACGTTACCGGCATTACCCAAGCCGCAGCAGCAAGCCATGAGTTATCTAACTTAGCCGAGCAACAGAAACAACAATTGGGCTACTTTAAGGTATAGGGTTTAAGACGACAGATCGAAGCTGTATGTTCATAAAACTCACTTAGAAAGAAGAAACCAGCCATGATGGCTGGTTTCTTCTTTTTAAACACTACTGACCAGATTCAGCTGCTCTGATCCTTTCAATCGCCTCTACTCTTCTAATCTGTTTTGGTAGGAAATGGGCAGTCCGAAGTTGCGCAATCGTCTCTTGTTGTTCGGTTTGTGAGAGTGTTGAATCGTTCAAGACATCATTCCGTTCTACGAAGTAAACCTCTAAAGAGTCTTCAAAGGCCGCTCTTTGTTTATCTAACGCTTCGAGTCTTTGGGTCGCTTCTTCGCCGACAAGTTCACTTCTCTTTAAGTATTTATCTTGTTGATCAAGCCCCTCAGAGCTTGATAGTTGTTGAAGCAACACCTGATTCTGTTGGCTCGTTTGAACGTAATCGGGTTGCTCAGATAAATAAGACTCAAGCCTTTGCTGATATTCTGACTCGTCTAGCCCTTCTTGTTGCAGTAGTAACTTTTCTAAAGCGATTTCTCTCATGCGATTGTCATGAGTAAACAGAATACTTATCTCGCTCTGACTAAAGAATTGAACTTGGAGATCGAGTAACGCTTGATTAAGTGCACGTAAATCTACCGCTGAAATTGATGTGCTGTCGAACTGAACATCCAACGAAGCCAGTGCCGACTTGTACTCAAGATATTTAGTAAACAGTGCTTCGTCGACAACAACTGTCGGTGATTCTGCTTGGTGCTTTGCCACGTTGTCACGAATATCTTCGAGTGTTAATTCTGTATTGCCTGACACGAAATACTCCATCATGTCTTTGGCTGATGCATTATCGATTTCGGTATCTTGTTGAGAGGTTGCCTTCAAAGAGGAGGCGCTGTGTTCTATTTCTTTGTTTGTACTTAGCTCGTCTGTCTTTACAGGAAAAAAGTTTGGATACAAAAAGACCGCCGCTATACTCATCAGGGCTATCGTGGTTATCGACAAAATGGCGGCCTTTTTCATCATACTTTCCTTGTTTTGTTATTAAACGCTTGGCCTACAAACCAGCCAATTTCAATCGATTAGCATGCTGACGATAAAGAGTCACAGGATCGGTCTCAAACAAGTGGTGGATTCCCAATAACCCATTGATCTCATCTAAATGATTCATTTTGTAGTCATCACCTATAACTTTTCCCAAATGCGCGCTGCATGCTCCCACTAACCCGTCATTCGGTTCGTTGAAGGCTAAGCCTAGGATTGTCATTGCTCCATCGGTAGGATCAAGAAGGTTGGTAAAAGTAGAAGACCCAGTCCATGAATAGTAATAAACGCCGTTACTTGCTTGCCATTCACCATCACCGCACTCAGACGTCGGAACGCCTTCAGGGTAAAACTGATTAAATGCAAGCGAACCTTCAGTCGTTAAAGCTTCAAGAGATGCGAGACCGTCTTGGTCAAAATCCGTTCCACCAGATAACAGGTTGATGAGCGTCGTTAACCCACCAGCAAGTTTAACCGCAATACCTTCGGTGGCTGAGCCTTCAGGTACGGTTCCACGAACTAAATCTGCCACCTTAGAGCCTTTATGAACACCACCAATACTTGTCACTGATGCAACCAGATCTGGACGAACTGATGCTACATAGCGTGCTGTCGGTCCGCCATGACTGTGTCCAACCAGATTCACCTTGCTCGCTCCGGTAGCCGCTAAAAGTGTTTCTACTTGAGCCAATAATTGTTCGCCACGAACTTCAGAGCTGTTGGTCGCAGAAACCTGAGCGACGTATACGCTCGCGCCATCTTTTGTCAGCGATTCCGGTACGCCATAGAAATAGTCGACGCCTGCCAATGTATCGAAACCAAACAAGCCATGTACCAACACGATGGGATATTTTGTTTCAGTGTATCCGCTGACTTCTAATGCCGATGCGCTCGCTCCTGCATAGGCACCAAAACTGGATAGACAAGCTATCGTCCAAATTAATATCTTTTTCAATGCTCTCTCCTTAAACAGATTAGACCTCTGATGAGTAAAAGAACCGTAGCTGATGATTTTATAAAACAGAAAAGAGCAACTCAATATTTGTGAGATTGAACTGTAATTAAACAGTAGTGATTAACATCAATACAAACAGATTAGGACCTAAAGCCAAGATTTTAACTAATTGATTAAATTAACATTTAACGTAATCACATGAACTCGCACTTTCAATAAACGAATTAAAATATCAACCTAGCATTCGCAAAATTCAAAAGCTCAATGACAAACGTTCAAGCGTTTAAACCGTTATTTATCAACCACAAACTCGTTGAAAACTTGATACTTATGCCATTAACGATACGCCCAAAGCCTGAATATATTGACGTGAATTATTGATTTTAGATATAGGTCGTACCAGTTATTTACTTACCCACTTATCAACAAGCAACAACGTTTTGTTTGGCTCATCAAAATATAAAAGAGAATACAGTGATGAAAAATACGGCTTTAATACTCGCGTTAACTCTGCCTTTTGGCGCCTATGCTGCTGAAGACTCAATACCAACACCTGAATCCATAACATCCGCACAAGTTCTCAGTACACAGGGTTCAGAGACCTATTCGTACGTTAGATGCTGGTATAGAACCGATGCCTCTCATGACTCCCCTGTCACCGGTTGGAAATGGGCAAAAAAAGAGAATGGTGACTACTACACGATCAACGGATACTGGTGGTCTTCTGTTTCTTTCAAAAACATGTTCTACAGCGATACCCCTCAATCTGAAGTCAAGCAACGTTGTGAACAGACGCTCGATATCCAACATGATGTCGCAGACATCACCTATTTTGCGGCAGATAATCGCTTCTCTTACAACCACTCTATCTGGACTAACGGCAACGCGTTTCAAGCCAATAGCATCAACCGTATTGTCACCTTTGGTGATAGCCTGTCCGATACCGGTAATTTATTTAATGGCTCTCAATGGATTTTTCCGAACGCAGATTCGTGGTTTTTAGGCCACTTTTCGAATGGTTTAGTTTGGACTGAGTACTTAGCAAAAGCGAAAAATGTCCCTCTGTATAACTGGGCTGTAGGCGGCGCAGCTGGGACCAATCAATACGTGGCATTGACTGGTGTTTATGATCAAGTCACGTCTTATCTGACTTATATGAAAGTCGCCAAAAACTATCGCCCGGAAAACTCACTGTTTACTTTAGAGTTTGGGCTCAATGACTTTATGAATTACGACCGAGAAGTCGCCGATGTAAAAGCTGACTTTAGCAGTGCACTGATCCGCTTAACGGAATCTGGTGCAAACAATATTCTGCTGTTCACACTGCCCGATGCGACCAAAGCCCCTCAGTTCAAATATTCAACCGAGCAAGAGATCATCAAAGTTCGTGGCAAGATCTTAGAGTTCAACCAATTCATCAAAGCTCAAGCCGAGTATTACCAAAGTATGGGGAAAAACGTGGTGCTGTTCGACGCGAGTGCGTTATTCGCTAGCATTACCGATAACCCACAACAACATGGCTTTCGAAACGCTAGCGACGCTTGTCTTGATATCAATAGAAGCTCAGCGGCCGACTACCTGAAAAGCCACAGCTTAACCAATGATTGTGCCACCTATGGTTCAGACAGTTATGTGTTTTGGGGCGTGACGCACCCGACCACCGCCACTCATAAATACATTGCCGATCATATCTTAGCTTTTTCATTCTCGACATTTAATTTCTAAAAACGTCGGAGTGAGTAACCTAAGGTAGAACCTCTCGGAGGCATAAGTCAGGTACAAAAAAACCGCCATCACAGGCGGTTTTTTACGTTAGCTTTTGACTCATACGAGTTGGTTACTCATCGTCAGTTTTTGGCGCAACTTTCTTCTTAGGGATAAACACTGTATCACCCACTGCCACATTCTGGTGGAAGCTCTTATCGCGTTTAACTGGCTTCTTCGCAGTCTTCTTCGCTTGAGGTTTGCCCGCTTTCTTAGCTGGACCGCCCTTCTTGAAGGCTGGTTTACGAGGCTTGATACCTTTGAACTTACCTTTTAGACCTTCAAGTACAGAGAAAGTCAGATCCTGTTGCAGGTAAAGCTCAACGCGCTTGAAGCTGTCCCAGTCTTTTGGACCAACCAATGAAATCGCATCACCTTTGTTACCCGCACGGCCAGTACGACCAACACGGTGCACGTACTCTTCCGTATGCTTCGGCATATCAAAGTTGATAACATGGCTTACGTTTGGAATATCGATACCACGAGAAGCAACATCGGTAGTTACCAAGATCTTGTAAACCGCACGCTCAAACTGACTCATGATCGCATTACGCTGCGTCTGGTTTAAGTTACCACTCAGTGCAACCGCTTTAAGCTTCTTCTCATTCAGCTTATCCGTTAAGCGATCAGTATCAGCACGAGTTGCTGTAAAGATCATTACCTGGCGGTATTCAGCTTCTTCCAGTACACGGTCTAGAATCGCTTCTTTGTGATCTAGGTGATCACACAAGTAGAATTTCTGAGTGATATCAAGGTGCTGCTCGTTAGAAACACCCACAGAAATGCGCTTCGGTGCGTCTAGCATTTCATTAGCAATGTCGTTCACTTCAGCGTGATCCAGCGTTGCAGAGAACATTAGCGTCTGACGACGACGGTGCTTAGCCGCGTTTGCAATGCGACGCAATTCTGGAGCAAAACCAAGATCAAGCATACGGTCCGCTTCATCAAGAATGAGTGTTTCAACACCATCAAGGAACAATGAACGGTGCTCTAGGTGGTCGGCAAGACGGCCTGGAGTCGCTACGATAAAGCGAGGGTACTTACGCAGTGCTTTAACTTGGTCGTTAAAGTTTTCACCACCTAAGATAAGCGCCGCTTCATAAGACAGACCACCAAGCATGCTACGTAATTCGCCGTAAACTTGCTTCGCTAGCTCACGAGTAGGAGCCAAAATTACACCACGAGGATCTTTAGCAGAAAACGCTTTTGTTTTTAATGCCTTATGTATCATTGGCAACACAAACGCCAATGTTTTTCCTGATCCCGTTTTTGATGAAGCCAATAGATCCTTACCAGCAATAGCAACAGGGATCGCTTTTGATTGGATCTCTGTCGCCTTCTTGAAGTCGTAATGTTTTAAGTTCTTCAGTAAGCGGTTATCTAAGCCTAAATCTTTAAAGTGCAAAGGACTCTCCAGTCATGATGGTATTGAATAAAATTAATTTAACGTGACATGATACCGCGAAAGTACTTTATAAGGATAGAGATCACAGTAAATTTATCCCTTAATCTCTGCTTTACCATCCCTTCGTATGCATTGCTGGCAAAGGGATGCCTCTCTAAAACCAAATAAAAATCACCTTAAAATCTTTCATCTCATAAGTGAGACAGAACGTGATGCTCAGCTAATTACCTCAAAAATTTAGCAATTTCTTTAGTTATTGTTTTTGCAGTTAAAAAATTAGTCGCTACAATCATTAATGAAGCGACTATATGATAAAGAATGTATAGCGCATCTTTTGATGATAAATAAGCAAGGAGTTCTTATGAATAAGACGTTAATCGCAGCTGCAGCCTCAGTTTTCATTTTAGCTGGTTGTTCTTCAGAGCCAGAAGAATCTGCAATGTCAGAAATGGATCAACTAACTAACCAAGTGGCTCAACTTACAAGCGAAGTTGAAGCACTTAAGAGTGACAAAGCAGCCGCAGAAATGAAGGCTCAAGAAGCAGAAGCAGCCGCTATGGCAGCGAAAGAAGAAGCGGATCGTGCAAACGAACGTATCGACAACATCGCTGAGTCTTACACTAAGTAGTTTGAGATCTAAGCGCGATTAAGCTCTAGATTAAATAAGTCGTAAAAGTAAAAAGCAGTAATTAGATAGCACCACCTCTTAACGGAAGTGGTGCTTTTATTTAAAATGAAGAAAATGAAGAAAATGAAGAAAATGAAGATAAGGGAGAGAGGAAAGCCATAACGCTTTCCCAAAAACCATCGAATTAAAACTCAATCACTGGTGGTGCTATCTCTACAGGTACGCCGTTTTGAGCAAAGATAACCGCTTTCGCTTTTGAATTAGGCAGCTCTGCGTCTTCAAGCCACCATTTTAATTCCACAGGAATCTGTAGTGATTTCTTTGAACCATCACTTCGAGTTAATGGTTCATGCGCTTCAACAAACACACTTCTATCCGGCTCTAATGACACCTTAATCGGCTCATTGATAATAGTGACCTGTTCACCACGGTTTACTTGTTCAAAAAGCCACTCAATATCTTTAGGCTCCATTCGAATACAACCAGAACTGACTCGTAAACCAATTCCGAAGTCTTTATTCGTTCCATGTATCAAATAGTCGCCAGCGCCATACGCAAGTCTCAAAGCATACTCACCCAATGGATTTTCCGGCCCAGCGGGCACCACTCTCGGTAATTCAATGCCTTTTTCAAGATACTCTTTGCGGATTGAATTGGGTGGCGTCCATGTTGGATTCGGTCTTTTTTGGCTTATCTTGGTGATCATCTCCGGAGTATCGCGCCCGACTCGCCCAATCCCGACGGGAAAGACATGCACCAGATTTTTCTCAGGTTCAAAGTAATACAACCTTAACTCTGCAAGGTTGATGACAATCCCCTTTCTTGGGGTATCAGGAAGAATCAAACGACTTGGAATGCTTAACACATAGCCTTCCGCAGGTAGAAAAGGATCCACCCCTTTGTTAGCTGCCATTAAAGAGAGAAAACCAATATCGTATTGCTTGGCTATGATAGCCAAGGTTTCGCCCGCCGCCACTTCATGTTGCTGTATTCGTCCTACAATGCGGCTTTCTGTTGGTGGCAATTCAAAGGTCGCCGCAGATACCCACGATGAAGCTACCCCACAAGCAAGCAAAGTAGTTTTTACAACAAACGATGCGACCCTGTTTAGTCGTGTTTTTATTGACGGCAAAGGCACCGAGTTAGCGCAATACGACATACAAATCCTTGGTTCGTCTTTTATCAAAGTTTAGATTATCGCTGATTAAACGTCTCTACAACGTATTGTTGTCTCGAAACTAATAGGCAACAAGTTCATATGTCAGCCTTCTCCTTTCATTATCTCGCAATCTATCCATACAAAATCGATTGCCTTTAAGGTTTCAACATATTTAGTTATCAATATTAATAAAACTATAATGCTAGACCCATTTTGTGACTAAAGTCTCATGGACCCTCGTTTTAACTCGCTAATATTGCCTCAACAAAACGAATTCAATTCAACAGAATCGGTAATTGATTAAATCCTGTTCCTATAATTACCGTTTAAACTTTGGAGAACGACCATGGCTACACCTCATATTAACGCTCAAGCTGGTGATTTCGCAGAAACAGTACTTATGCCAGGCGACCCGCTTCGCGCAAAATACATTGCTGAAACATTCCTTGATGACGTGAAGCAAGTTTGTGACGTTCGCAACATGTTTGGTTACACAGGCACTTACAAAGGTAAGAAAGTTTCTGTAATGGGCCACGGTATGGGTATCCCATCATGCTGCATCTACGTACACGAACTAATCGCTGAGTACGGTGTAAAGAACGTAATTCGCGTAGGTAGCTGTGGCGCAGTACGTGACGACGTTAAACTAATGGACGTTGTTATCGGCATGGGTGCTTCAACAGACTCAAAAGTAAACCGTATTCGTTTCAACAACCACGACTTCGCAGCAATCGCTGATTTCGGTCTTCTAGAAGAAGCAGTAAACCAAGCACGTGCGCAAGAAGTTCCAGTTAAGGTTGGTAACGTATTCTCTGCAGACCTTTTCTACACTCCAGAAGCTGACCTTTTCGAAAAAATGGAAAAGCTAGGCATCCTAGGTGTTGATATGGAAGCAGCTGGTATCTACGGTGTTGCTGCAGACCTTGGTGCTAAAGCACTAACTATCCTAACAGTATCTGACCACATTATCCGTGGTGAAAAACTAAGTTCTGAAGAGCGTCAAAAGTCTTTCAACGACATGATGAAAGTTGCTCTAGAGACTGCAATCAACATCTAACGATTTGATAAAAGATACATTGAAAAGCGTTACCCCGCAGCCAGGCTCGCTTGGCTGCTCAAATAATCCCGAGGGGGAGATCGTGTCTAACGACAAGCTGCCAAAAGATGCAGATGGTTTGCAACTCAACTTTTGTAAAACATTGGCGTGTGACAACTTTGGCTTGAGCGATGCAAAACGGTATGTTTTGCAACACGCGAACCCTAAGCGTCCAGCGATGGTTTGTCGTGAATGTGGAGCTTTCCCCCCCTTACTTAACAATCGTGAAGTGTTAAGCGAACTTCATCGCCTAAGACAACTTCACAGCGATGGGCTCCCAGCTTGTCGTAATGATGATTGCGATAACTTCGGCTTATCGGTTCATACTCACAAACATCTCTATCATGCCTTCGGCTACAGTGGCGACAGGCAACGTTATCGATGCAAAGACTGCCAATCAACCTTCGTTGATAAATGGTCTGGATCCAATAAAAAACTCCAATTTCAAGAAAACCTCATGGGCTTACTGTTCATGGGCTATTCCGTACGCGAAATCTGTAGAAAATTAGAGATCAACCCAAAGACTTTTTATGATCATGTTGACCATATCGCAAGCCGTTGTCGTCGTAAATTGGCGATGATCGATGCACGATGGGTTAACCATGCGAAAGATTACGAGTTCGCATCTCACTACCAGCGTCTGCAGCCACAAAGTAACAACGGTGTGGTTTGGATAGCGACGGGTGAGGCGCATTCTGGCTACATCCTTTGCCAACACGTTAACTACTCTCAAAATGAAGAGCCGTCTGGGAATGTGGACCATAATCCTTATGATGATGTTGCACGCTTTGTATCAAAAGAGCACTCTTCAGAAGCGAATCTCGAACTGCCTCAGCCCTCTGACAAACTAAAAGAGCGCATTGAACAGCAGTACCAAGTGATTCTTGCGAGAGGTAACGTTGAGGACCCGATGGGTAACCTCACCACATTTAGCTACCCTTCAAAAGGCGCACTAATTCGACCGCCTTATACCTCTTATGCTCACTTCCTGCATGTGCTGGATATGTGTAATGAAGACAAACATGTCGCCATCTATATGCCACAAGATCCATTACTAAGATCTGCCGCTTTAAGCGTATGTTTGCCGCGTATTCAGAGTCAAAATATTGACCTTATGTATGTCGAGGAAGATTCAGGCTGGCAAGACGATCAAAGTTTTGAAAAGATCGACATCGTTCACATGAGTTGGTGGCGAGATCGTTGGGCTATTGCGAATCAGGGTGATAACCAGAAAGGTATTTGCTACCTAACAGGTAACAATCCAGAACCAAAACAGTGGTTTAATACGGCTTCAATTCAACAAACTAAGTTCTATCAACAGCGCTTCCAACTGTTATTTGATAGCTTTATTAATGAGCCCAGACGTAAGCTTCGTCCTGGGGGTATTCTTCCATTGCTCGACATATTTAGAGCTTGGCACAATCTGTGCTACCAAGATAAGCAAGGGCTCACGGCAGCGCAACGCTTAGGCGTAGCAGAGCAGCCATTGACTCTAAAGCAACTACTTTCATAGCAACAAAGCCTATAGATAATTATTCGGGAACTCATTGATTTTAAAGCAACAACATGAGGTAACACCCATAATTAGAAAAGATCGATGTTCCTTTGACGCTCTAAGAAAGATAATTGGTGCTTATCTCAAATTACACTCTTATAATGATTGTGTTATCAATATGTTCGATAATCATGGATCTAAGTCTTGGACAAAAATCAGTACCTTCTTGAAACAGAATTAGAAAAACTCAAAACTCGCGTCGACTCTGAGCCATCGGTGATCCTAGAGGTTGCCCAACAGTGCCTAGTCCGCTCAGAGCAAGTTCTGTTTGAAGAGGGTGCCATCCAGTCATTGATGTTAATGGCAAGGTGTAGCTGGAACCTGATGGATTACCAAAAAGGTTTGAAGTACATCAAGGAAGCCTACAAGCGACAAAGCCGATTAGATACCGACCTTTTTCTCCCTGAAATCCTCCATTTACACGCGCTCCAGTTCTGGGGACAAGCCAAGTACTACTCCGCCCAACAGTTTTGGATCAATGCTTTAGAGCAATCTGCATTGGTTGATGAAGTCGAAATTCAAATTGAATGTCTCATTGGTCTTGGCAATATTTGGCGAATGACCCACGAATATAAACTTGCGCGTTCTACTCACCAACTGGCCGTTAAAGTGGCTAACAACAGCCGCATTGGTTGGTTAGAAGGCAAAGCCAGAATATTGCTCGCATGGGATTACTACCTTCTCAATAATTATGTGGAAATGCTGTCGGTCTTGGACGGTGCAGAAGAAGCATTAAAAGACCACAAAGACAACACTTGGCATGCTGAGGTGTGGGACTTCCGTGGCCTTGCGCTGCTTGGTCTTGAGCGTTTAGATGACGCAGAGCGCGCCACTGCTAAAGCGCACAATCTGGCAGTGGAACACAACCTCGTTTGGATGAAGGCGCACTCATACATCAGCAGAGCGCGATTGGAGCTTCTTAGAAAAAGGCCTGAACAAGCAGCAGAATTACTCAGACTCGCTGAACAGTCTGCAAACGAGTTCGACAATGGCGAGTTGCTGAGCCAAATCTGTTACCAACAATCTTTGGTAGCAGAAGAAAACCAAGACTTCCAAACCGCACTCATCGCCTTTAAAAAGTACCGTCAATATTCTATCGGTATGCTCAAAGAGCAAACGACACGTGTTGGATTAGATAAAGCGCGCAGTTCAAAACGCCAACTAGAGCAGAGAGCACGAAAACTGATTAACCGTATTCGTGGTCAACATGAGTACGATTCTGAAAAACACCTCTCTTACGTGGTTTCTGAAACCTTTTGGTGGGAAAAGTTGGTGCTGTTTAAGACCGAACTTAAACGCTCGAACCACAGCATCATTATGTTCCACCATGTCGATACTGATTACTTAGATGTTTGTACCGAGATTGCTCATGCGTTATGTAACCAAAATGACTTCATCGCAAGGCTAAGTTCTGAACGTGTTGCCCTTATGCTTTCCGAAAAAGGCGAAGCGGCAGAGCAAACCTTCCAAACTCTCAGCACCATGCTTGATATCTATCCATGGCATAGAAAAGGATTAAAAGGTTCAAAACCAACCGTCAGCCTCAATGATATTTTGACGTTCCCGTTCACGCTTGAACAACTAGAAGAAGACGATGCTGAGGTAATAGAATAATGGAAACTCTATTAAGCAAGATCACAGACGCAGGTTTAGACCCTTCATCAGTATCAGGTGAAGAAGCGATCATCTTCTGGAACCACATTCGTCAGCACGTTTCGACAACACAAACAGAGCAAGCTCACTGCTTTATCATTAGCTCTGAATATCGTGCCGAGTTACAACAGAATCAGACCAGTATCGAAGAGTTGAGACTGGCACTCGACCTACTCCACCTTCCTGCCGATATCGAAGACATTCTGACAGTCAAAACCAGCTTAAGTGACCGCTTAGTTGAAATTGGCGATTACACGTCGGCACTCAGCGAATTTGTCAGCTCATCGACAATCGCGGTTGAACACGGCCATATTGATGAGTATGTCTTAGCAATTTTAGGCATGGGGAACCTGTGTGACTCCTATGGCGATCACAACAGAGCCCTTCGCTACTATCAAAAAATCAGCAGCATCGACCATGCGATAAGCAGTCGCTCACTTCGCCTCAAATTCAAGCTGCACATGGTGGCAAGCTTGCTCCTGCTCAACCGCGTAACTGCAGCCAGCGATTTGCTGAATGAGTGCGAGGAACTGAGTATATTAGTGAGTGACAAGTTACTCACTGCTCAAATATTGCTTTACCAAGCGAAGGTTCTGCGCGCTAAGAAAAAACACCATGATGCGCTACGCTGTCTATCTAAGATTCAGTATCCAGCCAACAGCACTCAAGCAAGTTGGCTCGCAACCATGACTCGTCTAGAGTTAGCACATTGCCTAAGCGCAATCGGCAAGCAAGACTACGCGAGCATGATTTTGTCGAGCACAAACAAGCGAGTGAAGACTCACTCATCTCCAGTGCTTGCGAAGCGATTCTACGACTCTCTGAGTGATGTCTGTATGAATCAAGGGCGTTTTCAAGAAGCGCTCAGCTATGAGAAGAAAGGCTACCGGATTGAAACCGATCTGATGAAGCAGATCCCGATCAGTGAGCTCGGTTCAAGCCAACTGCGCCGCCTATCGCGTTTTGAGTTACAACTCAAACTCATTCTCTCTGAACAAGAAAATAAAGAGCTTAAAGAGACAACTGAACAACACAAGAATGCGGTTGCTCAATTACAACAAGACGTATTCACCGACCCATTGACAGGGTTACATAACCGTCGCTGGTTAGATGTGAAACTCAAAGACATGCTGCTGCACGATACCTCTTTCGCACTGATGGTGATCGATATTGACCACTTTAAGTCTATCAACGATGAACTGAGCCACTTAGTGGGTGATAAAGCGATTGTTAGTGTGTCTCGAGAGTTGCGCTCATACTTCAAGTTCAGAGGGGCTTCTTGTGTCAGGTTTGGTGGAGAAGAGTTCCTAGTCATTCTAGAGAACACTGATCTTCCGAAGGCAGAAATGCACTCTGAAAACTATCGAGAGCGCATCTTCCAATTTGGGTGGCATGAAATACTTGGGGAGCGTGGTTTGACCGTGAGCATCGGTATCACTTTGCATCGAGACGGAGAGAATACTCAACGTACCTTCTATCGTGCCGATAAAGCGCTATACCGAGCTAAAGCCAACGGCCGAAATCAAGTGTGTACAGAATAGCGATGGCACTCTGCCATTTAGCCTGAACCTTATTGATAAAAAAACAGGGAAATACCAGCAAGGGCGGCAAGTGTACCAATGACACTTTGCTTTGATACCTTCTCCCCTTTCAACGCATAAATCACCAAAATAAAGACAGGGCTAGTCGCTATTAATGTTTGTGCAATCGCAGGGTTAGCATTCTTCAACGCCACTTGTTGAAGCCATAAGGCGAGAAACGTCCCAACAAAGATTGCCCCCAATAACCAAAGTTTATCGAGCTTGGTCATTTCCCATAAATCTCTTTTTATCGATGAGTACGGCTTCTTTTCAACGAAAGGGATAATCATCATCACAGCAAACACGCCAATCGTCAGGCGAATCAAAGCACCTAATAACGGTGGAATGTCACCTGCCACTAGTGCGTAATGAGAAATAACCACACCGGATGCCTGACAAACGCTCGCCACAAGTCCATAGCCAATGCCTCCCCACTGAGCTTTATCTTGAGAATCACCGCTCACCGATTTTGATGGTTGGAAGACGACGAAAGTTACGGCTAGCGTAGTAATCACAACACCGAGCCAGCTTTGCAATGTTAATGCTGCGCCAAGGAACATCAATGCCAGCACACCAGAAAGAGGTGGCGCTAAAGATTCCAGCAACAGAGTCTTATTGGCACCGATTCGTTTCAACGCCGCAAAATAGGCGCTGTCTCCAATCGCAATTCCAATCACACCTGAAATTGCCAATATCAGAAAATGGTTGGTACTCAATTCAAACTCTGGCATTGGGATAAGAGGCATCACTAGCAACATCATCCCAGACGCCACCACACCCTTAACAATATTCAATTGCATCGCAGAGAAGCGATGTCCAAATTGTCCATAAATCCATGTCGCACACGCCCATACTATCGCAGCACCAATGGCCGCCAATTCACCTATATACATCTGTATTTATCCTTTGTGGCTATGTACGTCTTAAAATCATTAGTGTCATTATTTCAACGGGACTACCTACAAGAACACCGAAATAGGCTCTTAAGATAAGATGAGATTTTATAAGATTCATCAATGCTTTTGTCCGCATTAGAAGCGACAACACATTATTTTCAACTTGGTAAATCATTTTTATAACAATTACTTGGATGATAGCGTAGTATATTTATAACTAATATCTAACATTACAAGGATCTGTTATGTTTTTAGACTACTTTGCACTCGGTCTACTGATTTTCGTAGCATTAGTCATCTTTTACGGCATCATCGTTATTCACGATATTCCTTACGAAATAGCGAAAGAACGCAATCACCCTCATCAAGATGCTATTCATGTTTCAGGCTGGGTTAGCCTATTCACCTTACATACTATTTGGCCATTTCTTTGGATTTGGGCCACGCTCTGGCGTAAAGATCGCGGTTGGGGTTTTGCCAAGCTTGAGGAAGAGCAACACGACATTCATCATCGCGTCGATATTTTAATTGATCAAGTTAGCACTCTTCAGGAAGAAATCGCTCAGCTCAAACAAGCGGGTACTACGCAAAAAAGCCCAGAGAAAAAAGCAAACAACGCTCAAGATCAGGAGGTTAAGTAATGGATTTACTGCTGATAATGACCTATGCGGCGCTTTGTATCACCATTTTCAAGGTGTTCAATATCCCGCTAAATAAATGGACAGTGCCTACTGCAGTACTTGGAGGTGTGATCATAGTAGGTACCCTAATCCTACTAATGAACTACAACCATCCATTTACGCAAATCGGTAACCAAGTTTACTCAACAACACCAGTCGTTTCAGGCGTTAGAGGTAAAGTTATTGAAGTGCCTGTAGAAGCAAACAAACCTCTGAAGCAAGGGGATATTCTTTTCAAAATCGACCCTGTTCCATTCGAAGCTGAGGTTGCAAGGTTAGAAGCCAAGGTAAAAGAAGCAAGCCAAGGTGCTCTTGGAATGGAATCTGAAGTGGCTGAAGCCGAAGCTGCAAAAATTAAAGCCATCGCGGAAAGAGATAAAGCCCAACGTGAGTTTTCTCGTTACAAGCGCGGTTACGACAGTGGCGCTTTTACCGAGCAACAATTAGACACTCGCAGACAAGCTTATAAAGCATCGGAAGCGGCTGTGAAAGTTGCAGATGCAAATCTAGAACAAACAAAGATAGCCTTGAACTCTGAAATAGGTGGCGAGAATACAGCGGTTTTAAGTTTATTAGCGGAATTACGTAAAGCTCAGTTTGATTTAGAACAAACCGTGGTTCGAGCTCCCACTGATGGATACGTTACACAACTAGCATTGCGCCCAGGTGTAATGGCAGTACCACTTCCTTTGGCTCCTGTAATGACGTTTGTTCACACAGAGGAACAGTTCTATACCGCCGCGTTTAGACAGAACTCCTTACAACGCCTACAACCGGGTTACGAAGCTGAGTTTTTGTTCAGAGCTTTACCAGGAAAAGTGTTTAAGGGACGTATTAATGAAGTGATTCCAGCTATCGGCGAGAGTCAATTCCAAGCTCGAGGTGCGTTACTTGGTACTGATGCCCTGCGTACTAGCGGTCGTGTATTTGTTACACTAAGCATCACAGATGACCTGTCTGATTACCATTTACCTATGGGTACCGCAGTTGAAGTTGCCGTTTATTCTGACAGCTTCACTCACGTGTCTATCATGCGTAAGGTCCTTATTCGCATGAAGAGCTGGCAAAACTATCTATACCTAGACCATTAACTGTACCTAGACCACTAATTATATCTAGACTACTAATTATATCTAGACTACTAAATGGTCGTAGATATACGACGAACCCGCTTAACACATTGTTAAGATGAATCAAAAGCCAGACCCGTTCTGGCTTTTTTGTTGTTTGATTAACCGTAAAATTGCGCTTTTTACACGATATTTAGGTGTTCAGATGGAATTTTAGACATCTAGACACTTACCTTCCCTTATGGAAGGGTTCTACTGTATAATGCGCGCCTTATTTTTTATATTTGCCTAAAAAACGTTCTCATTGAGACGCATATTAAAAATGGCGAATATTCGTTCTTTATTAAGCTTTATCTTTCAGTATTCGAGGTTATCTATGAACTTTTCAGCTAAAACAGTGGTCGTTATCGCCATTGGCGCGGCACTGTACGGCATTGGTGGTTTACCTATGTTTGGTGTTCCGGTGTTTGCGAACACGACATTGAAACCTGCAATGGCGGTGTTAGCACTGTTTTCTGTTTTGTTCGGCCCGATTGTTGGCTTCTTGGTTGGCTTTATCGGTCACTGGGTAACTGATTTGTTCGCAGGTTGGGGCGTGTGGTTAACTTGGGTTTTAGGCTCAGGCATCGTGGGCATGATCATCGGTTTATTCCCGATGATGACCAAAAACCGCCTTCAACAAGGCGAACTGCCAATGAAAGATTTTATCTTGTTTGTGGTACTTGCCCTTGCTGGTAACGTCGTAGGTTACGGCTGTTCTGCGTTCCTAGACACAATCCTATACGCAGAACCGTTTACTAAAGTCTTCACTCAACTGTCTATTATTGCTGCGGGTAACACTGTTCTGATCGCTGTTGTGGGCTTCCTGATCCTCAAATCAGTTGCTAAGCGCAATAAACAAAGCCGCAACCTGACTGAGGCATAAGCGATAATGACTATAGCATTTTCGAACTTCTCTTTTAGATATGAGTCGCTGGATAAACCGACGCTAAAAAATATCAATCTAAGGATAGAGAAAGGAGAGAAAATCGTCATTAT
Organism: Vibrio sp. 10N.261.45.E2; assembly: GCF_002875705.1. Taxonomy (GTDB): domain Bacteria; phylum Pseudomonadota; class Gammaproteobacteria; order Enterobacterales; family Vibrionaceae; genus Vibrio. The sequence goes on from NZ_MCZZ01000128.1 coordinate 51,957, forward strand.
TGGACCAAGTGGTAGTGGTAAATCTACCCTAGGTCAGTGCCTCAATGGCCTGATACCTCATGCAATCAAAGGTGAGGTAACGGGCTCTTTAGAGATCAACGGCAAGAGTATCTCTGAATTCTCGATGCACGATTATACCGAGCAAGTAGGTACAGTATTACAAGATACTGATAGCCAATTTGTAGGTTTGAGTATCGGCGAAGATATCGCTTTCGCACTCGAAAACCAGTTGATGTCGAACATTGATATGTACCCGCTAGTTAAGTCGACTGCAAAAATGGTCGACCTAGCGGACATGCTTGAGCGCTCACCTCATGACCTTTCAGGAGGTCAAAAACAACGAGTATCGTTAGCGGGCATCTTAGTTGATGACGTTGATATCTTGCTGTTTGATGAGCCACTAGCAAGCCTTGACCCTAAAACAGGCAAGGCAACGATTGAGATCATCGACCAGCTGCATAAAGAAACCAACAAGACTATCGTGATTATCGAGCATCGCCTTGAGGATGTTCTACATCGCGATATCGATCGTGTGATCTTAATGGAACGTGGTGAAATCATCGCGGATATGACTCCCGATGAAATCTTAGCTTCTGAATTACTTGATACACACGGTATTCGTGAGCCTCTCTACTTATCTGCGCTTAAAGCGGCGAAAGCGCCTCTGAGTAGCGAAGATAAGCTATCAAACCTCAAAGCTTTGGATTACAAAAGGTTCCGTCCTGCAGTTCAATCTTGGTTTGCTGAGCGACCTGCCCCGGTAGCAGAGAAGCAGTATCAACCTTTACTCGAAGTTCATGGTCTGACTTACTCTTACGATGGCGAAAAGAACGCACTCGAAGATGTGAGCTTCAAGATCGGTAAAGGCGAATTTGTTTCGATTTTAGGCAAGAATGGTTCGGGTAAGTCCACCATCACCAAACTCATCATGGGGGTGATCGATGCCGATTCAGGCTCTTCATATCTGAATGGTGAAGACCTGTCTGAGCTTTCAATCTTTGAGAGAAGTCAGAAAGTCGGTGTCGTGATGCAAAACCCAAATCATATGATCTCGCACCATATGATTTTTGATGAGATTGCTTTTGGTCTTCGTAACCGTGGCGTTACAGAAGATCTTATCAAAGAAAAAGTAGAGAACGTTCTTGCTCTTTGTGGGTTAAGTAAGTTCCGTCACTGGCCTATCGAAGCACTAAGCTACGGTCAGAAAAAACGTGTAACGATCGCATCAATCTTAGTATTAGAGCCTGAACTTCTCATCTTAGATGAACCGACAGCAGGTCAAGACTACCGCAACTACACATCCATGCTGGCATTCATCCAAAAGCTTAATCGTGATTTGGGTATTACTGTAGTAATCATCTCACACGACATGCATCTCGTTCTTGAGTACACCACACGTTCGATCGTAATCGCAGACAGCAAGTTGATTGCCAATGCCGCGATGACGGAAGTATTTAGTCAGCCATCACTTCTAGAACGTGCAAATCTTTGTACCACCAGCATTTATGAACTCGCGACTATGATGAAAATCGACGACACCAATGCGTTCATGCAGTACTTCATCGACTACGAGAGAAGCGCTCAATGAACGCATCAAAAGTAAAATTCGGCATCAATTACATTGATACAAAATCACCGCTTCATGCATTAAACGGCATCACTAAATTCGCACTTTTCTTAGCTTGGGTAACAGTGGTATTAACCACTTTCGACCTAAGATTGATTGTTGTGCTTATCTTAACTGGCTTATATCTCTTAAAGCTCACAGATGTGCCTGTGCGCGTTTATAAGCCTTTGTTAATTGGTACTGCTAGTGTTCTAAGCTTAAATGCTCTGTTTATGTATCTGCTAGCGCCACAACAAGGCACAGAGCTCATCGGTAGTGAAACTTTGTTGCTGACATTGCCGGGTAACTACTCATTGAGTCAAGAGACTCTGTTTTACTTAGTCACTGTCACGCTCAAGTACATGAGCATGTTCCCGATAGCGTTGATTTTTGTCTTCACAACGCATCCAACTGAGTTTGCAGCGAGCCTCAACCGTATCGGTGTTCCTTACAAGATCGCCTACGCGGTCAGCTTAACACTGCGTTATTTGCCTGAAGTTAAGAAAGACTTCATCAATATCATGCATGCTCAGCAGGCTCGTGGTGTAGAGCTATCAAAGAAAGCGCCTTTAATCACTCGTATCAAAAATGTGGCTAAGGTTCTAGGTCCACTGATTTTCTCTAGTTTGGACCGTGCAGACGAGATCTCTAATGCAATGACGTTACGAGGTTTTGGCCGACACAAAGCACGCACTTGGTATAGCTATGCACCTTTGAAACGTATCGACTTTGTTTGTTTGAGTGTCATCGCTTTTATCGTGGTGTTAGCTATTGCGAAACGCATTCTAGAGCCGCAGTTATTTTGGTATCCGTTCTAGCCATCTGAATTAGCAATTATAAACAAAGACTTTAAATAACACACCGCTCAATAGGGCGGTGTTTTTATTTATACCAAGACCTGACTGATAATTGAACCAATGACACAATATTGACTATTTTTAACGATAAATTGACCAGTTACTTACCCTTGGAGTTTGAGATTTAATTCAGAAACTCTTAATATACTGTGTTTACAGAATGTTACACTCAATAGAGATTTGTAATGGCTCGAATAACTCAAGTACAGAAATTAGAAAATCAAAAAAACTACGATAGCATCGTACTAAACCTTTTTCTGGCTGAAGGACATGAAGCACTAACTTATGCAAGGATTGCTCAGGAAATCGGCATTAGTTTAACTACGTTGCAAGGGTACTATCCTTCAACACGTGCAATTAGAACTGTCTTACATGAGCAGGTATTGGCTATTATGATGAAGTCATTAGACTTTTCAGATCAAGATTCGTTTTACAGCTCTTGGCAAAGTGCACTTGTAGAGAAACCTTTTAGGCACTCGATCAAATTGATGTTTTTTCATGCATCGCAAAACTGTGTTCCAGAAGAGTTCAACTTACAAGTTGAAGGTGAATTTCGCCAAAAGCTGACTGAAAGGTTCGGGGCTGATGCAAGGGCGATCATTGAAGTGGTCATTGGACGCTCACTATTACAACTCACCAATTTTAGTAGAACTCCAGCGTAAAACAGCAACTGACAACAAAAAAACGGGAGCCTTTCGGCTCCCGTCTTGTTTTAAGCTAGCGCTTATTTCAACTTATAGAATACTGTTGAAAGTGGCGGTAAACGCAGCTCAATCGAAGTGTCTAGCCCTTCGCTTTCTACTGATTCAATCTCAGCAGTCTGCTTCACTTCAAAACCACTGCCCGCATAATCAGTTGAGTCTGTATTCAACAGCAGCGAGTACTCACCTTTTGCAGGAACACCTAAGCGGAAATGCTCGTGAGGAACTGGTGTAAAGTTGGAAACCACCAATACACGCTCACCTGACTCACTGATACGCTCATGGGCAAGAATGCTCGCTTCTGCTGAATCTTGCAGACGCCATTCAAAACCTTTCGGGTCAAAATCAAGGTCGTGCATAGCAACTTCAGAGCGATACAAGTTATTCAGGTCTTTCGTCAAGCGCTGAACACCCTGATGACGTTCGTAATCTAGCAAGAACCATTGCAGTTGGTCGTCATGGTTCCATTCAGCCGTTTGACCAAATTCCGCGCCCATGAAGTTTAACTTTTTACCCGGCTGCGCATACATGTAACCCATGTAAGCGCGTAGGTTCGCCGTTTGCTGCCATTCATCGCCCGGCATCTTGTTATGAATAGAACCCTTACCGTAAACCACCTCATCATGAGACAGAGACAACACGTAGTTCTCACTGTGTGCATAAACCAGTGGGAAGGTAATGGTATCGTGGTGATATTTACGGTTGATTGGATCTTCTTGGATGTAAGACAAACTGTCGTGCATCCAGCCCATGTTCCACTTAAAACCAAAGCCCAAGCCGCCCATGAAAGTTGGGGCAGAAACACCTGGGAAAGCCGTCGATTCTTCAGCAATCGTCATCGCATTCGGGAAGTGCTTGTACACCTCTTCATTCATCCACTTGAGGGTTGCGATAGCGTCATAGTTTTCGTTGCCGCCGTCTGCGTTCGGAATCCATTGATCATGGCTGCGCGAATAATCGAGGTACAGCATAGAAGCTACAGCATCAACACGAATACCATCAATGTGGAATTGCTCGAACCAGTAGAGTGCATTAGACACTAAGAAACGACGGACATGTTCACGACCTAAATCATAAATATACGAGTTCCAGTCTTGGTGCCAACCACGACGTGGATCTGGATCGTGGAACAATGGCGTACCGTCGAAGTTTGCTAGACCGTGGTCATCACTTGGAAAGTGAGCAGGAACCCAATCAAGTACGACACCAAGACCCGCTTGGTGACACTGATCGACGAAGTATTTGAAATCATCTGGTGAGCCAAAGCGGCTTGTTGGTGCAAATAGGCCTACTGGCTGGTAGCCCCAAGAACCGTAGAATGGGTGTTCTGAAACTGGCATCAGCTCAACGTGCGTGTAGCCAAGATCCGTTAGATATGGGATCAGCTCAGCCGCAAGCTCGCGATAATTTAAGAATTCACCTTCAGCGTTGCGCTTCCAAGAACCTGCATGCAGTTCATAGAAAGAAAGTGCCTCTTTACGCTTTTGCGTTACAGGGCGATTCTGCCATTGGCTATCTTGCCACTCATAACGAGCGTGGTCATAAGTCACTGATGAGAACGATGGGTATTGCTCTGAGTAGAAACCCCATGGGTCAGCTTTGTGTGGTAAGCCTTCGCCATTTGGTCCTTTTAATTCAAACTTGTATTGAGCGCCCTCTTCCAGTTCAGGAATGAATAGACCCCACATACCATAATCGAGACGCTGCATTGGGTGGCGACGACCATCCCACGAGTTGAAGTTACCCACCAAGCTTGCCGCTGTTGCATGCGGTGCATACACCAAGAAGCGAGTACCTGAAATCGTCTGCCCATCACGCTCTAGCGTAATAAACTGAGCCCCCATGTGATGGTACATATCTTTAGGTGTATGAAGATCTTCATAGCTCGCATACAGATCGTGGTACTGGTAAGGATCATCGATGATCTGCTCTACCCCAGCCCAATCAACCGCAAGCTTATAGTGAGTGAAACGTAAGTCTCTCTCTTGCTTAAGAATGAAACCACTTTCACCCTCTCGCGCTAACTCAATACGAGGTTCCTTTCCAACAATCAACTCGACTTTATCTGCCCCAGGAATCCACACACGTAATGCACCTTGCTCAGAAGGTAAGTATGGTCCTAGAAATGCAAATGGGTCTGTGAAGCAAGCCTGTGATAGTTGGGTATATATTTGTTTTTGCTTTGAAATCGAACTTAGTTCCAAAACGTTTCTCCCTAACCAAACATCCAAAAAACATAATACAAAAATGCCCGCTATTAGTGCGGGCAATATAACGACGGTTTATTCTACCAGATGAGCATTCATTATTGAGTGACCGAGGTTGTAGTTTCGTATGGCGTAAGCAAAAAAACACCTAATTTCAAGTCACTCAACGTCATTACTTACCTGCTTTTTCTCGAACGTCTGTGAGCTTAGAAGCGATTCGGTTAACACCTTCGTGAGCAAAAATTTCGTCCAAGTTCATTGATAGTTTACGACGCCAGTTAGGGTATTCGTCGACCGTGCCAGGAATGTTTACTGGCTTATCCATCTCTAGCCAATCTTCAAGTTGGACGCTAAGCAGTGTTGAACCACCAGCCGCTACGTGCAGTTGAAGTGCCTCAGCAAGGTAAGAGTCCATCGGTACTTGGCTCGCATCGCGACCTACACCTTCAGGAAGGAAACCGTGCCATGCGACTGAATCTAAGATACCTTGCTTGCACTCTAGACGGTCATCGAACAAGGCTTCTAGTTGCTCAGCATCTGGGTATAAGCCAATCTCTTGGCCCATTTTCAAGTCATCACAGTGCCAGAAACCGCGAAGTGTTGGCATATCGTGCGTACACAGTGCCGCCATTGATTGTGAAGCGTAGTGTTTCGGTGAGATGAAACCACCATCTTCTTCTGATGTTTCGAAGAAGAACACTTTGTAAGAATGCACACCGGCATCAGCAAGAATGTCGACAATTTCATCAGGCACTGTGCCTAAGTCTTCACCGATAACGCTACATTGGTAACGGTGAGATTCAAGTGCCAGAATCGACAGCATATCTTGTACTGGGTAGTAGATGTACGCACCTTTAGTTGCGTTCTCACCCTTTGGAATCCACCACAAACGCAGTAGACCTAAAACGTGGTCAATACGCAATGCACCACAATGCTTCATGTTTGCACGAAGTAGCTTGATGTAAGCATCGTAGCTTGTCTCTTGCAGTACTTCTGGGTTTAGCGGAGGTAGACCCCAGTTCTGACCCAAAGGACCAAGAATATCAGGCGGAGCACCAATACTCGCGTCCATCACTAGGTTGCCTTCGTCAGCCCAAGTTTCGCTGCCTGAATCTGCAACACCTACTGCTAAGTCACGGTACAGGCCAACGGCCATGCCTTTCTCTTCAGCAAGAGACTGTGCATCGTTGATCTGGCAATCTGCTAGCCATTGCAGGTACATGTACAAGTGAACTTTCTCTAGGTTCTCTTTGATGTATTTCTGCGTTGCTGGGCTGTCGAATGTGCGGTATTTCTCAGGGAATACCGGCCATCCCCACATGCCAGAATCTTCTGCGTGCAGTTCACCATGTAGAGCATCAAACGCGGCTTGATGCATCAGGCTATCGCCACCCTCTTCTACGAAGGCTAAGAATGCTTGTGCACGGTCACTGTTCTTGTCTAGATGACGAGTCTTAAATTCTGCGAATAGCAGAGGCAAGATGCTCATCTTAAGCTCAGACACCTCGGTGTAGTTTACCCAGTGTGCTTCACGCGCTTTTTGTAGGCGCTGTTGGAACTCTGCGCTGCCTACTGTTTGTTGTGCTTCTGCACTCAATGCAAATTCAGGTACTGAGCTCACATCAATGTATAGGATGTTCAACCAGCGACGTGAAGACGGGCTGTATGGGCTCGCACCTTCAGGGTTCGCAGGGAACAATGAGTGAATCGGGTTTAGACCAACGAAATCACCACCGCGAGAAGCGATATCCGCAACAAGCTGTTTTAGGTCACCGAAATCACCAATACCCCAGTTGTGCTGAGTTCTTAGTGTGTACAGTTGAACACTTGGTCCCCATAGCTTTTTGCCTTGCTCGATTGGCGACTGCTTGAAACACGCTTTTGGCGTAATAATCAGCGTCATCTCGTAAGGCTTCTTACGGCGCTTACGGCTCACAATTAACTTGTGATAACCCCACGCCAAATCACTTGGCAATGCAAACACTAAAGGGCCACCCTCGGCACGCTCGTCACGAACGACTTGAGATTGAAGATAGCCTTCAAGTACCTCTCCTTGCTCGGTTTCTAAGCGCCAGCTGAACTCACTTTCACGAGCACTGACACCTAGGTTAAGCGCCACTTCTACTGGCTCACCATCACGCAAGACAAGAACTGGGTCTAGTACATCTTTTTTGTGTTTTCTTTCTGCTGACTTTAATAATGCATCATCGCTGCTTGTATCATAGCCCAATGAAGCCAATAGAGACGTGATAGTTTCGTCTGATACCTGTGCTTCATCGCCCCACGCACTAACGTAACTGTCGGCAATGTTTGCCATTTCTGCGACTTGTTTTAATACGGTCTGTTCTTTCATCGCTCTCTCCGAAAACGCTCTGACGCTTTCTATTTTGTAGGGTTGTTAATTTAATTTTTTACTAATCAATTAGCTTGTGACAATCGGTTTGTAAGCAGCTTGTTTAGAAACGACAAACCGTTAAGCCTTTCGTTTGCTCACAAGCTAATTGAGCCAAGGCAGAAACTGCCTTGGCTACTTTGGAAGTATTAACGGTTAACCGCTTCAAGTTTCCAGATGTTGTTCACGTAGTCGCGGATAGAGCGGTCTGATGTGAACTTACCAACCAATGCGGTGTTAAGAATCGCTTTCTTAGCCCAACCTGCTTGGTCTTTGTATTGCGTACCCATGTCTTCGTGCGCTTTCACGTAAGAGGCAAAGTCAGCAAGACATAGGTAAGGGTCACCACCGTCTAGCAGGCTATCAAACGTTGCACGTAGAAGACCTGGTTGACCTGGAGTGAACTCATCGCCAGTCAGTAGGTCTAGAGATGCTTTCAGTAGTGGGTCTGCATTGTAGTAGTCGTATGGGTTGTAGCCCTGAGCTTTCAGCGCTTGAACACCATCAACGTCTAGGCCGAAGATGTAGATGTTTTCATCGCCAACTTCTTCACGAATCTCAACGTTTGCACCATCCATCGTACCGATAGTTAGCGCGCCGTTTAGAGCCATCTTCATGTTACCCGTACCAGATGCTTCTTTACCCGCTAGCGAGATTTGTTGAGAAACGTCTGCTGCAGGGATGATGATTTCAGCCATGCTTACACGGTAGTCAGGAATGAATACCACTTTCAGTTTGTTACCGATGCGAGGATCGTTGTTGATCTTCTCTGCAATCTTGTTAACCGCGAAGATGATCTCTTTCGCTAGGTGGTAACCCGGTGCTGCTTTCGCTGCGAAGAAACATACGCGTGGCTCACACTCGAAACCAGGTTCGTTAAGAATACGGTGGTACAGAGATAGAATGTGTAGCAAATCTAAGTGCTGACGCTTGTATTCGTGTAGACGCTTGATTTGAACGTCGAAGATAGCGTTAGTATCTAGCTCGATACCCATGTTCTCTTGAACCCAATCAGCTAGGCGCTGTTTGTTTTCTTTCTTAACAGCCATGAATTCTTTTTGGAATTTCGCGTCTGTTGCAAACTTAGCGATGCCTTCTAACTGCTCAAGTTTTGCAGGCCACTCAGTGCCGATCTTGCCAGTAATTAGCGTAGATAGACCTGGGTTACAGAACTTCAACCAACGACGTGGCGTGATGCCGTTCGTTACGTTAGTCAGTTTACCTGGGAAGATTTCGTTGAACTCAGGGAACAGATCTTTCTTAACCAGTTGTGAATGAAGTGCAGCTACACCGTTTACTTTGTAAGAACCAATCACACATAGGTTTGCCATGCGAACCATGCGGTGGAAACCTTCTTGGATGATAGAAAGCTTCGCTTGTTTCTCACCATCACCAGGCCACATCTTGCGAACTTCTTGCATGAAGCGGTGGTTGATTTCAAAGATGATTTCCATGTGACGTGGAAGAAGACGGTTGATCAGTGATTCAGACCAAGTCTCTAGCGCTTCTGGAAGTAGTGTGTGGTTCGTGTAAGCGAACGTGTGAGCACTGATTTCCCATGCTTGATCCCAAGATAGACCTTTCTCGTCAATCAGGATGCGCATAAGCTCAGGAATTGCGATTGTTGGGTGCGTATCGTTAAGCTGAATCGTTTCTTGCTTAGGCAGATCTTCTAGAGAGAAACCTGCTGCTTCGTGACGACGTAGGATATCGCGAACAGATGCTGCTGAGTGGAAGTACTGCTGCATTAGACGCAGAGTCTTACCTTTCTCGTGGTTGTCGTTCGGGTAAAGTACTTTAGTGATGTTACCAGCATCGATTAGCGAGTGTTGCGCTTCGAAGTAATCACCGTTGTTAAAGCTTGCTAGTGAGAATGGTGCAATTGCCTGACATTCCCAAAGACGCAGTGGGTAAACCGTGTTTGACTCGTAACCCACGATAGGTAGATCCCAAGGCATTGCTTTTACTTCCATACCTGGAACCCAAGTACGTACTTCTTTACCGTCAATGAATTCAACTTCTACATGACCGTAAAAACCAATGTGCTGTGCTAGCTCTGGACGAGCTACTTCCCATGGGTAACCTTCAACACCGCGCCATGCGTCAGGTGCTTCTTGTTGGCGACCGTCTTGGAAAGACTGTTTGAATAGACCGTATTCATAGTGAAGACCGTAGCCTACTGTTGGGTATTCTTGAGCAGCACAAGAGTCCATGAAACAAGCAGCTAGACGACCAAGACCACCATTACCTAGTGATGGGTCGCGTTCTTCTTCTAGAAGGTCAGTCAGATTTTGACCTAGCTCTTCCATTGCATGAGTGATCTGTTCGTACAGACCCATGCTGATTAAGTTGTTACCAGTAAGACGTCCAATCAAGAATTCTAACGATAGGTAGTTAACGCTCTTCGCATTTTTGATTTTTTCATCATTTTCAGTTTCTAGCAGATCAAATGTTGTTAGTTCAGCTAGTGCACGACCCATTGCTAGGTACCATGCGCGGCTATCTGCATTTTCTATTGTAGTTGCGTAGGTTGCAGAAAGGTGCTTCTTAACGCTTTCTTGGAACGACACTTTATCGAAAGTTTTTTGCTGAGTTGGTTTCATTTCAGAAATCTCGCTTTTAATAGTTCTAATTCATCTGTGACATATCGTGCATGGTCACCAATAAGTAAACATCCTCCCGCTAACGCAACTGACTAGGAGTAGATGGGAGGGCGTAGGGGGCGTACCGACATAGGGTTAGTGATCTGACTCTCATGTTCTGACTTCGAACAAAAACTTGGAGTGACTAAGATCACAAGCTCCCGTTCGATAACTTACCTTCAATTGATGTGACTTTTATTTAAGCGGATTAAAGTCATTGTCAAATCTGACATTCAGATCACGAAAATATTTTCCAACTCTCATCTTTTGCATAGATTTCCGTGTGGAAATGAACAATGTCACATTCAAAAACCAACCCGTAACGTGAGCAAAGTCGCAAATAAAGGGCGTAGACATCCAAAAACATGCAGAAGCGCAAGGTTTCTGAGGAGGATCATAGTCGGTATCGTTTGGCTTCACGTAATATGAGTAAAGACTTAAGTAATTAGGCTAATGTCTTTGAACCGTACTCAACGATAGATTGAGATAATTCAGAACATAGCCACGGAATAGGTGAAAAACTTCGACATGTGGATCCCATCGAAACTGACTCGTCCCGGCCGCTTACATAATGCAATCCTACGACCTAGGGTGCTCGATCTGCTTCAAAATGCAGATTGCTATAAGCTCGTGTTATTCCGCTCTCCAGCGGGCTACGGTAAAACCACCATGGCTGCACAATGGTTAGTAGATAAACCCAATGTGGGTTGGTACAGCATTGATGATAGTGACAATGATGCCTTCCGCTTTATCAACTACCTACTTCAATCACTTAATAAAGCGACTCAAAATGCCTGTCCAAACGCCCAAAAACTGGCAGAAAAGCGACAATTTTCATCGTTGCATTCTTTATTGAGCGAAGTATTTGCCGAGATGTCTGAATTCCATCACGAATGTTTTCTCGTGTTGGATGACTATCATTTGGTCAACAATGACGACATCCACGAAGCAATGCGCTTCTTCCTCAAACACATGCCTGACAACCTAACGCTGGTTGTTACCAGTCGTGGTACGCCACCACTTGGGACAGCAAACCTGCGTGTTCGTGACTTAATGATCGAATTAGGCAATGATTCGTTAGCGTTTGATACCGAAGAAACCACACGCTTTTTCAACCAACGTGTTGCCGATGGCATTGATGACACGACGGCAGATAGCATTTGTAACTATGTAGAGGGTTGGCCTTCTGCACTGCAACTTATCGCGCTACAAGCACAACACCAAAAACGTACCCTTGCACAGTCTGCAGAATCGTTCTCTCACTTTAACCATGCCCACCTTTGGGACTACTTGGTTGAAGAGGTATTCGATCTGTTAGATAAAGAAACCCGACAGTTCTTGATGCAATGTTCTGTACTTGATCACTTCAACGATGAGCTTGTTTGCGCACTTACACAGCGTGAAGATGCACTCGGTATGATCGAGTCACTCAACCGTTTTGGGTTGTTCATCTATCCGCTTGAGGGCGAGAAAAACTGGTATCGCTTCCACAACCTGTTTGGTGAATTCCTAGCACATGAGCGTCAAGCTCGAATCCCTCAACAGGAAGCTGAGCTACATCGAAGTGCGGCAAAAGCGTGGATCAAACAAAATACGCCACACCAAGCACTGCGACACGCGCAACGCGCTGAAGATCCAGAACTGATCATTCAAATCCTGACTGAACACGGTTGGCCGATGTTCAACCAAGGTGAGTTGTCATCACTAGAGATGGCGATCAAGCAACTGACCACCGACCAACTTTACAGTGAGCCTAAGTTGTCTATGTTGCGTGCTTGGCTTGCACAAAGTCAGCACCGTTATGATCAAGTCGGTACATTGTTGGAGGAAGCTGAGACTCAATATCAAGCTCGAAACATTGAACTCGATACTCAGCAGCAAGGTCAATACAACGCCTTGCGCGCCCAAGTTGCCATCAACAGCAATGAACCTGAGAAAGCATTGGAATTGGCTGAGCTTTCGTTGAGTCAGTTGAACACCACCGTTTATCGTAGCCGCATTGTCGCAACCTCGGTTGTTGGCGAAGTGAATCACGTAATGGGTAACCTAAGCCGTGCGCTACCGATGATGCAGCAAACAGAAAAACTGGCACGCCAGTATCAGGTTTACCATCAAGCACTGTGGGCAATTCTGCAACAGAGCGAAATCCTGATTGCTCAAGGCTATGTTCAAGCTGCATTTGAGCTACAAGACAGCGCCTTCAAGTTGATTGAAGAGCACCAGCTGCAATATGTACCTCTGCATGAATTTTTGCTTCGTGTTCGAGCTCAGATCTTTTGGTGTTGGAACCGACTAGATGAAGCGGAAGAGTGTTGCTACAAGGGCTTAGATATCCTTGGTCATCACTCTCCGAGCAAACACCTTCACAGCTACTCAATGTTGGCTCGTATTTCACTAAGCCGCGGCGAGATTGATAAAGCGTCGAAGTTTATCGACCAGATACAGCACCTGTTGCGTCAATCAACTTACCACGTGGATTGGACAGCGAACGCTTCCCTTTCTTTGATTCTTTTCTGGCAAGTAAAAGGCGATAAAGAGGCGATACGTGATTGGTTGAGTGTGGCTGTTCGACCTGAATCGGCAAGCAACCACTTCTGCCAACTTCAGTGGCGCAACATCGTTCGTGCTCACATCATCTTAGAGCAATACGAAGAAGCCGAAGAAGCACTGACTTTCCTCAAGAGTGAGGCTCAGCGTTCACACCTGATTACAGATACCAACCGCAACTTGATCGTCGAAGCAGTGCTACGTACACAAATTAACGATGAAGACAGCGCACGCGTGCTACTTGAAGAAGCGCTTCATATGACTAACCAAACGGGTATGGTCGGTAACTTCTTGGTCGACGGTGGAACTATCGGGCATATCTTGGATAAGTTGAGCAACAAGCCAGGCTTGGGTGATTTAGAACGCCATCGTGCTCAACAAATCATGAAAGATATCTCCACAACCCAACGCAGCCGTTCAGTTCACTTCGATGAAGACTTTGTTGAGAACTTGGTTAATCACCCGAACATTCCTGAGCTTGTTCGCACCAGCCCACTCACTCAGCGTGAATGGCAAGTACTTGGTCTGATCTATTCTGGATTCAGTAATGAGCAGATCGCTCAAGAACTTGATGTAGCGGGTACCACTATCAAGACTCACATCCGTAACCTTTACCAAAAGCTCAACATTGCTAACCGTAAAGAAGCAATCAGCACGGCGGAGAACTTGCTGCAGTTGATGGGATACTAAAACGAATTCGAGATTCGAGAAAACATAAGCTAGTCACCTATGGTGGCTGGCTTTTTTTTCGCCTGGAGAATGGAGAATGGGGAGTAACCGATAAAAGCGAGATATAGCCAAACGACAGGCAAAAAAATAGCCAACCGCAATAATCGCGATTGGCTCTATATATTTGTGAACAAATCATAAGTTCACTAACAACGTCAGTTGGCTAGGTGACCCTCGGCTTAAGAAGGGTCAATGTATACAATGCAGTTAGCGTGCCAACTTTTATTCGACGTTTTATAAGCCCTGCATCGCATAAAAACCATGAATCTATCATGCGAATTGCAAAGTGCATTTGCATAATGCAACCAAGATGCAATATTGATAAGAGATCAGTTTCATCGCTGCTCTTAATGATAAATTACTAAGTGGTTGTAATTTAAATGTTAAGCAAATATTCACTTCAACTTATTGCCTTACAATTAATGGAGTAATAAAAGCCCTTCCTCAAAAGCATATTCATACTTTTTTTACACTAAAGTTTGTATACTGCACAAAATCATCCTCAACTCTATGAAGCAATGAACTACTTAAGTACTTTTTTCAAAGGCATGGCAATGGGCGCAGCCGACGTTGTTCCTGGCGTGTCGGGCGGAACCATCGCATTCATCACTGGTATCTACGATACACTACTAGAAAGCATTCGCAGAATTAACCCTAGCGTACTCGGCTTATGGAAACGCGAAGGCTTCAAGGCAGCATTTAACCATGTTAATGGTTTCTTCCTAATTTCACTGTTCGCAGGCGTATTCACCAGTATTGCGACATTCGCCAAACTGATTTCTTGGTTATTGGTCACCCACCCCGTTCCATTGTGGTCTTTCTTCTTTGGTCTGATCTTGGTGTCGGTTTTCCATATTCTTAAGCAAGTTGAGAAACGCGATATGATTCGATTCGTGTTTTTACTGCTTGGTGTTGCCTTCGCCTATAGCATTACTGTGCTCAAGCCACTGCAAATGGAGCCAACTAGCATCAACGTCTTGATTGCGGGTGCGATTGCTATCTGCGCGATGATTTTACCGGGTATCTCGGGTAGCTTCATTCTGCTATTGATTGGCATGTATGGCCCTGTTCTTGGTGCCGTTAAAGAATTTCAAATCGATGTGCTTGCCTTATTCCTTGGTGGCTGTGTGATCGGTCTACTGACTTTCTCGCACGTACTCTCTTGGCTATTGCGCTCATTCCGCGATTTCACATTAGTATTCTTAACCGGTTTGATGATCGGTACGCTACCTAAGATTTGGCCGTGGAAAGAGACCATCAGCTGGCGCACAAACTCAAAAGGTGAGCAAGTTCCTCTGATTCAAGAAAACCTTTCTCCGTTCGATTTTGAAGCTGTCACCTCTCAGCCTTCTCAGCTAGTCATGGCAATTGTGATGATGTTAGTTGCGATCGCCTTAGTTCTAGGGCTAGAAAAGTTTGCAGAGCGTAACGCTGACTAATCTGGAACATATTCAGAACGGATAGAACTTAGAAATACTCAGTTCACATCTCTATTAAAAACACAAAAGCGAAGCCAATGGCTTCGCTTTTTTAGTTCTACCATACGCACAAAATTGCTTTTTGATACAAGCACGTATTGAGGGGTGTGATAACATCGCCGCTCTTATAAAATTAGATGAGTACACAACATGCACTCTGCATTAAAGGTTGCTGCTCTTGGGCTCGCTCTCGTGGCAGGCTTTTATGGGCCGCAAACAATTAAACACTTTAAATCAGCGATGGAGCATACCTCTACTGACGTTAACTTAG
Source organism: Vibrio sp. 10N.261.45.E2 (assembly GCF_002875705.1). GTDB lineage: Bacteria > Pseudomonadota > Gammaproteobacteria > Enterobacterales > Vibrionaceae > Vibrio. The sequence continues at coordinate 67,387 of NZ_MCZZ01000128.1, forward strand.
ACGATTACTGCATGCTTTCAACAATATCGTGTATGCAAAATGCGGTTGAGATGACACTCGATAGTGAGACGGCTCAGCCTCTAGTGCCAAGTAAAATCAAAGTAGTTTGGGAAGGCGCTGCCTCTAACACATTAATGTTGTCACTGACTGGTTTAGAGATGGAAATGGGCTCGGCACGTTTTCAATTAAAAAATATTGGCGACAATACCTATGAAGGTGACGTAATTTTACCTGTGTGCACCATGGATGAAATGACTTGGCTTGGCGAACTCACCGATGGTATTGAAACCGTTAACCCTGCAATAAGGATGGCAAGATGAGTAAGAATTGGTCGTTAGCATTAGTGGTAGCGTTTGTACTTGGTTTTGGTGTCAAAAGTTACCTTGATGGGCAAAACGAAGCTCAAGAACAACACGCAGCAAAACAAGAGTTATCTGCAACAACCCTTTTCGGTAAAGATAACCAACCAACGGAAATTTTTGACCAGACCGATGACAGAATTCGTATCGTTTACTTTGGTTTCACACGTTGCCCAGATGTGTGCCCAACTTCTCTAGCGATGTTAGCCGGAGCACTTAACCAAATTTCTGATGACGCAAAAGCCAAGATTCGCCCGATGTTTGTGTCGCTTGACCCTGAACGCGATGCAGCAGAAGCCTCGTACGAATACGCGCAATATTTCCACCCAATGATGGAAGGATTAAGTGGCCCGTTAGATGTAACAACTAGGCTTGCGCATAACTACGGTGTTATTTTCAGAAAGACCGAACTTGAAGGTTCAGAGCTGGAATACACCCTTGACCACAGCTCGTATTTTTATTTTTTAAAGCCCGACGGTACCTTAATTACTAAAGTGCCGCATACGTTAACGCCAGCGCCAATTGTTGAGGCCATCAACCAATTGACGCAGTAAAACGTAAAAACAAAGAACTTAACCAATAAAGTTCAAACATAAAGTCAGGTCCCAGACCAAAACATACAAATAAGGACAACAACATGAAGTTAAAAGCACTTGCTCTAGCAGGCTTATTGCTCACTCCTTTTGCTCACGCCAATAACGACATTATGGTTCATGACGCGTACGCTCGTGCAACACCGCCTTCAGCCGTGAACAGCGCGGTATTCACAACTCTGATGAACCACAGCGATAAAGATCGCGCTATCGTTTCTGCAACAACACCTGCAGCAGGCAAGGTCGAGCTTCATGATGTTATCGTGGATGGCGACGTAATGAAGATGCGCCAAGTTCAAGAGATCACGATCCCTGCGAATGGTGAAGCGGTACTTAAACCAGGTAGCCTACACATCATGTTGTTCGACCTAAAAGATGGTCTAAAAGAAGGCGAGCAGATCGAGATGACATTGACCTTTGCTAACGGCGAAAAACAGACCTTTGAAGCGCCAGTTAAGAAAGTAATGAGCGGCATGAAAAAGATGAATCACGATCATCACTAATCGTATTCACAATCAATGAAATAAATTAAGCCACGATGACTTCTCGCCACCGTGGCTTTTTGCTAAACTGAGCTCGCTTTTCATTCAAAGCCTGACCACATTAATAACCAAGGAGAATAGAAGATGATTGTAATGAACACACCAAAACTGGCAGTAAAAGTAACGCGCTAATTTGTTTGGTTAATCAAACTTAAACACCGATCTACCAACTTATCGTCATACATTGACGACCGCACACTTTTACCCGGTTTATTGTTGATCGTAATCGATCAATGTTTGCATGCCTGTAGCGCATGACTCGATCCGGGGTCCTATCTATTTGAATTCGACCCAAGCTCAAAACATTTTTGACGTCTCGATGCTTTTATCTCATCAACACTTTTTGATCTCGTCAATAACCTGAGATCTCACAAGATGTTAATGCTCTCATAAGAAAAGAAAGCTCGCACGTCTGGGTAAATAAACATGAATTCACAAAACGCATTTTCTCATCCAATGTCACTTCAACAACTTGGATGGCAACCTGTATTCCAACAACAACTGACACTCGAAGACTATGACCATTCCGTCATTGCTCGTATCGTCGCACATCACCGTAGTGGCTATACATTAGCTTCAGAGCAAGGCGAAATTGTTCTGCCCATCCACCAAAACCAACCAGCAATGACCGTTGGTGACTGGGTGATTTTGAACTCTGATCTGCAATTCGACCGTTTACTCGACCGTCAATCGCTCTTCCGCCGTAAAGCTGCCGGTAGTCGTGTAGCTGAACAATATATTTCAGCCAATATCGACACCGTTTTTATCGTGGTCTCGTTAAACAACGACTTTAATCTAAGCCGTATCGAACGCTACCTAGCGCTCGCCAATGAAGCACAGGTTGAAGCGGTTATCGTTCTGACCAAGAAAGACTTGTGTGACGATTACCAAGACAAAGTACAACAAGTGCAAAGCTTAGATCCGATGCTGATGATTGAAGCAGTGAACAGCCTTGACCAAGACTCGACCCAAGTATTGTCGCCTTGGTGTAAAACGGGCAAAACTATTGCTCTGATGGGTTCGTCTGGTGTCGGGAAATCGACGTTAGTCAACTCGCTGCTTGGGGAAGTTCAACAAGCCACGGGTGGCATTCGTGAAGACGACAGCAAAGGCCGACATACAACGACATCACGCTCACTGCACTTGCTAACATCGGGCGGCTTACTGCTCGATACTCCAGGAATGCGAGAGCTACAACTTGCTGACTGCGCTGAAGGCGTGAGTGAAACCTTTTCTGATGTTGAAGAATTAGCCATGCACTGTCGCTTCTCTGATTGCCATCATGAATTAGAGCCAGGATGCAAAATACGCAAAGCCATTGAGAGTGGTGAGTTGTCTGAGCGACGATTTAATAACTATCAAAAGCTATTACTAGAACAGGCCAGAAATGGCGCCTCGCTAGCAGAACAACGCGCGAACAGTAAGCAGCTTTCCAAGATGTACAAAACCGTTCAATCAGAAAGTCGAAATTTTAAAAAAGCTTCTGACTAAACCTTAGGTTAACGACTATAAGCTGTATTTGAGTCAAACTGAGCCCCATAGTGTTAAACACGTGGGGCTTTTTGTTTCAATTTGGTCTTCGTGTGACTATTTATGCACACAATGTTCTTATCAATAACCGTTTACATTTCAAATTTACAGTATATTGAATCTATTAGATGTCATTTTGCAGATTTATAGCTCAATGAAAATACATTTATTTAACATTTAGCTCTAAAAACACCACGTAGCGCAAACAATCACCCTAAAAGTAAACTATTCCTAGACACCCTCTTAGATCCCGCTAATATGACCGCCCATTCCACTAGTGTATAGTCGGATTTGGTACAACTTTATAAAAAGATACATCACTATAATAAATTAACAATTGCAGGTATTTTATGCAAAATCACAACATGCTCGCCCGCATCGCTCGTGGAAATCTCGTTCTACAGATCCTTGCTGGTATTGTTTTCGGTGTCGTTCTCGCCATGGTTTCTCCTTCAGCAGCTCAAGATGCAGGCCTTTTAGGTAGTCTGTTTGTTGGTGCTCTGAAAGCTGTTGCCCCAATTTTAGTATTCATTCTTGTCGCAGCTTCTATCGCAAACCAAAAGAAAGGTCAGCATACCCATATATATGCGTCCAATCATTGTGCTTTACCTGATTGGTACATTCTCTGCTGCACTGACTGCTGTCGTACTAAGCTTCATGTTCCCAACCACTTTGACACTGGTTGCGGGCGCTGAAGGTGCTAACCCTCCTCAAGGTATTGCTGAAGTTCTTCATACTCTTCTATTCAAGCTTGTAGACAACCCAGTTAGCGCTCTAATGAACGCGAACTACATCGGTATTCTTGCTTGGGCAATCGGTCTTGGCCTTGCATTGCACCACGCATCTGCGACTACCAAAGCGGTTTTCGAAGACCTAAGCCACAGTGTTTCGCACATTGTTCGCTTCATTATCCGTCTTGCGCCATTTGGTATCTTCGGCCTTGTTTCGACAACATTTGCTACAACGGGCTTCGATGCTCTGGCAAGCTACGGTCAACTATTAGCGGTTTTGCTAAGTTCAATGCTGATCATCGCTCTTGTGGTTAACCCACTGCTTGTATTTGTGAAAACAAAACAGAACCCGTACCCACTTGTACTGCAATGTATTCGTGAATCTGGTGTAACGGCATTCTTCACTCGTTCAAGCGCTGCAAACATTCCTGTGAACATGAATCTTTGTAAGAAGCTAAACCTGGACGAAGATACTTACTCTGTATCTATCCCACTAGGTGCAACGATCAACATGGCGGGTGCTGCAATCACCATCACTGTGTTAACGCTTGCAGCTGTACACACAATGGGTATTGAGATTGATATCTTTACAGCAATTCTACTCAGCCTTGTAGCTGCCGTATCGGCATGTGGCGCATCGGGTGTTGCTGGCGGTTCTCTGCTACTTATCCCTCTAGCATGTGGCCTATTCGGCATTTCAAACGATGTAGCGATGCAGGTTGTAGCGGTAGGTTTTATTATCGGTGTGATTCAAGATTCTGCTGAAACAGCGCTTAACAGCTCAACTGACGTCGTGTTCACTGCGGCTGTATGTAAAGCTGAACAAAACAAAGCTTAATAAACTTTTAGGTTTAGGTATTAGCTCTAAGCTCTAAGCTCTAAGCTCTAAAAGCAAATAGCATACAAGTAAAAAGGGAAGCATCAGCTTCCCTTTTTGTTATCTTGAGTTTCTCGATTAGAGCTATAATTGCCTATCAACAGCACACAGCCAGTGAGTGCAATCTACTGGCTTCTGTTCCAGTTAGACCCCACAGCGGACTGACTGAAGTCTAGAGGGTCACTATTCTGATTTGCGCGCTTCTCTGTTGTAGCATGTTCGGTAGTAGGTTGTTCGCTATAATCGATATTCGTATCTTGAGCATTCACCGTTTGAGTCTCTAAGCGGCTCGTATCTACATTCAACTCATTACCTTCTTCATCGAGCGCTTCTTTCACCTTCTTAGGAATTGGTATGTTGCGTTTGTAGAGCTTGTTGAGCGCTTTAATGATTGAGTGTTTAGTGATTGCTTCTTGGGTCAGCTTAGTCATGATCGGCTTAGTCAGAGCTTGTAAGCCCACGACGGCATCTACACCAAGCTCCCCACCTACTTTATCTCTCAAATGCTTAGCTTCTGAATAACCAAAATGAGCTGAGAGAAATAACCAGATGTAGGCAATAGCGTTACCGTGCTCACCATGGTCGATCCACGCTTCACCGGCTCTAAACATCGCTTCTGCACTGTTCTTTTCTGCGGCCGTCTCAAACCAGTAAACTGCCTCACCATGGTTAGGCTCAACACCAATACCGTTCAAATAACTCATGCCGAGTTTGATCTTGCCGTCTAAGTTATTTTTCTCTGCGGCCATCTGGTACCACTCGACAGAGCTTTCAGCCGAATAATCTGGATTTTCTTTGTCCAAACACCAATCACCAATAAACAGCATCGCTTCAGTATTACCACCTGTCGCAGACTCTTCGATATAGGTATAGCCTTTCGGGATGTTCTTATCGGTTCCACGACCAAAGACGAGCGCTTTACCCATCTCGAATTTCGCCGATACGTCATTGTCCAGGGCAGATATTGCCAACTGCCAAAAGTTGGCTTTCTCTCTTAAAATCAGGTCTTCTTTACGCTTCATACTCAAACGTACAATGCCGTACATGCCATTGATATTATCGAGTTGCGCTGCTTTATCGTACCAATACAGAGCTTCTTTAATATTGTTACGTTCCGCCTCCTTCGCCAAATACAGAATCGACGGTACATGTCCGGTTTCAGCTTTGAAATGACGCTCTTTTTGCTCTTGGATGCGTGCTTTTTCAATCGCCTTTCGGTAAGCGACAGCGCGAGCCTTACGCTCTTGTTCCAAGCGCTGCTTTCTTAACGATAAAGAGATCAGCCAGACGGCAACCAGTATTAACGAAAGAGCCGTTGCACCAATTGCGATTCCCATTGTACTCATAAAATATTTTAACCTAACTCGGTTGGTATCAGCCTCGGTGTCGAGGTGCTCTCAACCTATAGTGAATGTTTCGAATTACAGGGAAAAGCGCCGTTCTTAAAACGTTCCGCCCTAAAATGAACTTAGTTCAGTATCTCAGGAATACATAGCGATAAAAAGTCTACTGAGACCTATCCTTATGCACTCCATAAATGGTGTGATCTTGCTTCAATATCGATTACTTATGAAGACCACCTTTCATCAGAAAATCAATGGTAACGTTACTGATTTTCCATCCTTAATCTCGTACAATCGTGATTAGGTAAGCTGTCCATAAATGTATGCCAACTCAGCGACTGTTTTCGCAGAAAACTTCTTCATCAAACTCGCTCGATGCACTTCAACCGTTCTCATCGCGATACATAATTCATCGGCAATTTTTTGGTTGCGTTTTCCGTCGATGATCTGCTTAAGAATGTCGATTTCGCGTTCAGTCAATGATGCATACGCTTGGCGATACACATTCATATGTAAGTGCTTTTCAGAAGCCTCTAGCCCTTGCTTGATAGCCTCAGCCAATTCGCTGCCTTTAACCGGTTTTTGAAAGAAGTTCACCGCGCCCGCTTGTAAGGCTTCTACCGCCATTGGCACGTCACCATGACCCGTCAGATAAATCACCGAAAGTGGGCTCTGCGCTTTCACCATCAATTCATGAACTTGTTGCCCTCTCATTTCAGGCATTCGGCTGTCTAACACCACGCACCCAGCAGCACTCAAATCCACTGAATCCAGAAAGCTTGGGCCATCTTCATAGGCTGACACCGTGAAATCATGCTCTTCCAATAAGAACACCAATGAGTCGCGCATCGACTCATCGTCATCAACTACATAAACCGGCAACGTTTGATGAAGTTCAGACATAACAAGATTCCTTATGAATCATTTGAAAGAGAGAAAGGCAGTGTCACCGCGACATGGCAACCATGAGGAGTAAGTGAAATGATGGCCATTTGACCACTGTGGTCTTCAATCACGTCTTGGCAAATCGCAAGCCCTAAGCCCAAGCCGTTTTCTTTACTGCTCACAAAGGCTTGAGTGACTTGTTGCTCGGTAAAATCTAACCCCGTGCCGTTATCAATAATCGACAACATCATTTTATTTGGTTGATACTCGGTAATCACTTTAATTGTCGCCGGCTCACTGTTTTTTTTATCAATATCAGACACAACACTTTGTTCGCGCTGCTGTTGAGCATTGCACGCATCAGTCGCATTGTTGATTAGGTTTACTATCACCTGTTGCAAGCCCACCGGGTCAACGTTTAAATGAACAGGCTTGCCCACAGCATAGCGTTCAATGGTTATCTTGTGCTTCTGTAATCGAAATAGCAGTAGCTCGATGGTGTCGGTAAGCAGCTGCTCAATATCGGTCTGAGACTTCTCTGATGAGCGTTTTTTGATCATATTTCTCAAGCGTTGAATGATCGCATCTGCGCGATCTACTTGCGATTGGATCTTCTCGAATACCGGCTCAATATCTGTCAGCGGTTTATTCTTCGAAATTCGTAGTAGACCGCCTTCACTGTAATTGCGAATCGCTGCCAAGGGCTGATTGATCTCGTGTGCCAAACTGCTTCCTAACTCACCAACCACCGCGATTCGCTGAGAGTGTTCTAGCTGTTCGCTCTTGCTTTTCAGCTGGTGTAGCGTGGCTTCTAACTGCTTTTTGCTGCGGCTGAATTTGTACTCTAACCAAAAGTGGTAAGCATTCAGTAACACGACGAGAATAAAGAACGCCCATGCCCACTGTTGATTGTACTTGAGCCAGATTAACGCCTCTTTCCACCAAGGTTGTTGCAGCGGGTGCATGTCGAGTTGTTGATAAAGTTTGTCTATTGAAAGCAGGCTTGTGGGTGACGTCCAACCCGAAGCATTTGCCGCAATGGCGGGCGCACTGCTCTTTGGCATTGAAAACAGCACCTGACTCATCTGTTTAGCCAGCGCAGAAGAGGCTCGTTCTGTTTTAGCGAACGACCAATTGGGGTACAACGGTGTAGACACTTGGCATCGAAACCCTTCTGGAGCTTGATTCTCGATAATTCGATACTGCTCTGCCACCAGCAAACCTTCACTGATCATGTTCTCAACTAAACAGCTTGGTACGACTGCTGCTTCAATGTGTCCTTCCCGCAATTGATACAAACTGGCGTCGATTGGGAAACCTAAAAACTGGGTGTTAGAGAAAAAATGGTTGGGATTAAGCCCTTGTTGCATCACTTGGTAACGCATTGTTAAGTAACCACCAAATGCATTTTCAGATACTGCCGCAATCGGCTTACCGCTTAATTGTTCGAGCGAGATATAGGGTGACATTCTTCTCACCACCAAAGCAGAGCCAATACTTCGGGTATTACTGATGCTTCGATCTTCGAAGTTATGGCTAGTCATGGTCGCCATCCAAGAAAGGTCATACTGACGACCTAATCGAACCGCCTGACCCGGGTTGGTGATGACAAAGTCGACCTCAACACCTTTTACCGCGTCGGCCATCTCCTCCAAGTTGAAAGGCTTGAGAACAAAGTGTTTGCCAGGAATGCGCTCCGACAACCAGTCCATTGTTGGTTGCCAGCGCTGCTGTGCAGAAAGTTTACCTCGGATCGCCAGTACACCGACTTCAATAACCTGCTCAGACTCAACAGTGCTAGTCGTAATCTCTTGCTCCGTTTGATCTGCTAAACACATTTCTGCGGTTAGGCTCAACCAACAAAGGCTAACGATTGATATTAAGTTTCGGACTGTCACTGAAATCTCTTTCTCCACACTGACGGCATGTTGATCATTCAAATTGCGCATTGACGACACGTTAAATAGAGCCTTTAAAGAAAGCATAACAGCTAGATAGCGAAAACCACATTTGTTCTAGATCAACTTTGATCTGGGTATGTGGAAATCCACAATACCCGGCGTACGCCCAAAATCTCACAATGAGCTCAACAGAACGAATACCCATTTATAGGTACCAATATGGACTCATTGAAAAGACGGTTTCTCAGCCAATTCGGTAAGGTTTCCGCTGGTGCTGCGCTCATTCCAATTACTGGAATCAACACCGCAGTCGCAAACACAGCCATTCGCAATAACAACCAACCTGACCGTAAAGGCGAAGTAGGTAAACGCTACGCCATGGCGGTTGATCTACGCAAGTGCGTTGGCTGTCAGGCGTGCACTGTTGGCTGCAGCGTTGAAAACCAAGCGCCGATTGGCCAGTTCAGAACCACTGTAAAACAGTATGAAGTCTCCCTTGATGATGGTTCTATCGCTCAACAAGACGTGAAGTCGTTCATGTTGCCTCGCCTGTGTAACCACTGCGACAACGCGCCCTGCATCAAGGTTTGTCCTGTTCAAGCGACCTTCCAACGTGAAGACGGCATTGTGATGGTCGATAACGAACGCTGCGTAGCCTGTGCTTATTGTGTTCAAGCCTGCCCTTACGATGCTCGTTTTATTAATAACGACACACTGACCGCCGACAAATGTACCTTCTGCGCACACCGCCTTGAAGACGGCTTACTGCCCGCCTGTGTAGAAACTTGTGTCGGTGGCGCGCGTGTCATTGGCGACCTTAAAGATCCAAACAGCGAGATCAACCGCCTGCTTAATGAAAACCAAGACGACATCAAGGTGCTTAAGCCAGAGCAAAATACCAACCCACATGTTTTCTATATCGGCATGAACGAGCGTTTCGTTAGCCATATCGAAGGTCAACCTGCGATTTATGATCCAGCCGCCATCGATAACTCATCCTCTAGCAGACAAGGAGAGACAGCATGAATATCACCGAGGTGTTAGTTCCTGCCCAAGAGATCGCTTGGCTACCGTGGGCGGTTCAATATTTCTTCTACATCGGTTCGGCTTATGCGGCGGCTATTCTGTTTTTGATTGCACTGATATTCAAAAACTCAACCAGCCATCAATTCCGCTCTGCCCTTGTGCTTGTGATGGCCATCGGCGCGATTGTTGGGCCATTAGCATTAACCGGTGATTTGCACCAACCGGGACGTGCTTGGCACTTCTACGCCCACATCACGCCTTGGTCATGGATGTCGTTAGGCTCTCTGTTTCTACCTCTATTCTCTGGTCTGGCTATCGCGACTGCTTGGGTTTACCTGCGTGATGACATCGCACAACTTAAAGAGAGTGAAAACCCACTTCTAAAACGTTTGTCTTGGCTAACCCTAGGCCAATGGCAGGTTTCAACAAAACTGATGATTGCACTCGCTGCTACGACAGCTATATCGGGGCTAAGTATCGCGCTTTACACCGGTGCCGAGATTGCAATTTTGGCGAGTCGACCGCTTTGGCATCAACCGGCTTCTCCACTGCTTTGGTTTACGACTGCATTCTTTGCTGCAACGGGCTTAACGCTGTTGATTTGGGCTCTATTGCCTTCAAGCAAACCAAGCTTAAAACCAACAGACCTCGCTCTAGTACAAAGAACCATTACGTTAACAGGCGGCCTTGCCATCATTCTTACGTCGATTTGGGCATCTAACCATGATCACTTCAACCTGTATGAGAACGACGCTTGGGGCATTAATTTGGGCATCATGACCACCAGCATTTTGCTGTGCATGATCTTGGTTCTTCCGCTTCAACGTCTATCGCAAAGCAAGCTTGGAGTCATCCTTATTGCACTTGCGACCATGATTTCAGCATGGGCGGTGCGTTGGGTCACCATGATGGAAGTACAAACCATTCCACGTTTCGATGTGGGTGCATTCCCTTATGAACTGCCTATGGGTAGTGCGGGTTTACTCGGCATTGTCGGTATGTGTGGTCTTTGGTTAGCACTTGCTTTGTTCACCTCTGAAATCGTGTCTACTGGTTCTGGAACAAAAACAACATCAACTAAATCAGCTCCAAAAACATCATCACCACTTAACCGCTCACATAGCTTGTAGTCTGAGGAATCATCATGGATAACAAACGTCGTCAATTTTTGAAAACAAGCCTCGCTGCCGGTGGTGTTGGAGCTTTTGCTGCAGGTTATGCGACAACCACAAAACACATGGTTCACGGTGCTATCGATGGCACTGCGGGTAAAAAAACCAACCACATCCATCACGGCAATTCGCTAGAGACAGAATACAGTGTCGATAAGCAAGGTAAGATCTCGCCAAATCCAAACCAACGCGTGGCACCATCAATGTGTTTTGGTTGCTGGACACTGTGTGGCTTGCGTGTACGTATCGATAATCGCAATGACGAGATCTTACGTATCTCAGGTAACCCCTATCACCCGCTATCAAGTGATCAGCAAATCCCGTTCAAAACGCCGGTAAAAGACGCCTACATTGGCCTGTCTGGTGAATCAGGCATCAATAACTGCTCGACAGCCTGCGCCCGTGGTAATGGCATGTTAGAGATTCAAAACAGCCCATACCGAATCACTCAGCCGCTCAAACGTGTTGGTAAGCGTGGCGAAGGCAAGTGGGAACCAATCAGCTACGAACAGCTTATCTCTGAGATCACCGAAGGGGGTGACTTGTTCGGTGAAGGCGAAGTGGAAGGCTTACGTTCGATTCGCGACATCGAAACACCACTTGATCCGAACAACCCTGAATACGGTCCAAAAGCCAACCAATTGTTGGTGACTAATGCCGGTAATGAAGGCCGTGATGACATCTTGAAGCGCTTTGCATTCAACAGTTACGGTACACGCAACTTTGGCCACCACGGCTCTTACTGTGGCTACGCGTTCCGCGCAGGTTCAGGTGCGATCATGAATGACTTAGACAAGTTCTCGCACTTAAAGCCTGACTTCAACAATGCGGAATTCATTCTTTTTATCGGTATGTCTCCAGCTCAAGCGGGTAACCCGTTTAAGCGCCAAGCACGACAACTTGCTGAGGCGCGTACTAACGGAAAGCTCAGCTACACCATAGTGACACCAAGCCTTCCTGCAGGATCTTCCAGCCTTGCAGCGGGCGATCGCAACAACTGGCTTCCGATCAAACCGGGTACCGATTCAGCATTAGTATTAGGCATGATCCAATGGATCATCGAAAATCAGCGCTACAATCACAACTTCTTGTCTCGCCCGAGCGCACAAGCAATGCAAAAAGCCGGCACCACACACTGGTGTAATGCGTCTCACCTTGTGATCAGCGATGAAACACACCCGCAGAACGGACGTATGCTTCGCGCATCGGATATTGGTTTGTTAGAAACGGGTGAACCGATGTCTGACGATGATGCATTTATTGCACTAGATGTGACAACGTCACTATTGTCGTCACATATCCAGGTCGATGAAGCGGCGTTGTTTGTCGATCAAGATGTAGAAATCGATGGTCAGAGTGTTCGTGTGAAGTCTTCTCTACAAAGATTAAAAGAAGAAGCCTTCAAATATGACCTTGCTTACTACAGTGAGCAGTGTGAAATTCCACAAGACCAGATTATTGAACTGGCGAAACGCTTCACCAGCTACGGAACGAAAGCAGTTGTTGATACTCACGGTGGAAACATGCACACCAACGGCTTCTACAACTCGTTCTCTATCCTAATGCTGAACGCGCTGATCGGTAACATCAATGCAAAAGGCGGTGCAATGGCGAAAGCAGGCGGCTACCCAACTTCTGTTGCAGGCCCACGTTACGACTTTACTAAGTTTAAAGGTAAGACTAAGCCTAAAGGCGTGTTCTTGTCTCGCAGCAAATTCCCGTATCACAAGACCAGCGAATACAAACGTCGCGTTGCTGCAGGTGAATCTCCCTATCCAACACGCGCACCGTGGTATCCAATCTCAGCACCGCTTTTAACCGAGCATTTATCAGCGGCGATTGATGGTTATCCTTACCGAGCAAAGGCATGGATCAACCACATGGCGAACCCACTTTATGGTGTTCCAGGTTTAGATAACCTATTAGGCGAGAAGCTTAAGGCCCCAAAACAGCTTGGTTTGATCGTCTCTATCGATGCCTTCATCAATGAAACCACAGCACTATCAGATTACCTTGTGCCAGACACCGTCACCTACGAAAGCTGGGGGATGGCAACACCTTGGCATGGTGTTGCAACCAAGGCGATCACCGCTCGTTGGCCGATTGTTGAACCTAAAACCTCTTGCACTCAGGACGGTCGTGCCATCAACCTAGAGAACTTCTTTATTGATGTAGCAAAAACGCTTGGCTTAGGTGGTTTTGGCGACAACGCAATCAAAGACAATCAAGGCAACTGGCACGGTATTCATAGCGCTGAAGACTTCTACCTGCGCTCAGCAGCTAACTTAGCATTTGCAAAAGGCGGCGTACCGAATGTAGATGCTGAAGATATCGTTTGGTCTGGTCTAGAACGCCTTGTACCTTTGATGAACAAAACGCTTAAGCCTGAAGAGATGCTCAAAGTGGCGTACATCTTTGCGCGTGGCGGTCGTTTCGAAGACGCGACCAATGCCTACACCAATGAAACCATGAAGCACAAATGGACCAAACCATTGGCAATCTGGAATGAAAAACTCGGCACCTCTCGCAACACCATCAGTGGTGAGCAGTACATTGGCTGTCCGACTTGGTATCCACAAAAACTAGCAGACGGTACACCACTGGCAGAGCAGTTCCCAGCAAAAGAGTGGCCGTTTACCCTGACTAACTTTAAGTCCAATATTCATAGTGCGGTGTCTAACTTGTCACCACGCTTAGAATCTATCAAGGATGTGAATCCAGTTTACATTCACCCACAAGACGCCTCTTCGGCGAGCATCAAAACCGGTGACGTATTTGCGATCGAAACGCCGAGCGCAACCACAAAAGCGTTGGCGATGGTGATTGATGGCATAAAACCGGGAACACTAGGCTTTGAACATGGATTTGGCCACAAAGAACTCGGTGAGCGTGCGCACTGGATTGGTGACACACAACAACCCGTAAAAATGAAGTCAAACGATGGCGTTAACATCAATGATATTGGTTTAATTGACCCGACGAGAGAAGGCAAAGGCGTCATGTTGGATTGGGTTGTGGGCGCAGCGGCAAGACAAGCGCTTCCGGCTAAGATCTACAAAGTCTAGGCGTTACCACAACCATCAAGGCTACTACGGAAAAGAAGTCGATCGGAGTTCAAAAGCCTACCTAAATGGCAAAGAAGTGATTCACAACCACTAGTCTCGAGTTTTCATGAACAAGAGCGGCTCACGCCAGCTATAGCTGAGGTTTACATTGTAAATTAGTAATAGTTGTAATAATAAAGGAGCCAGATCGTCAAACGATCTGGCTCCTTTTTATGTTTGGTATACTTGAAAAGACAACTAACCTTGCTGCATCTTTTCCCATATCGTCGGAGAGCCAATATAGTCTTGAACCGTAGTAATGAATTCTTTAACTAGCTTGGTCTGCTTACGGTGCGGATAGACAGCGTAGATTGCGGTATCAGTGGTAGAGATCGGGTAATCAGGAAGCAAAGTGACTAAGCCCAGTTCTTTCATTGAGGCATATAGGTTTGATTGATCAAGGAAGCCATAGCCTAAGCCATCTTTCACGCAAGACACCATGGTTCGAACGTCACTCACCTTATAATTGCCACGAATTGTTAGGCTTTGGAAGGTATTACCATGCGGCTCTTCACTGATTCGAAGATGATCGACCGTCATATCGCCATTGGTATAAATCACCGCAGGTAGCGCGAGCAGATCTTGTGGAGTCTTCGGCTCACCATGCTCTTTCACAAAATCGTTCGACGCGACCAGCATGAAGTTACTATCGGCTATCTTCTTGGCAATCAAATTCGATTCCACCAACTTGCTAAAACGAAATGCGATATCAAACTGCCCGGCAATAATGTTGGCGATCTTGTCGTCCAACGACAGCACGATCTGAACATCTGGATACTTTCTCATGAATTGAGTGATGATAGGTTGCAGATATTGCTGACCAAAATAGATCGGTGAAGTAATTCGTAGAACACCTTTAGGCTCTGATTGGTAGGAATCAGCAATGCCTTGGATCTGATTAATGGTATCTTTCAACACATAGGTTTGCGCGAGAATATCTTCCCCTGCTGACGTCAAAGAAAACGAACGAGTAGAACGGTTGAGCAGCTGAACACCTAAATCTTGCTCAAGCTTTTTTATCTGTTTAGAGAGTGATGAGTTGTCCATATCATGCAAGGTTGCCGCTTTGGTAAACGATCCTTGTTGAACCACATCTAAGAACAATAACAACTGATTAGTATTGGGCACTGCGCCTCTCCTACAATAACACTCGATTAGCGTTCATCTTTAGGGGTATCCATCACAACCATAGTCGTTATGGATTGAACCTGAGCACATTCCCCAAGCACATCGGCATGAAACTTCTTATAGCCCGGCAGATCTTTGGTTTCGACTCTCAGCAAGTACTCGTTAGCGCCAGTAATGTTGTGGCATTCCACCACCTCTTTTTCCATACTGACGTGTTGTTCAAATTCCAACTGAGCCGCTTTGCTATGGCTTGATAAGCCAATTGAAACATAAGCAATAAAACCAACACCCATCAGCCCATTATCCAGAACCGCACGGTAACCTTGGATTATGCCTTTGCGCTCAAGATCTTGTACTCGTCTTAAGGTCGCTGAAGCCGACAAACCAATTCGTTCTGAAAGCTCAATGTTGGAGATTCTGCCGTCCAATTTAAGCTCTTGCAATATCCTTTCGTCAAATCTATCCATAAGTACTTATTATTGTGCAATTAGTGATAATAGAGGAAATAAAAGCACATAATTGCCTCACTTTCCACTTACTATGTTTCTCAACACGTGAAAGTCATGACCGGTCAGTCACTTCGTTCATTTTTTGCTGGAGAACCATTATGCCTTTAGAACAACTTAGCGCACTTGCCTTGTTTGCGTTTGTCTCGACCTTCACACCGGGTCCAAATAACATCATGCTCATGACATCAGGTGCCAATGTTGGCTTTGCCCGTACCATTCCGCATATGCTGGGCATTGCGTTAGGGTTCGCAGCCATGTTGCTACTGGTTGGCTTTGGGTTAATGGGCATTTTCAATGCATATCCCATTACCCACCAAGTCTTAAAGTACCTGAGCCTTGCTTACTTGGTTTACCTAGCAATTAAAATAGCAAAGAGCGGAAAAGCCAAAAGCACTGAGGCTTATAAACCAATGACCTTCATTGGCGCGGCAAGTTTTCAGTGGGTAAACCCTAAAGGTTGGTCAATGGCACTGACTGCGATTTCAGTGTATAGCAGTGGCAGCTCATGGTGGGAGCTTGCAATCATCGCAGCCATTTTTACACTAGCTAACCTGCCATCGGTAACCTTCTGGACGGCAGCAGGCAAGCAACTGCAACACTGGCTAACAACACCAGTACGTATCAAGAGCTTCAACTACGGTATGGCGGGCTTGTTGTTAGCCTCAACGATTCCAATGTTGTAACCCGATAACATCCCTAAGATGGTTAGTAAGTGATTGCTAACCATCAATTACATCAAAAGTACCCAATAACCTCGCTAAGCCAACGACCAACTATCGTCTGCCCACTCGGCGTTAACGTCCATATAAACGCTGCTACATTCATCGCCACAGTAAGCCAATAAATCGCTCTGAACGGCTGCTTTTGTGTTTTATGACGCAGCTTATCTTGTGCGATCAAAGCCCCCAACCAACCTCCAGCAACAGAAAAGATATGCAAGGTTTTCTCTGGCACGCGCCAATGACCATTAATCGCGGCTCGCTTGTCCTTCGCGTACACAAAAAACGTCACCACTCCGATAACCAAATACCACACCAACAGCGCTTTTGAACTTTCCGCAAACAACGCAGACACCGCCACCAGAACCAAATAAGTAATGACGATTTGAATAGATGAAGACAACATCAACTCCTTTTGGGTAACAGCTCACATACTGTGGCAATTACGCCCTGTAGATTTTGATAAGGATGAGTAAGGCATATTTTAATTCGGTTAGCCTGCCAAATAAAAACAAGCCCTTTCATCCCTACATAGCATGATGGAAGTTAAAGGAATTATAAATATGTACAACCAAAAGTACGCCATCTACCAAGTATTTACGCGTTTATTTGGCAATAAAAACACCCAACATGTTCCATGGGGCACAATCGAGCAAAATGGAGTTGGCAAGTTTAGTGATTTTACAGACAAAGCGCTGTCTGAAATCCGCAAACTCGGTATGACTCATATTTGGTATACCGGAGTTCCTCACCACGCGTTAATCAATGACTACAAACACATTGGTATTTCAGACGATCACCCGAGCGTGGTAAAAGGTCGTGCAGGATCCCCTTATGCGGTAAAAGATTACTACTCGGTAAACCCTGATCTCGCTGATAATCCTGATCGCAGTTTGGATGAGTTCGAGGCACTAATCAAAAGAAGTCATGACAACGGCTTAGAGGTGATCATCGATATCGTTCCAAATCACGTTGCACGTCATTATAAAGGCTTAAACAACCCGCAAGGCGTGGGTGACTTTGGTGCTCGCGATGACACAACACTCGAATACCATAGAGACAATAACTTCTACTACATCCCAAACAGCGATTTTGAAGTGCCAGAAACAGATCCCGCCTTTATTCCGCTTGTTGGTGAACAACACCCTAACCTAAACTCCCCGTTTATCGAGACACCCGCCAAATGGACCGGTAATGGCTCACGCTTGGCAAAGCCTAATTTCGACGATTGGTATGAGACAGTAAAGATTAATTACGGTGTGCGCCCTGACGGTTCCAAAGACTTCCCGGAATTACCAAGTGACTATGCACAGTGCGATTACCGAGATCACTTCGATTTCTGGAAATCAGTAGACGTGCCTAGCTCTTGGGTTAAGTTCCGCGAAATCGCTTTGTTCTGGTTAGACAAAGGCGTCGATGGGTTTCGTTACGATATGGCTGAAATGGTGCCTGTTGAGTTTTGGAGCTATCTCAACTCATCAATAAAAATGAAAAAAAACAATGCCTTTCTAATGGCAGAAGTGTATCAACCGGCCTTATACCGCGACTACATTCATCTAGGAAAGATGGACTATCTATACGACAAAGTAGACCTATACGATAGCCTCAAAGCCATCATGCAAGGTAAAGCTTCAACGGCTATCATCCCCGAAATCCAATATCAAATGATGGACATAGAACACCATATGCTGCACTTCTTGGATAACCATGATGAACAGCGCATCGCGTCGCCTGAATTTGTAGGTGATCCGAATATCGCTAAGCCTGCGATGCTCGTCAGCGCGTTATTAAGCAGCTCACCAACCATGATCTACTTTGGGCAAGAAGTCGGCGAACCGGGCGCTGAAAACGCAGGTTTTGGACAGCCCTCTCGTACCTCCATTTTTGACTACATCGGTGTCCCACAGCATCAAAAATGGATGAACCACGGCGCATTCGATGGCGGGCTACTAGACGATAACGAAAAGCAACTACGTCACTTCTATCAGAAGGTCATGAACTTTTCGCTCGAGCACTCTTCAATGACAGGACATTACCGAGACTTACACCAAAGCAATAATCTGAGTGACACAGTTTACGCATTTCTACGCTACAACAATAAAGAACTGACCATCATAGCGGCTAATTTCAACCAACATACCACCGAAAGTATCCATTTAAAGATTTCACATGACGTCATTCAGAAACTCAAATTAGTTGATGGCCGCTACATACTCAATGAGCATATTGAAGGCATCGCGCCACAAGTGCTCGAAGTAGAGAACAGTGTTGGAAGCTTTCATGTTGAATTGAAACCGCTAGCATCTTTGACTTGGGTGCTAGAGATTCATTAAGATAGAAAGGATAAACACCCGAAGTTAATTAAAAATAGATAACTGCTTCGGGTGTTGGGGGTCTATAGTTATTTCTTGTTAACAGCTTTTACAAATACTTCTTGCGCGCTTTCAATGCCAAGTGCTTTTGCTTCATCTAATAGGCTCAGAGCTTTTGGAATATTGTCTGTGTCTACCGCTGCTTGAATGGCATTATGGTAGTAAGTTTGTGTTTCTGGTTGAATCGTTTCAACCTTAGCTGCTGCCGCAGGTTTAGCGTTTGATTCACTGCTAGAACCAAATGAGAAGAAGCTCGCTTTATCAATAGTAACTTCTATTTTGCCTACGTTAGCATTTGGGATTGGGATATCTTTTACTTCTGGCAAATAGTTACCACGACCTTCTGCATCTAAACGAGCAGGGTGAATCACATCAGTAAAAGCACCAATCTCTTGTTGATCTGTGTAAACCACCAAGAAAACCGAATCTTCTGTACGAGGTGGGAAGAACTCTCTTTCTGCAACAAGTCTATTGCCTAAGTGCATTCTAGGCTTTTTATATTCAAAGTCGCCTTTGCCGTAGCTTTCCAACTCTTTACCGTTTGTATCATAGATAACTGCACGAGGGACAAATGCAGTGTCTCCAATCAAACTAGAAATTGTTAATGAATACTCGCCCCGATTCGCCGGAAGCTCAACCGCAACCACAGGGCTATTAATCGACTGATAGTTCAAGTATTGGCTTTCTGGCGTTACATCAAAAACTACAGAGCTAGGCAATTTCATTGCTGCAAACTGAAGACCAGCGATAGAGTTAACTTGTTCAGCTTGTGCCACTTGCACTTGCTCTACTACATGCGCAGATTGACAACCAGCCAACGCAACACAACCACTCAACATAAGAGCTTTAAAATACATAACCCTTCCTTCTTGTTATTTTTTTAAGAAATTTACTAACTTTAATTACCACAAAGAAAACTATTCACCTAGGGAACGATCCACTTATTCGTACATTCCTTAAAAAAATAGCCGACGCAAGCCGGCTATGAATTAGGACAGTTTAGGATTGGTTAAGCTAAGTGTTTACCACCAAGCTTCTGCTTGAATACCGAATACGTATTCAGTATCTTCATTTGTACCAAATGCGTCATCATTTTCAGTGTCTAGGATGTAAGAACCGTAAACACGAATTTCAGGGCGAGCCCAGAAGCTGTCACCCATAGCCCAAGCTTGAGCTACAGTGAATTTAGCATTACCGAAGTCTTCTTTAGCCGAACCGCCTTTCGCAATCTGTTCACCAGCATTGTAACCAGCTTCGAATACAGTGCGCATTGTGTCATTCCACTTATACATAGGACGAACCACAACTGAGTACTGGTCAATATCGAAATTTTGATTAGTGTAGTTGCCACTAGTATCTTTACCACCGATGTCGCTACCTGCTAGGTAAGCTAATTGGTGACCCATTTCCCAAGATTCGCCTAGGTTCATCACACCCCAGTTAATCAAGCGGTAACCGGTTGCGTCATTTTGAGCGCCAGAGCGGTCATACCATGCACCTGAACCACCGAAACTAGACATTTGAGCGCCGTAACCGTTAGTACCGTATTGAAGAACAGTTTGGTTAAAACCATTGTCCATACCTTGGTGAATGATACCAGTAACCATCAAACCATCATCAGCTTGAACATCTTGACCACTTGATTCAGTAGCAAAGTTGTAAGCTAATGCAACTTCTAGAGACGCATCAGACCACAGACCAATGTTTGCTAAGCGAACATCTGCGATATAACCGTTAACTGTTTCGCCTTTGTAAGCAGTTGCGTCTTCATAGTTACTAGCGTCATCTAACACTGCCTTTTCACAAGTTGCGCTACCTTTACAAGCTTTCAATTTCGCTTGTCCTGCTGCTGTTAATACTGCAGTTGTACCATTTTCAACATTTTGAGAGCCATTATCTTGAATCAGCGCAACAGAAAGCTTCTGGTCACCAATAGATAAGTTTTCAATACCACCACCGGTACCTGATGTGTTTAGGAAGTAAAAGTCAGTGATGTGGATATCTTTACGTTGGTAGTATGTTTTACCAGCCCAAAGCGTTGCTTCTTTGTCAGAAGCGATCACGCCTTTAGCTTTAACAGCAAATTGTGCAACGTTGAAGTCGCCGTCTTCCCAACCATTCGCGCCGTCTGCACCAGATGCAATCATTGACTCAAGACGCCATGTTTGCTCACCAGTTTTCAGTTCTTCTGCAAAACCAAACTCAGAGTAGTTATCATTTTCGTTACCTAGACGACCAATACCGTTTTTGTTTACAGATACGTCACCACCAGAATTTCCGCTGATACCAGTACCAGCACGCATGTAACCGTTAAAGTCAACAGCGAACGCAGAGCCAGCAGCTAGCGTAGTCGCCACTGCAGCAGCAATCAAACTTACTTTTTTCATTCTTAACTCCATTAAGGACGATTTATTTTAGGTTTTTATATTTTGCTCTCTTGCGGCAACCAAAGGCAGTTATGGTAGTCGTAAGATAGAGAGGTTTAGGGTTTCCCCTGATTCGTTTCAACGGGGTCAATATTAAGAGGGGATGACAAGTTTGACTTCCTCCACCCCTAACTAAATTAAGGGGGACTAGAGGGGAGTAGAAAATATACAGAACGGTATTTTAAAGAGGTAGATCACTTAATCTAGGAGGAGTAGACAGCACTCAGATCTAATTATTCAGCATAAGTGAGATCTACTTCAAATATATAATTTGAACTTCATCGATGAATTATTTTTTTAACCGTAATTATTCTGTGAAGTTGCTTGACCTTACTGTGACAAAGCCTTTTACTTATAGTTCACTGATGTCGATAAACGAACAAGAAATCAAGCAATGACTAGAACGCTCGCTCGCCCTTATCCACTAGGCGCAACGCTAGGTAACACTGGCTGTAACTTTTCAATTTATTCTCCCGACTGTAAATCTCTCTCTCTTGCTCTTTTTGACGAGAACAACGAATTCACTACTTATAAATTAGAAAATGAATACGCTGATATCAGATATGTCTTTATCGATGGCATTAAAGCGGGACAAAAATACGGTTTCATTGCAGAAACAGACAATGGCCCTATCCTGCTATCAGACCCATATGCCAAAGCAATAAGCGAACCGCTCGATTACGTCACGCCTTATTCCAATGAAAAAAGCTTCGCAATGGCGAAATGTGTTGTTGTTGATGACGCTTTCGATTGGCAAGACGTAGAAAAGCCACGCATTAGCCGTGAAGATACCGTTCTTTTTGAAACGCACGTAAAAGGCCTTTCTCAACTTCACCCAGAAGTCGCAGCCAATACTAAAGGCCGTTACTTAGGGTTGGTGAGCCCTGAAATGCTTGCGTTCTATAAGCAGCAAAATATCAACTCTCTACAACTTTTACCCGTTGCTGCGTGCATGCATGAGCCTCACCTCTTGGACATGGATAAAGTGAACTATTGGGGTTACAACCCATACTTGTTCATGGTGCCAGACCCTCGCTACGCAGAAAAAGACGCCGTTAATGAACTCAAAACCGCGATTCGCGAGCTTCACCGTAATGGTATCGAAGTTATTCTTGACGTGGTTTACAACCACACGGCAGAAGGTGGTGAAGGCGGTACAACCTTCAACCTAAAAGCGCTAGACAGCCGCTACTACATTAAACATGGCTGCCATTACGCGAACTTTACTGGCTGTGGTAACACGGTTGATCTCACTCACCAGCCAGCACTTAACTTAGTGATGGACACGCTTCGTTACTGGGTAAGCGAATTCCAAGTCGACGGCTTCCGTTTTGATTTGGCTGCCACACTGGGACGCGAAGGCGACAACTACAACCCTGAGGCCGCTTTCTTTAAAGCTGTAGCTCAAGACCCCGTACTAAAAGAAACAAAGTTAATTGCTGAACCTTGGGATATTGGCCCTAATGGCTACCAAGTGGGTAACTTCCCGTTAGGCTGGAATGAATGCAACGATAAGCTTAGAGACATCACGCGTAGCTTTTGGCGCGGTGACCAAGGCTACCTAAAAGAGTTTGCGACTCGCTTAATGGGGTCGCGTGATATCTACAGTGCAGCGCACTGGCCTTACAAATTGACCGTCAACTACATCACTTACCATGATGGCTTCACGATGCAAGATCTTGTCTCGTACAAGCACAAGCATAATGAAGAGAATGGTGAGAATAACCGTGATGGGCATGGTGACAACCGCTCTGAAAACTACGGTGTAGAGGGCGAAACCGAAAACCTGCTCGTTATCGCGACACGTGAAAAGCAAAAACGTAACTTCATGGCGAGCCTTCTGTTTGCTTTTGGTATCCCACATATTTTGACGGCAGATGTGTTATCTCATACCCAAAAAGGTAACAACAACGCTTACTGTCAAGATGGCGTAACCAGCTGGCTTAACTGGGAAGATTCAGAGCGAAAGACTTACTTCAAGACTTGGCTATCGGAAATGATATCTGCTCGTCAGCAATACATGGTGCCATTTATTAAGGCATTCAGTGGCGAAAAGCGTAACTCTAACCGCATCTTCTGGAGCCGTGTCGATGGCACACTCATGGAGCATGATGATTGGAACCGCTTAAGCTCAGTCGCTTTGCATCTTGGTATTGGTAAAGATGGTGATGAGTTGATTTATCTGATCAACCAAACCAACGCGCCAGCACGCTTTTCTTTACCTAGTGACCGCGAGCAAAACTGGGTGACTATTTGTGATACTAACCTGCGTAACGTCAAGCCAGGTCACGCAGAAGGTGAAATGTTGTTGTCGCCCACTTCGATGGCCATTTTGCACTACTCGCCAGATAAAACTGATTTGATTTGAGTTAAAGCTAAACCAGCTCAATAAAACACCAGAAACCATAGAAGCCAGTTATATATCTAACTGGCTTTTTTGTTGGCCGAATATCACAAAACTCATTCATTCATATGGAATCATTTGCATTGATGTGATTGCGAAAACTGTTTAGTATTGCCGTACTATAAAAATGAATCTATAACGTCTTTGGATATCATGGCTTTACCTAAAACATTAATACGGCTTTTTAAACCATACATTCTTTTATTAACTGGAGGGATGCTCTATCTTGCTGTGGCTCAGCTTGAAAAAGTAGAAACAGCAGCCACGGAACAATCATCATCAAACATCCGTATCGCAAGCTCCACCATTCGTTCCAACATCGAAGCCACATTCGGCAAGCTCTATTTTTTAGAAACCAGTCTAGGCTTACCTCAAACCGCTCCAATCGATGATCAAAAATTCAGAGAACTCAGTGATAATATTCTAAAAAGAACACCGAATTTCTCCGATATCGTTCGATACCAACCACAATCCCAACAATATATATCAAGTCGTGGGTTACCTCTCTCCCATGAACAAATTGACGCCATAAAATGGAACTCAATAGACAGTGTAGTTGAGGATTTCTACATATCTTCGATTTACCAAAAAGCAGATGGTCGCTGGGTCTTCGCAGTTAAACATACTGCGGAAAGATTGAACGAAGAAATATGGATTGAGTTTGACCTTTTGCATACCACACAAGGATTAAGAGACTTAAAAACGCTGAATCACGGCTACGTGTTTGTCGTTGATCGAGCAACAGAACGACTGGTTTTCCACCCAGACCCAAAACGTATCGGCTCTAAATCGGTCAGCTATCACGCAGGAATCAGTCACCAACTCTCACAAGGTGAAACCGTTGGTAAGCATGAATACTACTATCAAGATAACTTCAAAATATCAGTATTTGACGCCGACAACAGCTTGAATTGGGTATTCATCGCAGGCACTGATCGCCATGACATCTTAACGAGCTCACACCAATTTACGTTAACTGGTTTGGTGCTTGGTTCATTGCTTCTATTGTGGATTGGCGCAAACTATTTAGCTTATCGTTTGAATGTGTCTCTATCACAACTGAACAAAGTCGACGACCTTGTCAGCTTTAAACGAGAGCTAAAATCCATACTGGATAGCTTTACCTACCAAAAAGGCATTCAATTCTGTCTCTATCAGCCAGAGAACCACTCATTCAGTACCATCGACTATCACGGAAACAAATCAACAGTGCATTGCGACAAAGCCCTTGCAGAGCGATTGACACCAGACTCCATGGCTTACCGAAGTGGAAAATACGCAGACCCATTAGCGATTAAACTCAAAATACAGCAACGCCATTACTGCATTCCTTTGCACTCTCGTAAGCAGTTGATTGCAGTGCTCTATGTAAACGCAGGCTTACCGATCAGCCAGAGTATTTTAAGAATGATCCGAGATTTCACTGAGGTCTCTTTATCTAACTTATTGCTTCAACGTCAACTGAGTAGCAAAGATCTGATGACGCAGTTAGACAATAAAGCCAGTTTCAGTGCCACTATCGAACACTATGCGAGTGAGCCTGACACCTATGTTGCTCTGCTTGATATCGATAACTTTGACCACGTAAACCGAGCTTATGGTGAGAGCGTCGGTGACAAGATGATCAAGCTAACTGCAGAGTCGATACGTTACTACTTCCCTAAGCCGAAAGGTCTTTGCTTGGCACGTGTTGGAGGAAAGGAGTTCGCTGTATTGTTCAAAGCCAACG
This sequence comes from Vibrio sp. 10N.261.45.E2, assembly GCF_002875705.1. Classification (GTDB taxonomy): domain Bacteria; phylum Pseudomonadota; class Gammaproteobacteria; order Enterobacterales; family Vibrionaceae; genus Vibrio. The sequence goes on from NZ_MCZZ01000128.1 coordinate 92,737, forward strand.
ATGTGAAAGATGCCAAATTCCAGCTAGACCAGTGTCGAGTCGGAATCTCGGAGAAAACCATCGTCACTCCCGATATAAACTTGTCATTAGGGGTTAGTGTGGGGTACTCACAAATAGAGGGCGAAACAGACTCAGCCCTAGCACTAGCGGAACAAGCAAAGTTAATCGCGCAACAACTTGGTAAGAACCGAGTGGAAGGTCATATTAGAGCCGTTGCTAAAGCGTCGTAAGCGTACTTTAACGAGCTCGTCTCTATAGCTCCAAGTTCTGTCTCTAAAACTATCAAGCACCTAGGGTTTACGCCTTAGGTGCTTTTGTTTTTATAGAAAGTCATTACAATGCGCCTTCGACACCACAATATCCTTTTCTAACGACACGAGACTTATGAAGCTAAGTAACCGACTGCAAACTCTCCACTCACTTGTAAGCAATGACTACCAGCATATTTGGGACTGTTGTTGTGATCATGGTTTTTTGGGTGTTCAACTGTTGTCGGATAATAAAGCGCCTAAGATTCACTTTGTCGATATCGTCCCATCTTTGATGAGTGATCTTGAAGGCAAACTAGTGCGCTACTTTCCTCAAGGTGAAATGGCAGAACACAAAGCCACCAGCCAATGGCAAGTCTACTGCATGGATGTCGCAGCTATCCCGCTAGAGAAACATACAGGCAAACACCTGGTTATTATTGCGGGTGTCGGTGGCGATCTAACACAAAAGCTTGTGGATGATATTCATCGTGAACACCCAGACAAAGCGATCGATTTCTTACTTTGTCCAGTCCATCAACAATTTGAGCTAAGAAGTCATTTAAAGGCGCTCAATTTTGGGCTTATTGATGAAGTGCTGATTGAAGATAACCGACGTTACTACGAGATTTTATTGGTCAGTAATAACCAAGATAGTGTTGAAAAGAGCCAAACCATTCGCGAGATATCAAACGTCGGTGACAAGATCTGGACATCAAGTTGTGATGAACAGATGAAAGTATCACAGCAATACAAAGCCAAAACATTGCAGCACTACTTACGTATTCATCAAGGGCAAGAGAAGCAAGGCAAACCGAGCCAAGTGAAACACATCATCGAGGCCTACCAAGCAATTTAAACATGCGGTCTAGTTGAGCATCTTGGATTTAAATAATTAAAATAATAGTAAGTACTAACTTCACATTAAAAAGATGAATCAGGTTCAACAAAAAAGCCGATAGTTCAATGAACTATCGGCTTTTTTAATGCTAGCAACTTGGCTTAAGCACAGTGCTCTTACTGTTTACAAGCTGCATCAGGCTCGTCAATCGTTTCAACCTCAGAGGGCGTATCAACCCCATATACTGTATCAAGATAGGCGTCTTTCTCTTTCCAAGTGTTGTTCAACCAACTGTGAAAACGACGTTTAAATGCCTTATCTTCAAAGTAGTTACCATTCACGTTCTCATCCATTGGATGTAGTTTAATACGTACGACTACCTTAGTCATTTTGCCTTTCAGCATGTCTTCAAACGGAGATACTTGGTTTTCAGGGTAAGCCAAAGTGACGTCCACAATACCATCTAAGATTGGACCCATTGCCGATAAAGCAAACGCCACACCGCCGGTTTTTGGCTTCAATAGATGACGATAAGGGGTTTTCGCTGTCGCCAGTTTCTCGCGATTGACACGCGTGCCTTCCACAAAGTTGACCAAGGTGGTTGGTGCTAGCTTGAACTTTGTACACGCTTTGTTGATTGCATCGAAATCATCATTACGACGTTTTGGGTTACGCAACAAAAATTCACGAGAGTGACGTCTCATGAAAGGCATATCTAAGCCCCAGCATGCCAAACCAACAAAAGGGACATACAGAAGTTCGTGCTTAAGGAAGAACTTAGTCATCGGCATCTTGTCTTTTAGGATTGAAGACAAAATCACAATATCCGCCCAGCTCAGATGATTCGACATCATCAAGTACCACTGTTTGGTCGAGATATCTTCCCCACCTTCCACTTGCCACTCGATGTCGTTATTCACATTCAACATCCAAAGGTTGAGCGAAGCCCAGCACCAGAATGTGAAGTTAGCTAAGCGAGTATATGACTTTTGCACAACAGAGATTGGCAGAATCAGTTTGATGAGGCCAAAGAAGCTCACGGTAAACGCAGTCATTGCGGTATTAATGGTCACGAACAACACGTTCAAGCCCATACGAAGATTATCAAGCATAAAACACGGCTATATTGAGATCGAAAGCCGCCATTATACTCATCTGCAAAATATTCTCTTTAGTAATTAGTTGAATATCATAGGGGTCAAACCACTGGGCTAATTTGGCCTATCTCAAACGGCCTACTCATCGATCTTGCCCCAAATATAGCATCAATAAACATCGACAGAGTCATTTCAACTCAATTCTAGACAGGTCTAAATGACACCACTTAGGGTTTTAATCATCAAAGGTCTAGTATTGATAAGCATTCTCACTATTGGCATGGTACATGCAACTCTAAAATATAAATAGTTGAGTATCCTTAATGAGATAACTTCTCTACGTAAAGGTGATGATATGACAGATATTCCTCATGGTTTGGTAACCGGCAAAGTCTTAAACAAGACGGAATGGACAGATCAACTGTTCTCACTTCAAGTCAGTGCTCCTGTCTCTCCCTATCAAGCGGGTCAGTTCACGAAACTTGGCTTACTTAACAGTGAGGGGGAGTTCGTAAGACGCGCCTATTCGATGGTGAATGCGCCAGAGCACGAACAAGGTCATCAACATCTGGAGTTTTTGATTATTAAGGATCAGAACGGTCAGCTTTCACCTCAACTTCATGAGCTGAAAGCTGATGATGACATCTTTGTCGGTAAAGACCCAAGTGGCTTTATGACATTAGATGAGATCCCGGAGATCGCCGACGATCTATGGATGCTTTCAACCGGCACCGCGGTTGGGCCGTTTATCTCAATGCTTGAAAGCATGCAGATACAGCACAGGAATGGATTGGCTTTTGAAAAAGCCGCCTCATTCAAAAGTCTTGTACTGGTGCATGCCGTAAGAACAGAACAGGACCTGACTTATCGAGATCGTATCGATCAACTCGTTAAACACTTTCAAGGGAAACTTAAATATGTGCCAATTATTTCTAGAGAATCAGTCACCGGAACTTTGCGCGGACGAATCCCAAGCTTGTTGCTTGGAGGCGACCTTGAGCAAGCCGCGTCTGTCGCTTTCAATCAAACCCGCAGTTTCTTCTACCTGTGTGGCAATCCGCAAATGGTTCGTGACACAAGTGAAGCGCTAACCAGCTTAGGTTTCGAAAAACACTTACGCAGAAAGCCCGGTCAATTCAGCAGTGAGAACTACTGGTAAATAACGCCGTCACCCATTTAATAGCAACACAGAAACACAACTTTCAAAGAACAGTTAGAGAAGAGGTTTTATATGAGTCATTTACGTATTCCTTCACATTGGAAAATTCAACGTTCAACGCCATTCTTTACTAAAGACAACGTGCCTGCCGCGTTAATAAGCCATCACAACACGGCTGAGGGTGTGTTCGGTCAATTATGTGTTATGGAAGGTACGGTTACCTACCACGGTTTTGCAGACGCAGAAGCAACAGAACCAGAAGTCACCGTTGTCATCAATGCTGGACAATTTGCGACAAGTCCTCCGCAATATTGGCACCGTATCGAACTGAGTGACGATGCTCAATTTAATATCAACTTCTGGTCAGAAAAAGAGACCAAGCAGATGTTCAACACCCGAAAGTAAGATCCATTTAAGATTGATGAACTTGTAAGCAAGCTTCTTCGTAATGTGATTTTAAATGTTCAATAAATGAAGATGCAAAAATAGAATAACCATAGTAATTACAATGACTAATGGTGATAGACAAGACAAAAGAACTCTAGCACACTGAACAGAGTTGTTAGCTCTAACCCCGTATCAAATAGACATAATTGGGGTATTCATTTTTTAGGTAAGAGAGGAAGCCATGCTCAACATTGCTTTTTTTAGCTCAAAATCATACGACGAAAAATCATTTGAACTTGCGAAAGGCGAACTCAACGCTGAGTTTCATTTTCACGATTTTCGACTCACTACAACAACAGCAAAAATGGCGCACGATAACGAAGTTGTGTGTGCGTTTGTTAACGACGACCTATCGCGAGGCGTGCTAGAAATTTTAGCGCAAGGTGGTACCAAGTTGATCGCAATGCGCTGTGCGGGCTTTGATAAAGTCGACCTGGACGCAGCCAAAGAGTTTGGGTTACAAGTAGTACGAGTTCCTGCTTATTCACCAGAGTCGGTAGCAGAGCATACGGTCGGCATGATGATGTGTTTGAACCGTAAGCTTCACAAAGCATACCAACGCACGCGTGATGCAAACTTCTCTCTTGAAGGCTTGGTTGGCTTTAACTTTCACGGCAAAACCGTCGGTGTGATTGGTTCCGGTAAGATTGGCCTAGCGACCATGCGTATTCTGAAAGGTTTAGGTATGAACATTCTGTGTTACGACCCATATCCGAACCCTTTAGCGGTTGAACTGGGCGCTAAATATGTAGAGTTAGATCAGCTTTACCAAGAGTCTGACGTGATTTCTCTACACTGCCCTATGAGCAAAGAGAACTACCATTTATTGGATGCGAATGCATTTGAGAAGATGAAAGACGGGGTGATGATCGTCAACACCAGCCGTGGTGAGCTTCTTGATTCAACAGCAGCGATTGAAGCACTCAAACAAAGCAAGATTGGTGCACTTGGTCTTGACGTTTACGACAACGAGAAAGAGTTATTCTTCCAAGATAAATCTAACGATGTGATTGTTGATGACGTGTTCCGTCGCCTATCCGCTTGTCACAACGTATTATTCACAGGTCATCAAGCCTTCTTGACTAAAGATGCGTTGTTCAACATCGCGAATACTACGCTCACCAGTGTTGATGCCTTCTTCAAAGGCAACACCAGCGGCAATGAGCTCGTTTAATAACAAATTGAGTTAGTAGCAGATTGAGTTAAAAACAAACTAGGTCTACAGATACAAAGCCACGCTATTTTGATGTGAACAGCGTGGCTTTTTCGTTTATCCGATATTTCAAACAATTCCTATACGCAGAAATGACAATCTTCTGTGTCTAAACCATACACGCCTTTCCGAATAGCAAGATGCTCTTCACCGGCTTTTACACCCATCTCATAACCTGCATCAAGTGTCGATTGATCCATAGTCAAACGCTTCACCGCGAAGGCTTCTGGCGGCGCTATCACCTTAATGGTAGCATCTTTGGGCGGATTACGAATGAACTCCAGAGACTGGTTGTAGTTTTCAGCACGCACCGCCATCGACTCAGCAATATTTGGGAATTTCTTTAGCAGTTTTTTCAGCATCCATTGGTGCTTTTGAGGCTTCATTCGATAGCTTAAAGGATGAGAAAGGATTACCGTAATGTCTCGCGCACCACGGCGGTATGCTTCGCGAACCGGAATCGAATCCGCTACACCACCATCGGTATAGCAGCCACCCGAGAAGCACGGTGTTTCACGATAAGCAATAGGTAATGCGGTGGTCGCTTCAACCACGTTAGAAAGATTTTCTGGCTTGATATGATAGTAATCCGCACTGCCCGTATCGACGTTTGTGACAGCAGCGATAAGTGGGATACTTGAAAAAAGCTCTCCACAATCTAGCGGATAACGTTGATTGGATTCGTTCCATAACCATTTAACATCCACTAAGTTACCCCCCTTAGCAAAGCGGGCAGGATTAAAAAACGTCTTATCCGTCGCCATCGTAGTGATCACATCATAACTGCGTTTTGGTGCATGAGATAAGTAGCCAACCAAATTCGACACACCAGCAGATACGCCAATGGCAAAATCATAAGGACGGAAATCGTCTTGCATAAAGGCGTCCAAAACTCCGGCAGCAAAGATGCCTCTCATTGCTCCACCTTCAACGATTAATGCGCTATTACTCATCTCAAACTCTTCTACTTTATAAACTGATAGTCGTAGGATAATCCCATCACTCTGACAAAGATAATGGGATAGATTTATCAATTCGATAGGTAAAAACTATCAATACGAATAGGCTATTTTTCAAAGAGTTAGGGTTAGCGAATAAATGGCGAGATCAAAAAAGGCCATCGAGTAATGCACTCAATGGCCTTTCAATTATCTAATCAAGATGATGGATTACGACTTAAATTCGCTCACATCGATTTCAAGCAGTTTACCAATACCTTCACCGTATGCAGGATCGGCTTTGTAACAGTGTCTTAGGTGACGCAGTTGAATCTCTTTTGGTACGCCGCCTAGGTTACGAGCAGTGTTATCAAACAGAATTGCTTGTTTTTCAGGAGTCATCAGACGGAACAAGTCACCCGGTTGTGAGAAGTAATCTTCATCTTCGCGGTGATCCCAGTGTGCTGCGGCACCATCTAGGTTCAATGCTGGTTCAGCGAAGTCTGGCTGTTCCGCCCATTGGCCTTCATTGTTTGGCTCATAGCCAAGTGTGCTACCAAAGTTGCCATCGACACGCATTGCACCATCACGGTGGTAACTGTGTACTGGGCAACGAGGTGCGTTCACAGGAATGTGCTGGTGGTTAACACCTAAACGGTAGCGCTGAGCATCACCGTAAGCAAACAGACGACCTTGTAGCATCTTGTCTGGTGAGAAGCTGATACCCGGAACCACGTTCGCCGGGTTAAATGCCGACTGCTCTACTTCAGCGAAGAAGTTTTGCGGGTTACGGTTTAGCTCAAACTCACCCACTTCAATCAACGGATAATCGGCATGAGGCCAGATCTTAGTCAAATCGAACGGGTTGTATGGAACCTTCGCAGCATCTGCTTCTGGCATGATTTGAACTTTTAACGTCCATTTCGGGAAGTCTTGGTTATCAATGCTGTCTAGCAAGTCACGTTGGTGGCTTTCGCGATCGTCACCGATTACTTGTGCCGCTTCTGCATCAGAAAGGTTCTTAATGCCTTGCTGAGATTTGAAGTGGAACTTAACCCAGAAACGTTCGTTGTCAGCATTGATGAAACTGAACGTGTGGCTACCAAACCCGTGCATGTGGCGGTAAGTGGCAGGGATACCACGGTCACTCATCACGATGGTAATTTGGTGTAGAGCTTCCGGTAGAGAGGTCCAGAAGTCCCAGTTGTTTTTCGCACTACGCATGTTAGTACGAGGGTCACGTTTCACCGCGTGGTTTAAGTCTGGGAACTTAAGAGGATCACGAAGGAAGAATACTGGCGTGTTGTTACCCACCATATCCCAGTTGCCTTCTTCAGTATAAAACTTCAATGCAAAGCCACGGATATCACGCTCAGCATCGGCAGCTCCGCGCTCACCTGCAACCGTTGTAAAACGTGCAAATAAGTCGGTTTTTTTACCCACTTCTGAGAACAGTTTTGCCTTGGTGTACTTTGTGATGTCGTGTGTAACGGTAAATGTGCCGTAAGCACCTGAGCCTTTCGCGTGCATACGACGCTCTGGGATCACTTCACGATCAAAATGGGCCAATTTTTCCAAGAACCAAACATCTTGAAGAAGTTGAGGACCACGTTTGCCCGCAGTTTGAACATTCTGGTTATGAGCAACAGGACAACCCGCAGCTGTAGTTAGTTTTTTACTCATCATCAATTCCTTATTACCTTTTAGGTGCAGCATCTTTGTTGCACCGCCACTTCTGTATGGCAGTTATTCATCACACAAAACCACGCAGTAATTAAGGATATAGAATAAGCTTGAATCAAAGTAAAATATAATCGTTTGTATTTATCGTTGTCATGGGTAAAACCTATCAATTTAATGATCTAAATCATAATCATAATCATTCAATATTGATAGGAATATTTACAACTTAACAATCAACAGGTTACATGGCGTTACAAGTTGACCTCATGATTCATCAAACTCGCTATTTTTGAAAAATTTCGTGACCTAACCGTAAAGTCGCTGCAATATTTCTTGCCGTTCTAATCAAGTTGATATCAGCCTCTTGTAGTACTTTATCTAAGGTTTGAGATGATCTCACAGTACCAAACAAGCTACTCATTTCACCATAAAGCGCTTCTACTTCGGTGCCTAAAGATCCTGCAATACCGATGGTGGGAATACCTTGTAAACTTGCTCGCTTGGCAATGCCATAAGGTGTTTTGCCTTGTAAGGTTTGATTATCCATCTGGCCTTCACCGGTAATCACAAGGTCAGCACCTTTCAGCACGTCATCAGCTTGTAAAACATCAAGCACCATCTCGATACCCGGTTTGATCTGCATATTAAACAGCAAACCAAGCCCCATTGGAGCGCCACCAGCCGCGCCATAACCCGTACGATTTTGAACGGGAACATCGCCACTGACACAACCTTGTGTTTCCGCGACTTGAGCAAAGTTCGCAAGTGCTTTATCAAGCATCACGACTTGTTCAGGTGTCGCCCCTTTTTGTGGGCCAAAGATATGGCTAGCACCTTTATCACCACACAAGGGATTATCAACATCGCACGCCACAATAAGATCAATATCAGCGCAGCGTGAATCCAGACCTGAAAGGTCAATAGAGGCTAAATCCTTTAATGCAGCGCCACCTCGGCCAAGCTCTTGTCCATTGCTATCGAGCAAACATCCACCCAACGCTTGAACAATACCCGCACCACCATCGTTGGTCGCACTGCCACCCAATCCAAGAATAATCGTTTGAACGCCCTGCTTTATCGCTTCCAAAATCAATTGCCCGGTACCGAATGAAGAAGCCACCAAAGGGTTACGCTGCTCTGGCGCTAACAAATCCAAACCTGATGCCGCAGCAATTTCGACAAGTGCGGTTTTGTTAGGGTTGCTATCGGATGACTCAAGCATCGCCCATTCTGCCCTGACTAACGTACCCAATGGTCCTTCAACCTGACTTGTCCGCTTTTGCCCTGCTAAGCCTTGCAGCAAAACATCGACTGTACCTTCACCGCCATCGGCCAAAGGCAAGGCTACGTATTCAGCGTCTGGGAAGATTTCACGAAAGCCCTTTTCAATACACGCCGCCACCGAAACCGCCGATAAAGATTCTTTAAACGAATCTGGTGCAATAATAATTTTCATAAAAGTAAGCTCCAATGCTTGACGAATATCGACCAAGAAACAATTCCTAAACAAAAAACACTATATAGAAGACGGTTCAACAGTGCGTCTTCCCCTGTCTGAGTTTGACCATTCCCTCAGATTTCAACGCCACTATTTTACATTCAGTAAAGTTACGGTTTGCTCGAAACCCATAATTTGACAAGTTTAATCCGATGAAACTATCGAATTTCATTCGATTTAGTTCTAGAAACCAGATCATGGACACGCTTTTTGTTCCGTATTATGGAATCAAATAATCTTTTTGTTTCATTTTTTAACTCGTTAACAGTTATTAGAGAAAAACTTAATAAGAAAATAAAGCGCCACTTTGCTCACAGTATTAATTTGGAATCTCAACAATAATTAATTCCGCATTATGGAATTTACTTTATCGGAGAACAGAGATGCCTTTAGTATCCACTGAAAAGCTACAACAAGAATATGAACGAATCCTACTAGCTCGAGACATGAAACCAGAGATGGCAGCCAAGCTTGCCGCAGGTTTTGTTGAAATGGCGAATGAGGGTACTTATTCACACGGCATCAACCGTTTCCCAGTGTTCATTGACCAAGTAGACAAAGGTCAAATCAAGCTTAACGCAGAGCCTGAATGTGTGAACAGCATGGGTGCACTTGAGCAATGGGATTGTAATTTTGGCCCCGGCGTACTGAACGGCCTTATCTGTGCTGAACGTGCAATGGAGCTGGCTCGTGACTACGGTATCGGCATGGTGGGTATGCGTAACTCGAACCACTGGATGCGTGGCGGAGCATACGTTCTGAAAATGGCTCGTGAAGGCTTTGCTGGTATCGCATCAACAAACTCTATCGCAGTAATGCCAGCTTGGGGTGGTAAAGATCACCGCGTAGGTTCTAACCCTCTGATCATGGCGATCGCAGGCGATCCACCGGTCGTGGTTGACTGCTCAATGACACAATTCTCATACGGTCAACTGCAAAACTTCGTACTAGCAGACAAAGATCTTCCTGTTGTTGGTGGCTTTGACAACGAAGGCAACCTGACCAAAGACCCACACGTGCTTTGGGAAAATAAACGTCTACTACCAATGGGTTTCTGGAAAGGATCTTCAATGGCAATCGTGCTAGACATGATGCTAACCGCTATCACTGGTGGTAACTCAGTTCCAGCCCTAACCGAAGACATGGGCGGCGAATTCGGCGTTTCACAATTCCTTATCGCGATTGACCTGAGCAAAACAATGGGTGAAGGCCAATACGCACAAGAGATGAAGCGTATCCGCGACTATGTACTGGCATCTGAGCCAGCAGAAACAGGTTCAGTAATGATTGCAGGTTCTGAGATTCAGAACTTCATCGACAAGCACAACGCTGCTGGCGGTATTGAAATCAACGATGGAATCTGGGACCAAATTACGTCTCTGTAATTCGCCTGAGGTGGGGAAAGCTTTATGCAAAGTGTATTTAAGAGTATTTGGAAAAGTATCGACGTCATCATGGCCGTTATTCTGACTTGTATGATTGTACTGGTCTTCACAAACGTTGTGCTGCGTTACGGCTTTTCCTCTGGTCTTCGTCCCTCTGTAGAACTATCTCGCCTTGGTCTTGTATGGATTGTGATGCTCGGTGCAGCCGTTGTGCTGCGCCGAGGCGAACACCTCGCTGTTGCGGAATTTTCTGAAAGACTTTTCCCCAAAGCAGTGCCCGTACTAAGACGAATGTGTTGGGTGGTAGTACTGGTTTCAGTAGGCATGCTTTACATCGGTTCATACCGTCAAATGATGTCCAACTGGTCAGATATTTCTCAACTTACAGGGCTTCCTTCAGCATTATTTTATTTAGCTGGCGTGGTGTCAGGCGCGTTAATGGGAGTGATTGCGTTTGTTCGTATCTTCAACCCTGACTGGCAACTAGATAGCTTAGAAGAGGAGAAAGAATAATGACGTTAGCCATTTTCTTATCGGTATTGATTGTCTCAATCTTGCTTGGTCTTCCTGTCGCATTTGCACTGCTATTGTCTTCAATGGCACTGATGCTACACATGGACTTCTTTAGTGCAGACATTCTTGCGCAGTCTTTAATTAATGGTGTCGACAGCTTTACGCTACTCGCAATTCCATTCTTCCTAATTGCTGGTGAAGTAATGGCGTCGGGTGGCTTGTCGCAACGTATTGTTCGACTCGCTACTACGTATGTTGGTCACCGCCAAGGTGGCTTAGGTTACGTAGCCATCATGACTTCGGTTCTACTTGCCGGCCTTTCAGGCTCAGCGGTAGCAGATGCAGCAGCATTGGTAAGTATTCTTTACCCAATGATGAAAGCAGCAAAGTACCCAGAAGCACCATCTATGGGTCTACTAGCTTCAGGCGGCATCATCGCCCCGGTCATCCCACCTTCAATTCCACTGATTCTAGTCGGTGTTGCAGGCGGTATTTCAATCAAAAACCTATTCCTAGGCGGTATTGTCCCTGGCCTATTGATGGGTATGACATTGATGTTTGTATGGCGTTGGACGGTTCGTAAAGAAAACTTAGAAACTTCTGAGCGCGCAACAAAAGCAGAAAAACGAGCGGCACTCAAAGAGGGTATCTGGGCTCTGTTCCTGCCAGTCATCATCATTGTGGGTATCCGTTTCGGTATCTTTACCCCAACAGAAGCTGCGGTAGTGGCGGCAGCGTACGCAATCTTTATCTCAACGTTTGTTTATAAAGAACTGACGCTTAAAGGCTTTTATCACATTGTACTGAACGCAGGTCGCTCTACGGCAATGGTTATGTTCTTGGTTGGCTGTGCCATGGTGGCAGCTTGGCTGATTACTGTTGCTCAATTACCACAACAGCTTGCTGAAATGTTAGGTCCATTGGTCGATAGCCCTCGACTACTGATGGCCGTGATTATGCTGCTTGTTCTATGTGTTGGCATGGTGATGGATTTAAGCCCGACCATTCTAATTCTGGTTCCGTTATTGATGCCCGTTATCAAAATGGCGGGAATCGACCCAACTTACTTCGGCTTGTTGTTCGTTATCAACTGTTCAATTGGTCTGATTACGCCTCCAGTAGGCACCGTACTGAACGTAGTGTGTGGTGTAGCTCGAGTGCCAATGTCAACGGCTGTGAAAGGTGTATTGCCATTCATCGCTGCATACATGGCTCTACTAACACTGTTTGTCATCTTCCCTAGCATTATCACTGTGCCAATGTCGTTTGTCATTGGTTAATCCTCGACGGAGAAAATAATAATGAAAACCCTACTAAAAATGACTCTACTTGCTTCAACCATCGCGATGAGCGCTAACACGTTTGCGGCAACCACTCTAAAGCTTGCACACGCTGCACCAGAGTCTGATCTGCAACAAGACCTATCTCTTTTCTTTAAGAAAGAAGTAGAAGCTCGCTCAAATGGCGAAATCAAAGTCAACGTATACCCTCAAGGTCAGCTAGGCAGTGATAAGCAGATGATCGATGGTTCTCGTGCTGGCATCGTTGATTTAACTATGGTTGGTTTGAACAACTACAACGGACTGATGCCTGAATCAGCAGCCTTTACTCTGCCATTCATGTTCCCAGACCGCCAAACGGCATACAAAGTACTAGACGGTGAACCGGGCAAAGAAGTGCTTGCTAAGTTTGAGAAATTTGGTCTAAAAGGTCTTGGTTTCCCAGAGAACGGTTACCGCAACATGACCAACAACGAAAAACCTATTCGTGTTCCTTCTGATGTTGAAGGTCTGCAAATGCGTGTAAACGGCTCTAAAGCGCTGAACGATATGTTCAACGAGCTAGGTGCAAACCCACAACAACTACCAGTATCTGAACTATACACGGCACTTGAAACAGGCGTTGTTGATTCACAGGACCACCCGATTCCAGTAACGCTGTCGTTCAAGTTTGACGAAGTACAAAAGTACCTAAGCTTGACACAACACGCTTACTCACCATTGGTTCTGACGATGAACCTACGCAAGTTCAACAAACTAAGTGCTGAAGAACAAAAAATCATCGAAGAAGTATCGGCTGAAGCAGTCGCAATGCAACGTAAGCTAAGCGTTGAGAAAGAAGAGCAAATGATTTCTCAACTTGAAGCAAACGGTATGCAAGTTAACCGCGACGTTGATGGTAAAGCCTTCCAAGAAGCGATTCAACCAGTATGGAACGCATACATTGAGAAAAACGGTGATGTGATGATCAACAAGATCAAGGTTGCAGCTAAGTAAACCTAAAGCACATCAACCGATGAAGGCTGTCCAGCCAATCCACTGAGGCAGCCTTAATTTCCATCCTTCTGACTTCTACTTATTGAACATTGGCAAATCACTATGTACCAAGAATTAAAAGAACGCGTTCTCGCAGCTAACTTACAACTTCCTAAATACGGCCTTGTGACATTCACTTGGGGTAACGTCTCTGAAATCGACCGCGAGCGTGGTGTCATTGCGATTAAACCTTCTGGTGTTGAATACGATGTAATGACGGCAGACGATATTGTGGTTGTCGACCTTGAAGGCAATCGTATTGAAGGGACAATGAACCCATCTAGCGATACCGCAACTCACATTGAACTCTACAAAGCGTTTCCATCCATTGGCGGCATTGTTCATACCCACTCTCGCAACGCGACGATTTGGGCACAAGCAGGCCGAGACATTCCTGCGCTGGGTACCACACATGCCGACTATTTCTACGGCGATGTACCTTGCACCCGACTTCTCACCAAAGCAGAAATTGAATCGGATTACGAGAAAAACACCGGTCTTGTGATCATCGAAGAGTTCAACCAGCGCGATATTGATCCGCAAGCCATGCCCGGTGCCATCATCGCCGGCCATGCACCATTTACTTGGGGGCAAGATGGCTCAGACGCTGTTCATAACGCTGTTGTGATGGAAGAGATTGCCGCGATGGCAACCGCAACTCGCTCAATCAGCCCAGAGGTCGCGATTCAACCTGAACTGCTTGATAAGCACTACAACCGTAAACACGGCAAGAACTCGTACTACGGACAGAAGTAAGGCCTCGCACATGCATAAGTCATTACTGCACAAGTCTTGTAAACATGAGCTTCTAGCTCTCGATCTCGATGGAACCGTGCTCAACTCTCAGCACACCATCAGCCAAGAGTTAATCGACACTATCAAGAGCATCGCAAAAGACACACATGTGGTGATAGTGACAGGCCGTCACCATGTTGCAGCTAAACCTTACTACGAACAGTTGGGTTTATCGACGCCGATCATTTGCTGTAACGGTACTTATATATTTGATTACCAAAACAATACCGTTCTAGAAGAAAACGCCATCGACAAACAGATTGCTGCTGAATTTATCACGCTCTCTCAAGCGCATGATCTCAAGATGGTGATGTATGTGCGTGACGCCATGCTCTACTCAAAAAGTCGTCCTATCGAATACATGGAAGCGCTCCTTGAATGGTCAGAGACATTTCCACCAGCAAAACGTCCGAACATACAGAAAGTAGACAACTTCCATCATGAAGCCGCTACGTCTGAGTACGTTTGGAAGTTTGTCGTCGAGGGAGAAGTCAACCAATTCGCCAAACTTCCATTTGTCCAAGACCACTTTAATGGCGAGCGCTCTTGGATTGATCGTGTCGATTTCGCAGCGAAAGGAAACAGCAAAGGCAATGCGCTTACTCGTTACATCGAGCCGCTAGGCATCCGCCTTGAAGAGTGTGTTGCTGTCGGTGATAACCACAATGACATCTCAATGCTGCTAGCCGCAGGTCTCGGTATAGCCATGCACAATGCCGATGACACCGTGAAAAACACCGCAGACCTTGTCACAGACAAAAATAACGATGACAAGACTGGGCTCGCAGAGCTTTTAAGCCGCTTATTTAAATAGAGAATTTTATGCTAGTCGGAAATACTCAACCCTCTAAATTTACCCGAAGCTACCCTATCGCTGTTCAAAATATACTTGAGCATATCAATAGCCTAGATACTGATGCTTTAGCTATCGGGCGCCACACCCTGCCTGGTTTTGATGCAAACCAAGCTTGGTTCGTTGTACTGGAATATAAAAAAGAGCCACTCGCATGCTTTAAGCCAGAAGTACACAAGCACTACTCAGATCTGCAAATTGTACTTAAAGGTTCAGAGATCATGGCTTGGTCTAAAGACACAGGCGACCACAAGCTCGCAGAACCTTACAACGAACAGAGAGATCTGCAGTTTTATGAGTTCGAAGGTATTGAACTGAACTTTATTCATGCCAAACCACAGCAGTTCTATCTCTTCACACCCGATACCGTTCATATCACCAATATTGAAAATGACGACAGCTCGCTTGTCAGAAAGTTGGTGGTAAAAATTCACAATGACTTACTGGATGCCAAATAATGAATTACTACATCGGAATTGATTCTGGCGGTACCTTTATGAAAGCCGCTCTGTTCAATGCCAAAGGCGAACAGCAAGGCTTAGCACGCGTTTCAGCGAGCGTCATTAATGAAAAACAAGGCTGGGTAGAACGAGACCTAGACGCACTTTGGGGCAACGCTGTAGCGGTAATTAAACAACTGCTTGAATCCACACACGTTGAACCAACAGTCATCAAAGGCTTAAGTATTTCTGCGCAAGGTAAAGGCGTTTACCTGCTGGACAAGCAGGGGAACAATCTGGGCCATGGCATCATGTCGTCAGACTCTCGCTCGCTACCTATTGTCAAAGAGTGGTTAGAGCAAGGCAAGGCACAAGAGATTTACCCAACTACATTGCAAACCCTATGGACAGGTCACCCAGTATCGATCATTCGTTGGGTCAAAGAGAACGACCGTCAGCGCTACGACCAAATCGGTGCTGTCATGATGTCGCACGATTACCTACGTTATCGTTTAACAGGTGAAGTTGCCGCTGAACTGACCAACATTTCAGAAAGCAATTTCTTCAACTCCATTACGGGTGAATACGACAAAGCACTGCTGAAAACCTTTGGCATTGAAGAGATCTGGGATGCGCTGCCACCGGTAGTAAAACCTCAGCAGCAAGCGGGCAAAATTACAGCCGCTATCGCTAAAGAAACAGGACTTGCGCTAGGCACTCCAGTCTTTGGTGGTCTATTTGATGTGGTTTCAACGGCCATTTGCTCTGGTATCAACTCATCAGAAGATACCTTGAATTACGTAATGGGCACTTGGGCGGTAACCTCAGGTATTTCCAAACAAGTGACTCAAGAAGCGCACAACTTTGTCTATGGCCACTACGCTATCGATGGGGAATACATCATTCATGAAGCAAGTCCTACATCAGCAGGCAACTATGAATGGTTTGCCGACTACCTTGGTGAAGATGGCAAGCTCAACCATGCTCAGAATCAAGCCTTAGTCGATGCATTAGACCCGGCATCTAGTTCAGTCTACTTCGTACCATTCCTTTATGGTTCAAACCAAGGCTTAGGGCTTAAATCCGGATTCTACGGATTACAGTCTCACCACACTAAAGGCCAGCTAATTCAGGCGATTTGGGAAGGCATTCTGTTCTGCCACAACCTTCACCTTGAACGTATGCGTCAGCGTTTCCCGAAAGCTGATGTATTGAAAGTGACCGGTGGCCCTGCATCTAGTTCTGTTTGGATGCAAATGCTGGCAGACCTTACCGGAATGACGGTTGAAGTCTCCGACGTAGATGAAACAGGGTCACTTGGCGCAGCCATGATGGCTATGGTTGGCTCTGGTGAGTTTGCTTCTCTCGCGGAGTGTACGCGAAACGTTACCCACTCAGCCTCACGCATTGAGCCTAACCCAGCAAACTACGAAAAATATCAGAAAAAATACAAGCAATACCAACGACTGGTTCAGTTGTTTAAACAATTTGAGGATGGAATAGATGCCTAAACCTTTACTACAAATGGCACTAGATGCAACCGACATCAACACCGCTTTAGCTTCCATTGAACATGTTGCAGATAAGTTAGATGTTATTGAAATTGGTACGATTTTAGCCTTTGCTCACGGCGTAGACAGCGTAAGACTCCTACGAGAAAAGTACCCAAACCACACTATCGTATGTGATATGAAAATCACTGATGCGAGCGCAATTCTAACCCGCTTAGCAATGGAAGCCGGTGCAAACTGGGTAACTGTCAGCGCTGCTGCTCACATCGAAACCATCCGCTCAGCGAAGAAAGTCACCGATGAGTTTAACGGCGAAGTACAAATTGAGCTGTACGGCCACTGGACAATGGATGACGCACAAGCTTGGGTCGACATGGGCATTAAACAAGCAATTTATCACCGTTCACGTGATGCTGAACTAGCTGGTGTGAGCTGGACCGAAGAAGATTTGATAAAAATGCAGAAATTATCGGATATAGGAATTGAACTATCCATTACTGGTGGTATTGTGCCAGACGATCTGCATTTGTTTAAGAATCTGTCTGCAAAGTCATTTATTGCTGGCCGCGCTTTAGCCGGAAGCAATGGACGTGATATCGCAGAAAATTTCCATACTGAAATAGGTAAACACTGGTAGCACATTTATGAGTGAGCAAATTAAATCGTTGTCTAAAGCACTAACTGTTCTGGAATTCCTTGGGAATTATCCTAATGGCATTTCACTACAGAAAGTGTCTGAAGGGACAGGCTTCAATAAGTCTTCTGTCCACCGTATTTTGGCAACGTTTGAAGCCTCTGGTTATGTTGCTCAAATGTGCTCAGGCAAAGAATATCGCTTAACAATGAAGTTGGTTCAGCTCGGACACGCAGCCATCAACTCTGATGTCACAGGTACTGTTAAGCCTTACCTGTCTGAGCTGCTCGACGATGTGAATGAGACGGTGAACTTTCTCTCTTTTGACGCTGACAACATCATCTTCAAAGATAAGTTTGAGCCAGTAAATTCGGCATTTCGCACTCGCACATACGTCGGTTTGCACTCTCCTATGTACTGCTCTGCCGCTGGTAAATGCTACCTCGCGTTTAGCTCAGACACTGTGCGCGAAACCTACTGGCAGCGTAATGTCAGCACCATGAAGCCATTAACTGAGAATACGATTCTCGATAAATCTCAGTTTTTCGATGTTCTCGACAAGATCAAAGCGCGCGGTTATGCGCTTGATGATGAAGAGAACGAAGCGGGCATTTCTTGTGTTGCTGTCCCTATTTTCGACAAAAACAAATCCCCTGTATACGCGGTAAGTGTCTCTTCACTAACGCCAAAAATGAAAGCGTTAGGCTATGGAGAAATTGCCAACAAAATCCAAGACATCACGGCGCGTATAGAACAACAACTCTTTTAAGGAAAAAGAATGTTTGATTCTAAAAACAAATTCAGATTAGGTATTTACGAGAAAGCAATGCCGACTTCTCTCACTTGGGAAGAACGTTTTATTTATGCTAAAGACGCAGGTTTCGACTTTGTTGAAATCTCTGTCGATGAAACCGACGAGCGTCGTGCACGTCTCGATTGGTCAGACGAAGAAATTTACGAGCTTCGCCGCTTATGTGAAAAGCATCAAATGCCTTTCCAATCTATGTGTTTAAGCGCTCACCGTAAATTTCCATTCGGTTCTATGGATGAGGCAACTCGTACAGAATCTTTCATCATCATGGAGAAAGCGATTTCTCTTGCATACAAATTGGGTATCCGCTGCATTCAAATGGCGGGTTACGATGTGTATTACGAGCCACAATCTGCTGAAACCCATGCACGCTTTATCGATGGCATGAAGCAAGCGACAAAAATGGCAGAGCGCGCAGGTATTATGCTAGGCGTAGAGATCATGGATACGCCTTACCTCAACTCTCTGAGTAAGTTTGAAGTACTGAAACGTGAGATCCCATCTCCTTACTTCATGGCTTACCCAGATGTCGGCAATATTTCTGGTTGGAATTACGATGTATGTACTGAACTGAAGCTTAGCCGTGACCACTTAGTACAGGTTCATCTAAAAGACACGTTGCGCGTTTCTGAAACTTGCAAAGGTCAGTTCCGAGATCTTGTGATTGGTGAAGGCCAAGTCGACTTCCCTGCGATTTTCAAAACATTAGCTGACATTGATTACAGCGCACCATTAGTGATTGAAATGTGGGCACAAAATGACGACTGGTTGGAAGACATCAAGCAAGCAAAAGCAACCTTGAAATCTATCGCTAATCAATCTGGCTTTGACCTGTAAGGAAACGACCATGACAATTTTTCGCACCGCTTTTTTCGAAGCTGATTTAACTGAAGAACAAAAACAAGACTTCTACCAATATATGGAAAATGAAGTCGCACCGATCATTCGAACTTTTCCGAACAATCAGGGTTTAACACTTAATAAACCTGAAGCGATTGAAGCAGAAAGCCACAAAAACCTGCTACTTATGATGCAGCATAGCTACGAAAGTGAGTCTGCAATGGCGCAAGCACTCGACTCTGACGCTCGCATCAAAAGCATGCACGCAACTAAAGTGATCATTGAAAAATACAATATTCATGTTCATCACATTAATTTCGTGCGCGACTAACGGCCCAGTAGGCCATATACCGTAAAGTTCCAATCGAAAAGCAGGAGATCATCTTCTGCTTTTTTATCGCTATTTATAAGGAATCACTATGAGAGTATTCCCGTTAAAAGATGCCCCACTGGTCTTACTGTCTCTGATATTTTTTATCTGGGGACTAATCACCGTCTCAAGCAACTCACTCATTCCCTACTACAAAGAAGCTTTTGGTCTCGACTATAAAATGGCGATGTTGTTTCCAATGGCATTTTTTATCACTCGAGTGACTGTCTCTCTTCCAACGTCATTCGTAATGGCAAAAATCGGCTATAAACGTACTTTAAAGTACTGTTTGCTCTGGTGTGTATTAGGTTGTTTGGTGATGGCCTATCTAGTCCGCTCACAGGATTTAGTACTCACCTTGCTTGGCATCTTATTAATGGCGTCGGGGCTTTCTGCGATACAAGTCGTCAGCTCGCCTTATGTGTCTCTGCTTTCGACACCCGACAAAAGCGTGATTAGGCAAAGCATCGCAACAGCTTCTAACTCGATCGGTACAGTGCTGGGGCCTTTGGTCTTGAGTGCGGTGGTGGTCATAGCGACGAGTTATCAAATTGACAGTACTGCCGAACAAGTCTCCATTCTCTTTCTACTGATCGCACTCTTTTTCCTTGGTTTACTCGTATTTTTTCAGCGCATTGATGTCCCTGACATTAAGCCTAAACAGCTGACAGGCTTCTGGCGTGGGTTACTTACGTTATTGAAAAATCGTCCTTTCTTAAAATTGGCTCTGGTTCTTTTGCTCTACATTGGTGTTGAAGTGAGTTTTGGTACTTTCACTATCACCTATTTAGCGGACGACAAGTACGGTGGTTTAGGGCTCATCTCAGCCACTCAGGTCATTGCTGCGTATTGGGTCTTTATGTTTATTGGCCGTCTGTTGTTTGCCAAATTTGGCCACCGCCTGAACTCACACACGCTCTTTTTATGTTCATGCTTGGTTGCTATTGCTATCAGTATCGTCGCATTACTTTTTGATCACCTTTGGAGTGGCTATTTAATGCTGATGGTCGGCCTTTGCAACTCGACACTTTACCCAATCATTTATGCGCAAGCGCTTCAAGCTGCAGGTAAACAGAGCTCACAAGGTGCTGCGGTTCTGATCATGTGTTCTATTGGTGGAATTGTATTGCCTTTTGTACAAGCGAGCTTAATTGACGCATTTACGCTGAGTATGAGCTATGTTGCGCCAGCTTTGGCTTATATCGGCATGGTCGTGTTGTATTGGTCGGTGGTGAAGCACCAAGATAAATCAATCGCTTAAATAGCGTTTAAATATAACGAAGAGATAAAGATCAGCATGACTGCTGAAGAAAGTACAAGGGAAGCAAAGAGAGGTTGAATTGAGCTTGAACTAAGTTGTATCAGTAGGTGATATTGCATCACCCCTGATCACACTTAGCTAGTGTTTATCTGTTGAGATTAAACCCAAGCAGAAGCAACAAGTAGGATGATTGCACCCATAATTGCCGTAGACTTTGCAAAGAAAAGAACTTCATTCATTACAGAAGGTTTTACTAATGTTTTGCTGCTTTCGTTTGTGATTACTGTAGCATTCATTGTTCGTTCTCGTTGTTGTGTGATCTATGGCTAATTTTCCTCCTAAATGTGATTGAAGTCAACAATTTCTGTAGTTTTATTACATAACAGTAATTCGTTAGTTTGGTAACGCTAAAGATAAGCTAACCACACCTTAAGCCTCTTCTAGACAATATTCACTCTAGGTTGAGAGATACAAAAAAGGCTTGGAGCCCCCTTTGAACCAAGAGGAAACCAAGCCTGTGACTTGTCGAGCCTTTGTTGGCGCTACTTAGACAATTCCGCTCGCATCGCGTCAATTGCCCGCTGATAATCTTCACTATCAAAAATCGCCGACCCCGCAACAAACATGTCGGCACCGGCATCAGCAATCTCTTTTATGTTATTTACTTTCACCCCACCATCGACTTCTAAACGAATTGCACGCCCAGATTGGTTAATACGTCGTCTGATTTCACGCAGTTTATCTAGCGTCGCTGGAATAAACGATTGACCACCAAAGCCAGGATTAACTGACATCACTAAGATAAGATCCACTTTATCCATGATGTAATCCAAATGGCTTAATGGTGTTGCTGGGTTCAGCACTACGCCCGCCTGGCAACCACATTCTTTGATTAGCTGCAGCGTACGATCAACGTGTTCGGACGCCTCAACATGAAAAGTAATCATACTTGCCCCTGCCTTTGCAAAATCAGGGATCATTGAATCAACGGGTTTTGCCATTAAGTGGACATCAATAGGAGCAGTAATACCGTAATCACGCAGAGCCTTTAACACCGGAGCACCAAAGGTTAAGTTAGGTACATAATGATTATCCATTACGTCGAAGTGAATCACATCAGCACCTGCTGCAATAACATTTTCAACATCTTCGCCTAAACGAGCAAGATCAGCAGACAGAATGGAAGGCGCGATAAGGTAATCTTTCATGGGGTTCCTTGAAATCAGTATTGTATATTTGAGTTATTCGTTGTTGGCAGGTATGAACGTGGTGACGACACCCTCTTCCACCATAAAACAATCCATTCCGGCGCTACTCGCCGCTTGCTGCCCTATGAGTGTGTCTTCAAAAACAACACAATCACTTGGTAATACATCAAGTTGCTGCGCGACTTTTAAAAACGTATCAGGGTGAGGCTTGTGATTATCCACATCATCAGAGGTCACAAGCGCTGTGATCATTGAAGGAATGTCGGTGGTATCTAGAATAGCTTTGGCATGCTTAGCTTGTGCACCAGTGCCAATACCAACTTTTTTGAGCTGATAATAACGCTCTAGTATGGCGTAGGTTTCGGGTAATACGTCGCCCTTGTGCTCAATGGCTTCGAAGTTTGCTATTTTGTCTTTGGTGACCACTTGTGGGTCAAGAGATAGGTCGTATCGCTTCATGATCTCAAGCGTGGCTTTGCGTGATGGCATGCCACCCAGTTGATCCAACCATTCTTTGTCGTAAGGGATGTTGAACTTACTGCAGGTCAATTCCCAAGCATGAGCGTGGGCTACCATGGAGTTAACCAAGGTACCATCTAAGTCAAAGATAATTCCTTTATATTTGTCTAAATTCGGCATGAATTTTTCAATCCTTTTACCTCTTATATTAATAAGAACAGTGCATCGAAACTATCAATTCTTGTTGTGAATATGATCTCAGCCACCAATACGGTAAATAGTTTTTGCAGTAGTAAACAATGAGTGTTTTTACTCTTGAAATCCTATTTTGATCGGATCGACATCCGTTTTTGAGGAATACGTATAGAGTTGAATAAAATGAAAGTGATATAGTCCACCAAAATTCAAATTTGGAAAAATATCATGCATTCGACCGACGCAATTAAACTAGTGAAACTAGGCGTAAACATTGAGATATCAAAAGACTCTTCTCTACACCCAACTGACGCACTTGAAATAGTAAAGATTGCAAGTGAAATTGGTACTCAAGTTACCGTGAAGAAGAAGTACCACACAGATGTTCTAATGGAGATGGCTAAAGTAGGACGTGACCACATCACTATCGCTATTTAACCAACATCGATCTAGTTTCTACCATCAGATAAAGTAGAACGTGCAACATATTGGGGGCAATATGCTGCACGTTTTTTTGTCAGAAAGGAGCATGATTATTCTGACATTAGCGATGTTTGATTCGCTATTCGGTTAAGCCAACTGAGTTGCTATTTTGTTCTTGCTGCAATGCTTCAATCTAGACGATTCGCTTTCAAACTATTCATTTCCAAGCGACTAGCTTCCAAGCAATTCATTTCCAAACAGGGGCATGACACCTGTTTGACGGCAAACTTCGTTTAAGCGAACCTGAGCTTTCAAGATATTCTCTTTCCAGTGCTCATCTTGAGCCCACATTTCGATCACCAGCGGCACCACACATTCAGTTTCTTTCAATGTTTTGAAAATCGCATTGAAATCGACTTCTCCCTCACCTATCACTAAATCACGGAACTGCCCTTTATATTCAGGAGTGACACGATACGTATCTTTAAGGTGGATTTGGGTAATGCGTGGCTTACTCAGCTTAAGCTCTGTCACGATGTCATAATTCCAACCTGAGATGTTGCCTACATCTGGATACGCGGTGAAATAAGGCGAATCAATCTCACGGCTCAACACTTCAAACTTGCTTAGCGAGTTCAGGTAATCCGTGTCCATAATTTCAACCGCTAACATCACTCCAGCGCGCTCTGCCAGTTGTGCCGAGAGCTTCATACCTTCGATAAAACGCAGGTGTGTCGCTTTGTCTGCAGGTTCGTAGTACACGTCATAGCCTGCGAGTTGAATGGTGCGAATACCCAACTTGTACGCCAACGTAATGGCCTTCTCCATATGGATAACGGCTTGCTCTCGCACTTTCGGATCAGCAGAGCCAAATGGGAACTTGCGGTGCGCGCTTAAACACATCGACTGCAGCGGCACTTGATGCTCTTCACACAAACGGCGTAGGCCATAGACTTCTTCATCGCTCCAGTCTAAACGGCTGCGTCTTTCATCGGACTCATCGACTGAGATCTCAAGGAAGTCAAAACCTAACTCTTTCGTGGTTTTAAGCTTATCTTCCCAACTTAGGTCGTTCGGTAACGCTTTTTCATAAAGCCCGACACGATGGCGCGTTAAGTTTTGATACATAACGCCTCCTAGTTCCAGTAGCGGTTGATTTGTTCTTTCAGTGCTTCAGCGGTTTCTTGACCTTTTTCACCTGCTAGTGCGCGACCGGCAATGAAGGTTTTCGCTTTAATACCCTCAAATAGGTACAAATCTTCTGGCACGATACCGCCTGTGATAGAAAGCTCGATACCCAGTTCAGACAGTGCACGCATCTTCACTAAGTCCGCTTCTGTCCAGCCCACGCCTGCCAACTCAGCATCACGAGAACGGTGGTAGATCGCTTGTGTAATACCTAGGTCAACCCATGCTTGAGCGTCGTCCATAGTCCAGTTACCGTAGATCTCGATTTGAATTTCACCCTTAAATTCATCGGCAACCTTCTTACATGCGTCAATAGTTGCAATGTGCGCCGCCGCTGAAACCGTAATCCAGTCAGCACCCGCTTCAAATGCCATACGAGCCAGAATCGCGCCGCCATCTGTGGTTTTCATATCACACACTAAGATGTGATCAGGGTGGTTTTTGCGCAGTGTCGATACCGCAGTCATCCCTTCTGCGAACGCTAGAATTGTGCCTACTTCAATCACGTCTACATAGCTTTCAACGTTGTTTGCCACTTCAATTGCAGCAGGTAGGTTTGTTTGGTCTAGGGCGATTTGAATCATTGGTTTAGTCATGGTTTTATCCTTTAATTTGTTCACGTATTAGATGGGCAAGGCCATCTTGATTGTTATCTGTTTTGCATACGGCTTGAGCGTTCGATTTGACGGTGTCGTCAGCATTAAACATCGCTACGCCTAAGCCTGCGTATTGAAGCATTGATATGTCGTTGTGATTGTCGCCAATGGCAATCACTTGAGAGGGCTGAAAACCCAGTTCACTTACGTATTCAGCAAGGCGAAGGCCTTTACTATTACCCTTCGCGGCAAAGTCGATTCGGTTAGACCACGAGCGTTCACCGTTAAAATGATCTTTGATCCAAGGCGTTTGCATTAAGCGATCAACCGACTCTTGCTCCCCTTCCACCACAAACTTCCACACAAACTCGGTGCTCTTCGCCGTTTCAGAGAATGAGTCCACTCGATAGATGTTTGGCTTGTGGTGCTCAGGCGCTTGCTCAGCCCACTCTTCCAACGCCAACATGTAGGCGAATGGGTTGTAGTTGGAGTAAGTCATCGCATCGGTGATGTACATCACCATCTTCAGCTTGTGTTCCTGCGCCAGCTCGATAAACGTTTGAGCGGTCTCATGCTCAATGGCGTTCTGAGTTAAAACAGTCTCGCTTTGGTAGTCATACACGTACGTTCCGTTGCAGCAAATAATCGGAGTATCTAGCCCTAACTCATAGTAATAAGGCCTTGCTGCGGTGTGATGCCTGCCAGTCACGATCATCACGTGGCAATGCTGCTTCGCCTCTTGGATCGCTTTCTTCACTTCAGGATGGATAGTGTGATCATCGGTCAACACGGTTCCATCAAGGTCTAACGCCAATACTTGATACATCGCCTCTCCTCACATCACGCTTATTACTGCCCGTAGTAAGCATTTTCACCATGCTTACGTAGGTAATGTTTATCTGAAAGCTCAGGTTGAATCTTGATGCCACTGTTTAACGAGCGCGTTGCCAATGCCATTGCCGACACTTCTTCTAAAACCACCGAGTTATGTACGGCGTCTTTGGCATCTTTGCCCCAAGAGAACGGCGCATGCCCCGCAACAATCACACTCGGTACTGCCATCGGGTCGATACAACGTTGAACAAACTCTTCGATGATCACTAGGCCAGTGTTTTTCTCATACTGCTCCGCAATTTCACTGTTCGAGAGCTTGCGAGTACACGGAATATCTCCGTAAAAGTAGTCAGCATGCGTAGTACCCAGGGCTGGAATATCAATGCCCGCTTGTGCCCAAATGGTTGCACTACGAGAGTGGGTATGAACAATGCCGCCGATTTCTGGGAATGCTTTGTAGAGCTCCAGGTGAGTAGCCGTATCACTTGAAGGATTCAGCTTGCCTTCAATGATGTTGCCCTCTAAGTCTACGACCACCATGTCTTCAGCCGTCATGTCACTGTATTCGACACCCGATGGTTTAATCGCTATCACGCCATTAGTACGGTCAAACTCGGAAACATTGCCCCAGGTAAATGTCACTAAACCGTACTTAGGAAGCTGCAAGTTCGCCTCTAAAACACGTTGTTTCAATTGGCTATATTTAGACATATCGACTCCTTAAGCCGCTTCTGCTTGTGCAAGTGCCGTATCGATCAGGTTCGCCACATCTTGTGGTGTTTTACATGCACGTAGTTTTGAGAAATCTTCATCAAACTCGATCAGGTTCGCGACCTGCATCGTGCCTTCGATGTGCTCTTCTGAATCTTTACCAGCCAGGGTGATTAGCACATCTACAGGCTCGTCTACGTCATCAAATAGGATTGGCGTTTCTAATACCGTTAATGCGAAGCCTGTTTTGATCACGCCATCTTCTGGGCGGCAATGTGGTAGTGCAAATGCATCGTGAATGCAGATGTATGGGCCTTCAACAGAGATAGCTTTGATGATGGCATCGTAGTAACGCTCTTCAGCGACACCTGCTTTGACTAATGCATCGGTACCAATCTTGATAGCCGACTGCCAGTCTGTTGCTTTAGCGTTTAGTTGGATTGAGTTGTTTTTAATCAGAGATTCTTTCAAGTTCATTGGTTTGCTCACTTAATAATTTGTTATTAGAATTTTTTTGGTTGCCCGGTCGCCGCTTTGACGCCGGGCTAACTCGATTATTTGTGGAAGTTGTTTTCGATGATTGAAATCAGTTCATCACCAAAGGTTTTCACCATGATCATGTTCTTCACTGCTAACTGCTGCTTACCTTCCGGAAGGTTGGTAATCTTTTCAGCCAGCGCAACCGAAGTAACGATGATGTCGAATGAACCTAAGTGTGATTTGTAATCTGTGATTGCACTGTTGAACGTGGTGGCCGGTACGCCTTTCTTATCTAAGAACTCTTTGATTTTCTTAGAGCACATCATTGATGACCCTTGGCCAGAACCACAGCACACAAGAACTCGTACTGGTTTATGTTCGACTGCACTACCCGCCTGTGGAGCTTCAGCTACTGCTTCAGGCTTTGTCGGTACTGCGACTTCAACTTCTACACCTTCTGGTGTCACAGCTGTCATAGTTTGCGCATTTTGCGCTTCGCCATCTTCTTCAGCTCGTAGGGCTTTTGATGCGAAGTACATGTACACACCAGAAAGAGCGACGACAACAAAGAAGAACATGCTAGAGCTAGAGATACCTTGCATGATTGGTGGGAACACTAGTGCCCAGTCAGCCATACCCATCCAGCCGTTAAACTCAGTGCCTGATTGCGCGAAGATGTGAATCGCCCAAGCCGAACCAACCACCTCGATAATGCCCATCACGAAACAGATCTTCATGACCGCTTTCCAGCCACCGAAGTGGTTAGCGAAGACACCAATCGTTGCGTTAGAGAAGAACATTGGAATGAAGCCAGGAATAATCATGATTGGCGCATCAAAGGCCAACATCGCCAATACCGCGGTAAATTGACCCACAGCACCCCAAAGGAAGCCGAACACCATTGCGTTTGGTGAGTATGCGTAGATAGCGGCACAGTCAATCGCTAATACTGCGTTAGGGATTAGACGTTGAGAGATACCGTTGAACGCTTCAGAAAGCTCGGCAACGAACATACGTACACCCGTTACGATAACTTGAATCGCAACCGCGAATTTCAGACCTGTTTCGAAGATGTAGATTAACCAATGTGTGCTGCCTGCCATCTCTTGAAGGTTATCTAGACCGAAAGAGAGAAGGATAATGCCGAAGAATGCAGTCATGACCAAAGTAGTCGCAGCAATACTGTCGTGGAAGATGTGTAGCCATTTCGGTAGGTTGATGTGGTCAACACTGTCGTTCTTATCGCCTAACTTCGGAGCAACTTTAGTTGCTACCCAAGATGCAAACTGTTGTTGGTGACCAATAGAGAAACCCGCACCGCCAGTCACTTCTTGTGTCGGCTTGAACATGATGTTCGAAGAGATGCCCCAGTATAGAGCCATCAGAATTGCAGAGTAGATGATGGTTTCCCACATCCCCGCGCCAAGCACGAAGTAGAAAACCGCAATCAGACCAGCTTGTTGGAACATGATGTGTCCCGTAAGCATGATAGTACGAATACCAGTGATTCTGCGGAAGGCAACCAAAAGGATGTTAATACCCAGAGCCATAAGGACTGCGTACCCAACCCAAGAGTAATTGTCTCCCATGGTTTCCATTGTCGCCATCATGGATGTGTAAGGGTCGATTACCGAGCCTGTCAGTCCATGTATTTCACTCATCTTTTCAATAACAGGTTTAAAGCCTGCTACCAGTGTTCCCGCACCCACCTGAACAATCATAAAACCAACGATGGTTTTGATTGAACCGGAGATAACAGTTGTTGCGTCACGTTTGAGAAGGATGTAACCGAGACAAGTTACCATACCAAGCAACAAAGGTGCTTTGGTCATAACCTGACTGTAAAAAATATAGAAGATATCGTATAAGAACTCCATATCTTTACCCTAATATAATTTGTATTTTTAATGATTGTAGGATTCAGTGATGTCTTGTTTTGCTCACGAGTTAGACTTTAACAATCAAAAGTAATCATTCAATGCTCACTTGTGATTACTTTGATTTATATCAATTATCCACTCCTAGAATGTGGTTAATTGAGCATTGGATCACACTGAAAAATATAAAAATCAATAAAAACAATAACTTATAAAAACTTGTGATTGAGATCTTGTTTTATAACAGCGAGGATTTGACAATCATGAATGTGATTATTAGAATCAAAACAAATCAAAAGTAATCATCAAATTGTCACAGCGACAAATAGAGTGATAAATATGAACGAAGTGCAAAGACACAACGGCATCCTGTCGTTACTAGAAGAAATGCAGACGATTAACGTCTCTCATATTATTGATAGTTTTAGTGTTTCACCGGCTACCGCCAGACGTGATATCGCTAAACTAGATGAGCTAGGCAGGCTTCGAAAGGTACGAAATGGCGCCGAAAGAATAGAAAACCAAAAGAGAAAGTGGTCACCACTCAATATCAACAGTACTGAGTTTTATGAAGAGAAGGCTCAAATAGCGCATGCCGCTGCCGAGCTTTGTCAGGCGGGTGACACCGTAGTCATAAACTGTGGCTCAACCGCTTTCTTACTAGGTCAGCAACTGTGTGGAGAAGACGTTCAGATCGTGACGAACTATTTCCCACTCGCCAGCTACCTAATCAACGAAGATCATGACGACGTGATCATCATTGGTGGCCAATACAATAAGGCGCAAAACATCTTTCTAAACCCAGCACCAAACTCATTGGGTGGCTATGCCGGGAATTGGATGTTTACGTCTGGTAAAGGGTTAACTGATGCGGGTCTCTATAAAGCCGACATGCTAACAGCGGTTGCCGAGCAACAGATGTTAGAACAAGTCGACAAGCTTGTCGTTGTGGTAGACAGCTCTAAAGTTGGCCAAAGAACCGGAATGTTGTTTTGCAATGCCAAGCAAATAGACATTGTCATCACCGGTAAAGATGCCAATCCAGACGTGGTTAAAAAGATTGAAGCTCAAGGGACGCAAGTCATCTTAGTGTAAATCTAATGGGCTAACCCGCCTTCAAATAATAATAAATTTCAGCTCAGTGCCTTAGTCCAAATTAAGGCGCTCGGCTCCCTACATCCAAAATTAATCAAATTATTGAAATAAAAGGTATTATCATGAGCAATGTAAACGAAATCACTCGCGAGTCTTGGATCCTAAATACATTCCCTGAGTGGGGCACATGGTTAAATGAAGAGATTGAACAAACTGTAGTACAACCTGGCACATTCTCTATGTGGTGGCTTGGTTGTACCGGTATTTGGTTAAAATCAGAAGAAGGCGCAAACCTATCAATGGACTTCTGGTGTGGTACTGGTAAGAAAACACAAGCTGTTCAAAAAATGAAAAACCAACACCAAATGATGCGTATGGGTGGTGTTGAAGCGCTTCAACCAAACCTACGTACTGCTATTTTCCCTCTAGATCCATTTGCGATTAAAGAAATTGATGCAGTAATGGCATCACATGACCATGGTGACCACATCGATATCAACGTGGCAGCGGCGGTTCTACAAAACTGTGGCGATCACGTGAAATTCATAGGTCCTAAAGCATGTGTTGATTTATGGATGAAATGGGGTGTGCCAGAAGATCGCTGTGTTATCGCTAAAGTTGGCGACGAAATTAAGATCAAAGACGTCAACATCAAGGTTCTAGACGCATTCGACCGTACTGCTCTAGTGACACTTCCTGAGGGTACGTCTTCTATCGATAAAGATATTCTAGATGGTATGGACGACCGTGCAGTTAACTACTTAGTAGAAACAACAGGCGGCTCTGTATACCACTCTGGTGATTCTCACTACTCAAACTACTACGCTAAGCACGGTAACGACCACAAGATCGATGTGGCACTGCTTTCTTACGGTGAAAACCCACGTGGCGTAACAGACAAAATGACATCTTCAGATATTCTGCGTGCTGCTGAGTCTTTGAACTGTGAAGTGGTTGTTCCATTCCACCACGACATTTGGGCTAACTTCCAAAACGACCCACGTGAAATCGAAATGCTATGGAACATGAAAAAAGAGCGTCTTCAATACGGCTTCGCACCATTCTTCTGGCAAGTAGGTGGTAAGTACACTTACCCAACAGACAAAGGTCGCATGCATTACCAGCACTTCCGTGGCTTTGCTGACATCTTCAAGAATGATCCAGAACTGCCTTACCGCGCGTTCCTATAATCATTAACACCATTATTAACTAGGGAGCGATTCGCTCCCTTTTTTTATCATCGAATAAGGAGATTGATATGGTATTACGTGAGTTCAAAAAACACTTTAATCGTGGCGACCTGAAGGCAGCAATTGGTGTTGTATCACCCGGTGCCAACGGTTACTACTTAATGGTGAAAAGTCATAAGTGGGGCGTGAACAGCTTTCTTGAATCAGATAGAAAGATGCAACCCCGAGTGTTTAAAACTCAACAAGCTTTGTTAAATGCAGCTAAAGCGATCGGCTTTTCCTACCACTCGATTGATATCCAACATTTATAATAACGCGGTCAGACTTTTCGTTGATTCGGTAATCGAAGTACTTTCGCAAAACAACCAAACATTGAGAACCTGAATATTTCACATTAAAAAGCATCTGTTTATCTACTCGATAAAAATAATTCTTACAATTAAGTGTTTATATTTATTAATAATATCGTCAGTGAAAGGCATAATAGCCACGAATCCTTTTAACGAGTTTGGTTATGTTCTACAAGCGCCTTTTGGTATTGGTTTTACCCATTTCTATTGTCTTTTCTGCGCACGCTGAAACGTTTGGTGAGCGAATGGATCGCATAGAACAAGAGAATGTACTTGCGAAAACCATGAGTGAAGAACAGGTTAAATTGATACAAAAAGTCGTACAGACCAACCACTGCGCTAAAGTGGCATTAACCCACCACCAACGCATTTTGGGGCAATATAAGGTTGAGACATCTTCTTCTGAGTTATTCGTAAAATGGCGTCAACTCGGTAAGCAATTAGACAACCAATACGAGACAGATTACCCCGGCTACCCTAAGCATACTTTTCAAGAGTATCCTGCCGCTTCAAGTAAGGTGGATGGCTACCTCTTTGCCTTAATTGATAATGGATTAAACGAACAATCGTGGATCGCCAAAGAGTTCAAGCAATGCAAAAAGAATAAGCTGATATCCAGAACCTAAGCTTCTATTTGCTCTGATTCGAGAGTGTTCATTCGCATTGGAACTAATAAAGTAAGAACAACCCTTCATAGCCACCAATTTCTATTTCACTCACATACTCACCGATGTTGCCATTAACATCGACAGGCTTCATTGGGATATCCAGTGTGATAGTGAGTTTTTCTGCATCATAAAAGCTCGGATTCTTACCGTGGAAATCGGTGCGATAAAGCACCCGACCATTGTTGAACTCTCTCGCTAATACCATATCTTCAGGGCCACCAGCGACTACCCGGTTTTCAGATTGATACATAAAGTACGTGAACGTCGGCAATACATGCGTCATGCCATTGGGTAGATCGGCATGCACCATTTCATTCATTGAGGAATCGCCAACGATGGTGTAGTCAGCAGGCTGAGGTGTGGTTGTCGACAGCATCAGAGGAATAGGATCAAAGCCTGTCGGGATTTGATGACTCGGGTCTCCTAAATCAACCGCTAGTAACAGACTTGGTTGGTAGGCGATGTTTTTAGGGACACCACTTTGCCAGAAATTGTCGGCAGTCGTGTTACCACTTCCATAGACGTAGCCATTATTCCACTGATTAAAATAGCTATGCTGCGCATGACGATTAAGATGGTATATCGCTAAAGCTGAATATTGGTCTTGTTTCCAGTTCTCTTCGCTATTTCCAAAATACTGAACTCGTCCGTAACGTGTAGTCGCCTGAAAAATAACACTTTGCCCATTATAGGCGAGCGCTGAGTTATCCCAGAATTTAGATATACCCGAGTAACCACTAAATCCAGTAGACGGAAAAATATAGTGCTCTCTTAGATACAGAGATTCCGCCTCGCTAAGATGAGACTGCCCATTTCTACCCAGCAAGTTCGCCGTACCAATGTTCAACCCAATGGACGCATCACTTTCTAAGGCAGATAAATTCTTGAGAAAAGTCGAAAATTGTTGCTTGTAGAGGTCATCAGCTTCATTCGAACCCACGACTGCGCCTAGCTCTTGAACGTGCCCGCCAGAGTGAACATAGAACTGGTTCGAACCAATCAGCTTATTGGTGTCGTCGTTGTACGCGCCATTCAAACCTTGACTTGCCCAGCTTTGCTTGTAGTAGCGATGAATGGCGGATAAATAATCCGTGTTTGCAACGTTCGTTAACGACCAAGATGAATTCGCGCTCCACATTCGACCGAAGGGCACCACTCTTGATTCCCAACGAAAACGTGCGGTCGCGTTCTTATTGGTACGATTTCGATACTCACTTGGCGACAAGTAATTATCGCCATCTAGGTCTGCAGACACGTCAAAGCCACGGATTTTTCTCCACTGGCTAATAGCATTGCCATCCGGTGTTGGGGTCGGAGCGTCGGTTAATTTGACGGTTGGAAAACTGTTTTTGAGTTTCACTTCTTTTAAACGTGGTCTGTCGTCGGCGCTCTCGCTTTGCCAACGAACTCTCACAACGTATAAGCGTCCGCCATCTCTCAAAAAGGTTGAGCCAAAGTACTGGCCGCCGCCATAACTCGCCCCGCTCCCATCATGAGTTGTGGCTCTTACCCAGTTATCCGGAAGGTTCCAAATCACCGATTGGTTTTTGGTCATATTGAGCGTTTTGTCTTTCTTTACATCGAGCCTTTCCCACTGTGAAACCCTTCCGTGAGAATCAACAGTCGTTGGGTATTCAATCCAAAATTCACCGCTGCCAGCAAACTGTGAGAACTTAAAGGTCAGCCGTTCGAACTGCTCAGCATGATAGACATACAATGCCCCGCCCTGTTCGTAATTCTCGAACACATCGGCATCCCAAGGAGGCTCTTGATACAGCCAAAAGCCAGCGTGGTCTTCACTGGCTGTATAGCCCAAGATCATAGGTTTTCGGTTTAAAAGCGTCTTTTCACCGTGAGTTTTATCCACTTCGGCAATAACAGTATCTTCAGAAAAGTGCAGGAAGTAGTCTTCGAAATTGAGGCCTTCTATCTCAGCTTGGTTGCGGAGATCATCCTCCAACCAACCCGAGTTCATCGCCATGACTTGGTTATACATATAACCAATTGTCGTAGCCCGTTCATTGTCGGCTATGTCGGCATAAGCTCCGAACACAATATCACTGTTGGTAATTTCCCAATCAATGACAGCATTCATAGACATAGGGGATCCCGAAAGATCGGATCCAGCTTCATGTTGACCAGGCAATACCACCGCAGTACCAACAGCAAAAGAATAGCCAGTAGTGAAACATAGAGGTATGAGTGTGAGCAGCCCAGAAATGTATGTTTTCATTATTCAAATTTCCTAATCGATACTGTCATGCCTTAAATCACAAGACGAAAAGTCAGCCAACTTACGTGTCAATTTAGGAATCAAAATACGAAAAAAGTATCGACTACATGGCAGTATTGTTCAAGTGCTTGTCTGTATTGTTTCATCTATGGCTAAGGAAACGAGCAAATGCCGATTCAAAATCAATACATTAAAGAAAAGATAAATTTTTATGATTTTAATTTGATTTGGAAACCAAGCTTCTCAGGATGACGAAAAATCAACTCAGATTTTCTCAAAATGAGAATAAAGAGCCTTAAAAGGAGGAAGATTATCAGCCCCTAACACGCATAGTGGAACTTGAATTAGATGCATCCAATCTCAGTTTTAACGCCACAATGTTGAAACTCAATTTGGATAAGCTAGTCTCAGTCATCTAAACAAGAATGATGACAAAAGAGTGGTAAATAAGCGATGTACGTTGACTATCATAAGCGGCTCGTTCCAGTGATACGCTATTTAGAGAAACACTTTAACGATCCGCTCAATTTGATCGAAGTCGCGGCATTAGCTAACTTTTCACCCTACCATTTTCATCGTACTTTTAAGGCCGTTCAAGGCGAAACGCTTGCTGATTTTATCAGACGATTGAGACTCGAAGCGGCAGCCAACGATCTCTTCAAAACCAAGCAACCTATTATTAATATTGCACTCGATTACGGCTTCTCATCGTCTCAAAACTTTGCCAAATCCTTCAAGCAACACTTTGGCGTTACGCCTAGCGCATTTCGTGAATGCACAGACTATCAAGCGTTCAGCGATTTAACTCGAAATAGCAAGATTGGACACACGTTGCGCAAGAATGGAAACGATGCAGTTACGAGTAATTCATATACTGGCTCCGAACTTTCAACATGGAGTAAGACAATGAAAACGCAACAATTCGAATCATCAAAATTGGCGTATGTGCGAGTAACAGGCCCTTATGGACAAGGATATGAAGAACCTAGCGGCCGTCTTTATCAGTGGGCAGAAATGAAAGGATTATCAGGCAACACCTGCATGTTCATTTATCACGATAACCCAGAAATCACACCGACAGACAAGTGCCGAACAGACATTTGTTTAATGGTTCCAGAGGATGTCGAAGTACCCAGCGGTATCGAGCTAAAGGACTTTCCCGGCGGGCAATATGCGGTGATGAGACAAACGATCACCGAAATCGGCCAATATGCCAAAGCTTGGGATGATTTAATGAGTAACGTCATTAAGTCCGGTATTGAAACAGACGATCGACCTTGTTTTGAGCTTTACCACAGCTACGATCCACAAACCCAACATTCAGACGTCAGCTTCTGTACCGCAATTAAGTAACGACAATCAAAGCCTACCTCGCGTAGGCTTTCTTCTCTTTAGTTCGCCTACCAACGGCTTTGTTGATTAATCAAGTTTATAGATGGGGCTATCTCGTTTCGTAGATTTTTAGTCAAATCAGTGAGAACAAATATTAGTAGACACCAGTAATGTCATGGCCCAAACGGATTTCATCCATCACTTGACGCTCGAAGCACTTTCCTAACGCGTACAATAAAAAACATCACCACACACGCGGTATAGAGCTTACCTACCAATAAACCGATATCGATCAACTGAGTTTCTTGCTTAATTAGACGTTGATACTCAGTATCAGAGAGGTAAGGATCGTCAAAGGGGACAACGTTAATCCCCCACATAAACCAAACAAACCAAACGACACCTCCTGCGAGCAGCCACAAGGCGAGTATTATCAGTTGCTCGAACACACCTAGCAGTGTGTTCTTATTAAGCGATATCTGAGCTTTTTTCATTTCACGACCTTTTCTCGCGACACAGGAGGCTCTTATAGAAGCAAGAGTATTAAAGCCTTTTATTCCACTTCCCTTGATGGTCTCGGTCGCAACTTTCTTGCGTATCGTAACTGACGTGCTTATCGATATTCTTAAGTTGAATCCCAACTTGATTGAACGCTTTTTGGATAACCCTAGAGACACTCTGTTGACCTTCGCTATTTAGGAAATTCGTTCTATCTTGGTTGGTATCGAATACACAGACAATTTTCAAACTTTGTGGGAATGAAGAGAAGTTGACCGAGTGAGTCACCCACAAAAAACCATCGAAGCCTTTCAGAGTGTCTTCACAAACATCATTTAACACATCTCTGATTTGATTTTCGATCTTCTTATCTGATTTACGCATCCGGTCAGGTTCCTATTTAACACCTTAAAAAATAAGGTTTTTCGGTCAAGTTAGTCTCAGCTGGTATTGGACACTGTAGGTGTTTCAAATGCAAAGTATTTGTATCAAACTCAAAAATTCCACAATGTGGGACTATTGTTTCACAAAGTGGAATGTTGATAGTTATCACATTATCAATGCCGAACTCTCGCTATATTTCTACCATACAACGAGAGGCGGTTTTATGAGCAAGTTACAAGGTAATCAAGCATTGGTAAAAGCGATCGCTGTCATCGACTCGATTGCTGAAGGTAATCGACAACTAAAAGACGTATGCGAGCATTTAGAATTACCAAAATCGACCGTGCACCGAATTATCCAAGGCTTGATAGAAGCTCGTTACATCCGCGAAGTAAAAGGAATTGGACTGGTATTGGGAACCAAAATGATCCAGCTTGGTATCCGTGCTCAACAAGACATGCCTCTCAAAGAGATTGCCAAGCCTTTTATACGCGAGCTTGCTGCACGAACTAAAGATACTGTGCATTTAGGCATCAAAGATGAAGACCAAATCTTCTACCTAGATAAGATCCCAGGTGAGCGTGCGATTCAGCTGCGTTCACAAGTGGGAGATCGGCTACCAATGTCCGCAACGGGGATTGGAAAAGCGCTAATGATTGATATGCCAAAGATGGAATGGATTCGACTTATTTCATCGCAAACTAATCACGACGTTGAGTCGATGCTAAAAAGAATGAATGAATATTCTAAGCATGACTATAGCTATGACTTAGAAGACAACGAAGATCTTGTACGCTGTGTTGCCGTGCCAATTCGAAATAAATATAACAATATTATTGCGGCTATATCAGTCACCAGCATTAAAGAATATATGTCTGACGAAAGAATGAAGGAATTAATTCCTATTATTACTGAATATTGTCAGAAAATATCCAAGCAACTTAATTAACCCTACAAGTGTATGTAACGTACACTTTATATAAATAATAAATTAATCAGGTACGACTATGTCTAGAACAGGAAAAATTCTAGCCATTGGTGGGGTGTTTGTCGCCTCAATCATTGGTACAGCTATTGCTACAAATTCTCAAGGAAATAACCAGTCGAGTATTGCGGCGGGTGAATCCCAAGTTCAAACACTGCGCTTTAGCATGAGTTCCAATAACAAACATCCTATTTATGATGGCGCGGCTAAGTTTAAAGAAATTGTTGAGAAATTTACCGAACTGAAGGTAGATATCTACCCTTCGGCACAATTAGGTGATGACCGTGCAGCCATTGAAATGTTGCAATTGGGTACGCTTGACGTATCTATCCCATCGACTGGCCCACTGGCTAATTTCTATCCTGAATACAATGTGTTCGACCTTCCTTTTATGATCACCAGTGAAGCAGTCGCAGACAAAGTACTTCGCAGTGAATTCGGTGACGACATGCTAAAAAGGCTAGAGTCAAAAGGCCTAGTTGGCCTGGATTTCTGGGAAAATGGCTTTCGTCACTTAACGAATTCGCGCCGCGCTGTAACATCAATTGACGATGTAAAAGGGCTAAAAATCCGCACCATGGAAAGCCCCCTTCACTTAGATGCTTGGAAGGCAATGGGCGCAACCCCAACACCAATGGCCTTCAACGAACTATTCACCGCACTACAGCAAGGTACAGTGGACGGACAAGAGAACCCATACCCAAATATCGCGCTGAACAACTTGTTCGAAGTACAAGAAACCTTATCGAATACAGGGCATGTATACACGCCATTGGCATTAATTGTTAGCCAAGCAACATGGAACAAGCTGAGCCGTCACGACCAAAGAGTCTTGCGCCAAGCGGCAATTGATGCAGGCGACTACGAGCGACAGGTAAACCGAAAAGTAAACCTAGAAAGCCTAGACGTTATCAAACAAAACATGGAAGTGGTAACACTGACTCCTGAAGCTCTTGTTGGTTTCCAAGAAGCAACCAAACCGGTTGTTGAAAAGTACACACCAATCATTGGTAAAGATGTGGTCTCCGCTTTCCAAGAGCAGATCAAAAAAGCAGAAAGCGAATTAGCCGCTCAGTAATTTAAGTCATCACTTTACGTTTAGACCATTACATTATTAATGCTGACTATTTTAACACTCAAATCTCTATGATTATTAATAATAGTTCACCAATAATCAATAAATCTAAGTAATAAGTGTACAAGGAATCTTATTATGTTGAATTGGTTAGATAAGTATTTTGAAAATACGATAGCCGTAATACTGCTCGTTATTATGACCGCAGCAATATTCTTACAAGTAGTATCCAGAACATTCGATTATTCAATTGCTTGGACTGAAGAATTAGCTCGTTATTGTTTCATTTGGCTTGTTTATATCGGTATCAGTTTTGCAGTCGCAAAAAAGAGCCATATTAAAATAGAAGCAATATCTATGTTAATTGATGATAAAGAAAAGAAGTGCCTTAGTCTATTTTCAGATTTCGTATTTTTAGTGTTCTCTATAGTTATTTTATTCAAATCTACGCAGATGGTAGCGAATCTCTACCATTTAGGTCAGACATCACCAGCACTTGGACTACCGATGTGGATCGTTTACTTGGCAGGTCCAGTTGGATTTGCACTTACAACACTCAGATTGATTCAACAGATGGTCTCGACCACTGAAGACATCAAAGCAATGAAATAGGAGGTAATCATGTCAGTATTTATTTTATTTGCGACGTTCGCACTGCTCGTTATTGCCTCTGTGCCGATTGCTATATCACTGGGCATGGCGACACTACTCACCATCATTTCAACGGGTACGTTAAGCGTCGACTTCCTTGTGAGTACCTTAATTACCTCTGTTGACTCCTTCCCGATCATGGCAGTGCCATTTTTCATATTAGCGGGTGACATCATGGGCAGCGGTGGTATTTCGCAGCGTTTGGTGAACTTCGCTAATTCACTAGTGAAAAACATCACAGGTGGCTTCGCGATTGCTTCGATCATTACTTGTATGTTCTTCGCGGCTATATCTGGCTCAGGGCCAGCAACCGTTGCTGCTGTCGGCGGCATTATGATCCCAGCGATGATCAAGTACGGTTACAACAAAGGGTTCGCAACTGCAGTTGTTACTGCGGCAGGTGCGATTGGTGTAATGATTCCACCTAGCATCCCTATGGTGATGTACGGCGTGTCTGCTGGTGTATCCATTGGCGATTTGTTCATTGCAGGCATCATCCCAGGCATCTTGGTATCGCTTTGTTTGATGGCTTGGGCATACATCTACTCTAAGAAGAAAGGTTACAAAGGATCAGACGAACCGTTTAGCTGGAAAGAGGTGTGGGCTCAATTTAAGCACGCTCAACTCGCTCTGCTTATCCCGGTAATCATTCTTGGTGGTATCTACGGCGGTATTTTCACGCCAACAGAAGCAAGTGTAGTAGCGGTGGTTTATGGCCTTGTTGTGAGTCTATTTGCCTACAAAGAAATTACCTTTAAAGACCTACCAAAAATCTTCACTAAATCGGTGATTACTTCCGTGATTGTGTTGTTGATTGTAGGTACCGCGACTGCCTTTGGTAAGTATTTAGCACTTGAGCAAATTCCAACACAAATTGCTAACGCGATGCTTGAGTTCTCTGATAGCAAGGTGATCTTCATTATCTTGATGGTAGCACTACTGCTTGTCGTTGGTTGCTTCATGGAGACGGTAGCAGCAATCATTATCCTGACGCCAATTCTGGTTCCAGTAGCCATGTTATTCGGTTTCAACCCAGTACACATCGGCATCATCATGGTAGTGACACTAGCAATAGGGTTTATCACGCCTCCCCTAGGTCTAAACTTATTTGTTGGCTCAAGTGTTTCTGGGGTCTCTGTTGAGAAGCTTTCCAAAGCCATCATTCCGTTCTTCCTAGCCATGATGTTCGCGTTAACGCTGATTGTATTTATTCCTCAGATCTCTTTGATTCTGATTTAAGTAAGGTATTTATTGTGAAAATTATTGATGTCATTCCACACGCAATCTCAGTTCCATTAGAGAAGCCGTTTTATTTCGCCCAAGGCTGGGTTCATAACCGTAGCTCAATGATCATCGAAATTGTTACCGATGAAGGTGTAGTCGGTTTTGGTGAAGCTTTATGTCATGGCCTGCAAAGCCCACACATTGCTGCAGCATTTATTGAACATACCTTTAAGCCAATCCTACTCGGACGCAGCCCTTTTGACGTAGAAGTGCTTTGGGAGGAGATGTACAACGTGACTCGCCCATACGGTCAAGGTGGTTCTGCGGTGAACGCGATCAGTGGTGTTGATATTGCTCTGTGGGATGTCATTGGTAAGGCTCTCAATAAACCGATTCACTCTCTCATTGGTGGTGCTTTCCGAAAGGAAGTCACCCCATACGCCACTGGCTTCTACCGCGTTGCTGACGCGAAATATCCAGAAGCCGCAATTGAAGAAGCACATCGCTATGTCGATGGTGGCTTTGAAGCGTTCAAACTCAAAATTGGATTTGGCGTAGATGAAGACATCGCCTTCATTCGTTCCATTCGTGAAGCCGTTGGCAATGATGTGAAGATCATGGCTGATGCTAATGGAGCGTACAACGCCGCTGCTGCACGTCGCATCATCAAAGAAACAGAAGAGTTCAACTTGTATTTCTTAGAGGAGCTGTTAGCTCCAGAGGACATTGCTGGCTATCAAGAAATCAAGAACCTTTCTAAGACTTATATCACCGCAGGTGAGCAACTGTTCGGAAAAATGGGCTACCGCCCTTGGCTTGAACAGAGAGCGTTAGACGTGATTCAAC
The DNA here is from genome assembly GCF_002875705.1 of Vibrio sp. 10N.261.45.E2. Classification (GTDB taxonomy): domain Bacteria; phylum Pseudomonadota; class Gammaproteobacteria; order Enterobacterales; family Vibrionaceae; genus Vibrio. The sequence goes on from NZ_MCZZ01000128.1 coordinate 134,091, forward strand.
CGGATCTATGTTCTTCAGGTGGTATCACAGAATGTAAGAAGATCGCGGCAATGGCGCAAGCAAACCACACAATGATGATTCCACACGTGTGGGGCTCTGGCATTGGTATTGCTGCCTCTTTGCAGTTTATTGCTTCACTACCAAGCTCACCACTGTCACTCAACCCTATCGAGCCAATGCTTGAGTTTGACCAGTCTTCACACCCATTCCGCAAAGATCTCATTTGCGATGGCATCAAGATGGAAAATGGCAAGGTACAAATCTCTACCAAACCGGGCATCGGTGTCGATGTGAATACCGACATCATCAAGCAATACAAGGTTAACTAAAGAGGCAAAGTTAACTAAATAAACAGAGTTAGTTAGACCTGAAACGTTAGCGGTTCGACAAAGTAAACCGATAAAAAGTACATCAACTAAACCTAAAACTGCGCGCCTTAGGGCGCGTCTGTGAGCTGTAATTATGAATCAAAAAAACAAAATCAGTTGGCTAATTCTAGACTGGGGAACGACAAACTTTCGTGCCTTTGCCATGGATGAACAAGGACAGGTCGTTGATAAAACAGAGCGCAAAATGGGGCTACTGCAGGTTGAAGATGGAGCCTTTGCAATCGAGCTTGAATCTTTACTGAGTGAGTGGCTCGGCGAATACCAGAGCTTTCCAATTTATATGGCTGGCATGGTGGGTTCTGCACAAGGCTGGGTTAACGTCCCTTATGTTTCCACTCCAACTAATGTGGAATCCTTGGCTCAAAACACCCATCAATTCAACCTCCCTTGGGGAGCAAAAGCCACCATCATCCCAGGAGTCAGCCATTGTGATGAGCATGGCTGCTACGACGTCATGCGTGGTGAAGAGGTTCAGTTATTTGGACTTATTGAGTTGTTAGGCAAACCAACGCTTGAAGCAGCCTTTCCGGGTACTCACAGCAAACATGCAAATATTGAATCGGGCAAGTTAGTCTCGTTTTCAACCTACATGACTGGCGAGCTTTTCTCTGCACTGTCGACACACACAATCCTAGGGCGTGGCTTACCTGAACAAGTGAGTTCTAACGCTGCTTTTGTGAAAGGGGTAGAGGAAAGCTCGAACCCGTCAATCACTAATCAACTCTTCAAAGCCAGAACGCATCGTCTATTCGGAAACCTAAAAGAAGATGAAGTGTTTGATTACTTATCAGGGCTGTTAATCGGCAACGAAGTGCGAGAACTGCATCAAGAAAGCATCTACTTAGTTGGCGGAAGAGCCCTATCTGGACGTTATGACCAGGCATGTCGTCAGCTAAACAAAACAAGCGAATACGTGAATGGCGATGACACTTTCATCGCTGGAATGTTAAAAATTAAAGAGGCAATGAATAATGACCAATAAAGACTTTAACCTAAATGATCACTTACCACTTGTTGCCATTATTCGTGGTGTAGAACCGGCAGACTGTATTCGTGTAACACAGATTTTAATTGAGGAAGGCTTCTCAATGATTGAAGTGCCATTGAACTCACCAGATGCATTGACCAGCATTAAAATGCTAGTCGAACATTTCGGTGATCAATACTTAATTGGCGCGGGTACCGTTACCACACCAGAAAAAGCACAAGCTGTGATTGATACAGGTGCAAACCTAATCGTAACACCAAACTTTAACGAACAGGTCGTGAAAATGTCAGCGGCTGCAGGTTGCGTCAGCTTCCCTGGCGTTGTTACGCCAACAGAGGCGTTCGCTGCACTTTCTGCTGGTGCGACGGGGTTAAAACTATTCCCTGTTTCAGTGCTTGGCCTTGATGGCTTTAAAGCGCTGAATTCTGTGCTGCCTTCCGAAGCTATCTGCTTACCAGTAGGCGGCATCAACCCTACCATCGAGAGCATGAAACCTTACTTAGACATTGGTGCGAAAGGCTTTGGTTTAGGAGCGTCACTGTACAAGCCAGGCTTATCTGACGACGAGATTCGCGCCAATGCAAGAGCTTTCAATACCGCCTTCAAAGCCTCTATAGCTTAATTAAACTAGCCCGAAAAGTAAGCAGAACCAAAATACGGCTCATATTTGTCTATGTGAATTTTTTATTAAGTCATACACAACAACATGAGTCGTATCTTTAACTAAAACACTAGCCCGCCGCTAGTTCCCAATCGGTCAGTAACTTCATGATCATACGAGAGTCTTGATGAGTCGTCATTGGCGCAGCAAGTTGTGTGTCACATCGCTCAACCGCTTGGCGAATATTACGCACTTGATAATAGAACCCGTCGCCTTGTCCTTCGACTTTCACTTCACGTGTCGACGTTTCGTATATCTCAACAGTGAACGAGTTTTCTTCGGCCGGTAACCATGGGTTGGTGTCAAGGGTGATGCAGCCTTTGCTACCTACAATCGTGAAGCCATGTTTTAATCCGTGGTCTTCTGCTGTATGGATTTGAGCGGTGAAGTGGTCATTGAAACGCATCAATGCCGAAGATTCACAGATATTGCCATCTTGACCTCGTCGACCTATTGCTGAGATCTGCACATCATCAAATACGCACTCACCAAATTGCTGCTGCGCGACAGAGTGAATCAGAGACATCGGGTAACAACCTAGGTTGTATAATGCACCCTTGCTTTCTGGGTTCACAAACTGATCAATCGCAGCTACGTATGAACCTTGGATTGAGCGCACTTCGCCAATCTCACCTGTCGCTAATTCTTGATGAAGCTTGGCAATCAATGGATGGTTTAAGTACATCAAACCTTCTGCGAAAAATACGCCCGCTTCTTTCACCGCTTGCAGAGCTTGTTCGGTTTTTTCCATATCAACTGATAACGATTTTTCACACAGAATTGCTTTGCCTTTTTGAGCGGCTTTAATCACGTACTCGTGGTGAACGTGGTTTGGTAGAGCAATGTAGATGATCTCGACTGACTCATCTTCAATCAAAGCTTCATAGCTGTTGAAGGTTCGTGTTGGCTGGTACTGCGCCGCAAATTCATTGAGTGTTTTCTCTGTGCGTCCAGCAACGGCATACAGCTCACTTTGAGCATCGCCTTTAATCGCATCGGCCATTACGCCTGAGATAAAGCTGGTTCCTAATATTCCCCATTTCATGGCTTACTGCTCCTGCTTTTTTGTTTCAGCTGATTCAAGTTGCGTTTCGAACGCTTGAACTAACTCAGTAATATCACGCTCGATAAACGCTTGAGTGTGAGGCATTCCAAAGTGCTGATTGATCGCTTCACGGTTAACGTATTGTTCCAGCAAGATCACTCGATCGCTTTGGTTTGGGTCATAGGTTGCTATTGCTTGTAGGCAGCCCGGTTCACTCTGCATGTCTAAGCAAAACTGTTCGATAGCTTCTACTGCAGCATCACGTTCAATGTTCGTTTTAATCTTAAGTTCGGCAGTGACAAAGATAGTTTCGTTCGTTTGAGGCATTTCACGCTCTTATTTTAGTTAATTATCGGTTTGCCATTAATATAATTAACCCCTAATAATTGATAAACTCACGTTTTGTTTATTGTTTATCAACCAAGGGTGTTTAATGGATAAGTTAACCAGCATGAAGGTCTTCGTTTACGTGGTCGAGCAAGGCAGCTTTCGCAGTGCCGCAAACCACTTCAACCTCTCGGCGACCATGATCAGTAAACATGTCCACCACCTTGAAACGAGCCTCAATTCTCAACTGATTCATCGCACCACACGTAAGCAGTCTTTAACCGATTCAGGTCAGCTTTATTATCGAGAATGTAAGCGAATTCTTGAAGACATCAGCAATGCTGAAAACCTAATTCAAACCTTGGAGAACCAGCCACAAGGGACGGTAAAGATAAACTGCCCGGTTACCTACGGGAACAAGGTGCTTGCCCCGATTGTGGCTAAGTTCCTCGCGCATCACCCAACGATTAATATCGAACTCGTGCTGAACAACGACCTTGTCGATCCTTATTCATCCGATATTGATTTGATTGTGCGAATCGGTGACCTGTCTGATTCCAGTTTAGTCGCCAGATACTTAGGGGATTATGAGATGTGTTACTGCGCGGCTCCTGAGTACCTTAACCAACATGCTGAGATCCGCGTGTTGGAAGATCTCGCGCAGCATCCATCGCTTGGGTTCAGTTACAGCAGTCAAGTTCCTCACGCCACACCGAATAAAGAACGCGTGCGCTTGATGTCGAATAATGGGGATGTATTGCGATATGCCGCCCTACAAGGCGTAGGCGTATTGTTACAGCCGACTATCTTAGTTGCCGAAGAAATTGAGCGTGGAATGTTATTGGAGATCTTGCCCGGCATGGCACCTTTCCCTAAGCCGATTCACTTGCTCTACAAAACCAAGCAACTGTCGTTGAAGAACCGAACCTTTGTCGAGTTTTTATTAACCTCTCTTTCTGAGTAACTAAGCGCTTTCTAAACGACAAAACCGCTAGGCTGTTTGCCAATGGCTCATCAAGCACTTGCCAAGATCTGAAGGCGTGGTGTTATGGACGATCATCTCATCACATTGGTTGAACACCATGAAGTGTTTGAGTTCATCGCATAAGGCATGAACCAATGACTCATGGTTTTTAATTCGCTCTTCAACAACCAAGTTGCGAATATTGAGCAAACCACTCTTCCTGTCGACCTTGCAATCCATTCGTGCCACCAGCTCACCTTGCCACAGAATCGGTAAGCTAAAATAACCAAACTGACGCTTAGCTTCAGGTACATAACACTCAAGAAGGTAATCAAAGTTGAACAATGATTGCATTCGCTTACGTTGAATCAAGAGGTTATCGAACGGAGACAGTATCTTTAACTTTGTTCTGGAAAGGGGCTGATTCAACATTTCAAAAGCATCCGGCAGCACATAATAATCAGAGCCTTGAACACTCACTTTCATCACTTGTTTATCTTCAAGCATCTGTTGGAGTGTTTTCTGTATCAGTGGTTTCGTGTTCTTAAGGAGATAACTCATTTCCGACGCTATTCCCACACCATTAGCTTCTAAATAACGCGTTATTAGATGCTCGATGTACTCTTGTTCCGTTGGTTCTGAGGTATCAATGCCACTCGGAAAAACTCGTTCGGTTAGGTCATACACCTTATGGAAGTTCACTCGGCTCGGCACCATTAAGTCGCCTTGCATGAACAAGGTCTCTAACGCTTGCTTGGCCGGTTTACCGCCCCACCCGCCGGGATTTGGTCTATCGCCTTCAAAGTCTTTCGCCATCAATGGTCCTTCGCTCTCAATACGTTTGAGAACATGCGCCATCAGTGCGTCGTCTTTTTTATACCAATGCTTGAGCTTACCGCTTGCGAATCCATTCTTTCGATGCAGGCTGAAGCGGTAGTCACGCATAGGCAGATAAGCGGCAGCGTGCGACCAATACTCAAACACTTCTCGACGCTCTAACAGCTTATCCAGATGGTTAAGTTGGTAGTCTTGATTGCGATTCCACAGCGTATGATGGTGAGCTCGCTGAATCACCGAAATGGTATCAATTTGCACATAGCCAAGGTTTTCAATCGCAGACAGCGTATTCGACAAGGCGCCGCCATTACGTTGCTTTTTAGGCGGCAGCTTCTTAGGCGGCAATTTTTGCGAAAGCAGTACAATCTTTTTCGCTTGAGCGAGTGACAATGATTCCATGTAATTCAGACTCTAATTGATACCAATAATCGGCTTATGATTCAGCAATAAGTTCTTGAAAAATTTGCTTGTACGTTTCGACCGTCTGCGCACCAGTGACAGCACTCTTGCGATTGAATACCACGGTAGGAACTGCTGAGATCCCCATGCGTTGCCATTCAAACTCTTGCGCTTCAATCTGCTTCAAGTTGTCGGTGTTCTTTAGGCGCTTTAGTGCCTTCGTTGAATCTAGCCCAACCGCTTCAAGTTCTTGTGCGATAACCTCAAGATCAGACAGATCTTTCTGCTCTGAAAAGTGAGCCGTAAAGAAGCGAAGCTTTAACTCCGTCTGTTTACCGTGCGCTAGAGCAAAATCGAGCAGCACATGCAGATGACGTGAATTGACCATTCTCATGCTGTCATAGAAATTGAAATCGAAACCAACCGCTTTGCCACGCGCCGCAAGTTGTTCTCGTGAACTTTGGCTCTCTTCTGCGCTAGAACCGTATTTTCTCATGATATGGTCACGCAGGTTTTCACCCTCTTGCGGCATATCAGGGTTAAGCTCAAACGGCTGCCATTCGAGTTCAATCTGACTTTCTAAACCAAGTTCCGTAACGGCTTGCTCTAAGTTTTTGTAACCGACCACGCACCACGGGCACATTACGTCAGAAATAATATCGAGTTGAAGTTTCTTGCTCATCGTCATTCCAAATGTGGTTGATAAGGCGTATCCAATATAAGTGAATACCCATCTTTGTCACTAAGACTACTGATTAACTACAAGTTACACCACCTTGAACAATCGTTCAATCTAGATAAATACGCTAACCGCCAACAAAAAAGCCGATTCATGTAAGTGAGTCGGCTTTGATAAAAATCTAAAAATGATACAGAGCGTTACGCTAGCAACTTCTCAAGTACTTGGTACACACCCGCATCGACGTTACTTGGCGCACCAAAACGAGCGATCTCTTTCAGCTTTGGATGTGCATTTTCCATAGCGTAAGAGTGGTAGCTCTCTTTAAGCATTTCCAAGTCATTTAGATAATCACCAAAACTCATGGTCTGCTCGTAAGTGAAACCTAATGTGTTTTGTAGATGTTTAATCGCTGCGCCTTTTGACGCTTCAGCATTCATCACATCCAACCAAATTTTCGCACTGACAACCACTTGGTAGTTCTCACCAAACTTGGCATCAATTGTTGGGTTCACTTTCTCTTGTGAGCCATCGAAGTGACAAATAGCCACCTTGATGAAATCATCTTCTACCGCCAGTAAGTCTTCTACTTGCTCTCGGCGGTGGTAATACTTGGAGATCTCCGCCAGAGCACGCTCATCTTTGGTTTCAATGTATGCAGACTTCTTACCGCAAAGCACAACGTGTGCACCTTCAATAGAACGAGCTTCTTTAATGATGTCTTTGATGGCATCAGTATCAAGTAAGCAGCTGTAGAGTTCTTGGCCTTTGTGCATCACTAATGTGCCGTTTTCAGCAACGAACACCATGCGATTTTTTAGCGGGGAAAAGGTTTCCATCAAGCTGTAGTACTGGCGGCCCGATGCCGCAGCAAAAATGATGTCTTGAGCTTCTAGTCGCTCATAAAGATTGAAGAATTCTGGGTCTAGCTTCCCATGTTCATTAAGCAGAGTGCCGTCCATATCAGCAGCGATAAATTTGATGTTCTGTTGTGGCATTTCAGGGCTTACCTATAAGTAAAGATTAAAGTGTAAATTATGATTTTCGTTATCTTTTGTAACGGTTCTGCGTTCGATTATATCGCTAGATTAGCCAATGAGTGCAACGCTTATTTCTGAGCTCTAATAATTCGCTTCAAATGTGATTCAAACGTAAAGTTGAACTGCCCGACATGTCGCTTTGAATGATTGAGTCCTACATACCAGAGGTGAACGAAACCTCTCAAGGCTATACGCTCCTTAGACTCTATCACTTTATTTTTTGACCACTGTAATCATGATTCTAGCTATCACTTCGACCTTGTTTTGCATCGTTACCATCAAGTTTTTAATCACACTTGCCAATTTGACGCGCCATCGCGTTCACATTACGCCTAAAGTTTCTCTGAACAGAACCAAATGGCCAACCGTGTCCATTATTATCCCCGCGAGAAATGAAGAAGATAATATTGAGACTAGCCTCAGCTCGCTAATGAAGCAGAACTACCCAAGAGACAGGTTTGAAATCATTGTGGTTGACGATTTTTCTACTGATTCGACAAGAGCCATTGTTGATACGCTAATCGACACATCGAGTGTTAACGTTCGTTGTATATCAGGAAGAAAGCTACCGCCCAATTGGCTAGGGAAAAGCAACGCTTGCATGGTCGGCTCACAACACGCAACCGGTGAATATTTGTATTTTATCGATGCTGATACAAAGTCAGAACCCTTGATGCTACAAAGCGTTATACATTTCGCCTCACGACACAAAACGGATTTGCTGTCATTCAACCCTAGACAAGCATTCACATCAACGGTTGAGAAAATCACCTTACCCGGCATATTTCTTTCAGTTGCGTCTTACATGAACTTCAAGAACGCAAACGACAAGTCAAAATCAGACGCGATTGCTAACGGCCAAGCCATGTTGTTTACACGAAAGTCATACGATGCTGTCGGTGGACATATTGCGGTAGCCAGTGAGATATCCGAAGACATCGCTTTTGCAAAACTAATAAAGACATGCGGTTTGAAAGCATTTTGGGCTTTTGCTGACGAGCTTATGAGTACTCATATGTATTCAAACTTTAGTTCGATTTGGGCGGGCTTCTCCAAAAACATGAATCTTATTGTAAATTGCCAATCAAGATTCCAAGTACTTGGTGCATTCATCAAAACGAATATTATTGCATGGGCTGCCCCGGTGATGCTGCTTGTATCAACTCACCACTTCATCGCCGACCCTTCATCAATCAATAGCTACTCCTTAGCGATCAATGCTGTGATGTTACTGGCTTCCATTGTCACTTATCTTATTTTGGTCAAAGAGATCTTTATACCAGCTCGCTATGCGTTTGCTGTGCCTTTGGGGATTTCGTTGCAAAGCTTGTTGATTATTAACAGCTATCGTTTATCAAAGAACAATAAAGTCACTTGGAAAGGGCGAGTACTCTCATGATCAATAAGATTCTAACTTTCATAATCATAGTGACGTCCTTTTCAGCTTTAGCGTCGGATGCCAATGAGTGGAAGCTCGTACGCGATAAAAAAGGCATCGAAGTCTACAACCGAAAAATTGAAGGTAACGACTTTAAAGAGTTTCGAGCAGAGAGTGATACCAACGCGTCCCTCTCTTCGATTGTAGCTCTCTTTATCGACACCTCCGTTGGCACGCAATGGGTAGAAAATATCGATGATATGGAAGAAATAAAGCATTTTAGTGAGGCGCACACGATCACCAAAACCTATACCAAGGCACCCTGGCCTGTTGCCGATCGTGAAGCTATCGTAGAGAACGCGATCACTCAGGATCCAAAGACGATGATTGTCACCATTGCTCAACATGGTAGACCTGATTATTTGCCGAACGATAATAAAAAAGTCATTAGAGTGGCTAAATTAGAAGCTCGTTGGATTCTGACACCCATCGACGACAACACCACTCATATCTCTTATCGAGTATTGAGTGATCCAGGAGGGTCAATTCCTTCTTGGCTGATTAACATGGTCGCCGTTTCTCAGCCTTACAACACGCTTCGTGGGTTATATGAAATGTTGGATTCAGGTAAATACACCGATAGTCGTCTTAATTTCATCGAAAACTACACGTCGCTTTAACAGTACAAATGAATATTTCAGAGGTTTATATTGTGAAATTTCCATTCACTCCATTCGCAGTGATATTGCTTTTAGCATCAAGTGCAGCATTTGCAAATCAAGTCATTGTCGATACTACAGGTGTTGATGAAACAAAGTACCACGCCGATCTATATGAATGTCAGCAATACGCTCAACAAGTTAAGCCAGAAGAGGTAGACTCTCTTGGAAAGTATATTGTGGGCTCAACTACCAAGGGAGCAGCGCTTGGCGCGTTAGGTGGAGCGGTGTCTGGCGGGAGTGGTCATGATGGTACAAAAGCTGGCGCTGGCATCGGTATTATCAGCGGTGCTTTAAAGCACGGAGCTCAAAAAAGACAATCAGAAGAGCTATCTGAACAGCAGAAGTTTCAGGTTAATCGTAACTGCATGCTAAACCGAGGCTATGCTGTTCTCAACTAGCAAATGAAATGGCGTCAATCGATGTTAAACTCCGTTTTACTTGCTGAACTATCGTTAAGTTCAACCATCGTTACTGGAACGTCACGTCAATGCTCTGTTCAAATTTACACAGAGCATTGACGCCTGTATTAAATAGGCTTATTATCAATCGTCTTTTAACGATTAATAGTAAGTGAGTTCACCAAGTATGACTGAAACATGCCAAGCAACAGATAGCTGTTCTCTACCTCTTCCGCCGAGTAATGCTGAAGCAGAAAAAGAGATGGCTGCGTTAGCAAAAGCACTCGCTCATCCAGCGAGAATTCGCATACTTAGTATCTTGTCCGCTTTAGAAAAGTCGGGCGGCTGCTTGAACAGTGATCTGGTGAGTGAACTGGGATTGGCTCAATCAACAGTATCAGAGCACCTAAGAATCTTGAAAACCTCAGGTTTCATAACTGCTGAGTCGATACCACCGAAGATGTGCTATCGAATTAACCGAGATACTATTCAGCAATTTGAGTCGCTTATCGACACCATTTTGAAATAGATTCATAGCGCTTAGTTTGTCGAATATGGAATAAACTAAGCGTATTTTTTTGCTTTTCATATCGTCTTTCGACGATTTACGATTTCAACCAAAGAGAAAATATCATGAAACCAAAACTAGGTTTTCTAGATCGATACTTAACACTATGGATCTTCATCGCCATGGGCCTTGGTGTACTGCTTGGCATTCTATTCCCACAAATCGAACAGTGGAACGAATCAATGTCTGTTGGCACAACCAACATTCCACTTGCAATTGGCCTTATCTTAATGATGTATCCACCTTTGGCTAAGGTTAACTACAGCCTATTAGGTACTGTGGTCAAAGATAAGAAAGCCATCAAACTGTCTCTGATCATGAACTGGTTTGTTGGCCCAATTCTCATGTTTGCACTGGCACTAACTTTCTTGGGTGATCACCCAGGTTACATGGTTGGTGTAATCCTAATTGGTCTTGCTCGCTGTGTGGCGATGGTTCTGGTTTGGAATGACATCGGCGGCGGTAATAAAGAATACGGCGCAGCTTTGGTTGCCTTGAACAGCGCGTTCCAAGTGGTAAGCTACAGCTTTATGGCGTGGTTGTTCATCAGCGTTCTTCCGCCAGTATTCGGTTACGAAGGTATGTTGGTTGATATCTCAATGATCGATATTGCACACAGCGTACTTATCTACCTAGGTATCCCATTCCTAACGGGCTTCTTAAGCCGTAAGATCCTAGTGTCGATGAAGGGCGAGCAATGGTACAACGATGTGTTTATTCCACGTATCTCTCCAGTCACACTGATTGCACTACTGGCAACCATCGTTCTGATGTTCAGCCTGAAAGGCGAAATGATTGTTGAATTGCCAATGGACGTATTTTTGATTGCGGTTCCACTGACTATCTACTTCACTGCGATGTTCTTCATCAGCTTCTTCATCGGTAAGAAGATGGGCATTGAATACGACAAGAACGCATCAATTGCCTTTACAGCGACAGGCAACAACTTCGAGCTAGCAATCGCAGTGGCAATCTCTGTATTCGGTATCAACTCAGACCAAGCGTTTGCAGGTGTTATCGGCCCACTGATTGAAGTACCCGTGCTGATTTACCTAGTGAACGTTGCGCTTAAGATGAAAGACAAGTACTACAACGGTCTAACTGTGAAATCTACGAACTAATAGATAACTATCACTTTGAAAAGAAAGGCTCACGCATTAAGCAGTGAGCCTTTTCTTTATTTATTCTTCCAACACTAACTCTCGTCCAGTAAGCCTTTCAGCGCCTGTTCAAGCCAAAGCAGAGCAGGACCTTTCGAGCGTGTTTTAGATAAAACAAGATCAACGGGTGGCGACCATGTTTTGTGATCGAATGAGACATTAATCTCCACTAAACGCTGCTTGTTCAGCTCCTCTTCGACAAGGTGTTTGGGTAAGTATGCCCATCCAATATCACTGCCGATCAGCATATCTTTGATTACAATAAAACTGTTTGACCACCATACCTTTCCGGCAATCAGCGGGAACTGATCCATCCCCTTGCCTTTATCTCCCCTCAACATTAACTGTCGATGCGGGAGTAAATCAGACAATTTCGCGACACCTGTTTTTGCGAGCGAATGACTAGGGTGACACACGGCAATAAACGGTAAGTGACCGATAAAGCAAGGCTCAGAGCCAACGTCAAAAGCCAAATTGGTAAACATCAAGCCAATGTCTGCTCTCTCTTCGATAATTAACGGGTTGACCTCTGTTGTGGTACACGCAACCAGCTCAACTTCAGTCGCAGGGAATTGTTTGCTAAATCGACTAAGGATCTTAGATAGGTTTGGGACCAACAATGAATCATCTAATGCAATTTTGATGAGCCCCTCTTCACCGCTCCCCATCGCATTAACCGTCACATTCAGATCTTCAACCTGAAGCACGATTGCTTTCACCTGTTTAAATAACTGTTCGCCCGCTTGGGTTAATGAAGGCTTTCGAGTCGAGCGATCAAAAAGCTCAACATTAAAATCTATTTCTAGATTACTGATGCCTTGGCTCACCGCCGACTGTACCTTACCCAAATGACGAGCACTGGCAGAAAATGACCCTAATTCAACGGCATATACAAACATTTTCAGCTGTTCAATGTTGTACATTCTGTGTCTCTCCAAAACTTACTATCACAATATATGATGCTAACTATCTTTATATTATCACTTAAGTAGATATTATCTAGCCAAGTCATTAGCCCATCAGCGGCTATTAAATTGTAAAGAGAGTTAGAAAATGTCACATAAAGAACGCATGTTACACATGGTGCTATTTGAATTGGTTGTTTTGGTTTTGATGGCCGTGGCGGCAACTTACATTGTCGGTGGCGGAGCTGTAAAAATGGCAGGCTTGGCGCTGTCTTTATCGTTGATTGCGATGTCATGGAACTACGTCTACAACTACGGTTACGACAAGATTTACGGCGCTGATCGCAGCAAACGAACCAAGAAAACACGTATTCTGCACGGCTTGGGGTTCGAGCTAGGTTTGATGCTGGTGTCGTTCCCGCTACTGATGTGGGTACTTCAACTCGATTTCTGGACAGTATTAATGATGGATATCGGGATTGTTATCTTCTTCGTACTTTACGCGATTGCGTTCAACTGGATGTATGACTCAATTCGAGCTCAGTTGGTTGCGAAGGGAAAGGTTGCAGCTCTGGTTTAAAGCCCAAAGCTCGCAGCATAGAACGAGAACATACACCTAAATTAAACTGCCAAACTCCACTGTAGTTGGCAGTTTATTCATTTATGCATATAAGCTCATTTGTTAACGCCCCTCTAACATAGCAAGAACATCACATAGCACTTCCCAATTAAGTCTAATTATCCACCACTCACGAAGTAGCATCACAAATCTAAACAGAAACTCCTCGTACCAGTTGTGCATCCGTTTACATACAGGTAATTTTAGCGGCCTCGAAACATATCCATCCGAACAATGACGTTCATGCGAGCGTCTTTTCCGAGCAAAAGTGTTCGGATTAACATTTCAAGTGACTTTAATTAACAATTTTATGCTCAAACGCTCACTTTTAATGTTCGTTTATTTTCGAGTTCGCAAATATATGCACAATACACGTGCTAGATAAGCAAAACTAAAAAGGACTCGAACATGACAACAAATAAACACCCTTCTTTATTTGGGCAATGCTTAGCCGAATTTATCGGCACCGGATTGCTCATATTTTTTGGCGTTGGCTGTGTGGCTGCACTGGTATTAACTGGTGCAACATTCGGACAATGGGAAGTGAGTATCATCTGGGGCTTCGGTGTTGCAATCGCAATTTACTGTACAGCTGGCGTTTCAGGTGCACACATCAACCCAGCCGTAACGATTGCACTGGCGATGTTCCATGGCTTTGATAAAGCAAAAGTGGTGCCTTACATCATTTCGCAACTGCTTGGCGCTTTCTGCTCTGCAGCATTGGTGTACAGCCTGTACAGCAACCTATTTACTGACTACGAAATCGCACATAACTTCGTTCGTAGCAGCCAAGACGCATTATCAACTGCTGGTATCTTCTCGACTTACCCACATGCTTCACTCTCTTTCTTCGGCGCTTTTGCTGTGGAATTCGTGATTACTGCAGTGTTGATGTTTGCCATCTTAGCGTTAGGTGATGAGAACAACGGCGCATCTCGCGGTGCGATGAACCCTCTACTGATCGGTATTCTTATCGCGGTAATTGGTGGTTCTTTAGGTCCACTGACTGGTTTTGCAATGAACCCTGCTCGTGACTTCGGACCAAAACTGTTCGCTTACTTTGCTGGTTGGGATTTCGCACTAACAGGTGCTCGTGATATTCCTTACTTCATCGTTCCAATCCTTGCTCCAATTGCAGGCGCATGTTTTGGTGGTTGGTTGTACCCACGCGTTATCGGCGCTTACCTACCCGTCGAAGGCCAAGGCTGTACCATTCCAAACCAATGTGAAACAGAACAAGAAGCTGAACAAGCTCAAGCTTAATCACTAAGCGCCCCTACATTTACTAAAATATAAATAACAAAAGAAAAAGGATTCTTACCATGACCGAGCAAAAATACATTGTTGCCCTAGACCAAGGCACCACAAGCTCTCGCGCTGTAATCCTCGACCACGATGCAAACATCGTAAGCTCTTCTCAACGCGAATTTACTCAGATTTATCCTAAAGCCGGTTGGGTTGAGCATGATCCAATGGAAATCTGGGCAACGCAAAGCTCTACATTGGTTGAAGCACTCGCTAAAGCAGGCATTCGCAGCGATGAGTTAGCAGGTATTGGTATCACTAACCAACGTGAAACCACCATTGTTTGGAACAAAGAAACTGGCAAACCGGTTTACAACGCAATCGTATGGCAGTGTCGCCGTACAGCAGACATCTGTGAAGACCTAAAAGCACGTGGCCTAGAAGACTACGTACGTGACAATACTGGCTTAGTCCTTGACCCGTATTTCTCAGGTACCAAAGTAAAATGGATTCTAGACAACGTTGAAGGTGCTCGCGCAGACGCTGAAGCTGGCAAACTACTGTTCGGTACGGTTGATACTTGGTTGGTTTGGAAGATGACTCAAGGACGTGTACACGTTACGGATTACACTAACGCGTCACGTACTATGTTGTTCAATATCAACGATCTATGTTGGGACAGCAAGCTATTAGACGAGATGGGCATCCCAGCCTCGATGATGCCTGAAGTGAAGCGCTCTTCTGAAGTTTACGGCCAAACGAACCTTGGTGGTAAAGGCGGTACTCGTATCCCAATCGCGGGTATTGCGGGTGACCAACAAGCAGCACTTTACGGTCAAATGTGTGTAGAAGCAGGCCAAGCGAAGAACACGTACGGCACAGGTTGTTTCCTTCTAATGAACACAGGCCAAGAGAAAGTAACGTCGAAAAACGGCCTACTAACAACGCTAGCTTGTGGTCCTAAAGGCGAACCAGCATACGCACTGGAAGGTGCAGTATTCATGGGCGGCGCATCAATCCAATGGCTACGTGATGAAATGAAACTACTGGCTGGCGCAGAAGACTCTGAGTACTTCGCTACCAAAGTAGACTCATCAAACGGTGTTTACGTGGTACCAGCGTTTACGGGTTTAGGCGCACCATACTGGGATGCTTACGCTCGCGGTACGATTGTTGGCCTAACTCGTGGTGTTAACTCTAACCACATCATCCGTGCAACCTTGGAAGGCATCGCTTACCAAACGCGTGACGTACTAGATGCAATGCAAGCGGATTCTGGCATCAAGCTAGCGAACCTACGTGTTGATGGAGGCGCAGTAGCGAACAACTTCCTAATGCAATTCCAATCAGATGTGCTGGATACTGAAGTTCACCGTCCTGAAGTAACGGAAGTAACCGCTCTGGGTGCGGCTTACCTTGCAGGTCTAGCGGTTGGTTTCTGGGACAGCATTGACGAGCTTCAAGACAAAGCCGTTCTTAACCGCACGTTCATGCCACACCACGACGAAGAGAAGCGTAACCGCCGTTACAAAGGTTGGAAGCGTGCTATCAAGTGTGCTCAAGTTTGGTCTGAACTGCACGATGACGACGAAGAGTAATACTGAGTATTCAGCTCATCGTTAGTCATTGACCTAGGAACTCGAGCAATCTCATTGATTAGATTGTTCGAACCTCAGCAAACGAAACTAAAAAGAGCACTATTTTGTGCTCTTTTTTGCGTTTCAGGCTCAAATCCCACGTTCTGAGTGCCGTTTTTGCGGTTTAGACATGATTCCTTACCATCATTACTTCTCTCTTTTCATCAATTCGAGCACAATAGCGTGAGTTTATATTTTCGATTTTGACGCGCTAGAGCCCTTTGCGCGCAGGGAGTGGTAAGTTAAGTGAAACAGATACCAAGACACCAGCAGATTGTAGATCTGGTAAAAACACAAGGATATGTGAGTACCGAAGAGCTTGTTGAAAAGTTCGATGTCAGCCCACAAACCATCAGACGAGACCTCAATGAACTTGCCGATAGCAACAAAATTCGTCGCTATCATGGTGGTGCAACCATTCCTTTAAGCTCGGAAAATACCTCTTATAACACGCGTAAAGCGCTTAACTTCAACGAAAAAGACGTGATCGCCGACGAACTGGTTAAGCACATCCCTGATGGTGCAACTCTGTTCGTAGATATAGGTACTACGCCAGAATCGGTGGCACGCGCACTCAACAAAAACCACAAACAATTACGAGTTGTCACCAACAACATTAACGTTGCGAGCATCCTTCTGCCAAACCCAGAGATAAAGGTTATCTTGGCGGGTGGCGAAGTAAGAAACCGTGACGGCGGTATTGTAGGTGAAGCAACGCTCGATTTCGTTAAGCAGTTTCGACTAGATTTCGGCATCTTAGGTATCAGCGGCATCGACTTTGACGGTTCACTGCTCGATTTTGATTATCACGAAGTTCGTGTGAAACAAGCCATCATAGAGAACAGTCGCAGTATCTTCTTAGCTGTCGACCACACTAAATTTGGCCGTAATGCGATGGTTAAGCTCGGTAATATCTCTCAAGCGCACATGGTCTTTACTAATAAGCAGCCACCGGAAGAGATTCTTAACATTCTTAAAGATTCAGACATTCCATTAGAAGTCATCGATACCGCTGTCCTGGTGAGCGAATAACTCAACATAAAACTCAGTGCAGCGACTTTCTTAAATGAATCACAATTCTTTATAGAAAAGTTAAATAAGTAAAACTTGCTCACTGCCACTGTCGCTTCTATGCTCGAATTAGACTTATTTGAACCTCTGCTTTCATAAGCAGAGGTTTTTTTATGCGCAAATCACATAAAACGCGCATAAACGAAAATAATAAATGACCGAAAACGAAAGTTCATATAGGATTCAATTATGTTCTAAAATGCTCGTTCGCTCAGAAAGAGGTCAAAACCATGAGTGCTCAACAAAACAATTCAAACAACAGTACATCTTCCACTTTAGACTTGATCGTGATCGGCGGCGGCATCAATGGTGCTGGCATCGCAGCCGATGCAGCAGGTCGTGGCCTAAATGTGGGTTTATACGAAGCAAATGATTTCGCGTCTGCGACGTCTTCTGCTAGCTCAAAGCTAATCCACGGTGGCTTACGTTACCTTGAACATTACGAATTTCGTTTGGTTTCGGAAGCACTCGCTGAACGTGAAGTCTTGTTAAGAAAAGCGCCTCATGTTGCTCAACCAATGCGTTTCCGTTTACCTCATCGACCATTTTTACGCCCAGCTTGGATGATTCGCTGTGGCCTATTCTTTTACGATAACTTGGGTAAGCGCACCACTCTTCCTGGAAGTAAGACAGTCAACCTAGCGAAATCAGGCCTACTGAAACCAGAAATGAAGACAGGCTTTGAATATTCAGATTGCTGGGTAGATGATGCGCGTATGGTGTTGCTAAACGTGTTAGCAGCAAAGGAGAACAACGCGGAAGTACGTAACTACTGCCGTGTTGAGAAAGCGCACCGTGAAGGTGGTATTTGGCATGTAACGATCCTTGATGTGATGACAAATCAACGCTTTGAACGTAAAGCGAAAGCGCTGGTTAACGCAGCTGGCCCATGGGTTAAGCAGTTCTTCGATGATGGATTAGAGCAGGCTTCGCCTCGTAATATTCGTTTGATCAAAGGTTCACACATTGTTGTGCCACGTATTCACGACGAACCACAAGCGTACATTCTGCAAAACAAAGACAATCGCATTGTGTTCATGATCCCTTACCTAGATAAGTTCTCGATCATCGGTACTACCGACCTTGAATACAAAGGCGACCCTCGTAAAGTAGCTATTGATGATGTCGAAGTGGATTACTTAATTGATATCGTTAACCAGCACTTTGTGAAACAACTTGGTCGTGAAGACGTGGTTTGGACATACAGTGGCGTAAGACCGCTTTGTGACGATGAATCTGATTCACCACAAGCGATCACTCGTGATTACACGTTGGAATTAGACGCAGAGCTAGATCAAGCACCACTGCTTTCGATCTTCGGTGGCAAACTAACCACTTACCGTAAGCTAGGCGAGGCGGCCCTTAAGAAACTGGAACCACACCTAAGCAACATGGGGGCGCCATGGACAGCAAACGACACGCTCCCTGGCGGTAACTTTAGCTGCAGCAGAGAGCAACTTGCGAAGATGATCCACACTAAATACCCTTGGGCGTCTGAAGCGTTATTGCTTCGCTATGTGACTCAATTTGGTACTTACACGTGGAAGCTACTGGAAGGCGCAAACAGCGAAGCTGACCTTGGCATCCAATTCTCAAACGAAGCCCATGGCGTTTATCAAGTTGAAATCGATTACTTGATCAATGAAGAGATGGCGATGACCGACGAAGACATCTTGTGGCGCAGAACCAAGCTTGGCCTGTACATGAGCGAATCAGAGCAGCAAGAAGTGACAAATTACCTGAAAGAGAAGCTACAAAGTAAAGTAGTGAGCTTTTCTCAAGTAGGCTAACCCCAACTAGCCTAAACATGGTTCAAGAACATAGTTTACAATCAAGCTTAGCGTCCCCCGCGCTAAGCTTTTTTACATCCGCCCTATTTACAATAATCTTAGCGCTAATTGAGTTTGCCTATATCTACGGTTTCTTGTATCTAAATATTCTCATGCGTTCGATAGAGACTGGAACGCAGAAACGAAAAAAACTCCCGAAGGAGTTTTTATTGTCTCAATCTGCAATCCGCTAACTAACTATTTAATTTAGCTAATCAGCAAAATTACCAACTCACTAGCCCGTTAAACGAGCATGCAGTAAATCTTTAAGCTCAGAACGATCATGTTTCAATTGGTGCATCGAGCCGTCATCAATGGGTGAATCTTTCAGCTCTAGTTTACGAATCTCTTTATCAAGGTTGTCGTATGTCTTCATATCTGCTGCAAAGCCATCGTCAGTTTTAGCAAGCTCAGCAATTTTGTCTTTCATTTCAGGAAATTCGTGAACAAGAGAGTGATTTTCACCTAGCATAGAAACCTCTTAAGTTGAGTAAAGTGATTGGGTTAGTCTTAAACACATTCACTATTAACCTTAGCAACTGGTTCAAATAACAAATGAGATCCAGTACACAGCATAGAACATAAAATAACCAACCCGATATTCACAATTACATCAACAAAACCACACATCACCATTTAAGCAATAAAAAAGCTCTGTAAAACTACAGAGTTCGATTAAATACTCACAGGCAAGGTTGAGTTAACTACTACACCCTTGAGTATGAACTCGGTTCATGTCGTCACCGACTTGCGCTTCTTGAGAGCCCGTCGATTGGCATCCTGCCACGAATAATAGCGTTACAGATAAGATAAGCCATTTCATAATAAATCCTCTTTTTGTCATGACTAAAGCATAGTACTTAAAAGCGCGGATACCTCAGTCATTAACTAAAGCCTTACCTGCCGATAAAGCCTTAGTTAATGAACAAAGCATCGCTTCATTAACTAACGACCAGTCTCTGTGCAAAAAACTTTCACCAAACGAACAAAAAACAGTCACAACTCTCTCTAAGCTTCACAAAAACCAGCCTTCCGATTCCTTTTGGTTATTACATAAATAACAGCAATTCATTTTTAGAATCATCACCAAACCGATACATTAGTGTCATCTCCTAATGACGACCTCAAGGTAAACGATATGAAAAAGACCATTTTAGCAACACTGATTACCATCACATCAATGCAAACAATGGCAGCAGTTGAAGTAACCGACGAAAACTTCGCTCGTGCAGAAAGCGACCTTTACTTCACTCAACAGTTAGAGCATCAACCGGTTAATGTTTTTGAGCATAATCGCGAAAACGTAACGGTAGAGAACCAAATGATTATCCGCTCTAACACCGACCTGCTCTATTCAACCGCGGTTGTCGATGTCTCAGAAGGCGCAACATTCAAACTGGCGAAAGGCGATGCGTACCAGATCATGCATATCTTCAATAACAATCATGATAACCACATGGCCATTTATGGTGGCGAAGAAATTTACATCGACTCAGAAATCGCAGGTTCAGACTACATCTACATACTGATGCGAACTGCAACAAGTGCTGGCGCAGATGAAGCGCATCGACTGCAAGATGCGGCGGTCATTAATGCGAAATCAGCTAAGCCTTTTGAACCTGCTTCAGATTGGGATGATGCATCTCGAGATAACGTCCGAGCAAAATGGGAGAAGCTAGTTAATGACATCAAGACAGAAGAAGCCTTCACACCAAACATCACAGCAACATCAGATAACAAGCAGTTTATGATTGGTACTGCGGTGGGTTGGGCTGGTATGCCGGCAGAGCATGCTGTGTATACATCACGAGCGGGCACAGGTAAAACAGAATGTGCAAACATCACGTTTGAAGCACCCTCATTACGTTATGACGAAGGCGGTTATTGGTCAATTACGGCCTATTCAAGCCAAGGCTGGTTGATGACGAACAACAACAGTGCTGATTCAACGACATCAACACCCAATAAAGACGGTTCTTACACGATCCACTTTGCGCCAAAAGGGCAAACCTGTGACGCTGCAAATAACGTAATTGAAGTAAACGATGATGGCTGGAACTTTGCGGTTCGTGCATACCGTCCTAGTGATGAAGCGGTAGCATCAGGTGAGATGCACAACTTCCCACAGGTCACTGCTCAATAGCGGGGAATAACGACTGAGTTGCGAGTGATTAGTGTTAATTAACTGGCAATAACAGCTGCTAACAATAACAGCTACTAACAATAACCTAGCCTCTCATTTGAGAGGCTTATTGCTTTTCTTTTATGATGGTTTGGGAGGTAGTGATAATTTTTCGCTTAAGCCATTGATTCATCGGGTGCATTCTCTTGTTATGAGATTCCACCAGCACGATTTTTTTGAGCTCTTCCGGTGCATAATCAGGAAAAGAGAGATAATCGAACTCTTCATTAAGATAAAGAGCAAGCTGCTTGGAACACGGTAGAATCATGTCACTTTGTTTAATGACCTCTAATAGCGTGTGCAAATACGAGCTTCTTGCTTTCACTTTAAGCTGCTCTGTCGACAAATGCTTGGCGATATAAGGCTGAATATCATTCCACCCCGGTATCACCAAACTCGCGTATTCCGCTTCATCTATCTCTTGCTGTGAAATCACTTTGCCAGCTAATGGATGGCCGGTTTTAACCAACCCGACAAAGTCATCCTCACCGATAATCTGATGGGTAAACTGCTTATTCGTGTCGATTGGAGAAAAGTTGATAGCTGCTTGTATCTCGCCATCCAACAATTTTTTCAGCGTTTGAGAGCCCCAATTAACAATATTGACTTGAGCATTGGGCGCTTCTTGAATGAGACCAAGGCATAAACGCGCACCAAGCCAGTTCGAGATAAAACCGTTAATTGCAATCGTGATGTTGCCTTGATACTCGGCAGGGTCAAAGCTTGGGGTTTCAAGAATCACGTCGTCCAAGCTTTCCATGATCATTGGCAGCCGTTCACCAAGCTCTAACGCACGTGGAGTTGGCTTCAAACCGGAATGGACACGAGTAAACAATTCGTCATCAAAGTATTCTCTCAATCGCCCTAGTGCTTTACTCACTGCGGGCTGACTCAGCGCCAATTTATTGCCAGCAATGCGAGTATTTTTGGTTTCTAGCAAAACCAGAAAAACGCGGATTAAATTGAGATCCAATTGTTTCATAGTTACCTGTCATTAAAGTTTGGTCAGGGAGATATTTAGCCGTCTGGCGATAAAAGCTAACTTAGCGAATATCTCTCTCATTATGGCTCATTTGACGATTGATTCGCTTAACGATCTTTAACTCTTTCTTACTCTCTAGACAAACTAAACAATAAATCATCATAGAAAAAAACAGAACTTCAATTCTTCAAAGTTCTGCTTTTTAGTTCGTTACGGCTTACGCTCTGCGCTTTTTGAAAGCGTGCCAGCCAGCGCTGAGAATTGTTTTTAACACCACGCCTAGTGCGCTTAATTTAAGGTCGGAGTTCTTGCCAGAAGCAATACGCCACATTTGATGTTCATACCAAACCAGCCCGACCATCGCCACCTTGTCTAATGCAGGTTTACCTGTGGTTGGCACGGTTAGCGGCATGCCGTGGCTAGGGTTTTCAATTAACTTGTTAGGGAAATCAGGATCAACCGCCATTGTGCGCGCAATGCCAATAAAATCGGTTGCCGAGGTGTTTAATGCTTCGTTCATTGCTTGCGCGGTTCGGAAACCACCCGTGACCACCAGCGGAGTGCTGACGAGTTTTCTCGCCTTAACCATGTAATCCATAAAATACGCTTCACGCTTTACGGTGCTGGCCTTGATAGGTTCGCCTTTGTTTTTCGCCCCCATCATTGATGGACTTTCATAGGTACCGCCGGAGATCTCAATGAGGTCGATGCCGTTATCACTCAGTGTTTGTACAACCTGCATCGATTCTTCTTCAGTGAAGCCACCTTTCATGAAGTCGGCACTGTTGAGCTTAATTCCGACAGGGAAATCATCACCAACCTCTTTTCGAATCGCACGATAAACCTCAGACACAAAACGAAGTCTGTTTTCGAGCGAGCCACCCCATTTATCTTGGCGTTGATTGTGTCTCGAGGACAAAAACTGACTCACAAGATAACCATGAGCACCGTGAATCTGCACGCCAGTAAAACCCGCTTGTTTTGCAAGCTTTGCACTCAACGCGAACTTATCAATGATTACGATGATTTCACTCTCAGTCAGAGCTCGTGGTGTATTGAAGCCTTTTTCTAATCCACGTTCTAAAGAGATGGCCGAAGGAGCAACCGGGCTATCACACAAGAACTTGGGGATTTGCTTACCAGGGTGATTCAGCTGCATCCATATCTGGGAACCATTCTGTGTTCCGGCACTCGCCCACTCACGAAATACGCTTAAATCACTGTGCTCATCCAATACAACGTTTTTAGGTTCACCAAGCGCACCTCTATCGACCATCACGTTGCCAGTCATGGATAGACCAATTCCTCCTTGAGCCCAACGTTGGTAAAGCGTGACTAAACCTTGCTTAGGGTTATGATGTTTATCACCTAGCTGTTCACTCATTGCCGATTTGAACAGGCGGTTTTTAATCACTTGGCCATTAGGGAGAGAAAAAGAGTCGTTGAGAGAGATCGAATTCATGCGCGTGGTTACTTTCTTTTGTTCTATATGTTCGGTTTAGTATGCCCTACTTTATTCGATATTTCTGAGCATTTAGTACCTCTTTCGAGACAAGTTTCGTTCAATAAAAAATGCCAGCGGCATAGCAGCTGGCATTAATCGATTATAAACAAAACCTTAAACAGGCAGTTTAAGTCATCACTTTATCGTGGATTTTTTGACCTTAGTAAATGGTGTCGATTTCCATTTATCTGTTCTTACCTCTTCACCGGGCGTGTACATGCGTAACACTGAATACCATTGATGAGCGGGGATAGGTAAGAAATTAGGATCATCTTCATGCCCTTTTACGTCGCTACTCATGTAAATGGTGTAGCTTCCATCGGCATTCGGCGTTAGCGTTCTGTCTCCACGAGAATGACGGTTTAAGTCGTTTTTCTCCATCAGTCGGGTTTCACCACTGTAGGCCGTGTATGACCAAAAACCACCCTCTTCTAATGGTGGCGCGTTGAAGGTCACCGTATAGTCATACCGTCCGCCATCTAACGCATCCCCTTCATTATCAAAGAAGTCACCGCTATACATGGTGTGCTTTGCAGGTAGCCCCCATTGGCCCATTAGCGTGCCGTAGGCGTGTTGAAAGCTTGGAACCTTTGTCATTTCACCACGAGTGCCCAATACGTCACGAGAATCATCAAAGCCCGCATTAATGATTCGTTCTAGCCCCTCTTTTTGGCCAGACTCGATCATACGAAGCTGCTTTGTCGTAAATGGATGATTGGCTTTGCCTAAATCAGAGTCACCTAAACCAAGTCGATTAAATTGCTCAATCAGCTTTTGGTCATGCGCCTTCATCGTTCCTTCAGACAAAATGAAATTGGTCCGCTCGACCCAGTTAGAGTCTTCTGGATCTGGATACTCGCGAACAACGGAATCTGGACCTTTCTGGCCCAAGTATTCAGATAATGTTCTGATGTTCCATTGGTCCATAAGCTTTTGAGCGGTTGCAGAATCGTCACCGCCAAGATCCATGATTCGCCCCATCATCTTCACTAGAGGATGCTCAACATAGATGACCTCGTCGACACTCGTAGGAACTTCACCTTCCCACCCTTCAACTGCATACATGAAACTGCCGCCTTTTGTGCCTCGTTGCGGAGAGCCAAAAGCCGAGTCAGTAAAGTGCTGCATATTCATGGTATGGAACAGCCAGTACCTATCTTCATCATGATCTGGGATCGTGATAATGACGGGCTCTGCGCCAAGATCCATCCAACCCATTAGATGCAGAGTATCGTTATTGATTGTTGGGTGAGCAGTGTAGGTATCATCCGCCAGAATTCGAATGTTCTGAAAACGGTTCAGTGGATACTCTTCTTTAATTACCGTCTGATAAAAGTACTTGTACGCCTCATCAATCGAATAAGCGTATTCATAGGCCAGTTGCGCGAGCTGCTCACTATCTTGTTCTAGCCAAGCTAGGCTAGCCATCTCAACAGGTAAGGTGTCGCGCGTTATCTCAAAAGCACTCTCGGTTGGTAGCTCTGTTTGATTCGCTAACGCATAAGTTGGCAGTGCGACAAGAAAAGTACACGCTAACGCTTTAATAAGTCTATTTGTTTTCATCGTTATTGATCCTAGTTAGAAGCGAGTTCGGAAGGTCATCCATGTGTTGTTATCCGTATCGCCACTCAAAATAATGACATTGTCATCATTCACTCGATAACCGAGCTGCATTTCAGTCGAGAACTCGCGAGTGTGCTCACCGTCTAGTCCATAAACGTACTGGGGTGCGAGTTGTAAGTAGAATTGCGGGGCAAATTCGTATTTCAGATAGTTGGTGCTGCTAATGATTTGTGTGTCTTCGAACTGTTGATTCTCTTCCCACATTTTCCCGTAGGTGAGCGCGCTGTAGAGTTTCACTTTGTCGCTCAACTCAAAAACCTGCATCACACCTGCCGAAGCATAGTTAGAGGTGAATTCGTCATTGGAAAAGTCGTGCCCAGCATCTACAAATAACCCCGTGCCTGTTCGTTTGTTAGGAGTAAAAAAGCGAGCGCGATAGTTTTCAAAGTTATTTTTCCCTTCTAACTTACCCAACACACCCCAATCGCCACGATTCACACCAAATTGGAAAGTAGCCCCAAGCCCTTTATTGCCCGCGGTAAGTTCACCTCCCGTATAAACGGCCATTGGATCAGCAATATCACTGACGGGTTCTTCTTGAGCGGAAGCAGAAAAAGCAAAGGGGATGAGCGCAAAGATAGAAAGTGTAAAAGAGGAGAAAGTGCCCGTGAGCAGACGTAACGGTTTCTTCATATTGTTGTCCGGTAGTAAGGTGCGCTTGTTACAGCACACCTGAATTCACTGTATTGGCGTTAATCAGCAACCACAGATTTGTCTGCCATACCAATACCACCAGCCTTCTGTCTTGGTGGGAACGCTTCAAGAGACTTCTGATATTTCGCGGCTGCTTTGTGCAGTTTTGGTAATACCCAAGACTTCTCTTTCATCCATAAGAACCAACCTCGAGTATCAGGGCTACGCTCGTAAGGATCGGCCTTGATGTTAATCAGCATCCCTAGTGGCCACTCTTCAGGCGGCGCAATCCACTCAGTTTTGGTTTTTAGGTGCACTTTCCAGTCGTCAACTCGGAAGGCATTCAAATCTTGCTCGTTGTAGAAGAAGAACTCATGACGTTGACTTGGCTCGCCTTTGGTCAACATGTCCAGTTGGTTATAACCATCCAAGTGAACTTGATAACGCTCGCCGTTTAACTCTTTTCCATCAAGCAATTCTTGTTTAATGTCGCCTTCACCCACTGCAGCCATAATGGTTGGCACCCAGTCTTCAGAAGTCATGAAGCCATCTGTGTATTCACCTTGAGGGATTTTATCTGGCCAGCTGACCAGCATAGGCACACGGAAGCCACCATCCCAAGTCGTGCCCTTTTGTCCTCTAAATGATGCTGAACCAGAATCAGGCCAGTGATCTAGGTTTACGCCATTGTCAGATGTGAAGAGAATGATGGTGTTGTCGATTTCGCCCAAGTCTTCAAGCTTGTCTAGCAGCACACCGATCTGGTCATCAAGTTCGATCAAGCCATCGTAGTAGGTGTTAATTTGGCTCGCGCCTTGGTACTCCGGACGAACGTGCGTTTTTTGGTGCATGCGCGTTGGGTTGTACCACATGAAGTAAGGCTGTTCGTCTTTCTCGGCTTCATGCTTATCAAGCCAGTTCATGGCAAAGTCTAAGAACTCACCATCGATTGTCTGCATACGCTTCGCACCGAGCGTGCCTTTGTCTTCAATAGTCTGTTTACCGACAACACCAAACCTTGGATCTTCTTTCATATCCACCGTATCGGTTGCCACAGTGTGAAGCACATTACGAGGACGACTTCTGAAATTCGGATCTTTAGGAAACTCTGGCTGCTCTGGCATTTCCATCACGTTAAGGTGATAAAGGAAACC
The DNA here is from genome assembly GCF_002875705.1 of Vibrio sp. 10N.261.45.E2. Taxonomy (GTDB): domain Bacteria; phylum Pseudomonadota; class Gammaproteobacteria; order Enterobacterales; family Vibrionaceae; genus Vibrio. The sequence continues at coordinate 161,030 of NZ_MCZZ01000128.1, forward strand.
GAAGAACTCATCAAAGCCGTGCACTGTTGGAAGGTGGCTATTGTTATCACCTAAGTGACTTTTACCAACATGAACAGTCGCATAGCCTTTGTCTTTCAACATTTCAGCTAGGGTTGGATCTTCTTTTTGAAGGCCAATTGACGAGCCCGGCTGGCCAACAGACGTTAAGCCCGTTCGAAATGGATACTGACCCGTGATAAAGGCAGAACGACCTGCAGTCGAGCTGCCTTGTGCGTAGTAATCACTGACCATCATGCCGCGTTCGGCAATTCGATCAATATTCGGTGTGTCCACCGCACCTAAGCCACGATGGTAAGCTGACAGATCTGTGGCACTCACATCATCGAGCATGATGGCAACCACATTGGGTTGACTCGCGGCATGCACGTTGACGCTCGCCAGCACCGAGAGTGCCAAAGCAGATTTAACAAAAGACTTATACATTTATAACCCTCATTCACTATGAGTAAATCGCTGAAGTCACAACGAAGATTGTGAATGTCTCAGCGAACCATTGTTGAGGTAAATGGTATAAGAAAGAGGTCCAAAATGGCTTGATAGCCACTATTACGATTCTTAATAGTGGCAGTGATAAAGGGGCGTTATTTAGAAAGAATAGTAGCGTGAAACTAGGATTGAATAATCGACGTAATTTCTTTTTGAAGCCAATCAGTGAACGGGTTATTACGGTTTGCTTGATGAGTAAACAGTGCCAATTCTCGACGATAGGTGTCTTTCAACAGTTCCGGCGGTAGCTCAATACAACGATAAGAATGATCAAGCAAATAGCGGCATTTCGACGATGTCACATAGATGAAGTCGCTGTCCTTAACGATCTCTAGCATCAAATTCATATTATTGCTTCTGAGCCCGATGTGTTTATCTAGGTCGTATTTTTTGATCAACATTTCCGTCTTGGATGGCTGAATGTAACCAGGGATCATATTGATACAGAGTGGGTATTTCAGAATATCCTCAAGGGCATTGCCTTGAATTGGGTGATCAGCTCTTAGCACCAACATGAACTTATCAAAGCCAACCGGTCGCTCAGTCAGAGTTTTATTGACGTCCATAGGAAGATAACTCACTCCCCAACACATGCGGTTGGTCTCTAGGGATTGGACGCCATTATCTAACCAAGGTGAACATTGAAACGTCACTTGTGGCGCTTCTTTGGTCAGCTTTTTGATTAACGGCACACCCACTGGGATGTAGTGGTCAAGTAAAAC
>NZ_MCZZ01000129.1 GCF_002875705.1 Vibrio sp. 10N.261.45.E2
ATTCACTATGCCACTACACTGCTGCATCAGAAGAGTTTTACCCCTCAAGAATACCAAGGCAGTTTTTCGCTATCGATGCGTGAAAGCACCTTTGAGGTGTTCGCGTCGAAGATAAGCAAAATCACGACTGACCTCGCACCAAAAGCGAAGCTGAACATCTATTCGAAACAACAACTCGGCTTCGATGCTTTGCTGAGCGGCAAGGTCAACTTAATTTTGTTGCCTCATGATATTTCTCAACCGCCAACAGATAATAAAGAGTTAGTTTGGCAAACGATTCTGCCCGACGAGATGGTTTGTTTGATGGGTGCACACCATCCTCTTGCTCAACAAGAGCTGACGGTGGAAGGTTACTTAGATTATAAGCACATTGGAATTTTAGATAACGAGCTGTCACAACCTTACTTTGAGCAAAACTTAGTTCAATGCCACCAGCCGAGAGAGATGGCGATATCAGTAGCAGACTTTGGTGCTGCAGCCGTGCTTTGTCATCACACACCTTTCTTGTTCACCTCTTCAAAGCAATGGGCTGAGCATGCTAAACAAGCTCAGGACTTAGTGAGTAAGCCCTTGCCTTTTGATTACGGTAAAGTGGCGTATAGCTTGGTGTGGAACAAGCCCAACATGAACGATCAAGCGATCAAGTGGTTATGTGACTTGTTCTTAGAGGCTTAATATTTTTAGAAGCTTAACGTTCTTAGAAGCCTGATTGACCGACTAAACAACTTAGAGGCTAGGTATAAACCTCAGGGGTTTGCATCGGCCTTTGAACTATTGTGTAGAGCTTATCGTGAAAGCTCTGCATCTGTTGTTTGGTGCATTTAGGCCAATCTAACGCTTCGCCAATCACACCATGATGTTGAAATGCATTCAGTCGAATCTGAACATCACTTGGCAATCCTTTTAAGTAACGTCCCACTTGTTCAATCTCGTCCTCAAGGTCGCTTTTGTTCGGAATATGCAGTAACCGAACTTCATGTAACTTACCTTTCTCAGCCAAATAGTTAATGGTTTCAATCACTCGATGATTGCCTCTGCCGACCAACCATTGGTGTGTCTCTGATTGCCAAGATTTTAGGTCAATCATCGCGCCATCAAGATAAGGTAATACCTTCTCCCACCCTTGTTTTGGCAATGAACCATTACTATCGATAAAGCATGTGAGATGCGCGAGTTGAGCATCGCTTTTAATCGCTTCAAACAGTTCAATGATAAACGGCAGTTGTATGGTCGCTTCACCGCCCGAAACGGTAACCCCACTCAGAAAGAACTGGTTATATCTGACAAGCTCTAGTACTTCTGAAACCGTCATCGTGGTGATTTTCGGACTCGATTTATGACCACAAACATCAATACACTGGTCACAATTGGTGCAAGCCACCGGATCCCATATCACTTTGCCACCGACAGTACTCAAAGCACCACTTGGACACCCGCTAACGCAATCTCCACAATGGTTACAGTGGTTGATTGTGTGTGGGTTATGACAAGTTATACAGTCAAAATTGCAGCCCTGAAGAAACAGCACCAAGCGGTTTCCTGGGCCATCAACACAAGAAAAGGTCAGCACACGGCTGACCTTCGCTTGTTTTTCTGTCTTATTATTTTTAACCCTAGCCATTTGAGTTGTTAGATCAGAAATTTTCATAATTCACATTGTTCGTATTCGAAACACACAACACACGTTAAAGCTATTCGTACGTCGGCGACATCTCTAAGCTCGCCACGCGCGGTTTACGCTCTAATATGCCCGTGTTCTTCGCAGCTTCAGCACCCAAGAAGGTAGTATTGGTACGTGAACCTTGCTCGTCATACTTTGCAATGTCCGACAGCTTAATCATGTAACCCGTCACACGAACTAAATCGTTTGATGCCACGTTAGCCGTAAACTCACGGTAACCCGCTTGAATCGCCCCTTTACACAAGTTGAACATCGCTTCAGGGTTTGATTTCACTGTTTCGTCGATAGTCAGAATGTCACTGATACCCGACGTGTAGAATTTATGGTGACCCGCAGTCGCACGAACGTAAGACACAGGATCCGGTTCCGTACCGTAAGGAATACGCACACCAGGAGTTACGTCTTCATCTAAACTGATACCACCTTGAGCATGCAACAGAGCCTTACCTTCTAGCCCATATTTCACTTCAGAGCTTTCAACGATCTCAGCCAGCTTCTCAGAAATACGGTGACCAAGTTGATTAGCCTGTTCATCGTGGCCATAACGCCCTGCTTTGCCCTCTTTCTCCATCAAGATGTTGACCGCTTCTGCCATACCGTAAATACCAAACATTGGTGCGAAGCGATCTTCTTCAATCAGACCTTCTTTGGTCAGGAAGCCCTCGAAAAAGTTAGACTCTTCATGCAAGAAGCGACTGCGCGCGTTCATCAGTTCAACCATGATGCCACTGTAGTTCGGCAATACTTGTTGTAAGAAATCGACACTGTCCTCAGACTTCAACGCCACTTGCTTCAGGTTCATACGCACTAATGTGTTTGACCCCCCCGCTAAAGGCAGAGAGTTGTAGCAACTTACGATACCAAATCGCTTATCACCATAAGTAGCAGCGTGTGCTGGATAGTTCGCGATATGTGGTTTACTGCACTCACAGATGTTGCTCGCCGCATGACGAAGTAGATCATCAGGAGTCACAGCTGGGTCGTACATAAAAGTAAGGTTTGGCGCGATCTGCTTGAGCTCAGCATCGACACGCAAAATCGTGCGACAGATAATGTTGTCTGTCGGGCCAATATTCACATGCATAAACGCATCTGGCAGCGTGCGATCCAACATAATCCAGAACAGTTTAATCTTTTGGTAAACCTGTTCTTCCGATAACTCGCCAACGAATGGCATTAGCACATCATCCAGCTGACCAAGGTAAACCGGGATTGAAGTAACAGAAGGTACGTGGTGGTAAAGGATGGTAAGCATATTCAATGCTTCATCGAAATTAGTTGCCGCGCTAAGCTCTAAGTACTTTGAGCCTTGATGTAAGTATTTAGAATAATCTGGAAGTACATAGCGCGGCTTAAATGGTGCGTGCCCTTCAAACATGTCACACAGCACGCCTTGCTGTAAGGCTTGCTCTACTTCATTGCTTACCGGCATATACGGTAGGCTTGCTTCAGCTTCTAAGGCAAGATAGCTCGACTTCTGTTTTGGTGACAGGTTGGCATCTGAAATGATATTGCTAAAGCGTTGTTGTTGCTCTGAAAGTTGTGGAGAAGCAGATTGGTGGCTCATGTTTAAACCCTTAATATTGTTATGGGCTTATTTTATATCTCAGAGCTAAATTTCCACTAATGAAATCTACGCAAGACTATATTTCCAAAATGGAAATAATAAATCTATAAACTAGCGGTGTTGAGCTTTTCTATGAGCGAGATGGGAAATAGAGAAAACAGAGTTAATAATGAAGAAATGAGAAAGCGCTAACTCGTTCTGTTTAAAACAGTAGTGCGCAAAAGAGAAAACCCACATAACTGACCGTAACGTCGTTAATGTGGGTTTAGTATTTTAGGCATACACACTGTTACAGGTCAGGAAGCGCTTGTTTACGTCCAACACCCATTAGTACCTTTAACTCTCCTTGCGGAGTGTCAATCGAGAACGGTGTGGAGACTTCAACCACTGCAAAGCCCGCTGCACTCAAAACGTTTTCTGAACGCTGTTGGCTCACTCCGTAGTCTTGGCTGTCACTTTCTAAATGCCAATCCCAGTGTACAAACGTACCGTCGTTTTCAAGCAGCGTGTAAATCAGACTGACTGTGTCTTGTAGGTTCGGGATAAAACCACACACCGAAGAGGCTACCACGAGGTCAAACTGGTTTCTGAATGCTGGATGCTGCGCCGCAAGTCCGCGCGATAAAATATCAACTACCGGTTCAACATTAGGTAACTCTTTCTTATCTAACTCTTCAATCATCCCTTCAGAGATATCAAGTGCGATGATCTCTTTTGCTAAAGGAGATATTTTCTGGCTGAGTAGTCCTGTACCACACCCAAAATCAAGGACACGGGTTCCGTTTAAATCAACGAGCTGTGTTAACTGGTCAAATACGGACTGTGCGAATACTGCGGTTGCGGGATCTTTATCCCAGTCAACGGCGTACTCGTCCCATTGTTTCGCCATCATGGCCTCCATCTTTACTTCTTGTAGGTTCGGAACTTCCCCAGAGTAAACCAAATTAGTCAATTCGTCATAGAGTTATCATGCAAAGATGGACTATTTCTAAGATAGTCAGCACAATATTCAGATAATATGCACCAACCTCCGCTCAATATGGAAATGAAATGAACCTTTCTCAAGTCCAAGCCTTTTGTTCCGTTGCTGATTTAGGATCAGTTTCTGAAGCTGCACGTCAGTTAGAATGCAACCGAACCAAACTCAGCATGTCGATTAAAGCCTTGGAAAAAGAGTTAGATGTCGAGCTGTTCGTGCGCAGCGGAAACCACGTCGAACTTTCTGAAGCAGGCAAAGCGATTTATAAAGACTGCGAAGGTATGTTGGTGACAGCAGCGCGTATCAAACAAACCTGCTTACATGTCTCGGGCGAATTCAACGCGGAAATTTGGATTGCACGAGACGACTCCCTACCCGATGAAATGTGGCAGGACTTATCTCATGCGTTAAACAACAAGTACCCTTCTACCTCATTCAACTTCGTTCTCGCGTCGAGCGGCGATTTAGCTAACCTAGTTGAAACTCAGCAAGTCGACTTCGCATTTGGTGTCGATTACGAACGTGTCGATGACCCAAGAATAATCTACAACCCGCTTGGTAAAATTCGAATGATGTCGGTGTGTAAGAAAGGACATGATTTGAGCGTGATGCGCCGTGTGTCTGATGAAGTACTGAGAAATTCGATGCAAGCGACCATGGTTTATCTTAATGAAAAGGATAATCCTGAGCTTGAGCCCTTCTCGCGCCGTTACATCGGCTTCTCTAGCTTCGACTTTATGTTGGATACGATTTTACGTGAAGAGGCATGGGGCGTAATGCCAGAGCCATTGATTCGCCATTTGTTGCGTGAACAAGAGCTCGCCGTGATCAAACACACCTACGGCTTAACGCAAGAAGACTACTGTATGTTTACCGCAGCGGGCATGGCAGAACACCCAGGAATGAACTGGCTTGCTGATCAGCTCAGCGACTACTTGTTTGATTTCTAATTTTAGCTTGTTAGAAAACCATGACGTGATCCACCAAGTAACGCCCATCTTCTTCAACCAATACCATTTCAGCCACAAACTCGCCTTTGGCAATGGTGTACGCTTGCTTCCACACAAAAGCGATAGAGTCTGAGCGTCTAAACAACGCTACTTGTTCACGCTCAGCAAAAAAGCCATTACTGTGCTGATAATGGTGACACACCTTTTCTAAGTATTCTGGCGTAACAATGTCTTTCATCCTTTGAGTAAAGTCTCGACAGTGCTGTTCATGATCAACCTTAGTTGAACCGTCCATCAGGTTATCCATGATCGGGTTAGCAATCACCCACAACTCATTATCACTAATATCGTCAAACTTCATATCGATTCACTCCTTGTCCATCGCAACCAAATCTAAAAGACCAATAAGACCTCAGCGACTAATGTGTTTTAGTAATCATAAACGATCCTATTTCAGTTGCACATCATCCCTAAAAAACACTCAACGTCAACTTTATTGACACCCAAACTTCAACCTAAATCACTGAATTTTATCGATTTATATGTATTACTCAAATAGTACATATAAACGTCATCAGATAAAGTTTGTAAAGCTAGCTCAATATTAGAACAATGAAGTTATCAAAAACATCTGGAAAATATTATGTGTGACAGGAAAAGCCAAAACGAAAATCGAGTACTATTGTTCTCAGCCCTTTTAGCATCAGGCTTCGCAATTGGCGGATTGGTGTTGGGTCTTCTCGTTGGCTCTCTGGTCATAGTATTTGACGGTGTCTACTCTCTTATCAGCTTACTGTTAACTTTATTGTCACTAGCTGCCTCAAAATACATTAATCGCCCTTCAGACAGAGAATTCCCGTTTGGTCGAGCGATCATCGAGCCGATTGTTATTGCCATTAAGGCCGTTGTGATTCTGCTTGTAGTTAGTTATTCACTGTACTCTGCAATTGGCGCCCTAATGACGGGTGGTCGTGAAGTTGATGCTTCTATTGCAACTCTGTTTGGTATTTTCAACGTGTTGGGTTGTGGTTACGCTTGGTGGTACATCGCGAATAAGAGCAAACGTATTTCTTCAGGTCTGATTCAGGCTGAATCTAAGCAGTGGCAGATGGACACGCTATTGAGTGTCGCGGTAACAGCTGGTTTCGTAGCGGCTTGGTTGATGACTTTTTCTCCGCTTGCAGAATATGCGGTATATGCCGACCCAATGATGATGTTACTCATGTCTTTCTACTTCATCAAAGTGCCTTTCGATATGTTACGTGAAGCCATGCGCGAACTGCTTATGATGTCAGCGACCAAAGATATTTGTGATGCAGTAGATAAGAACGTTGTCGCGGTAGACAAAGAAGCAGATCAAGATTTGGAGCTAATGGGTGTGACGAAGGTTGGCCCAGAATTACGAATCAACGTTGATATTCATACCAACGATCAACAAGCGATTGCACTCGATGATATTGAACGTACGCGTCGCCAACTTAAGCGACGCCTATCTAAGATGCCATATGAGCTTCAACTGAACCTCAATATTGCGAGCTAACCCCTCACAAAAATTGGCAGAAAAACCAATTACGACTCAGATTGAACCTTTTTAGAAGCCGACGCATTTGCCGTCGGCTTTTCTCTTGTTACCCACCAGCAAGCCAGTGAGCCAACGGTTACCATACATACGCCTTGCCAAAACGTTATAGTCAACGACAAGCCTAAAATCACCGAAGAGAGTAACGTAGCGAAGATTGGCGTAAAGTACGACATAGTTGCCAAGAACACCATGTTGCCACCGAGAATCGCCGTGTTCCAAAGTGCATAGCCAGCGCCCATACAAGCACCAGCTAACGCTAAGTCAATCGCCGCACTCGTTGTCATCACCATGCCAGTTTCATCACTCAGCGCGTACTTGATCCACAGAGTGATCGCCGTTGCGATAAAGAACAGCACAATCGCATTCTGACCTTTAGCGACACGCTGGGTGTAGTTGCAGTAAACCGCCCAAATAATCGCACCGAAAAACGCCATAGAATAGGTTTTAGGGTTGGTCGCAATGTTGGCAGCAATTTGTTCAACTGACAGACCTTGGTCACCGCTGATACTCCAAGCCACACCAAAGAATGCCAAAAAGATACTTGGATAAACCAACCAGTTAATCTTCTTATCACTCAGCAGCACCGCAAACAACACTGTTAATGCTGGCCATAGGTAGTTGATTACGGCCATCTCTATCGCTTGATGTCGGCTATTTGCCATTCCTAACGCCAGAGCCAAGAAGATCTCATAACAAACAAATAAGGCGCCGCCGATCAGTAAGTAAGATTTAGAGAAGCGTGACAATTTCGGCAACCCCATAACGCAGACCAACAACAGCGAACTCACCGTGTAAAGGCTGGCAGCGCCACCAATTGGACCTAGATGTTCTGAAACACTGCGAGACAGAGCAATCAAGCAGCTCCACAGTAAAATGGCGATAATACCGTAGCAGCTATAACGATGAGATTTCAGCACGCCTCTTCCTTTATCTGTTTGTGGTCATCACTCTATAAGCTAAACCAAGTTTAAAATATTTGGCCGAGTACATTTTCGTACTCGGCCATCGGTTATTGATTTGCGAAAACTTAAGCGACTTACAAATATTGAGCAGTTTACAAAATAAACTATTTGTTGTTGCGTATTCGTTAGTGGCAGTCGTTATAGCCTAAGCCAATAGAAGCGCTTGTAAGTCAGCCAGTGACTTAACTTGATAATGAGGGTTGATACCCGCAGGCGTTGCCTTTTCTTGGCTGTTTAACCAACAAGTTTCGATACCAAAATCGAGTCCACCGAGAATATCTGAATGCGGGTTATCTCCAACCATCAACACTCTTTGCTTAGATGGAAACCCAACCAGCTTATGTGCATATTCGAAAATCTGAGCGTCCGGTTTAGCTACCCCTACCTCTTCAGAAATAATCACGTGATCAAAGTAATCCGTCATTCCTGTGCGCTCTAAACGGATTGACTGCAATTCTGTGAAACCGTTAGTGATGATGCCCATATTCACTTTGCCTTTTAAAGACTCCATCAACTCTTGTGCACCCGGTAATAATGAACAGATATCTGCCATCGCTGTTAAAAATGCACTGTTTAAAGCAGCCGTTGTTGTTTCTAGTTTCTCGGCCCAACTTTCGAAGCGGGTATGTTTCAGTTGGTCTGCGGTAATACGACCATCTTGGTAATCGACCCAAAGTGGCAAATTAACCTTTTGGTAAGCCGAATAATCTTGCTCGCTGAAATCTACTCCAAAACGAGAAAACATCAGCTTCATTCCTTGATAAGCATCAAAATGGAACAAGGTTTCATCTGCATCAAAGAATATCCAATCGTACTTCATTATCTGTCCTATTATTCGCGCTATCTAGCCGTGTTATTTTTGTTCTTTCTTAGCCTCAAAGGCTAAGTGTGCATTCTACTACCATTTTTGTGAGCCTGAATATAGTTCTAAGAATTTATAGAAAACAAGCAACAAGTAATGATGTATCGCAAATTTTGCCACATATTAAACCAATACCATACAAGAAACACACGTACTGTACCGGGAGGTACTATGAAGCACTTCTTACCCTCATCCGTCATGCTTACTCCGTTTCTTGTCAAATATTATGATGAAGAACCGCAAGCTTCTTCTGACGAATATAAAGAAGAGGAATCACCTGCTATAAATTCAGAAAATAAGCAAAAAGAACTAGCTAATGAATAAATAGCCAGTGAGTAATATCAGTATTTTATCTTTACGGCGATATATAGGGCTAGAATCAATCGACTCTTTAAGATCTATAAATGACAAAGATCACATCAAAAAACTATAAAAACGATTGCTATATGCGCCCTATCACACCTCATAGCCACAAAGTGGTACCTTGGGGCCGCTTTTGATTCAGATCAATGGTCGACCAGTTGTTTGCCGACACCATATAGGAAATTAAAAATCATAATTAATGGAGTTTTCCAATGTCTAGTGCTTTTTACATCCCTACAATTAACTTCATGGGAACAGGCTGCTTAAAGGATGCTGTTGATAGCATTCAGTCTCAAGGCTTTAAAAAGGGTCTTATCGTTACCGACAAAATCCTAAACCAAATCGGTATGGTTAAGCAGGTACAAGATCTTCTAAGTCAACGTGATGTTGACGCTGTCGTCTTCGATGGTACTCAACCAAACCCAACTATCACTAACGTGAACGACGGCCTTGAGCTTCTAACTGACAACGACTGTGACTTTGTTATCTCTCTTGGTGGTGGCTCTCCGCACGACTGTGCAAAAGGCATCGCTCTGGTTGCTTCTAACGGCGGCCAGATTGCAGATTACGAAGGCGTAGACCAATCTGAAAAACCGATGATGCCGCTTATTGCCATCAACACCACCGCTGGTACAGCTTCTGAAATGACACGTTTCTGCATCATTACGGATGAAGATCGTCACATTAAGATGGCTATCGTTGATAAGCACACAACACCGCTTATCTCAGTAAACGATCCTGAGTTGATGCTTGCTAAACCAGCATCACTGACTGCTGCAACGGGTATGGATGCGCTAACACACGCAATCGAAGCTTACGTTTCAATTGCAGCAACGCCAATCACTGACGCCGTCGCTATTAAAGCAATCGAACTTGTGCAAGCACACCTAAGAACGGCAGTGGCACACGGCGAAGACATTGAAGCTCGTGAACAGATGGCTTACGCACAGTTCATGGCAGGTATGGCTTTCAACAACGCTTCACTGGGTTACGTTCATGCTATGGCGCACCAACTGGGTGGCTTCTACGACCTGCCACACGGCGTATGTAACGCTATCTTGCTTCCACACGTTCAACGCTACAACGCGCAAGTTTGCCCAGAGCGTCTACGTGATGTTGCAAAAGCAATGGGTGTCAATGTTGAAGGTATGACAGCAGAGCAAGGCGCAGAAGCGGCGATCAACGCAATTGTTCAACTAGCAAACGATGTCAACATCCCAACAGGTATCGCACAGCTTGGTGCCAAACTTGAAGACATCCCGACTCTGTCTGATAACGCACTGAAAGATGCTTGTGGTTTCACTAACCCTAAACAAGCGACTCACGAAGAGATCTCGGCAATCTTCGAAGCGGCGATGTAATCTAGACAACTAGTTTTGTTAACCTTTCACGGTTAAACGCTTCTCTAAAAACCAAGAAATATAAACACAAACGGGCTCAACTTCTGAGTCCGTTTTCTTTTGTCTGTCTAATCTCTTTCAGATCTTTACCTTCCCCACGCCCTAGAACCGTTAATCAATAGCGACCCATCACGAAAAAGTCGCATTGTTGCGATCGCTTGGTTATAGTTAACCTATTGATATACAGAATAACAAACAGGTTCCATTGAGTCGTAGGATAGCTAGCACCTCATTATTGGCGTCACTCATTTCATACTCCGTTCAAGCAGAGGAACAAAATGAGTGTCACAGTCAGCCGTTAGAAGATGTCCCTGTCGAAAAGGCCTACCACTTCCTTAACAGTAAGTTTTGCCAACCCGCACTCTGGTTCGACAATTTCTTTGTAGATGACCGTATTACCGAAGATGCCAGAGCGGGTACGTCTGTGCGTTGGTATAACGATTTTATTTATTCTGAAGGCGGCGATGTCGACTACTCCACAAAACTCAAAGCGCGTTTACACCTTCCCTTTGTAAGTAAACGTCTCAAGTTGATTTACGAATCTGTTAGCGATGAAGAGTTTTTGGATTTTTTTCCGAAGGATTCTGATGAATTGGAGAGTGCATTAGGCCTGCGTTACGACGCTTACGCCAAAGGCTATAGCAGCTTCAACATTAAAGCGACATTACGCCCGCGCATCGAAGCTCGCTACCGTTTTACCTACCCACTCACTACGGATGCGGTATTCAGGTTTACCCAACGGGTATATCGAGAAAAGAAAGAAACTGGCGAAATCTCTGACATCGATTTTGATCTTTCTTTAAGTGATGATTTCTTAGCTCGATGGTCAAGTTTTGCAGGGTACAACAACGATCTGAAAGGATGGAACTATGGTACTGGGTTAACCTTATACCATTACCTTGCTCAAGACCAAGCACTTCAATATAGCGCCACGATTAATGCAACGGATGAGCCTCATAATCACTACGAATACGCTCAGGTTTCGATTACCTACCGGCAAAATGTATGGAAAGAGTGGTTGTTCTATGAGCTCATTCCTCGTTATCAATGGGAACGAGAACCCTACGAGAAGCATATCGAAGAAGCCAACATAACCCTTCGGCTTGAAGTGCTTTTCAACAATGTTTAATCCAATAATGTTTAGCCCAGTAATATCCAGTTCACCAACATCGAAGCTCAACTAGGCCTAGTTAGTATTTGTTAGAAGAGCATCGAGAGATAACAACGGAGGCACAAAAAAGCACATCCTGCGATGTGCTTATTAAGTTCAATCAGGCTGAGAGTGTAAGCTTAACCTTTGTAATTTCTTACTCGTGCCGCTTCTGCTTCACGCTTATCAACAACCGTCTTACCGATTGGCGCTAGCGAGATAACTGCTAATTTAAGGTGTTGAATAGCAAATGGAATACCGATAATGGTAATGAAACACGCCACTGCTGACATGATGTGACCAATCGCAAGCCAGATTCCCGCAAACAAGAACCAAATAACGTTACCAATCACACCTAGCGGACTCGTGCCAATATCCATTTCATTGGTCAGTTCATCACGCGAAATCGCTTCCTGACCAAATGGGAAGAATGAGAAATTACCCATAACAAAACACGCTCTACCCCATGGAATACCAACGATGGTTAGGAATGCGAGCAGTCCGAAGAACCACCACGCCAGCCCCATAAATACACCACCGAACAGAAACCAAATGATGTTTCCTATTGTTTTCATTCTGTATTCTCCAAATCTTTGAATGCTGTTTATTTTACATGCCAAGTGAGGCAATACTTTTTCTAATAGGTTCATTATTGTTGAACCTTTATGAACCGTTTATGAATCACTTACATTTTATGTGATTGATATACGCCACGGTTCTCTAAATCCACATAGGGCTAAACCCATTTATTTGATACCATACACTCAGATTTTTAGTACCAAAAAGCTAAACAGACACGACAACCACTTTAAGGCCGAATTTATGAATAACACTGAGCAACCTAAAAAGAAAATGAAAAACTGGGTGCCAATCGTCTTCTTCGGAGTTCTTAGCACAGTTCCAGTGTTCATGTTCTTAGTCGACGTGTACATCAACCAGTATATGTAACACAGCCTATCGTTACGTCTTAATAAATGGATACCGGACCAATTTCCTGTATCCATTAGATCCGTTCTTCTGCGATCAACTCTTCCGTAATCAAATAAGCTCTTCGTTTATTAAATCAAGAATGTCGATCAGCTCATGATCAGGCAAATTCAATAAGTTATCACCCACATACCATTCAATCTTACATTGGTTTGGCAATTCGCTAATCGCTGGGTTTCCTATCCAAATCTTGTGCTTCTTCGCGATGTTGTCTCGCACAATAATGCCGTCTTCGTAGCTCACTGGTAAGTACAGGTGAAGCATATTGACCTGCGGTTGCTGCGGGTTAACGGTGAACTGAGGGTAATCTTGCAGTATTTGATACACCTGTTTGGTGCGCTCAAATAAAGCAGGCATCAGTTCTAATCGCTCATCAAACTGCATCGCTGCTGAAACCACATAAGGCGTTCGGTGATACACATTACCACCTTGACGCTTCATCCACGCCGATGCTTTCGCTACAAAGGCTTTATCGCCCAGCAGTAATGAACCACCAAGCCCATTAAGACCTTTATACAACGAGACATAGGCGCTATCGAAACCCTCAGCAATTTCACTGTATGGCTTTTGGTAATACGCACCACACTCCCACAAACGCGCACCGTCCATATGAAGGTGAATCGATTGTTCTTTGCAGTATTGCTTGATCGCTTCAAGCTCTTCCCACTCTGGTAATTGGCCGCCAATTTCACGCATCGGCAATTCATATAGAGCGGCTGCTATCTCATCTGGCCACGCCTTTAAATCATCAACATTCCAAGTACGAAATACATTACCAACAGGAAGCACGTTGAAACGATTTTGGAGCTGATACCCTTGGCGTTCATGACGCATGATATGGCTCGACTCATGCATCGCTACCACTGGGTTTCTTTTCTCTTGGCACGCGATTTCTAACGCTGTTGGTTGGTTCATGGTACCGGTAATCACAAACACGGCAGCTTCATAGCCAAGCAGTTCTGCGACCTTGTTTTCAAAGCTTTCGATAAATTCGCCATCACCGTAAATATCATGGCTCACATTATGTGTTTCACACCATTCAGCCATCTGAGCGAATGTTTGTGCGGGTGTCGGTTCTAGGTGACCAGAAAGCAACAAATCACATTGTTGACGCAAGTCCATGCTCATAGTTTTTTCCTTTATTCATTATCGTTCTATGTAGGGTTATTGCATTATTTACGTTACCCACCAACGGTGACATAAAATGCCCATATTCGCTTTTACTATTCTTGAATAATTAGTTTTACTCAGTCATCGGCTACTTGCCCCTAAAATACACAAAATAGCTGACGCTCTATATAATTAAACACAGAAATACACTCGTATCTAAATAGAGAAGTATGGGCCAATTCGTTGTTGTTCAACCATTCTTCTATTATTGTATATCTATAATTCCAATAAATTTTATTCGTTAATGAACAATGAGGGCTATATGTCGAAAAATCGAGTCTTGGTGCTATTCGCCCATCCTTCTCAACATCGTTCTGAAGCAAACAAACCCTTATTTGAACAAGCTAAACGCATTGAAGGCGTTACCTGCGTCGACCTCTATGCCGAGTATCCGACATTCAAAATTAATATCGACCGTGAACAGAAACGCCTGTTAGACCATGACATCATCATTTTTCAATTCCCTTTGTATTGGTACTCAACACCGGCGATTCTGAAAGAGTGGCAAGACCTTGTTCTTGAATACGGCTTTGCCTACGGTACCGATGGCAACGAACTACAAGGCAAGAATTTGTTATGCAGCATCACTGCAGGGGGCAAAAAAGACGCTTACCAAAGTGATGGCTACAACCATTTCACTATTCGCGAACTGCTTCACCCAATTGAACAGACCGCTTCATTGTGTGGGATGACCTATCTCGCGCCATTTGCACTATTCGGCTCACGTACCGCTTTGGAAGAAAACCGCATCCAAGAGCATGTAGATAGCTATAAAGTGCTGTTAGAGGCGCTGGTTGCCGGCGAGATCAATATCAAGAAAGCCAGCAAGGCAGAAAAACTAAACCACTATGTAGATGAACTAATGGCAGAGGTTAAATAATGACGGGATATTTTCTACAAGCATTTATCTACTTAGTTGCAGCAGTCATTGCCGTACCAATTGCTAAAAGACTGGGCCTTGGTTCTGTATTGGGCTACCTCATAGCCGGTGTTGTGATTGGTCCAATTATTGGCTTAGTGGGTGAAGAGACCACAACCATTCAACACTTTGCCGAATTTGGTGTGGTTATGATGCTGTTCTTAGTCGGCCTTGAACTTGAGCCTAAGATGCTTTGGGCAATGAGAAACCGACTAATGGGGCTAGGTGGTCTGCAAGTTGGTGGCACGACCGCGATTGTAATGGGTATTGCCCTATTCTTCGGCCAGCCTTGGACGATCGCGTTAACTATCGGTTTGATCTTCGCACTGTCATCAACAGCGATTGTTCTGCAAACGTTTAACGAGAAAGGGTTATCTAAGACGGAAGGCGGCAAGAACGCTTTCTCGGTGTTACTGTTCCAAGATATTGCCGTCATTCCTATGTTGGCATTCATTCCTCTGTTAGCGCTACCAGAATTAATCGAAGCTGCACAAAGCGCGGTCGCTTCAGCTTCAGATCACCACGAAGAGCTTAGTCTTGTTGCTGACTTGCCTGGTTGGGCTTATGGCTTAGTGATCACGGCATCTATCGCGATTGTTGTTGTCGGTGGGCACTTTTTGAGTCGTCCGTTATTCCGCTTTGTTGCGAGCTCGGGCCTGCGTGAAATTTTTACGGCAACCGCACTGATGTTGGTGATTGGTATTGCTGCACTGATGAGCTTGGTCGGGCTATCACCCGCTTTAGGTACCTTCCTTGCGGGTGTGGTATTGGCGAACAGTGAATTCCGCCACGAACTTGAGTCTAATATTGACCCGTTTAAAGGACTGCTACTTGGCTTGTTCTTTATTACCGTAGGTGCGGGCATCAACTTTGATGTGCTGTTCAACGACTTTGGTTTGATCATTGGCCTCACTCTTGGCGTTATGCTTCTCAAAGCCTTGGTGCTATTTACACTGGCGTTAGTCTTCAAAATCAAAAACAGTGACCGTTGGCTATTTACATTGAGCTTGGCGCAAGCCGGTGAGTTTGGATTTGTACTACTGAGCTTCTCGGCTCAAAACCACGTGTTACCTGCTGACATCGTTCAAACGCTGTCGTTGGTTGTGGCACTTTCAATGTTCCTAACACCAGGGTTATTCATTCTATTTGATAAAGTGATTCTTCCTCGCTACGAGCAAAAATCAAACGACCGTGAAGAAGATACCATCGAAGAAAAAGGAACCGTTATCATTGCTGGTATCGGTCGATTCGGTCAGATCGTCAACCGATTGCTGGTATCAAACGATGTTAAAACCGTCGTTCTAGACCATCAAGCGAATCAAGTAGACGTGTTGCGATCTATCAATATCAAATCCTATTTTGGTGATGCGACTCGTCACGATTTATTGCATACCGCTGGAATCGAAGAAGCCGCCATGCTTGTTGTGGCTATCGACAACCCAGATTCAAGCGTGGAATTGGTGAAGTATGTAAAACACACCTACCCTAATGTGAAAATCTTGGCTCGCGCATTCGACCGTGGTCATAGTTACCGCTTAAGAGAAGCTGGCGCTGATTTTGTGGAATCAGAAACGTATCACTCAGCACTTGAAATGGGCGCACAGGCCTTACGTTCGTTAGGTCATCACCCATTCTTCGTCGAGCAACAAAAATCGACGTATCAGCGTGTTGAGAGCCGTAAGTCTGAAAAGCTTTACCAAGCTTGGTCTGAAGCGGAAGAGAACCCACGCTACGACAACAACTACCGTCAAATTTTCATTCACCTCGAAGAAGCAATGAAAGAAGACATGAAGAAAGATCGTTCAGACAAACACTCTCACTCAGAACGAGGTTGGACACCACCACCGAAAGGCTATGCAGATTGCTTTGAAGAAGATGAATGCTAGGAAATTGTTCTAAACGTATCAAAAAGCGGCTTTTAAGCCGCTTTTCTTTATTTCCCTCTCTACAAAAATCACCTATCACTACCAATCATTACTCCTGATGCAGGTAATCTCACTAATTTATGTGATCTACTTATAATTTTTAATTTCTCTTAACTACGCAAAAACGAGTTCATTTTTTACATTTTTGAAACATTCAAACCCCACATAAACCATGCTATAAAAGCGGATATTTATGCGATCGCTCTATTCTAGAAGCTATCAACGTGTTTTATAGCGACCATTTTCTAAGGGTTGAATTGTATTGCATATATCAAAAACCAACGGACATGCCATCTCAGACCAATTCACCACACCAATAACTTGCGCTGTGAATTCACAAATCACAGCCAACAAAATTAACATAAGCATTTCAAAATGTGTCTATGGTTACAATTTGTAACGAATAGCAGTTGTAGGTATAGTCCTGCACTTCAAAAAGTGAGGCGTTTGCGCTCACCTTAAAGGAGATATAATAATGATCACTAATGATGCCGTAATTATGGGCATGTTAGCTGTTATTCTTGGCGGTGTATTTATCACGGAAAGTAGCCAAAACAGCGCACTAAAAAAATTCTACTCGTTCGTTCCGGGTCTATTACTCTGTTACTTCGTTCCTTCGCTATTAAACAGCTTTGGCATCATTGATGCTTCAAACTCGAAGCTATACTTTGTGGCAAGCCGCTACCTACTACCAGGTGCATTAGTTCTTCTGATCATTTCAGCAGATCTTCGTAAAATCTTCGGGCTTGGTTCTAAAGCCGTTATCATGTTCTTGACGGGTACTGTCGGCATCATCATTGGTGGCCCACTGGCTATTCTGATTATCGACCAAGTTAACCCTGACCTTGTATCTGGCGACGTATGGCGCGGACTAACAACGGTAGCTGGTTCTTGGATTGGTGGTGGCGCGAACCAAGCCGCGATGAAAGAAGTGTTCGAGGTTGACGACCAACTGTTCTCAGCAATGATCACCGTTGACGTTATCTGTGCAAATATCTGGATGGCAGTGCTGCTTGTTATGGCAGGCCGCCAGAAGAAGATTGACGCATGGCTGAAAGCAGACACATCATCTATTGATGAACTAAAAGTGACGGTATCAAAATACCAAGAAGAGAACGCTCGCCCTACCACCACAACCGATCTAATGAAGATCACTGCTATCGCATTTGGTCTAACGGGTTTAGCTCACTACTTCAGTGACATGATTGCACCATGGATCTCAACCAACGCACCAGAGCTTGCAAAATACAGCTTAACATCTGGCTTCTTTTGGTTAATTGTCATGGTGACAACGTTCGCGTTGATCGCTTCGTGCTTCAAATCGACACGTAGCCTTGAGCACAGCGGCGCATCAAAAGTAGGTTCAGCATTCATCTACATTCTTGTCGCAACTATCGGTATGCAAATGGATGTGACAGCTATCCTAGACAACCCTGGTTACTTCTTCATTGGTATCACATGGTTAACCATCCATGCCCTTCTAATGATAGTGATGGCGAAACTGATCCGTGCTCCACTGTTCTTTATGGCTGTAGGTAGCCAAGCCAACGTAGGTGGCGCTGCATCAGCTCCTATCGTTGCTGCCGCTTTCCACCCAGCATTGGCACCAGTAGGTATCCTAATGGCGGTACTGGGTTACGCACTCGGTACATACGGTGCTTACATTTGTGGTCTCATCATGCAGGTTGCAGCTGGCTGATAGAAGCGTTTCAATCTAATGACACACAAGGCTGAACGAAGAGCGTTCAGCCTTTTTCATTTCTGCTCTTCCACTCTTAGATTAGTCAAATAAAGACGCCAGTTTATTTTCCACCACTGGGCTGATATTAAAGCTCAACATAAAATCTGGACGCGTTTCTTCGTCTTTCTCAAGATAATAGTTCGCTTCAATACCAAATTTCCAAGGGCGCCCATTCAGAACCGTTGTTTTGCTCACACTGATATTTAACGGAATTTCCGCCTGACCATTATTCCAGTCGTACGAGAATGTCGGTGCTGAGCCTACCGTCCAACCACCACCCAAAATCTCTACCCAAAAGACTTGCGTTGATGTCTTGTTGATTCGAGTATCAGAATAATCGGCTCCGTCTCCAGAAACACCATACAAGCGGTTTACAAGCCATGAGCCCTCTCTTCAATAGTCAAAACAATAAGGTGTAACTGCTTATTAACTATTTTAGAGATTACAGCGCAGCAAAATGGCCATTAAGTGACAGAGAGATGATTTGATCATTCGTAGAATTTAGATACAAAAATGCCCCAAATTTCTTTGAGGCATTTAGATTTTGGAATTAACTCAGGGTTTCCCCTATCAGCTTATTCCCAATCAAGAATTACTTTACCAGACATACCAGAGCGCATCATGTCGAAGCCTGCTTGGAAATCGTCTACTTTGTAGTGGTGAGTAATGATTGGTGTTAGATCTAGGCCAGACTGGATTAGTGAAGCCATCTTGTACCAAGTTTCGAACATCTCACGACCGTAGATACCTTTGATAACCAAGCCTTTAAAGATAACTTGGTTCCAATCTACTGCCATGTCTGATGGTGGAATACCTAGTAGAGAGATCTTACCGCCGTGGTTCATGTTAGTCAGCATGCTGTTGAACGCAGATGGGTTACCAGACATTTCTAGGCCTACATCGAAGCCTTCAGTCATGCCAAGCTCTGACATTACGTCTTCAAGCTTCTCTTCCATCACGTTTACTGCGCGAGTCACACCCATTTTCTTAGCAAGATCTAGGCGGTATTCGTTTACATCAGTAATGACAACGTGACGAGCACCAACGTGCTTAGCAACCGCTGCAGCCATGATACCGATTGGGCCAGCACCAGTAATTAGCACGTCTTCGCCTACTAGGTCGAAAGAAAGCGCTGTGTGTACTGCGTTACCAAACGGGTCAAAGATTGATGCTAGATCATCAGAGATTTCTGCCGGGATCTTAAATGCGTTGAACGCAGGGATCACAAGGAACTCAGAGAACGCACCAGTGCGGTTTACACCAACACCTGTTGTGTTACGACAAAGGTGAGTACGGCCGCCACGACAGTTACGACAGTGACCACATGTGATGTGACCTTCGCCAGATACACGGTCGCCGATTTCAAAACCACGAACTTCTTGGCCGATGCCAACAACTTCACCTACGTATTCGTGACCTACTACCATAGGCACTGGGATTGTGTTTTGTGACCACTCATCCCAGTTGTAGATGTGTACGTCTGTACCACAGATTGCGGTTTTCTTAATACGGATAAGAAGATCATTATGACCCATTTCAGGTTTTTCAACCTCGGTCATCCAAATGCCTTCTTCAGGCTTAAGTTTAGAAAGTGCTTTAATTTTCATAATGTTACCTAGTTCATCTCGCCTAACTGTAAGGCGAGAATCAAAAATCTATATGTTCTACAAGGTGTTGCTCTATCTAATTAAAGGATGCACATGGCACCTCTTTAAAATTAGATGATCCCCATGTCTTTACCAACTTGGATGAACGCATCGATTGCGCGGTCTAGTTGCTCACGAGAGTGTGCAGCAGACATTTGTGTACGGATACGAGCTTGACCTTTTGGTACTACAGGGAAAGAGAAACCTACAACGTAGATGCCTTTCTCTAGTGCGCGTTCTGCGAATTCAGCCGCTACTTTCGCATCGCCCAGCATGATTGGGATGATTGCATGGTCAGCACCGCCCATTGTGAAACCAGCTTCTTCCATGCGAGTACGGAAGTGAGCAGAGTTTTCCCATAAAGTTGTACGTAGGTCGCCAGATTCCGCTAAAAGATCTAGAACGCGGATAGACGCTGATACGATTGCAGGTGCAACAGAGTTAGAGAATAGGTACGGACGAGAACGCTGACGTAACCAGTCGATCACTTCTTTCTTACCAGACGTGTAACCGCCTGAAGCGCCGCCCATTGCTTTACCAAGCGTACCTGTGATGATGTCGATACGGTCAACAACGTTGTGGAACTCGTGAGTACCCGCGCCGTTTTCGCCCATGAAGCCAACTGCGTGAGAGTCATCAACCATTACTAGTGCGTCGTACTTGTCAGCAAGGTCACAGATAGCAGGAAGGTTAGCAACTACGCCGTCCATTGAAAACACACCGTCAGTTACGATTAGTGTATGACGAGCGCCAGCTTCTTTAGCAGCGATAAGTTGCTGCTCTAGCTCTTCCATGTTGTTGTTCGAGTAACGGAAACGCATTGCTTTACACAGACGAACGCCATCGATGATAGATGCGTGGTTTAGTGCGTCAGAGATGATTGCGTCTTCTTTACCTAGAATCGTTTCGAACAAACCTGCGTTTGCATCAAAACAAGATGTGTAAAGGATAGTGTCTTCTTTACCTAAGAACGTAGAAAGCTTTTGCTCTAGTTCTTTGTGAGAATCTTGTGTACCACAGATGAAACGTACTGAAGCCATACCAAAACCGTGCTGATCCATACCGCCTTTCGCAGCTTCGATAAGCTCAGGGTGGTTAGCAAGACCTAAGTAGTTGTTTGCACAGAAGTTTAGCACTTCTTCACCCGTCGAGATAGAAACCGCTGCTTTTTGTGCAGAAGTGATAATACGCTCAGACTTGTAAAGACCTTCTTCTTTAACTTCTTCGATTTGAGTTTGAATCTGTTGGTAAAATGCAGAAGACATTGTCTCATTCCTTCCTAGTTATTATTCAGCAGCATCGCGCGCCGCTTTATGTAGGGATATAAACGATCTCAACACGATCATTTACACTGTAAAACTTATGCCTACATTCTAGTTGAACATCCCCGATCCGATTATCCCTTTAGTTGGAAAAACATTAGTGAATTACAGGCACTAATAATCATTCATCCCAGTGACATAGGGCACATTAACGCCCTTTACTCGCTCTTTTTAACATCATATTTCCAGAAAATTCCACCGAATTTCACTTTCATATCAAATCTCAATTTTTAATCTCAAAACGATATAGTGATGAATGAAGGTTTCTCTCAGAATGTGCAGCCGTTACCAAAGTGAGAAACAAACCCATGACCCTTTCAGACCAAATCATTCAAGCGGCCTTCGAAAACGACTGGCATACCTGCTTTTACCAGCCAAAAGTAGAATCGAGTGCAGAGAAAGTAACAGGCGTAGAAGCGCTCTTTCGCCTGAATATTCCAGAAGAAGGTGTCTTTTCACCTGGTGTTTTCATTGATCGTGCGTTCGCATTGGGTTACGAAGAAGAGATCTTCTTTAGTGTTCTTGAGCAGTCACTGACAGAAGTAAAATCTCTCTCACCTCACTTGAACTTGGCAGTTAATATCAGTAAGAAGCTGTTGGCTAACCCTGATAACTTAGAAAAGGTGCGTGAATTACTTTGGAATACCTCTTTCAAAGCAAAACAACTGACGTTTGAACTCAGTGAAGCGGATCAGTGGGATGAGCAACTCAGCAAACTCTTCTTGCGAAATAGTGCTTTTTTCACGTAGCCGTTTTAATTCTTCTGAGAAATTTTCTTTATTCATCTGTTACTTACCTAGCTTTTTTTATCAGTGTAGTTCACTTAAGCTTGTTAATAAATGACGCTTTCAACATCTTATTAGCACACCAGTTAATTAATGAAATTGATTCACAAATCAAAGTAAATCAATCACAATTATCGATACGCTCTTTGTTGAAACCAGCCTAACTGGACACTTATGATTAATCCAAAACTCATTGCCCTACTTCCTGATCTCGCCTCGTTCATTTTAGTGGTTAACGAAGGCAGCTTTACTGCGGCTGCAAAACAGTTAGGGGTAACACCTTCTGCGCTCAGTAAGCTGATCACACGTTTGGAAAAAGCGCTGTCGGTTAAGCTGTTCGAACGAACCACTCGTACTCTTATCATCACGCAAGCCGGACAACTGGTTTACGACCAGAGCGTAGTTATGATTAATGCCGCACAACAAGCCGTTGAACTGTCGACCTCTGACCATACCGAACCTGCGGGCTCGATAACGGTGGCGGCACCAGAGGCATTCTTGAACTCGGTGTTGCAGCCTTTCGTTGTTCCATTTTTGAATCAGTATCCTGAGATCCAACTTAAATTGAGAGCAGCCGATGGCGACATCGATATTTTACGTCAAGGCATCGACATCGCGTTCCGTCTGACCGATAAGCCCGACGAAAGCTTGGTGTTAAAAGAGTTAGGAAAAACCAACCTTGTGTTATGTGCAAGCCCAGACTATTTAGAAACGAAAGGAACTCCGCACCACCCTACCGATCTATCTGAACACGACTGTTTGTATCTTGCCGAAACAGACAAAGACCACATTTGGGACTTCTTGAAAGACGATGAATTTCACACGGTTCCCGTCAATGGGCGTTACGCAGTCAACCACTCACAAATGCGACTAAAAGGCGTGAAAGAAGGACTTGGAGTAGGTATTTTCCATGACTTCGTAATACAAGATGCGCTGGTTGAAGGCTCGGTGGTGCAGGTATTAGAAGATTGGACTATTAAGAGTAATTACCATGGCGCAATTGCGATGCAGTTTGCACAAACCAAATACATGCCCGCTCGATTGCGTGTATTCATTGATTACGCCATGGAGCACTTGGGTGACAAGTTGGCAGGAGAAATAAACCGATGCTAAAAGGAATACACCACGCGGCAATAATTTGTTCAGACTACAAATTGTCGAAACACTTTTACACTCAGATTTTGAAGCTAGAAGTAATTGCAGAGAATTACCGAGAGACGCGCCAATCTTACAAACTTGATCTGGCGTTACCTAATGGTGCTCAAATAGAGTTGTTTAGCTTCCCTAACGCGCCTGAAAGGCCAAGTTTTCCTGAAGCTCAAGGGCTAAGACACTTAGCTTTTTGTGTGGATGACGTTCAACAAGTCAAAAGTTATTTGGAAGGACAAGGAATCGAAGTCGAACCAATCCGAATTGATGAATTTACGGGGAAATCATTCACGTTTTTCGCAGATCCAGACGGCCTGCCGCTCGAGCTTTATCAAACATAAGGCTTTATCAAGTCTAAACCTTACTCATCAAAACAGCTTCTCGACAGAATAACAAAACTGACCTCCTCAAAAAGAAGGTCAGTTTGTGTATCAATTAACTCAATGCTGTCTTGAATATCTCGACACGTGAGAACAACAACCAATCCAATATCATAGCTGTCACAATCGTTGCTCCCGCGAGAGGAAACAGCACTGAAATCACTACAACGCTCACCAAACCAGTCTTCCAAAGCCCTGCATCACCAAACTTCGGTGGTGTACCAAGCTTTCTTTGACCTGAAGGTCTGCGCATCCACCACATCACTCCTCCCGTTACGGACACAACAATGAACGCCAAACAAAACAAGGCATTTAGCAGCTTGTTGATGATGCTGATATCACCTTGATGCAATGAAATACCAACCGCTAACGTCTTGGCAATAAAGTTGTAATCTTGCCATGTCACCTCACCCAGAATACGACCTGAATATTGGTCTAGGTGCGTGGTACGATCTTGCGTTGGATCGATGATATCGCCGCCCATAGTGTTGGCTGTGACTGTGTACACACCCGTTTCTGAACGAGGGAAATTTAACTTGTATTGCGTAAAGCCAAGTGAGTGTGCTTTTTCAACAACATCATCAATCGCGAAACTGCTTGCTGACATGACATGTTGAGAGTGATCTTCGCCCATCTTAGAGTGATCATGAGGTTCAGCCGCCTCTTCCACATGATGAACGTGTTCTGCTGGCTTGTCTTGAGACAACGGCAGTAGTGTCTGTTCTAAGTTCCAAGGGAGCTCTTCTTCAGAGCCATGATTGAGGGAGGCGTGTGTATTGTCTGACAATGGAATATCGTCCCACATTTGAGCAGGGAAAGTGCTCCACGCTTGAACAAGCTTACCGCCCCAAAAACCAGTCCATGCCAAGCCTGAGAGAATAAACAACAGCAGAATAAGCGATAGTGTACCGCCTATATTCGCATGTAAATTACGCATCAGAACGCGTGGGCCGGACGACACTCTCAGCTTAAGAAAACCAGCACGGCTCGCGTTATCTCTTGGTAGCCATAAGTAAATACCGCTAATAAGAAGCAGAATCGATAAACTGATTGCGACTTCAATCAGATAGTCGCCCCAATCACCAATCAACAAAGTGCCATGAATATCATTCGCGAGTTGGTAGAGACTATCGCTGCGTGGAATCTCTCCGACCACTTCGCTAGTGTATTGATTCACAGTCGCGAAAACCGACGTTCCGTCTTCAAGTGATACTGAAAAACGGTTAGCAAGATCAGGCGCTTTGCTCGGAACAAACTGAGTCACCGAACCTTGTGGGTATTGAAGCTGTACTGCAGCTAACTGCTGTGACACTTTGATCGGATCGCCAGATGTAACAATCTCGATCGCGTCTTGGTGGAAAGCTAACTCGATTTCATCATCAAACAGCATCACCAAGCCAGTGATACTCAGCATCAGCATGAATGGGATAACGAATAGCCCAGCATAGAAATGCCAACGCCAAGTGAGGAAGTATAGGGTTTTATTGCGGTCTTTCGTTTTTACACTGCTTGTAGACTGCGAAGCCGCTTGTGCTTGCGCAGAGCTTTGAGATTCATTTCTCAACATTATAATTTCCTTTGACACACGCAAACATACCTTCTGAAAAACCAGAAAGTAATCTGAGCATGTTTAACTTTACTTAATACTTTATTTTTTAATTATTTTAATGAGTTAGATTTAAGCAATAACAAAGGGAGGGCCACGCGGGGCTTGCCTCAAGTAGCGTTCGCTTAGAGCCAAAAAAGCGTAGCTGTCTGAGACAATAAAACTCAGTCGAGTTGTGAGTAGTGTAGTTGGAAGTTCATCTTGGTGAAATGTGGAAAAATGGCTAAACGGACACGGCTTACCTTTGTGGGTATTCGGTTCACCTTCTTCAATTTGAACCAGTTCAAAGCCATTAACCGTACATAACGACGCCCATACTCCCGCACTATTACCATGAGCATTGATAACAGGCATTAATGTTACCAGCGCCCAACTTAACGCTGTGGCAAGTAACATAGAGAGGTTGAATGAGGTTCGGCGCATTATTCCAAATCTTTATAAATTTCCCTTATTATGAGGCACTTGCTATATAGGTAAACGTAAAGATTAACATCAGGTTAAAAAATTGAAGCTAACGCACACTCTATTTGGTTAAAAACTGGTTACAACAGAAGCGCCAATAAAATATTACGCACCTCAGTGCATCAAACTGATTAGAAAAAAGACAATAAAAAACGCCGCTTATATTTTCCTGAAAAAGGAAATATAAGCGGCGTTTTAGGAGTTGAACTTTGTTATCTAGTAACTCTAATGAACAAACGAATTAACCGAAGATCTTGCTCCAGATACTTGGGTTACGCTTCTCATGGTACTCTTCACGAAGGCCGTCAATAGTACGAAGTTCTTGCTGCGCTGATTCTAGGTCACCTTGGTCTAGCTTCTGCTCAATGCTATCGAGTGATGCACTGATCTTTTTGAAGCCTTCCATGAAGTTATCTTCTTTTTCTACTGGGTAAACACCCGTTTTCAGCTCTGCCACTAGCGTATCTAAACGAACGATAGGCTTTTGCATCTCTTCAATGCTTTGAGCTTCTGCCGCTTGTTTGAATGCAAGCTTCATTTCTTGCATGTTTTTCTTAAGGTCAACATTAGCAAATGCGTTGCCAGACAATACTGTCGCAGCGATTAAACCAGATAAAAGGATTGAGCGAGTTTTCATTGTTTCTCCAAGTGAACCGGTGTCTTTGAAGCTAGAGCCATCATTGTTGTGGCACTTCGACTTTATTATTTTCGGCTAGTGTATACAAAAACCTGTCACACACAAAAATTGATTGTGTCGAAATGCAAACCCGCCGACATTCTCTTAAACGAGAGTTGAGTATTCTGGGATCTCATTACGACCACGCAACGCCAAAAATGACAAAAATTGCTGTGGTGTATGAGTGATTACTTTGCTCGAATCTACACCCACTTCATCAAGCAATGCAGCGACTAAATCTAAACCACCGACATCTAAACAGAAATGTGCATCGCTGCCTGTAGTAATAAACGCGCCCTTCTCTTTCGCTATTCTTGCAATCTCATAACAGCGGTCAACACTGCCCACGCGACTATTGCCTTTGAGTGTGGTGTTATTGATCTCAATCGCCACGTTATGTTCAACCGCACATTGAATAACGGCTTCAAAATCGAAGTCAAAATTAGGGTTCCCTAAGTGGCCAAGTGCATCAATTCGACCTCCCTTAATCACATTTACGAGAGCCTTTGTATGTGTAGCCACATCCGATGGGCGAAAAACGGGTTCGTGAAAGCTTGCAATCACCCAATCCAAGTTCTTATCAACACTAGGATGAATATCGATTTCACCTTGAGTGTTCATGATGTTCGACTCAACACCACGAATAATGGCAACTTCTTCGATAAATCGAGGAAGTATACGTTGGTTACTGAAGAACCAATAGTGTGGCGCACCCGGCATTGATTCTGAATGGTCGGTGGTACAAAACATGGCTAAACCATTTTGCTTGGCCGACTTGGCGTTTTCGATCAATGTGCTGTAAGCATGACCACTTGCGTATGTATGGGTGTGAGTATCTACTTTGAGTTCCATGAATCAATGCCCTCTTCGCTTGGTCAAAAAACGTTTTCACAATGTAACTCTGAATCTCTTTCAGGAAAGGAGTGCTTCAGAAAATGAGTGCCTAGTGGCAACAATTACGACCAGTTTATCAGCTGAAAGTGACAATTAGCACCTCAACATAAAGGTTTATTGCGGGTTCACCTGGATAGCACCAGAATGCGTAGCTAGCCAGAACGAGCCACCCCTTAATCGTGACTAAGTAGAACTGTATAAACTCGGTAATTACGCCAATTTTTTGCAACCTACCCAAGTTCGTCAATACTTAAACCAGTCTACAAACTGGAGTGTTAGATGAGAAGAAAACGATATCCGCTGAGTATCCACATCACTAGCCTTTTCCTAATTTTGACAACACTTGTCGGTGCAGTATTGATTTCGATAAGTTATCGGCATTCTCAAGAATTGCTGTTAGGCACGGTGCGCGAGATCAGTAATGAGCATCGCGATAAGCTGGAATCAGTATTCAAACAAGCTATTGCCCCTGTCATCACAACCTTAAATGTGATGGCGGTGAGCCCGTTTGTTGCTCATCAAACTTCTGCTGTCGAAAAAGATTCTTGGCTGGCCTCGGTCGATATCATATTCAAGCAAAACACCAATTTGGTCGCTCTATTTTATGGTTCTGAAGATGGTGATTTTAGAATCTTTCGTCCATTAAGCACCAATAAGCAGAGAGCCGAAAACAACGCCCCGGCCAAAGCAACTATGATGGTCAGCAGCACCAATCTCGATGGGGAGAACTTTATTACCTTTCTCGATGGCGCACATCAAGTGATCAGCACTAGCCAAGCCGAGAGCAAGTTCAACCCGACGACTCGGCCTTGGTTTCGTAACGCAAAACCTGACGGCTCAATACAACTCTCTGAGCCCTATCTGTTCTATTTCCTGCAAACCAATGGCATTACGCTCTCTAGGCGATCTGCCGATGGCAAACACGTGGTGGGTGCCGACTTCACGTTGAGTTCCCTCTCTTCTCAGATCAGTGAGTTAGCCTATTCCCCACAAACTCGACTCGCTTTGTTCGACCAACATTTTAATCTTCTCGGCCAACATCAACTAGATCTATCAATTCCCACGCATGACTCCCAGTCTAATGACCCAAGTAACACTAAGAAAACGAATAAGCAATCGACGGGCAAACTCTCTGGCAGTGAACAAGACCTAAGCTTCTTTAACGTGCCTAAACGTGAACAGATGGAAGCACTAAAAGCATCCGTCATAGCACCACTTATCTCTGATGAAGAGAAGTTTAACCTCAATCTAAAAAACGTTGAGTACAACTTAAACACTTGGGCATTAACGCTAACGCCGGTTCAACTCACTCAAAATGTCACCTTATATTTGGCAGAAGCGACGCCCCACAATGAGTTGCTCGCAGATCTTATCTCGATGCGAGACAAGCAAGTTGCAGTCGCGATTGGGATGTTGTTTATCTGCTTCGCAATTGTGTGGTTTGTTGCCAATCGACTGTCTCAGCCGCTCAATACACTGATGCAACTCACCGACAACATCGCACGATTTGACTTCAGGCGTACTCATTACCCTAAAAGCATGATTCAAGAAGTGGCTAACCTCGCCCACTCGATTGAGCTGATGGAACACACGCTTCATGACCTTATAACATTACTTAGAGACACGGCCGGGAATCAGGAATTTTCTATATTAGCCAAGAACATCGCTCACCAAAGCTATTTGATTACCAAAGCAGAAACCATCGTCCTCTTCACTCAAGCAAAAGAGAAAGATGTGTTTGATACGGCCGCGAACCTCGCCATTCTTCCCTTTAAGGCCGACATCAATGACTTCATCAAGCATACCCCTTGGTTGCTGTGTCAGCTTAAGTCCGGAGAAACGATTCACTTAAACCGAGAAGACAATGTTCTCAACTACTACCAAGACTCTATCTTTAATTCAGATCTGTACCTGTTTCCACTATTGAACCGTGAGAAACTGTTAGTAGGTATTGTAGCAATTGGTTATGAAAGACCGATCACCAAGATGCAGGCAGACAAACACGCCTTTTTACGAGAACTACTCAGCTTTGCGGAAATAGCCAAAGACAACATTGACCAAATGCAGCAACAGAAAGACATGCTTAATGCTTTTATCGAGTTGATTGCTTCGGCGATTGATACCAAGTCACCATACACGGGTGGGCATTGCCAGCGAGTACCTGAACTCACCAAATGGCTAACTCAAGCAACCATTGATGATGACCGTTATTACCCGCAATTCTCACTCGATAGTAAACAATGGGAAGAGTTGATGCTCGCGGCTTGGCTTCACGATTGCGGCAAAGTGACCACACCAGAGTATGTGGTAGACAAAGCCACAAAACTGGAAACGATTTACGACCGAATCCACGAAGTTCGGATGCGTTTTGAGTTGTTGAAACAGCAAGAGGAAACCGATTACTGGAAAGCGATGGCGAACGGTGCGCTTCAAGAAGAACAACTCAAAATACTCGAACAAAGCTTATTTGAACTGGATGAGGAGTTTGCCTTTGTTGCCGAGTGCAACCTTGGCGGCGAATCTATGACGGAAGCGCAACTAGAACGATTAGACCAAATAGCCAAACGCCAGTGGAAACGCACACTGGATGACCAATTGGGGTTGTCTTGGTCGGAGAAAGATAGATTTAGAACGCAGCAGACCCAAACAGAACAAGAAGGAGAAGAATCAACAAACAGAAACCAAACCTTGCCTGTTATGGAGCCCCTACTTGCTGACAAACCCGAACATAAAATACCTTGGGACAATGGGTTTAACCCTGCCGATGTATGGCAAGAAGCATTCGTTCTTAAACCGGGAGAAGTAAAATACAACCAAGGCGAACTGCACAATTTGAAAGTACGTCGTGGTACGTTAAACGATGAAGAACGTTTCATGATCAATGACCATATTATTCAAACCTTCACCATGCTTAACAAGTTGCCTTATCCACCTTACTTGCAAAATATCCCCGACATCGCCAGCGGACATCACGAGCGTATCGACGGCAAAGGCTACCCAAGAGGCTTAAGTGAAGACCAATTACCTCTGCCATCCAGAGCAATGGCAATTGCTGATGTCTTTGAAGCCCTCACCTCCAGTGATCGTCCGTATAAAAAAGGCAAGCTCCTTAGCGAATCACTCAACATCATGACTGATATGGCGACCAGCGGCCATATCGATCCCAAGTTGTATTTACTGTTTTTAGAAAACAAAATCTACGACAAATACGCTGAGCGATTCTTAGAAGCCAATCAGCGTTGCGAGATTGACCCACACCAACACATCGACCGAGTAAAGGAATACATACGCTCGTTGTTCTAAGTTCTAACGTCTGAGCTCAGCGTTTTAGCTTTTGGCCGCAGAACCCAACGTTGCGGCATCAGACACAACCATTGTGGTGCGTGGTTTCTGGTTGGCGTTCGCCTTACTTTGTCTTTTAGCGAGTAATGTATTGGTTATACTCGCGACAACAATCAGGTTAATGCCAATCATCTGCTGGGTAGAAAACACATCATCAAAGAACACCCCCTGCCAAAGCGCACTAAATAACATGTTAGTAAAAATCAGTGGCGCCAACTGTGATCCGCTGTCTGCCAGCTTATATGCTTTGGAGCGAAAGATTTGGGTATTGATAGTAAATAGTGCAAGCCCGAAAGCTCCAAGCGCAATCCAACGCAAATCATCAAAAGTGATTAACGCCGACAGAGCGCCTTTTTCCGGACTTTCAACCACATTAGGAACCGCAGAGATTGAAGTAAACATCACCATAGGTATCACAATGATTGCTGCGACTAAAAAGGTCCATGCGTTCAGTTCTGCAGGGGTAAGGCTTGTTTTAGACGCTCGATATAAGCTCACTTGCGAGCCAGAATTAAACATCCCCGCGAGAAGCCCCAGCAGAAGTGCAGGTCTAAAGAACTCCGAACCAAACTCAAACTGCGACCAGTCTCCTGCCATCATCACTACGCCAACAAAGGTTATGACTAAACAAACGATGGTCGTTGTATGAATCTTGGTTCCAAATATTAATTTTTCTAACAACGGAATAAATAGAGGACCAGTACTGAACAACACCACACCTTCTACAAGCGTTAAGGTTTGTAATGAAGTAAGGAAACACCATTGGCACGCCACCATAAAGATCGCCCGCATCACCAACGGTTTCCACATTTCTCGTGTCGGCTTGCTGATTTTGTAAAAGGCCAGAAAAAGAAATAAAAACAGACTGGGCAACAAAAAACGCACAAAGCTGAGTAATGAAGTCGGCATCACTTCAGATAGATACTTGGCCATTAAGCCACTTAAAGACAAACTGAACGTCGACAACAACATGAAAGTCGTCGCCTTGGTAATATCAGACATAATTATCACCTCCTATGGCACCTATTTTAGAGGCGTGACGTGATGAAAAATAGCGAGTAATATTAACCATAACTGTAAGGAAAACTTACCAATGAAAAAACTCGTTCCGCTTAAATCCGTTTACGCTTTCATTGCTGTTGCTGAAACTGGCAGCATGACCGACGCCGCTCGGGTGTTGTACGTCAGTCACTCAGCGGTAAGCCAAGCAATAAAGTCGTTGGAGCAACTGGTCAACAAGCCTCTGTTTCAACGAGTCGGTCGCCGTGTTGTCTTAAATGCCGCAGGTAAGCGATATTACCGAAAAGTTGCTCCCGCACTTGAGCAAGTGATAGAAGCCACGGAAGAACTTGCCAAAACGCCTAACGACCACCGTATTACCCTTAACATGGTAAATTCACTCGCGATGCACTGGTGGATTCCACGCGTTCCTGACTTCCAAACATTCGCCCCTTCACTTGATATCCGTATTTCGACGCTCACTGGCCCTTTTGATATTGAGCAGGAAGGGGTCGATATCGCACTCGTTCATGGCAAGCCAAACGAGTGGGAGCAATATTACAGCGAAAAACTGGGCGATGATGATCTGGTTTTGGTGTGCAGTCCGACTCTATTAAAAAACCAAACCGGATTAAGCGTCGAGCAACTCGTCAAACAAAATGCAACCATTGGCGTTTTTAACCTTAGGCGACAGTACGACTGGCAAGTGTGGTGCGACAATTATCAAATCCCAATGCCCACATTCAAGAGCAATCTAACATTTGATGTCTCGATTCAAGCGGTGCAAGCGGCGATTCGTTCATTAGGCGTGTTGGTCACACATCGCTTGTTTGTGAAAGATGACATCAGCCATGGAATGCTCGTTGAACTGGGTAAACCTGTTGCTAACCCCCATCAAGATTTCTACTTTGTTTGCCCAAAAAACAAATTAAAACAAGAAAGTGTGCTAAAACTGAGAACATGGTTAAGGCATGAATTCACACGTTCAGAGACAGCGCTGAACGATGACATTCAACAACAAGACCAGATTATCAATCAATAAGCGAGTAACAGTTCAGCAAACTTACAAGAGGCCATTATGATTATTACCACCACGCAATCAGTCGAAGGCAAGCGCATTGTCGATTACAAAGGGGTTATTGCCGGAGAAGCCATTCTAGGAGTTAACGTTTTCAAAGATATGTTTTCAGGAATTCGTGACTTTGTGGGTGGACGTTCAGGCACCTACGAGAAAGAACTGGAAAAAGCGCGTAACTACGCATTCAAAGAGCTGGAACAAAAAGCGATTGAAGCAGGAGCCAACGCGGTGGTAGGTGTCGACATAGATTACGAAGTGCTTGGCACAGGTAACGGGATGCTAATGGTGTCTGCCAGCGGCACAGCGGTTGTGATTGCTTAGTGGTATAGAGCATATAGGTATAGAGGCTTAGTGTCTTGGCTGCTCGGCTACTTGGTCGTAGGCTTAGCCACTGCCCAACTCCCCCAAAAGAATTTTACCCATCGAATAACTAAACTATTCGTTCTATCGCATAATTCTTTATGAACTACGCTCCCTTAGCTAAATCACTAGCTAAGGGAGCGTAGTTTGCGTTTTGGCCGACCAGAACTGAGCCCTCTAGCTCGCGCGAGCTATTGACTCAGGGAGCATGGCATCAAAAGAAGCGATTCGGGCTAAAAACGCTTTCCTATCTTTAGGCATAATCGAGCTCGCCATCGGTAAGTTAGCCTTCATTGCATCGACCGCGCGACCACGAACCAGCACCTCAAAATGCAAGTGAGGCCCAGTAATGCGGCCAGTGGCTCCCGATAACGCTATCTTCTGACCTCGCTTAATCTGCTGCCCTTTCTTCACTAGGAAATGACTCAGGTGTAAATAACGTGTCGTATAAACGCTGTTATGTTCAATCACCAAGTATTTCCCTGCATAAGGGTGGTCACGAAGTGCGACAACACGACCATCGCCCGTCGAGTAGACGGGGGAACCGACAGGTGCTGCAAAGTCAGTGCCGTTATGTGGTGAGATACGCCCTGTTACTGGGTGTCTTCGTGTCGGATTAAAAGAAGAGGTGACTCGTCTAAATTTTCTATCGACTGGGTACCTATCAAAGGCTTGCTCTAGGCTATTGCCCTCTCTGTCATAGAAAAGGCCATCAGGCGCCAGAAAAGCCGCGACTTCTCGGTTTCTCAATTGAATTGAGATGCCTTGAACTTCTGTTTTACCTGTTAAGTGATCGTCTGTGTACTGTTCATTGACCAACACATTAAAGCTATCTCCGGGTCTGAGTTCCCTAGCGAAGTTGATTTTGTCTTTTAGCGTTCGAGTAATATTGGCTATCTGAGCCGTTGTTAGCCCCGCTTTATATGCAGACGTTGAAAAACTGCCATGAACGGTGCCTGTATAGAGCTTTTCTTTCCATTCGCCCGGCATTTCGTGGAATTGGTAATCAAAGCTTCCATCACTATTTTTCGTATAGACAGCTTGCTCTAAGATACTTTCATGGAAGATGAGCTCGACGAGTTGTTTAGAGTCATTATCCAAAAGCAACTCTAGGTGATCACCGGGTTTTATTGTATCGAGCTTCAGAGACTCTAGATCAGCTTCCATTATCTTATGCACGGTTTCATAAGGCAGGTTCCATGACGAAAATATATTGCTTAGCGTGTCGCCAACTTTCACGAAATAATGAACTTTGACTAAAGAGTTAGAACTTGCTTGCGAATCGATACCTACGTCGTCAGTCGGTTGAGAACCTTGATAAGGTGTTATCTTGATTGAGATTTCTGGTTCTGGTTCGGAGTGAAAAGAGAGTAAAACAGCAAGGGAGAATGCGCTGATAGCGATCAGGCCAATACGGAGGAACTTCATAAAATACTTAGCGGTTATAACAAGGAACTTAAAAAGTGTTATAACATAACAATTCAATCAAAAAAATAAATGAAATGTAAGAAACCGTAGTTCGATAGATGTGAAAATATGGTGGGGTGTGAAGCCCACCAGCTAAGTAGCATGACTCTTTAATCTAATATTATTCTTCGCGAAGTGCTTCAAAACGATCCAAACCGCGTAACATTTCAAAATCAGGCTCATCAGCCAATAGCTCTCGCATTGAACCACTCGCTTCGACCGAGCGCTCTAAGTCATCGATCGCTTGGCCTTCGGCACCTAACCTAGCGTAAGCACAAGCACGTTGATACAAGGCGTGAGCGTTCTGATCGTCCACTTCCAACACACGGTTACACAGGCTCATCGCCCAGTGGTACTCTTGCATATCCATTGCGGCATCGGCTTTGTAAGTTAACGCTTCCAAATCACCCGGACGAACTTTTAAGATCTCATCGTAGATTTCAATTTTTTGTTCGGCGGTTTGAGCATTTTGCGCTCTCAGCCATAAGTTATGGATCTCGTTGATGATTTCGATTTCTCGGTTATTCTCTGAGATGATTCGAGTCTTGCGCTTAAGGTCCCTTTCAAGAACGTTAAACTTTTTCTCATAGTCTTGAGCAATCGAATTGAGCCGTTGATCGGCCATTTCTTTAGTGGTGTGCTTCAACTCTTTCAGCGATTGCCAACCCACCAGTGCAATCAAGGAAGCCACACCGGCAATAATGTAGAAGAAATAGGTTACCGTTACATTGGCGTAATTCAAAGACTTGTCAGCCACAGCCAGTTCACGGTCCGTCATCTGAATGGTTAAACGTCTTTCAAGATCCTGTTGTTCCATTCGAAGCTGCTTCAACTCATCCAAGATGTAGCGTTCCATCAGCGGTCTATCCAAATACTCTTGTTCTGAGTACTTAACCTCTTCGCTTGCAAAACTCATCGAGCTGAACACCGAGATAACTGCAATCAATAAGATTCGAAGCATTATACATTCCTTATATATTTACCTTTAGACTAACTGTATCTCGTAATAAGCATACAAGCTAGGAAGTCGACAAGTTTGCTATGTCCCCGATTTCAGATAATAAG
>NZ_MCZZ01000130.1:0-20857 GCF_002875705.1 Vibrio sp. 10N.261.45.E2
ACTTTATTGTTCCAAAACATGACGACATAAGAAGCGAAAATAGCATTGAACCTGTTATGAGTTGTTTCTTCATAAAGTGGAGTATCTCTTAAGCAATTCGTTTAACAATGCAGCCAATTGCCGCATTTTTCTCTCGCGTTTAAATATGCAATTATCAAGCCGCAATGGAGTGGCTAATTTATGATTTATTGCCCTCCCCTAGTTTTTATCACTGCTATTATCTGCAATAATGCAGCCTTAATCACACTTATTTGGGCTAACATGACTGTAGAAAACGAAGCTCTGACCCTAAAAAAACGCTTTCGCGGCTATTTTCCAGTGGTCATCGACGTGGAAACCGCAGGGTTTAACGCTGAAACCGATGCATTATTAGAAATCTGTGCCATTACATTAAAAATGGATGAAAACGGAGATCTGCACCCTGCATCAACGCTTCATTTTCACATTGAGCCTTTTGAAGGCGCAAATATAGAGCAGGCAGCATTAGACTTTAACGGAATTAAAGACCCATTTAGCCCATTACGTGGTGCTGTGTCGGAACAAGAAGCCCTTAAAGAAATCTACAAGCTAGTGAGAAAAGAACAAAAAGCTTCAGATTGCAGTCGTGCAATCATGGTTGCTCACAACGCTACATTCGATTTGAACTTCGTTAATGCGGCAAGTGAGCGCTGTAAGCTTAAACGCGTCCCGTTCCATCCATTTGCAACTTTTGACACTGCAGCTCTTAGTGGTCTTGCCTACGGTCAAACCGTTTTGGCTAAAGCTTGCCGCACTGCAGGGATGGAATTTGACAACAAAGAAGCACACTCTGCTTTGTATGATACGCAAAAAACCACAGAGTTATTTTGCGGCATAGTAAACAAATGGAAAGCCCTTGGTGGTTGGCCTCTTGTTGACGAAGAATAAAAAATAGAGTCGGTAAACGTTTGTTCGTATTGCCTTCATAAAAAACACAACATCCCGAGAATAATATGAATCCTGTTGTAATTTC
The DNA here is from genome assembly GCF_002875705.1 of Vibrio sp. 10N.261.45.E2. Taxonomy (GTDB): domain Bacteria; phylum Pseudomonadota; class Gammaproteobacteria; order Enterobacterales; family Vibrionaceae; genus Vibrio. The sequence continues at coordinate 992 of NZ_MCZZ01000130.1, forward strand.
AGTTTGCATCATGCTTGTTTTAGCTTTGATGCGCGTAAACGTAGTCGTTGCTCTGACGTTCAGTGCCATTATCGGTGGCGTAGCCTCTGGTATGAGCGTGAACGATGCTGTCGCGGCTTTCGAAAGTGGATTAGGCGGCGGTGCAACTATCGCACTTAGCTACGCCATGCTTGGTACATTCGCTGTTGCTATCTCTCGATCTGGTATCACAGATCTCCTTGCTCAAAGTGTTATCAAACGCATTCACGGCAAAGAGAACAGTGCAGCGTCGACTGGTCTAAAATACGGCATCCTTGCGTCGTTGATCTTAGTGACCATGTCTTCGCAAAACGTGATTCCAGTGCATATCGCCTTCATCCCAATCTTAATCCCACCTCTATTAGGCGTATTCGCAAAAATGAACCTAGACCGTCGTCTGGTTGCGTGTGTGCTGACTTTTGGTTTGATTACGCCTTACATGGTTTTGCCGATTGGTTTTGGTGGTATCTTCCTAAACAACATCCTGCTTAAAAACCTTCATGACAATGGTCTTGAAAACGTAGTAGCTAGCCAAGTACCTATGGCAATGCTATTACCGGCTGCGGGTATGATCTTCGGCTTGCTAACGGCAGTATTCTTTACTTACCGTAAGCCTCGTCAATACAAAGAAACCTCTCACACTGTTGTTTCAACAGAAGTGAAAGAGATCAACAAGAAGCACATCCTAGTGGCGGCAGCGGGTATCGTTGCAGCACTAACGGTTCAGCTATCAACAGGTTCTATGATCATCGGTGCACTTGCTGGTTTCATGGTATTTACCTTCGGTGGCGTAATTGCTTGGAAAGAGACGCAAGACGTCTTCACCAAGGGCGTTCACATGATGGCAATGATCGGTTTCATCATGATTGCAGCGGCAGGTTTTGCGGCAGTAATGAAGCAAACTGGCGGCGTTGAATCTTTGGTTGAAGCACTTTCAACCAGCATCGGTGACAACAAGCCTCTAGCAGCACTACTTATGCTCATTGTTGGTCTATTGGTGACTATGGGTATTGGTTCTTCATTCTCAACGATTCCAATCCTTGCAACTATCTACGTTCCGCTAGCAGCAGCATTTGGCTTCTCGCCAATGGCAACCATCGCTCTAGTAGGTACGGCAGCAGCACTTGGTGATGCGGGTTCTCCGGCTTCTGACTCAACATTAGGTCCAACATCTGGTCTAAATGCTGATGGTCAACACGAGCACGTATGGGAAACCGTAGTACCGACGTTCCTGCACTACAACATCCCACTGATCGTATTCGGTTGGATTGCAGCCATGGTTCTGTAATTAGGTTCTGTCGTTAAAGAATCCTACGCTAACTTTTATAAAGACCGCCTCGTGCGGTCTTTTTATATCCGGGATTTCTCATGCCTCGCTATCTCGTTAAGCAGCATACGTCAGACAAAAGAAAAGGCTTACTCTTATGAGTAAGCCTCAGAAATCATTGCGTCAATAAATACAACTCTCGCTGAATTATACTGTGGGAGCATTACTCACTAGAATTTCGCGAATAGACTTAAGTGTTGCTTCAGTTGAGTGATAATCTAATTCAACTTCACTAAAGATCCCGTTCACTTCAAGCATTAATGTCGGGTAAGAAAATACACCCATTGCTTCTTTAAAGCCTAACTGATCATCTAACTCACTTTCTAACAACTTGCTTGAAAGGTCATTTTCAAACTGTTGAACATTCATACCTAGTTCTTCAGCTAGCTGCAGATGTGTGTCTTGGCTATGAGGCAGCATCGCACGAAGGTAGTAAGCATGTTGAATCGCTTCAAGCATCGCTTCATAGTGGTCTTGGAAACCGGCTGCAATCACAGCGCGACAAGCAGGATAAGTGCTGCGAACGGGCTGGCACTCAGTCCAAAATTCGTGATTGAATTCTGTACCTAGTTTGGCCTCAATTTGCTTCCAGATAGCTTGCAGCTTGCTCTTCATCTCTTCTGACATTGGCTCATCAGAATCAGGAGCTAACCCACCTACTACGTAGTTAAACTCAATGCTCGCAGGCAATTGCTGTTTCAATAACTCAAGTGTTGGCTTGTAACCCCAACACCAGCTGCACATTGGATCATGCACATAATGAAGTTTTACGTTCATCGTTCATTCCTTATCGAGTCAATGATTCGATCAATTCAAACAAAAAAGGAGCCTGATTAAGGCCCCTCATTTTACTGTTCAGCGTAAAGGCTGGAACTTACTCAGCGTCATCGCCAGCAACTTTAGCAGCCGCTTCTTTGATGATTGGTTGAAGTTCACCTTTTTGGAACATCTCAAGAATGATGTCGCAACCACCGATTAGCTCACCTTCAACCCAAAGTTGTGGGAAAGTTGGCCACTGTGCGTAAGCAGGAAGCTCTGCACGAATATCAGGGTTTTGTAGAATATCTACATAAGCAAATTTTTCGCCACATGCCATTAGAGCTTGAGACGCTTGAGAAGAGAAACCACAGCTAGGTAGCTTAGGAGAACCTTTCATGTACAGTAGAATAGTGTTTTCTTCAATTTGCTGTTTGATTTTATCGATAGTTTCCATTGCTTCCTCGTTAATGGATTACGGCTTTTATTGCCTTTATTCTACCCCAAACTAAAAGAATAAAAACCATATAAAAAAAGCGGTTAACAAGCTAAGCTAACAATTCACACAAAAGTGATGAAATAAGCTTTTAATAAAGTAAAAACTTGCTAAACTATATCGCAAGTCAGCAAATTGACCGTGGTTGGCAGTATAGCGAGCCATGAATAATAATATCACTGGAAGCAATCGAAAGAGTTAACTCTTTCATATCAATGGAGAATTGAGCAATGGCATTTGAACTACCGGCTCTTCCTTACGCGAAAGACGCGCTAGAACCACACATCTCAGCAGAAACGCTAGATTTCCACCACGGTAAGCACCACAACACTTACGTTGTTAAGCTAAACGGTCTTATCCCAGGTACTGAGTTTGAAGGCAAAACACTAGAAGAGATCGTTAAGACTTCTACTGGTGGTGTTTTCAATAACGCTGCTCAAATCTGGAACCACACGTTCTACTGGCACTGTCTTGCTCCTAAAGCAGGCGGCGAACCAACTGGCGCTGTTGCAGAAGCTATTAACACTGCATTCGGTTCTTTCGAAGAATTCAAAGCAAAATTCACTGATTCAGCAATCAACAACTTCGGTTCTTCTTGGACTTGGTTAGTTAAGAAAGCTGACGGTTCTCTAGACATCGTTAACACTTCTAACGCTGCTACTCCTCTAACAGAAGAAGGTGTTACTCCACTTCTAACTGTTGACCTATGGGAACACGCTTACTACATCGACTTCCGCAATGTTCGCCCTGACTACATGGCTGCATTCTGGAACCTAGTAAACTGGTCTTTCGTAGAAGAGAACCTAGCTAAGTAATTATTACTGACGCTGCGCTATTTATAGCGAGTTATCTATTGAAAGCTCATGCCTCGGCGTGAGCTTTTTTGTCTCTGTCGTATTCCACAAATCTAGACATTGCGTAATAAACCCACCAATAAAGCTTACTTCTCGACCGTTCCTCTACACCTTGCGTAAATTCTCTATTTGCCTGTAATTAAACACTAAAGTTTGCCGACCCCATGCCGTTAAAGGTGTATTCAATGAGAGGCATCATGCAAATACATACTTTAGACAAAGCGGGAATCATCAACGAACTGAAGTTCGGCATCGGGATCAGCCAAGCGGTTGAGCAAGGTCGCCGTGCAGATTTCGCGTTGCTGCTATCTATGTTTTCTAATGATGTTCGTGATTGCACGCCAATTGACACCATTGAAATCACTGAGACAACTGAAGACCGCCTGCGCAAACAATTTGGCGTAGCAGAACCACAACCATTGCGTTCAAATCAATCGTCGTATGAGATTTCAGCTCAGCAATCTAATCATTTTCATCAAGCTAGCCTTGCGAGTGCCAAACTTTGCCACTATTTAAAGCCTGAAGCGCTTGCCTTCATGCCTGAAGATACGGCCGACTTACCCGAAGAAATTTATCAAAACCTTTCAGGTCATGATCGACGTAAATTGGCAAACAAGCAGTTACCTGATTTGCCACTTGCTACGCTCTACAATGAACTATCAACTGCCCAGCGTCAGTATCAAATACAAGCTCAAGTATAGCGGTCACCTACCTTTCCTCGTTTTCCCCTATATTCTTAATTAGATCACGCCTCTTAAGTATTCACATGAGTAATATGAACCACTAGCCTTGGGTGAACATGAATTACGAGTTGCCGATTACTACTTGAAGTTACTGCGAAATGTGAGCTGCCACTAAGTTCATAAAAACTTATCAATTAGCACGCCTTAGTTTGAACCTCTTCACACCCATTGTATGAAATTTAACCCATCCTTATCCTTCATGGACGATTTATTTAGGTGTTGGGATGGAAATAAAAAGCTCAATCATATTGGTGACATCTGCAGGTTCGCGCCTCGGAGGGACAATTGCGAACCACTTTGTTAACCTTGGAGCCACCGTCATCCTCTGTGATAAAGACACGGAAGCACTTCAAGCGACCTATTTACAATGTGCCCGTTTTTCTGACTCGGTTTACCATTACACGCTCAAAAGTAATGACAACCAATCGATTCTCAGCGTGTTTGATTTTATTCAAACCACCTTCAACACTACGCCCGATGTATTGGTCAATAATTGGATAAGCTCCCCTATGCCAAGCCTAATTGGCGATCAGCCTGTCAGTAGCTTTATCAATGATCTTTCTTCTATGGCTACGACTCTTTTCGCATTTGGGCAAATCAGTGCTGAACGCTTGCGAGAAGAGGAGAAAGAAGGCGTGATTGTGAATGTGATATCTCATGATGACTTTCATGATGTGTCCGGCTTAGAGAGTGCGAACTCAATGATTACCGGCTTTACCCATAGCTGGGCCAAAGAACTGACTCCATTTGGTATTCGAGTTGGCGGTGTTGTCCCTGCTGTCCATAATTCCGATGGCAAACTCAACCGATGCCACTGGGCGCAGCTGCAAGATGAACTGACCAGAACAACGGAATACATCGTCTCTAATGATTACTTTAGTGGACGAGTGGTAGCAGCTGAGGTTTAGTTCTTCCCCGATGCCAAGCACATTTAAGCCATTCATTTCTAATCGAGTGACGTAAGTCTAGCCTTTCAAGCCGCGTAGAGCAGGCAGCAAACATAAAAAAAGCCCCAGTCTTTCGACTGGGGCTTTAAACTTTTCCCGATAGATAAGGTTCGTGCTAGCGAAAACTTATCTCAAAACTAATGCTTACTTATTATGCGTTAGCTTTTTCTTTTTTAGCTTTTGGTGCTTTCGCTTCAGCTGGCTTTTGGTCTGCTTTCTTAAGGATAACTGTAGTACCTTCGAAAGTTTCGCCTTCAACGTATGGTTGGCCGAAGTAAGAAGTTGTTAGAACTTCTTTTAGCTCAGTGATTAGAGGGTAACGTGGGTTAGCACCTGTACACTGGTCATCGAACGCTTCAACAGCTAGCTCGTCTAGTTTAGCAATGAAGTCAGACTCGTTAACACCCGCAGCTTGGATAGATAGTGGGATGTCTAGGTCTTTCTTAAGCTCTTCTAACCAAGTCAGTAGACGTTCAATCTTCTGAGCAGTACGGTCACCAGCTTGGCTTAGGCCTAGGTGGTCAGCAACTTCAGCGTAACGACGACGTGCTTGTGGACGGTCGTACTGAGAGAATGCAGTCTGCTTAGTTGGGTTATCGTTCGCGTTGTAACGTACAACGTTAGAGATAAGTAGTGCGTTAGCAAGACCGTGTGGTAGGTGGAACTCAGCACCAATTTTGTGAGCCATTGAGTGACACACACCTAGGAATGCGTTCGCAAATGCTACACCAGCGATAGTTGCTGCGTTGTGTACTTTCTCACGAGCGATTGGGTCAGCCGCACCATTTTTGTAGCTTGATGGTAAGTATTCTTTAAGCATCTTAAGAGCTTGAAGAGCTTGACCGTCTGAGTATTCGTTCGCTAGAACAGATACGTAAGCTTCAAGAGCGTGAGTTACTGCATCGTAACCACCGAACGCTGTTAGAGACTTAGGCATGTTCATTACTAGGTTCGCATCAACGATAGCCATGTTTGGCGTGATTTCGTAGTCAGCTAGTGGGTACTTAGCACCAGTCTTGTCGTCTGTAACAACAGCGAATGGAGTAACCTCTGAACCCGTACCTGAAGTTGTAGTGATACATACAAGCTCAGCTTTTTGACCCATTTTAGGGAACTTGTAGATACGTTTACGGATATCCATAAAGCGCATTGCTAGTTCTTCGAAGTGAGTTTCTGGGTGCTCGTACATAACCCACATGATCTTAGCAGCATCCATTGGAGAACCGCCACCTAGAGCAAGGATTACGTCAGGTTGGAAGCTCTTCATTGCTTCAGCGCCTTTCTCAACAACAGATAGCGTTGGATCCGCTTCTACGTCGAAGAAAGTTTGAACTTCGATGCCTTGTGCTTTAAGCAGGCTAACTACGTCATCTGCGTAACCGTTGTTGAATAGGAAACGGTCAGTTACTAGGAATGCGCGTTTCTTACCTTCTAGGTCGCTCATTGCGATTGGAAGGCTACCACGACGGAAGTAGATAGACTTAGGTAGTTTGTGCCACAACATGTTTTCAGCTCGCTTCGCTACAGTTTTCTTGTTGATAAGGTGCTTAGGACCTACGTTCTCAGAGATAGAGTTACCACCCCATGAACCACAACCTAGAGTTAGAGAAGGTGCAACGTTGAAGTTGTACAGGTCACCGATACCACCGTGAGTAGTCGGGATGTTGATTAGGATACGAGCCGTCTTCATCTTGTCACCGAAGTAACGGATGCGGTCTGCGTTAGTATCTTGGTTAGTGTAAAGACCAGATGTGTGACCGATACCACCGATTTCAACCATAGTTACCGCTTGAGCAACTGCGTCTTCGAAGTCGTCAGCGCGGAATAGACCTAGAGTTGGAGATAGTTTCTCGTGAGCGAATTCGTCATCGTAAGAAACTTTACCAAGACCTTCACCTACAAGTACTTTTGTATCAGCAGGAACTTTAACACCAGCCATTTCAGCGATTGCTGGAGCAGGTTGACCTACGATTTTAGCGTTTAGGTTGCCGTCGATAAGAAGCACTTTACGTACTTTATCAGCGTCAGCTTTAGATAAAACGTGAGCTTTGTGAGAAGCGAAACGCTCTTTAACTTCGTCATATACTTCGCCAACAACGATTGCAGCTTGCTCAGAAGCACATACAACGCCGTTATCGAATGTTTTAGACATAAGGATAGATGCTACAGCACGTTTGATGTCAGCTGTTTCATCGATAACTACAGGAACGTTACCAGCACCAACACCGATAGCAGGCTTACCAGAAGAGTATGCTGCTTTAACCATGCCTGGACCACCAGTAGCAAGGATAAGTGCAATACCGTCGTGCTTCATAAGCGCGTTAGAAAGCTCTACAGATGGTTGGTCAATCCAACCGATGATGTCTTTTGGAGCACCAGCTGCAACAGCTGCGTCTAGAACCAGTTTCGCTGCGTCGTTAGTTGAGTTCTTTGCACGTGGGTGTGGCGAGAAGATGATGCCGTTACGTGTCTTAAGAGAGATTAGAGATTTGAAGATTGCTGTAGAAGTTGGGTTCGTTGTTGGAACGATACCACAGATGATACCTACAGGCTCAGCGATAGTCATTGTGCCTAGGTTGTCATCTTCTTCTAAGATGCCACATGTTTTTTCGTCTTTGTATTTGTTGTAGATAAATTCAGATGCAAAGTGGTTTTTGATAACCTTATCTTCAACAATACCCATTCCAGATTCAGCAACTGCTTGTTGAGCAAGTGGGATACGAGCGTGGTTAGCAGCAAGAGAAGCTGCGCGGAAGATTGCGTCTACTTTCTCTTGAGAGAATGTTGCAAACTCTTCTTGTGCTGCTTTAACGCGAGCTACTAGAGCATCAAGTTCCGCTAAGTTAGTTACAGGCATGGTGGATCTCCTAAAATAATAAATATTAAAAACTTTTTATTAAATTCGCTGCTTACCTTTAATACTAAACAACAGCGTTCTTAGTAAATTGCTTTCAGGGCTGAGTATATTATTTCACTGTGTGAAAAAAATTGACCCAGATCAGTTACCCAAAAAGAATTAACCAGAAAGTAGTAACGCAATCGCAAAACTACCACTAAACACATGATTTATATAGATTTAAATCACACTTATCGTTAGAGCAAAAAACAAGCAAACAGACAATTAATTTCTACATAGCATCATAAACTGTAAAAAAGTTTCATTTTTAGTCCGTTAAATTACATGTATACAGCTATATTCGTGCTACTGAGAGTATATCCATACCGTTTCACGGGCTAGATTCTGACATAATTTTTATTAAATTCGTGCGTTGGTTAACAGTTACCCAATAAGAAGTTACAAAATGAAACACTAGCGACTAGCTTGCAACAAGGCCACTACAAAAGTGAGATTCAATTAGTTTTTCTAAAAAAAAACACCTATTTCAGGTTAGTTTTTTTCATTCGTGCAAATTGAGTTTGTCCCTTACATTACGCGCCTAGACTATTCACAGATCAAACCTTCAACCTTAAGTACGCTAACTGGAGATCGCTCTCATGCAAGGCTTAGAACTCGCAATTTTTATGCAATTCTTCCTTGGGCTTGTTGCTGCCGTAAACCCAATCGGCATCATGCCTGTTTTTGTTTCTCTTACTGCTCATATGCCGCCAGAAGAGAGGAACAGGACGGCCTTACAAGCAAACATTGCAGTTGCCGTGATCCTAATTGTCTCGCTTGTTGCGGGACAAATGCTTCTTGATATGTTTAGTATCTCGCTAGACTCTTTTCGTGTTGCAGGTGGTTTGCTATTACTGAGCATCGCATTCTCGATGATGAGCGGTAAGCTCGGTGAAGATAAGCAGAACAAACAAGAGAAATCTGAATACATCAGTAAAGAGCAAATCGGTGTTGTTCCACTTGCTATGCCGCTAATGGCAGGTCCGGGTGCAATCAGCTCGACCATTGTTTATGGATCTCGCTATCCAGCTGCGATTGATACGATCGGTATTGGTATTAGCATCATCGCATTCGCAACGTGCTCTTGGCTCCTGTTCCGTTCAGCGCCAGTTATCGTTCGCTTTTTAGGTCAGACAGGTATCAACGTCATCACTCGTATCATGGGCTTGATTCTTGGCGCATTGGGCATCGAGTTCATCGCCAATGGCCTACGTAATCTGTTCCCAGGTTTGGCATAACAGTTAACGGCGTTTAAGTTGTTCTAAAATAGGCAACCAAAATTGAAATAGAAACGAGGCGAGTAAAGCAAATGGGCTTTCACTCGCCTCGTTATTATGAAGCTTGTATAATGACTGTTAATGCATTTAACAGAAGATGAACCTCTCCTTATGTCACGCAAGCCACTCAAGCATCATTTGTACGTCATTATCTTTGGTACTCATACCCCAGCCGGACGCGCATTTGATATATCACTGATCGTTGCAATCTTGGCTTCGCTGTTAGTCCTGATCTTAGAGTCGATACCTCATGTCATGACTGAATGGTCACAACAGCTGCGTTATATTGAATACACCTTTACTGCGCTCTTCACTCTAGAGTATTTGTTAAGACTCTATTGTTCTCCAAAACCAAAATCTTACGCCACCAGCTTTTATGGTGTCGTAGACCTATTGGCGATTCTTCCGACCTACCTAGCGATCTTCTTCCCTGGTGCGTCGTTTATGGGTGTGGTGAGACTGCTGCGTGTAATGCGTATCTTCCGAATCCTAAAGCTGGTTCGTTATCTTCAAGATTCCAATATTCTGTTGCGCTCACTATTAATGGCAAGACGAAAAATTCTCATCTTCTTCAGTACAGTCGGCATCTTGGTTGTGATCTTTGGCGCTCTGATCTTTGTTATTGAAGGCCCAGAAAATGGCTTCACTAGTATTCCCCACAGTATCTACTGGGCGATTGTGACGATCACAACTGTTGGTTACGGAGACATGGTTCCGCAAACTGCAATCGGCAAAGCCATAGCATCACTGACCATGCTATTGGGTTACTCTATCTTAGCGGTACCAACCGGGATTATTACGGCCGAACTCAGTAATGAAATGAACTCACACAAAGAGTTGGTAAAATGCCCTAACTGTAATCGTGCTGGTCATGACTCTGACGCCATGTATTGCAAACACTGCGCTAGCGAACTAGCCGATCCAGATAAGCGTGTTGTGACTGAAGAGAAATAAAAGCAGATGCGGGATTCGAGTAGCGAGATGCGAAAAAGATTTAAGAGCAGTTTCGTGATTTGAGTATGTGACACAAAAATACTCAAAGGGTGGCGTTTATCGTCACCTTTTTTGATGTTTGTTCACTGAGCCAAAACGAGATTCCCGACTACACTCCTTCGTCGCTATCGGGAATGACGCAATTTAATTTAGGAGAAAAACGTCATCCTCAAGAGCGAGGAACGAACGAGTTGGGATCTCTTCCTTGTCCCATTCCAACGAGAAGATTTAAGTGAAATCGCGAGTGAAATTAATCAACCTTCCGCGATCAAAAAAGCCGATGTGTTAACACCGGCCTTTGTCTCTCACAAAGCTAAGCATTCACAAAGAGTAGAGCCTGCTTTAACTTCTTAATAGAAAGAGCTTTCGATTATACTTTCTCAGCAAGGATAATGCGCAGAGTGCGACGTAGTGGTTCTGCAGCACCCCAAAGCAGTTGGTCACCCACGGTGAAGGCGTTTAGGAAGTCGTTACCCATAGACATCTTACGTAGACGACCTACTGGTACAGACATAGTGCCTGTTACTTTCGCTGGTGTTAGCTCCTGTGCCGTGATGTCGCGGTCGTTAGGAATCACTTTAACCCAATCATTGTGAGTCGCGATGATCTCTTCGATCTCGTCCATTGGCACGTCTTGCTTAAGCTTAATCGTCAGTGCTTGAGCGTGACAGCGCATTGCACCGATTCGTACACAAGTACCATCAATTGGGATTGGCTGACCATCTAGACCAAGAATCTTGTTCGCTTCAACACCGGCTTTCCACTCTTCTTTGCTCTGACCGTTTTCACGTTTCACATCAATCCAAGGGATTAGAGAGCCAGCAAGAGGAGCTCCAAATTGGTCTGTTGGGAATGAAGATGAACGTATCGTATCCGCAACCTTCTTATCAATATCAAGAATTGAACTTGAAGGATTCGCTAACTCAGAACTTACGCTGTCGTTGATCACACCCATTTGTGAGATAAGCTCACGCATGTTCTTAGCACCTGCGCCAGAAGCCGCTTGATAAGTCATGGCACTCATCCACTCAACCATGCCTTTCTCGTAAAGGCCGCCCAGAGCCATCAGCATCAAGCTCACTGTACAGTTACCGCCAACGAAAGTATTAGTGCCGCTGTGAATGCCTTGCTGAATTTGAGCCAAGTTAACAGGATCAAGAGTGATGATAGAATCAGCGTCCATACGCAGAGTAGAAGCCGCATCAATCCAGTAACCTTTCCAACCGGCTTGACGCAGTGCTGGGTAAACTTTTGATGTATAGTCGCCACCTTGACAGGTAATCACAGCATCCAGCTGTTTTAGGCTATCAATATCAAAAGCGTCTTGAAGTAGACCCGCATCTTTGCCACCTAGAACAGGGGCAGGAATACCAATCTGAGATGTGCTGTAATAAACAGGCTCAATCAAGTCGAAGTCTTTCTCTTCAACCATACGTTGCATCAGTACAGAACCAACCATACCGCGCCAACCAACTAGACCTACTCTCATCGCTCACTCTCCATGTATAAATTAAAAATTGCTCTCCCCCATCTATAAGTTTTTCAGAAACAGAACTCAAGTGCTTTTTGTCAAAAAGTGTAACTTTTTCGTTTCTTTTAAGTGAACGTAATGAATCATGCAGTTATCGCTGTATCGACATACCACCTACACCTCATTGATTAAGCCCCTATTACCGTCAGATTCAAACATTTACCTAGCCAAAACAAGCCTAAGTCGACGTTCGTCACAAACAGTAAATCCCGCTTTTAAATCAAGGTTAATCAGAGTTTTATTTTACAAAACGAAAACAACGTGCGACAGATTACAACATGTAACAATCATGAATTTAACAAAATTTCAGATTATGAAACCACAATTAACTCAGTTAGCAGTCAAATATCACAACTTGGATGTATTTTTTCGATATAATAAACTAATTACTGTAGTGTCCGTTTTGCACCACACACTATAACGAAGCACTATAAATGCTCGAAATCACAAGAGGCTTTTATGAAGCAGAGTAAAACTCGCCTACCGAACCTATTACAGGTATTCATCGCGTTAGGACTATTTCTATCCCTTGCTTTTTCCTTTACTGCGAAACTTGACCTTCCAATTCAACTTGCCTTGTATATTGGCTGGTTCATTATCATGGTTCTTGGTATTCGTCTTGGACACCAATACAAAGACTTAGAAAAAGCAGCACTCAAAGGAATATCCAATGGCTTAGGCGCGGTTTTAATACTTTTAGCCGTTGGCGCTCTTGTTGGTACTTGGATCTCAGGCGGGATCGTACCTACTATCATTTACTATGGTCTGAAAGCTATCCACCCTTCTATCTTCCTTTTAGCGACCATGATCATCTGTTCTCTAACTGCATTGGCGACCGGCACTTCTTGGGGTGCTGCGGGTACAGCCGGTATCGCGATGATGGGTATTGGCCAAGGCCTTGGTGTTCCAGCGCCAATCACGGCTGGTGCGGTACTGTCGGGCTGTTACTTCGGCGATAAGATGTCTCCGCTCTCTGATTCAGTGATTCTGGCATCTTCAATGTCTGGTGTTGAAGTGGTCGAACACATCAAGGGTATGCTTCCGGTTGCGTTAATCAGCTACGTGATTACAGGCATTATGTTCACTGCGTTTGGTTTCCACTACGCGGGCAACGTTGACATGAGCCAAGTCGACTCTGTAATCAAAGCGATGGAAGTTCAGTTCTACATCACGCCTTACTCATTTGTTCCGGTACTTATCGTGCTTGGCTTACTGGCTTTCCGTATGCCTTCATTCCCGGTCATCAGCTTTGGTTCTCTGTTGGGTATTATCTGGGCAGTCATGATCCAAGATATCGACTTCCTAACTGCATTCAACACGGCTTGGGCACCGTTCTCAATCTCATCTGGTGTCGAGTTTATTGATTCGATTCTTAACCGTGGCGGCATGTCTTCAATGCTTGGTTCGGTGGCGGTTATCGTATTTGGTTTAGGTTTCGGTGGCTTACTGGACAAAGTAGGCGTGCTAGAGACAATTGCTAAGGTGTTTGAGCGCCGCGTAAACAGTGCAGGTTCACTAGCGACTAGCACAATTGGTACGGCTTTCATGGGTAACGTGTTCGGTTCTGCAATGTACGTATCGTTAATCCTTACACCAAAAATCTGTGCGAAAAACTACGACCGTTTAGGCTACAAACGTAAGAACCTATCTCGTAATGCTGAGTTTGGTGGTACGTTGACGTCGGGTATGGTTCCGTGGAGTGATAACGGTATCTACATGGCGAGTATTCTAGGTGTTGCGACGCTGTCTTACGCACCGTTCATGTGGTTAAGCTTCATTTGTATCATCGTGACTATCGTAACGTCTTACATGGGTTGGTTCGTTGATAAGTGTGAACCAACAACGCCAGCGCTTGAAACTGAAGAAGCGGCAGAGCTAACTAAGCAACAAGCCTAGTGCTTAATCGTTCAGGGCGTTAGAACGCAAAGAAAACGTTAATGGTATAAATGCAAAAAGAGCGCTCTAGGCGCTCTTTTCTTATCTGCTGATTTTTTATTTGCTGGCGGTTCGTTTACCCAACCAGTAACCGATGCCTAACGGTGCGAAGAACACCACCAAGATAAACAGGATGAAGTAGATAATCACACCTTTGATCAACTCCATCAGCTTATCTATTGCAAGTACCACTACTTCTTGGGATACACGATCAAGGTCTTGCGTGAAGAGTTCTCTTTCTGAAGTGACAATACCTGCAATCTCGATACGTTCTTTCTCGATCATCTCCACCAATGCTTCTCTCTCGCGCGTCACCATCTTTTCTAATGCCACACGCTCATCACTCAGCATCGCTAACTTTTGGTCGGTTTTATCGCTAAGGTCGTTAAGCAACGGCTGCATTTCTGTCGACATAATAGAAGCCAATGTTTGCATGTATTCTGGGTTGTTCTCAATGAAGTCTTGCATGCTGGCTGATGTTTGACGAAGGCTTTCAAGAGTCATCGAAAGATCCTCGCCTGTTAGCGAACTATTCAACGCAACCAGCTCTGCCTTCCAAGACATCAGTTTAGGTGTTTGGTCTGCCATTAGGCTTAGACGATCAGAGGCGTCACTCATTGCTTCTGGCATGGTGCCCAAGCTCTGGACTATTTGCGATTCATCTTTGCCAAGGTAACTTAACCATTCACGGTATGCAGGTGTGCTTCTGAATGTGAGGTCTTTAAATGGGTGGCTAGCAACAAACTGAGCAACGAACGCTTTGCTGTTCTTGAAATCACTCGAGCTCAACACACCCTTTGCCAGTTTCTCTGCTTCTTGGTCAAGAAAACGAGCAGTCTCTAATGCATCATCTGTCGTGAACAGCTCAGCGCCATCGCCTTGGCTATAAAACTGATTCATTTGGGCAGTAAAAACCCACGAGTCAATTAACGCAGACATAGGGGAAGTTTGGTAAGCCGCTTGCTGTAAGCCTTGCTCTGCGTGGATCTTCCAAAGCAAAACATAAGATTGATGTAAGGTGTCATCAGCAGGGTAAGATTGCGCGATGAGATCGGCCGAGTCTTCTACGCGTGTAAAAAACATCTTAGCGTATTCACGCGTCATGATCCGAGCATTCAACTCTTGTTGAGTAAGAGGCGTCGTTTGACTATCTAACTTAACTTCTAATAGAGAACAACCACTTAGCACAATACTAAGCACCAACACCATCCAACTTCGACACGAAACTCGTAACATATAAACCTCTGACAAAGACTAAGGGCGCGGATTGTATGAGCGCTTCGTCAGAGTATTGTCAAAATTCTTGTAAAAGTTAATGCTGACTGTCTAAATATTCATGAGCAGAATCCACAGAGGCTTTTATTGCCTGCTCTAGCTCAGCCAAATCATGTTCACTGATCGCTCGAGAATGCTTCATCGTCATTTCAATGCTTGCAGCAATGATGGCTAATCGAGACGCTTTAATACTGCCAGCCACACCTTTTAAACTATGTACAATGCGAGCAGCGGAGGTTTCGTCTTTGGTCAGCAAAGACTTAAACTTTTCGTAGTCACCTGCGTGATCTTGTACAAACACACCAAGCAAGAGTTCGACAGATTCAGCATCACCATCGAGCGTTTCTAACATGTCCTCAATATCAATCGCAGGCTTTGAATCTGTGACACTGGCAATCTGCTTCTCTGCCACTGATGCCTGTTCTGGGGCGGGCTGAATAGAGTGTTGTTGAATAGATTGCTGCTGATGGCTTGCTGACGTGTCCTCGAATACAACAGCGTCGCTATCTACGTGTTGCACCGCAGAGGAAACAACATTACTAGCAGAAGCTTCTTCCTTACTTGGATTGGTTTCTGGTTCAGAGCTAAGTTCTTGGTCTACTTCTTCCATTATTTTTTTGGACCTAACGCTCCACAACACTATCGCGCTCATCGCCATTAAGCTTAAGCCTAACATCACCAATAGTAGGTTGAATTGACGCTCATGGAACTCAGCTTCAAGTTTAATGATCTGTTCATTCACTGAGTTTTTCTTAATCTTATCGACCAAATAGTTAAGCTGAGCGTAATCACTCAACAATGCAGAAGCATCAGCCAGTAACTGTTGGAGTGCATCTTGTTCTTCGGTTTCTAGTGAGTAAGACTTTTCTAGAATGGAATCAAAGGCTCGATAGGTCGCTGACGAACTTTGACTGTCAGAATACATCGCTTCAAATACAACAACTCCGAATTCGTTGAGCAGCGGTTTTAGCTTAGGGGAAAGTTCTTTATCAGCACGCAAGCTCTTAATATTATCAACGATGTCTTGAACTTGGCTTTCGATCGGGATGAACTCATCAAACTTTTCTAAGAACTGATCGGCTACGTAAAGCAGTTGATTCACATCAGGACGAAACAAAGCATGTTGGAAGTCTGATTCAATCTGCAGTCGGATCGAATAAACCAACTGAGCATCGAGTGCGAGATCATTGATGCGAGAAACTCGAAGCGGTTCTGAGAAATAAAGCGATTGCCTCAACTCGTTGACTCGAATACCGAGCTCTTCGATTTGAGCAAGTGAATTGGTGTAGGAACGGCTTAGATTAAGGAGAGCTAATGAAGGAAGTAGCCACAGAGCCAAGAGCACAACCAAGAAGGTGGCCGGTTTTTTAAAGCGTTTGGGCTTTGCTACTGATTGTTCCATCTATATTCCTTGTGCGTGTTAACTTGAAGCCATGACAGTAGCTAAAAGACTAAGCACAAAATAAGCGACAACATCCTGCTGCCGCTTTTATCCGTTAACTTCGGACTATGACTTATTGCGAGTCAGTTGGTCACGTAAGTTCGGTGGTGTGCCTTTAATCGTTAGCGTGTCTGTTTCCGGATCGTAAAAGATACGTTCGCCTAGAAGCAGACTATCAAAACTAACATTCAAACCGCCACCAGCACCAACAAATTTTGTTAGTTTACGCATAGTTGCGCGATCGGCTGGGAAACTGTCTTCTAACTCGTAGCCTTGCTCACTAGTATAGTCAAAGAAGCTGGTACCATCTGTGCTTGCTGGCAGCTCACCAGAAAGTTCACGAACTTGCACTTCATCGCCCGCTTTAAGCTGCTCGTTACAGTAATCCGCAACCTGCTTTTTGTAGCTGATTGCTTCTTCTTTCTCTAACTTAGAGTCAGAAACGAAATCTTCAACAGCTTGCATCAGTACTTGGTTTTGCTGCTTCGCATCCAGGCCCACTTCTGCTTGCAAGAAATCTAAAAAGAAATCCGCGACTTTACGGCCAACACGTCCTTTAATGTAAGTTAAGTAACGGTTTGACTCTTTGTCAGTCTCATAAGTAGAAAGGTCTAGGCGAGCCGCGATATCCATTTTTGAGATATCTAAGTAGTCAGTCGCGCTGATATCTAGCCCTTCGGTTACCTTTAGGCTTTGGTTTGAAGGCAACAAACCAATGAAAAGGCAATCTGTCGCAAGTGACTGATATTCAGCCATTACCAAGATACCTTCGTCAGCGAATGGGTACTTTGATAGTTCGTCTTTTAGACGTTGCGCACTCTTTTGAGAAAAATCGTAAAAGTTTGTCTCACCAGCACGAAGTTGATGCAACCACTGCTGGAATTCGCTGTCAGATTTGAAAGAACCAAACCCTTTGCCCGCTTTTGAGTTAAAAACACGGTGAAGTTCAGCAACTAGGCTTTCAGATGAAGCATCGTTCTCTAGAGATTCAGCACGATAGTTAACAATCAGCTCATCCTGATCGTTCTTGCTCAGCTGGTGTAAAATTACGTTGGAAAGGTGAAGGCTCATAGTGAAAATATTACCGTTCAGGTTTCAGTTGTCGTGCATAGTAGGTTATCATAAGCCGCTTTTACTATCATTATTAGAGTCCTTATGCCGATTATATCTAAATACACAGATGAACAAGTTGAAAAAATCCTAGCTGAAGTAGGTGCTGTACTATCTAAGCACAAAGCTTCACCAGAACTTTCACTGATGATCGCTGGAAATATCGCAACCAATGTCTTAAATCAGAATGTTGCTGCTTCACAACGCAAAGGAATTGCTGAAAAATTTGCCGAGGCTTTAATTTCTTCTCTTGAAGATAAAAAGTCTCACTAAATTTGATTGACGGATAAAAGAATTATAAATGGTAGACAGCGCAAACTCATATAGCGATCGTGTATCTCGCCTAGTTGGCTGGGGTCACTGGTTTGCATTTTTCAACATCATTGCTGCGATGTTGATTGGTACTCGTTATATTACTCAATCTGCTTGGCCAGAAACCTTGCTAGGTCAATTCTATTTGGCTGCATCGTGGGTTGGTCATTTTGGCTTTTTAGTGTTCGCGCTCTACCTGTTAGTGCTGTTCCCGCTCACTTTTATTCTTCCGTCGAGGAAGTTATTACGTTTGGTTGCCGTCATTTTCGCAACCATAGGTTTAACTGTCCTACTGATTGATACCCAAACGTATCAAAATATAAACCTCCACCTGACGCCTGTCGTGTGGGAGGTTTTATTCAGTGGAGAGGAATCTGCATTCACGTCTGATTTGCAACATCTCTTCATCGTTATGCCATTGATCTTCTTATTACAGCTAGGTCTGTCTGAGTGGGTTTGGCGTAAGCAGCGTAAACTGTCTCATAAACACATTGGCCGTCCGATTACTGCGGTCTTCTTCTTGTGTTTCATCAGCAGCCACTTAACCTACATGTGGGCTGATGCGTACTTCTATAACCCAATTACTAGCCAGAAAGCGAACTTCCCACTGTCTTACCCAATGACAGCGAAAAGCTTTATGGAAAAACATGGTCTTTTAGACCGTGAAGAATACCTCGAGCGTTTGGAAGCGAATAAAAGTAATGTAAACCTAGTTAGCTACCCGCTAGAACAAATTCAATACAACCGCCGCAGTGATGATCTTAATATCCTGATGGTGAGTGTGAACAACCTTCGCTCTGACGCACTGAATGCGACAGCGATGCCAAATAGCTATGCCTACGCACAGCAGTCGATCAACTTCACCAACCACTACAGTTCAAGCAACGATATGTTTGGTATTTTCGGCTTGTTCTATGGCCTACCAAGCAGCTACGCAAGCAGTATCGAAGCTCAAGGGTCAAGTTCAGTGTTGCTCGATGTTTTAGAGAATCACGATTATAAGTTTGCTGCTTTCAGTGGCGACAACTTTAGTGATGCACTTTACTCGGATATTATCTTCCGAGGCCGTGATGTTATGCCAGAACAAGCAACTTATGATGACCAGAGCGCAATAAAAGCTTGGTCTGACTGGATTCAATCACCGCAAGCTAAACGCCCTTGGTTTAACTTTATTGAACTGACCACACTGGATAACTTCGCGAGCTACGATTCAAGCTCTGAATCAGACTCGACCTTAACGACAGCTGAACGTTTTGCTGCAGACTATCAACAATCAGCGACAGCGGCCGATGCTCAGTTAGCAACAATCTATGCTGAACTGGAACGCTTAGAGCTCGCAGACAATACAGTAGTCATCATTACCTCTAACCATGGTACTGAGTTTAACGAAACGAAAACCAATAGCTGGGGTGCTAATTCCAACTACAGTCGTTATCAGTTACAGGTACCACTGTTTATCAGTTGGCCTGGTAAGTCTGCTTCTGAATACACGCACCGTTCGAGTCACCTAGACGTATCAGTGACGCTGATGCAAGAGCTATTGGGCGTATCTTCGAATCCAACGGATTTCAGTAGTGGCCGTAGCCTGTTTAATGAACGTAAGAGAAAGTGGATTCTCGCGGGCGACTCTCGTGAGCTTGCTCTTGTTACCGACCAGCAAACAACAGTGTTAGATAAGTTTGGTAACTACAAGTTGTACGATCAAAATTACAAACGCTTGAAAAACGAAAGCCCTCGCTTACCTGTGTTGATGCAAGGCTTAACTGAGCTACAGCGTTTTTACACAAAAAATGACTAAATAAACTGCAAACAGAAAAGGGAAGCCATTGGCTTCCCTTTTTTATTGTCTTGAATGACTAGAAAACAAGCAACAAAACAAAATTATGAAAATTAAGGGTTTACAAGACCCTCTGCCCCTTATATTATTCACGCCACTGGAGGGATGGCTGAGTGGT
>NZ_MCZZ01000130.1:21489-168398 GCF_002875705.1 Vibrio sp. 10N.261.45.E2
AGAAATCAGCGGCTTTTTTGCATTTGAATGCTTGTTAAAATACAAAGCTCATATGGCAAGGTTTTCTCCATTCTCATTTACTCATCCACTTTATACTAAGTTTTAAATACCTAGCTCACCGTTCTAAGCGCAAAGTTCCTAGTTAAAAACTCTCATAATTTTGCCTCCAACCAATTAAATACTCTCTTTTTAGATGGCACTGAAACATCTTCACGTATAACGAGAGTTAGGAATACTTGGCTTATTGAGTATTAAATCTTGCCTGCTTCTTAATAAAACGAACAACAAACAATCATTCAGAATAAAAACACCCAAAAGCGTTCATAAAAAAAGCAGTCAGTTGATAAGGGTATTTACAAGCGAAGGCCACCCTTATATTATGCACGCCATCGGAGGGATGGCTGAGTGGTCGAAAGCACCGGTCTTGAAAACCGGCAACCGTTAATAGCGGTTCTAGGGTTCAAATCCCTATCCCTCCACCACATTAAAGAAAGCCGCTGAGAAATCAGCGGCTTTTTTGTATCTGGAGAAAACCCCGCTTAGCAGGTCAACTATTCACAGCGAGTGCCGCTTTCAATAATTGCATGTGAATCGGTACCAAATCTTGATGCTCAGTTCGATAGCCTCCCCCAACAACACACGCCATTGGAATAGATTCTGATTTCGCTAAATTAATCATGAAGCAATCGCGTTCAAAGATCCCTTGCGTCGAAACGTTCAAGTAACCCAGTTCATCATCTTGATGGATATCGATCCCTGCATCATAAATAATCAGATCAGGTTGATGGTGAGCAATCGCTAACTTAGTGACTTGTTCAAAACAACGCAAAAACTCTTCATCTTCTGTTTCACGACTCAACGGAACATCTAAATCAGATAACGGTTTTCGTGCAGGAAAGTTTTTGTCGCAGTGGAACGACAGAGTAATGATGTCGTCATTCTCTTGGCAAAGAGTTGCTGTGCCATCACCATGATGAACATCGCTGTCGACGATAAGCACTTTATCGATATGTTCAAAGGTCAGCGCATGTTTTGCCGCTAACACCAGATCGTTCAACAAACAAAAGCCACTACCAAAATCATGATGCGCGTGATGATAACCACCACTCAAATGAATCGCTAAACCACTCTCTATTGCCATTTCAGCGGCCAAGCAGGTTCCCCCACTTGAGTAGAGTGTCCTTTCAATAAGCTGCTCGCTCCACGGAAACCCGATGCGTCTCATTTTCGCCGCGGGCAAACTACCAGAAACAAGCAAATCCACATACTCACTATCGTGAACCTGTTTTACCTGTTCAACCGAAACCGGCTCTGGTTGGAACACTTCAAACTTACTCTTCCAGAGTGGATCGCTATTCATTAACGCCTCAACCGCGCCATGTAACAGCTGGTATTTGTTGATTGGGTAACGATGGCCTTCTGGTAAAGGCAGCTGCGAATAAATTGGGTGGTAAATTAAAGGAATCATAATCGAGTTAATTGCACATCTTTCTCAAAATCATAACAGTCTCAGACTTGGCGACAACCTTAATACTCATCTTTGAGGTGATCTGCGGCTCAGCGGCAGCAGTAATGATTTTTATAGGAATGCTAATGGCCAGTTGGTGGAGCGTTGATTTTCTCGTGTTAAGCCATCAAACTTAACTAATTGAACAGAAAAGGAATCACCATGAGCGTAATTTTTATTACTGGAGCGAACCGCGGCATTGGCTTAAGCCTAACTCAACAATATTTGAAAGCTAATCATAAGGTGTATGCGACTTATCGTGATGCCAATTCAGCAAAGGAACTGCTCTCACTCGCCGAGTACAACACTAACCTTTCCTGCATTCAGTTAGAGATCACCGATTATCAAACGGTGAACCAACTTCCCTCTCAAATTCCGTCGATAGATATTTTGATTAACAATGCTGGCTACTATGGGCCAAAAGGTTACGGACTAGGTAATACCGACGTAGAAGAGTGGCGACGTGTATTCGAAGTCAATACGATTGCTCCATTGAAGCTTGTCGAAACGCTATTGCCTGTTCTAGAAAACAGTGATGTAAAAAAGGTCGCTTGCTTGTCTTCTCGAGTGGGCAGCATGACAGAGAACACCTCTGGCGGTGGCTACATCTATCGTTCTTCTAAAGCGGCTCTTAACTCCGTTGTGAAGAGTTTAAGTAACGACCTAACCGATGATGGCTTTACGGTGTTAGCTCTGCATCCAGGTTGGGTACAGACCGAAATGGGTGGGCCAAATGCTCTCATCGACACAGACACTTCGGCATCTGGCTTAATCAAAGTCATCGAATCTGCTAATACCAAAGTAAGTGGTCACTTCTTCAATTTCGATGGCACCGAAATAGACTGGTAGGCTCCCCATGAATCATCGCCTTCTTTCAAATTTACTGCGAAGCTCACCACTAGTTTTGTTAACCGTGGTGCTCGGTGGGTGTTTTGGTGAAGGTCCTGGCGACTTGTTCGACGACTATCAAACCAAGGTAGCAAGAGTGCAAGATGCTGAAGAGATCAAAGAGAACTGGGAGTTTGAAAGCCTACCGAGAAAACGAGAGCTGTTACTCGATGTACCTTCACTCTCTATCGGTCTTATCGACAGCTACCAGCTTCGTCAGTGTGGGTTATTCAATCTGATTGCCGAAAGAAACTCAGTTCTAGGCAAGGTCGCGGACGAGTTCCGCAATTATGATTATCAAGTCGCTCTACTGGAAGGTGTCGGTCAATGTTTAGCTAATAATGAGTTAGACCCAGAGATCGTGGAACTACTCAAAGAAATCGAGCAGCAGAAGCTCGCACAGTTTCCTCTACATCAATGGAATCTCCTCTATGCCAGCGATGCGATGCAGTCTCAGCTGCGTGGCAGTCAGTGGTTAAGTGCTGATATCGGCGACCAAGTACGACAAACCAGTGATGCCTTAGAACATATCAATCAAGCGTTAAACGTTCCGCTCGTTTCGGGTAAAACCACAGAGGTTCAAGAAGTACTGGAGAAGAGTTCAACGCTTGGGGATTTATACTACTCGCTGGCTCGTGCTTCGGCGGAACTGGATACCATCACCCAACAGCTGACAACTTTTGATGACAACATTATCTGTGGTAAACAGCGAGACACCACTAAGTTTCGCTATCTCAACAATGTGTTCGAGCAACAATACATTGGCAAGGTTCAGCCTTACATGGCGCAGCTAGATGGCTACTATCAACAGTTAGCACCGCAACTAATGATGTTTAACGCGCAACCTAAACTGCACAGTTACTACTTTCCCATTCAAGATGCGCATCAAGCCTTTCGTTTATCGACTCGCCGCCATGTCGACTATTGGCAGCAGCTGTTTAAACGTTGTGGGCGTAAAGTTGGACGCTAATTCCAGTATCTCGAATAAACAACTGTTCGATATCAGTATTAACTTTTAGTGCCCTTCTTAGCGTACGTACCTTTCTTGGCATAAGACTTCTTCGTTCCACCACCTTTACGGCGTTTAAAAGCGGGTCTCTCAACTTTAGGGAGATGACGAAGCGATTCTGGCACTTCCCCTGTTTTTACCTTCCCCATCAAACCATCAATCTTGCTTTCTAGCGCTTGCATGAAAGGTTGATACGCTTGATTTCGTTCTGCCATGCCTTGCAACTGGTGTTCCCAGTGTGCCGTCATGTCTGGGAAGGTAGAATCCTCAGGTAAAGCATGAATCAAACCTCTACCTGCAGGGCTGCTGTGAATGCTCTTACCTTGTCGCGTTAATAGCTGTCTTTTGAACAGTGTATCGAGAATACCCGCACGGGTTGCCTCAGTGCCAAGGCCATCGGTCTCTTTCAAAATGGCTTTCAGATCTTTGTTCGCAACAAAACGCGCGATACCTGTCATCGCTTGAAGCAATGTCGCTTCTGTGAAGTATTTTGGCGGTTCGGTTTTCTTATCACCAATCACACCTTCACGACACGTGAGCACAGTCCCTTTATCTAAAGGAGGAACCGTATCAGTACCATCACCTTTATCTTCAGTGTCTGTTTTACCCATCAACACCTTCCAACCAGGATTGATAAGCTGACGTCCTTTAGCAATGAACACGCCACCAGCGATATCGAATACCAACTTGGCATCAGCGAAAACCGCAGGTGGATAGAACTGCATCAGATACTGGCGAGCGATTTGCTGATAAATTTTCATCTCATTCGCAGACAAGCCATTCACCGATGATTTCTTCGGAGTAGGTATAA
Organism: Vibrio sp. 10N.261.45.E2; assembly: GCF_002875705.1. Lineage (GTDB taxonomy): Bacteria > Pseudomonadota > Gammaproteobacteria > Enterobacterales > Vibrionaceae > Vibrio. The sequence continues at coordinate 25,705 of NZ_MCZZ01000130.1, forward strand.
TCGCGTGGTGAGCATCGACCTTACTGTCGTTCCATGCTTTTGATTTAAGTGAAAGATCCGTACCTTGAGCACCACTTTGCAGCTCTTTCGCATTGTTAGCGATAGCATCTACTACCGACTCTCGCTGTGAGTAGTGATCTTTAGGTAGATAGCGACTATCAGAACGTGGGTAAGTGATGAGTTTGTGTTTCTCGTACAACGACTGACAAGTGTCGAGAACCTGTTGAGCACTCATACCAAAACGCTTAGACGCATCAATCTGCAAAGCAGACAAGGAGTAAGGCAGTGGCGCGGCTTGTTTACTTTGCTTTTGTTCTGATTCCGTTACCGTCGCGGGTTGATTCGCAATTCGGTTAGCAACGTTCTCAACAAGCTTGCGATTGAGAACACGTCCTTCTTCATCTTGCCATGGCTTACACGCTTCGCTTGGTTTCCAACGAGCACGAATATCAAAGCTCTGACCGTTGTTTTGATAAGGGATCAAAGCATGTAGAGTAAAGTAATCTTTAGGGATGAAGTTTTCGATCTCTTCATCGCGCCTTACGACCAAACCAAGTACGGGAGTTTGCACTCGCCCAACCGACAATACGCCTTGATAACCCGCCTTTTGGCCAAGCAAGGTATAAGCGCGAGTCATATTCATTCCATACAGCCAATCGGCTCTAGAACGTGCTAAAGCTGAAATAGACAGAGGGATAAAGTCACGGTTACTGCGCATTTGAGAGAGCGCTCGTTTTACGGCAGGTAAATTCAGGTCGCTGATCAGCAGCCTGTCCATCGACTCTTTCTTGGCCTTAGACACCTTGCAGTAATCAATCACTTCATCAACTAGCAGCTGCCCTTCTCTATCCGGGTCTCCAGCGTGAACAATTTGGGTCGCGTCCTTCAATAGCTTTCGGATCACCGTGAGCTGTTTGCTTGACGTCTTGCGTGGTCTTAACTGCCACTGCTCTGGCACAATAGGAAGATCGGCTAAATTCCACTTCTTATAACGATCATCATAAGCATCTGGCTCAACCTGCTCCAATAAATGTCCAATACACCAAGTCACCACATCTCCATTGCCACATTTGATAAACCCTTGGTCTTTCTTCTGTGGATTAGGCAGTGCGGCGGCAATCGCGCGGCCGAGGCTTGGTTTTTCAGCAATAATAAGGCGAGACATGTTTTTCCAGATGCTACAAACAATTAGGGCCACATTATCTAATGTGACCCTAATAAATCAAGAAAAACTGGTTGTTTATACAGTTAGCATTCCACTATTCAAGCTTCTGCTTTCTTTATAAGAACTCAACGAACTTAGAGAAATCGCGCTCTGGCACTTTCATTGGCGTACAGCCCGGAGTACCTAGGTATAGGAAGCCAACAATTTCATCGTCGCCTTCTAGGCCAAATGCTTGGTGTACTTCTGGGTGGAACATCCATTTACCTGAGCGCCAAAAGCCTTGGAAACCTTGTGCGACTGCAGCCATTTGCATTGCCTGTGCAGCACAACCCGCAGACAGGTGTTGTTCGAATGCAGGCACTTTCTCATGCTCAGTTACCTTTGCTATGACAGTGATCACCATTGGAGCTCGGAACGGCGCTTTTTTTACTTTCTCGATAACCACTTCTTCGCTTTCATCCGCTTCAGCGGCGCGCACCAAGATGTCTGAAAGCTTTTGTAGACCAGAACCTTGCGCGATAACAAAGCGCCATGGTGTCAATGCGCCATGGTCAGGAGCTCGTAACCCGGCTTTGATGATATTTTCTAACGCGACACCTTCAGGTGCGGGATCAGAGAGTTTTGCGATTGAGCGTCTATTAAGCAATAGATCCAAAGCATCCATTTGAAGTCCTTACTATTTCTTTATTATTTGTATACTTGAACTTTAGCACAGAATACAAACGATAATAAATCTCAACGGCTGTCCATTTGGGCTAAATTAAAAACAATAAAGGCTCCTAAATCTATGACCTAGGAGCCTTATTTACCGGTTTCTTTCAAATTGATGAACGGGTGTATTCTGTTTATTAGAGCTTAATCGCTAACTCAACACCTTGGCGAATAGCGCGTACTGCATCCAACTCACCGGCATAATCAGCACCGCCTATCACATGCAGTTTGCCACCAAACTCTTGCCACATATCTTCGAACGGGCGAACCGACACTTGACCCGCACATACGATAACCGAATCTGCATCTAATACCTGTTCTTTCTTGCCAACGCTAATATGCAGGCCTTTATCATCAATCTTGTTGTAGCTCACACCGCCTAAAAGATTTACACCTCGTTTCTCTAGTGTGCGCTTGTGAATCCAACCTGTGGTTTTGCCCGGGCCTTTACCAACACGACCCGCTTTACGCTGCATCACCCAAACCGTTTTGTCGCTGAATGAATCAGGGTAAGGATACAAACCACCCGGGTGTTCCATGTTCTTATCGATACCCCACTCATGCAGCCAATCATCTAGACTGTGTGAAGTCGGCTCTGTCAGCATGGTGGCCACATCGACACCAATACCACCAGCACCAACAATCGCGACTTTTTCGCCTACTGGTGTCTTGTCGCGAATCAAGGTTTGGTAATCGACTACGTTTTCTTGGTCAATGCCCTCAATATCGAGCTTTCTTGGCTCTACGCCAGCCGCCATCACTACTTCATCGTACTTCAACAACATCTCAAACGTTGCTTCGGTATCCAGTTTCAGATTCACGCCGGAGGCATCGATTTGGTTAGCAAAGTAACGGATCGTTTCTCTGAACTCTTCTTTACCCGGAATCTGCATTGCTAATCTAAACTGGCCGCCGATACGGTCATTCTTCTCGATCAAGTCAACCTTGTGTCCACGCTGCGCTAAAGTCGTTGCACAGGCTAAACCTGCAGGGCCGGCTCCGACAACCGCTATGGTCTTAGTCGCTGGAGCTGGTTGAACAACAATTTCAGTTTCGTAACAAGCACGTGGGTTGACCAAACAGCTCGCGCGTTTACCTTTAAACACATTATCCAGACAGGCTTGGTTACAACCGATACAGGTATTGATGAACTGCGCTTGGTCTTGAGCGGCTTTGTTGACGAAATCAGGATCTGCCAAGAAAGGACGAGCCATAGACACCATATCCGCCTGCCCAGAGCTAAGAATACGTTCTGCTTCTTCTGGTGTATTAATACGGTTACAAGTGATCACAGGAATAGAAACGTGCGGTTTTACTTTTTCCGTCACCCAAGAGAATGCACCGCGTGGTACTTGCGTCGCGATAGTCGGAATACGAGCTTCGTGCCAACCGATACCCGTATTGATGATAGTCACGCCGGCCTCTTCTAGCTTTTGAGCCAGTAGCACGACATCTTCAAACGTGCTGCCTTGCTCAACCAAATCAAGCATCGACAAGCGGAAAATAATAATGAAATCCTTACCCACCGCTTCGCGAATCGATTTAACGATCTCTAACGGGAAGCGCATACGCTTCTCGTAAGAACCGCCCCATTCGTCATAACGCATGTTAGTACGCTTACAAATGAATTGGTTAATCAAGTAACCCTCAGAACCCATGATCTCAATGCCATCATAGCCAGCAACCTGAGCTAGCTCTGCACTGTTGGCAAAGGCACCGATGGTCTTTTTAATTTGACGAGGGCTCATTTCGCTCGGTGCAAACTTAGCGATTGGCGCTTTGATGCCCGAAGCACTTTGCGCGAATGGATGCATGGCATAACGACCAGCGTGCAGCAACTGAAGGGCAATTTTACCACCATGCTTGTGCACAGCTTCGGTAACAACTTGGTGCGCTTTTGCGTGCTTAACCTTGCTGAATTCAGCACTGAATGGGGTCAATCTGCCACGTAAATTAGGAGAGAAACCACCGGTAACAATAAGGCCAACGCCTCCTTTTGCTCGCTCTTCATAAAACGCGGCGAGTTTGTGGAGACCTTCTTTATTTTCTTCTAAACCTGTATGCATTGATCCCATCAATACACGGTTACGTAACTGGGTAAATCCAAGATCGAGTGGTTCAAGTAAATGTGGGTACATGGCAGACATCACTTCTATTATTTTATCCTTGTGGTCTGACCACAGTATAGTTCAATTACCAAAAGTTCAAACAACCGTTTACATTTTTGTAACACCGATCATAATGCAGAGCGTATTAATCGTTCAGAAGCCCCTAATTTGTCTACACTTAATGAGAATATATATCGATTAACAATTCTTGGTGTAGTTTGAGCTTGGGAATTATCGTAGGATACTAAGCAGTTCATATTATTGAGATTAATGGTACTACGGCTTGTTAAAGCAACGTGATCTCACTGCGGAGACAGAATGAAAAAAATATTCAAATTTATAGGCATGATCTTTAAAGGGATTTGGAAGCTCATTACGTTTGTGCGTCTTGCGCTGGTTAACCTAGTCTTTTTACTCAGTATCGCCATCATCTACTTTGTGTACTTCCATTCAGACACGGCTCAACCGACGGTTCCACAAGATTCGGCTTTAGTGCTTAACCTGTCTGGCCCTATCGTGGAACAAAGCCGCTACATTAACCCAATGGATTCAGTCACAGGTTCACTGCTTGGTAAAGATCTTCCAAAAGAGAACATCCTGTTTGATATCGTTGAAACGATTCGCTACGCAAAAGACGATGACAAAGTTACTGGTATCGTTTTAGCACTTAAAGAGTTGCCTGAAACCAACCTGACCAAGCTTCGCTACATTGCTAAAGCGTTGAACGAGTTCAAAGCAACAGGCAAACCGATTTATGCGGTGGGTGACTTTTACAACCAAAGCCAATACTACCTAGCCAGCTACGCAACTAAAGTCTTCCTATCACCAGATGGTGGCGTGCTTCTTAAAGGCTACAGTGCTTACTCGCTTTACTACAAAACCTTATTAGAGAAACTAGACGTAAACACGCACGTGTTCCGTGTGGGTACTTACAAGTCAGCTATCGAGCCTTTCATTCGTGACGACATGTCAGATGCAGCCAAAGAGTCGGCATCTCGCTGGCTAAACCAGCTATGGGGTGCGTACGTTGATGACGTCAGTAACAACCGTCAGATCGACGCTAAAACACTGAACCCAAGCATGGACACTTTCTTGAAGGAACTTGAATCTGTGGACGGTGACATTGCAAAACTGGCTGAGAAACTTGGCTTAGTGGATGAGTTAGCAACGCGCCAACAAGTTCGACTCGAGCTAGCAGATGTTTTCGGTAGTGACGGTCAAGACAGCTACAACGCGTTTAGCTATTACGATTACCGTGCAACCATGCTTCCAGATATGACCAATGAATCACACGACGTTGCCGTGATTGTAGCGAGCGGCGCAATTATGGATGGCAAGCAACCACGCGGCACCGTTGGCGGAGATACCACTGCAGCCCTACTTCGCCAAGCACGTAACGACGATAAGGTTAAAGCTGTTGTACTTCGTGTAGATAGCCCTGGCGGCAGTGCCTTTGCTTCAGAAGTGATTCGTAATGAAATAGAAACAATCAAGCAAGCGGGCAAGCCGGTTGTTGTCTCGATGTCGAGCCTTGCCGCTTCTGGTGGTTACTGGATCTCGATGGGCGCGGATAAGATCCTAGCTCAGCCAACCACACTAACGGGTTCTATAGGTATCTTTAGTGTTATTACCACCTTCGAAAAAGGGCTAAACGATATTGGTGTTTACACGGATGGCGTTGGTACCTCACCTTTTTCTGGTCTTGGTATTACCACTGGACTTAGCGACGGCGCAAAAGATGCATTCCAAATGGGCATTGAAAACGGATACCGCCGATTCATTAGCTTAGTTGGGGAAAATCGAGGCATGGACGTCGATGCTGTCGACAAGATTGCTCAAGGTCGAGTCTGGACAGGTCAAGATGCGATCCAGAAAGGCCTAGTCGATGAGATTGGTGATTTCGATGATGCGATTGCAGCGGCAGCTTCACTTGCAGAGCTTGAAAACTACAACATCTACTGGGTAGAAGAGCCACTTTCAGCCACTGAACAATTTATTCAAGAATTTATGAACCAAGTTCAGATGTCGCTAGGTCTTGATATTCAGTCGATGATTCCAAGCAGTTTACAGCCTGTTACTCAGCAGTTAGCTCAAGATAGCCAGCTGTTAGGCAACTTTAACGACCCACAAGGCCGATACGCTTTTTGCTTAAATTGCCAAGTTCAATAAGTTAAGCCAATAGTTAAATATTCAAGAGGCGTCTCTGTGTTAGGCGCCTCTTTTTATTGCATGATAATTCGCTATAATCGCCCCCCTGTTCCCTATATCACACTAAGTATTAATCGCCATGGAAAGAAAACACATCTATATCGCGTATACCGGCGGCACAATTGGCATGCAGAAGTCTATTGACCACGGCTATGTTCCAGTCGCAGGTTTCATGGATAAGCAACTAGCTGGCATGCCTGAATTCCATCGCCCAGAGATGCCTGAGTACACCATTCACGAATACTCTCCATTAATGGACTCTTCAGATATGACGCCACTTGATTGGCAGACTATCGCTGATGACATTCGCGCGAACTACGATAAGTACGATGGTTTCGTTATCCTGCATGGCACAGACACTATGGCTTACACTGCCTCAGCGCTGTCTTTCATGCTTGAGAACCTCGGCAAACCTGTGATTGTTACGGGCTCTCAGATCCCATTAGCAGAGCTTCGTTCGGATGGACAAGCCAACCTGCTAAATGCGCTGCACATTGCTGCAAACTACCCAATCAATGAAGTGACACTGTTCTTCAACAACAAGTTGATGCGTGGTAACCGCAGCACAAAATCACACGCAGATGGCTTCAATGCGTTTACTTCTCCAAACCTAAATCCATTGCTAGAAGCGGGTATCAATATCCAGCTCAGCAATAACGTTAAGGTAAACGAACAACCTGAAGGTGCTTTCAAGGTTCATAACATTACGCCACAACCTATCGGCGTAATCACAATGTACCCAGGCATCTCACACGAAGTGATCCGTAACACGCTTTTACAGCCTGTTAATGCGATGATCCTGCTGACTTTTGGTGTGGGTAACGCACCACAAAATCCAGAACTACTTCAGCACCTAAAAGATGCCTCAGAGCGCGGCGTGATTGTAGTGAACCTAACTCAATGTTTGGCGGGTAAAGTGAACATGGGTGGTTACGCGACGGGTTGTGCACTTGCAGAAGCTGGCGTTGTGAGTGGTTATGATATGACACCTGAAGCAGCACTGGCGAAGTTACATTATCTATTGAGCCAAAACCTAAGCTACGAAGAAGTGAAAGCTCAGATGCAACAAGTGTTGCGCGGTGAGATGAGCTTATAACCCGTTCAGGGATTCACGTTAAGCTCGGTTACTCTATAAAAGTAATGGTAGCTTAACGTGAACTAAATCGTTTTATTACTTATAAATAAACAAGTTAAACTAAAAGGGGTGGCACATTGCCACCCCTTTGTTGTAATTTAAGCTTAATGATTCGGGTTAACTCTAACGATGTCTTCTTGATCTGACTTAAACTGTTTCTTTAGTTCAGACTTAGATTTAAAGCTAATCTCACCACCAGCTGCAATTGTCATATGTTGAGCTTCAGAGTTATGTTTAGATTGATATAACATCACCGCTTGCATACACGAGTCGCGCTGTTCTTTTGAGAGCGCCGTACCTTCTGGCCATTTACCCGTTTCAACGGCGTAGGTTAAACGTTCGTAGACCTCGGGTGTCATTGCGCTAAGAAGTTGTTCTGCATCCATGGAAAAGCCTTAGTTTTAACAATTTTCACCAGAAAATAACCCGTAACAGGATTGAGTCAAGAACCTGACCAATAATAAGTGCATTTGATCACAAGTGAAGGAATATGAAAATTATGAAATGGTTGGCGATCAGCCTATTGCCTTTCACTCTGGTTGGGTGTCTTGAAGGGAATAAAAATACCGACCAACTTTGCCAAAGCAACCCTGGTCTTCAGTGTGAACAATTGAACATGAATGATGGTCAATGTCGTGTCGCTCGTACCGACCTTATCTGGCATCGATTTGAAGTTCAGAAGCAACCCTCCGAAATCAATAAGATTAAAGAATTCGAGTTAGTCACTGCCTATAAAAAGTGCCTAGAGCTTGCCGCACAAATTGAGACGATTGATCAATCTAAACTGCAAGAGCGTCGCTTTACCTCCTTAATGCACAGCATCGAAGAGTCTGAGCGTATTGTTGGTGAATTATCACAATCCGATACTCCAGAAACACTTTACTTCTTGTGGTCGCAAACAGGGGACACCAACGCCAGACGCAGCTTCCTACAACTAGAAGGCACAGAAGCGTTGAACACGGCCGAGATGCAATATGCTTTAGCGACCTTCTATACTACCCGCGATCATATAAAGACACTTAAACTACTCAATAACGCGCTCACGCTTTCAAACGGTTCAGTCGCGAACACTGAGATTTTCAAGTCGATGGCCAGCATTAACCATAGCCTAGGTCATATGGAAAAAGCGTACGTTTGGGCAATGGTTGCTAAAGACTTTGATGTACCAATTGCTTCTGAAGCCGAGCTCACAGTGTTGTACCACTTCGACAAGACGACCTATAAAAAGCTAAATAAAGACGCAGACAACATTGTCGAAGCTATTGAGGATGGGATTTACAGCCCTTCAATCGTTCCGAGTTACTGATCACACCGTTTATTGTGTTCTAACCTAAGCTTCCTATTCGCCCGTTTTCAAAAAAACAGCTACCTTTCTGGTAGCTGTTTTTATTTGTACTAGAGTTAACTCTGAAATTCCGAAATCTTGGGCGGTTCAGTATTCCTAAATCGACAAATGCGACTTGTAAGGATTAGACAATAGTTACAAGTTATTTCGTACTTTCGTCATTTTTGTTGAAAATTAACGACACCGAATTAACACAGAACCGTTCACCTGTCGTCTTCGGACCATCAGGAAAAACGTGACCTAAATGGCTATCACAAGCAGCACAACGAATCTCTACACGCTTCATTCCGTGACTTAGATCCTCTAGATAGCGTACTGCTTCATCATTGACTGGTGCATCAAAGCTTGGCCAACCACACCCAGAGTCGTATTTGTTATCCGACAGAAACAAAGGGCTTTCACAGCATGTGCAACTATAGACACCAGTCTTATGGTTGTGCAGTAACTTACCGCTATATGGGGCTTCAGTACCACGCTCACGACACACTGAAAATTCGTCGTCTGTTAGGCGTTCACGCCAGTATTCATCAGGCTTTATCATCTTTCCTCCCTTTTGAATCACGTTAATATCTCTCCACATTCTCAGTTATTATATTTACTTTTTTCTATAAAGGCTTGCATATGAGTCGTTTTGTAGCACATACTTTCTCACCAGGAAACATTGTACATATACACTCATAAGTGAATCATCATTTAGGGGTATTTTACCCAACTGGAAGGGTACAGAGCCACTTGCAATGGTCAATTTTCAATCACTTACACCCAATTGTTAAGAAAAGCGTCGCTTTTTTTTGACATTAAACAAGTTAAGTCGGATTATCTATTGCAGATGTATACTGGATTCTGTAATTTTACTACCAGTTATCTTTAATCAGAAATTAAGTTGTGGAGCAACTACAATGACTATCAAAGTAGGTATTAACGGTTTTGGCCGTATCGGCCGTTTCGTATTCCGCGCAGCTCAAGAGCGTGCAGACATCGAAGTAGTAGGTATTAACGATCTAATCGACGTAGAGTACATGGCATACATGCTTAAGTACGACTCAACTCACGGCCGTTTCAACGGTACTGTTGAAGTTGAAGGCGGTAACCTAATCGTTAACGGTAAAACTGTACGTGTTACAGCTGAGCGTAACCCAGAAGACCTTAAGTGGGATGCAATCGACGTAGACGTAGTTGCTGAAGCAACTGGTCTTTTCCTAACTGACGAGACTGCACGTAAGCACATCACTGCTGGCGCTAAAAAAGTAGTTCTTACTGGTCCTTCTAAAGATGCAACTCCAATGTTCGTAATGGGCGTTAACCAAGCATCTTACGCTGGTCAAGACATCGTTTCTAACGCTTCTTGTACTACTAACTGTCTTGCACCTATCGCTAAAGTACTTAACGATAAGTGGGGCATTGAGTCTGGTCTTATGACTACAGTTCACGCTACTACAGCAACTCAAAAAACTGTAGATGGCCCTTCTGCTAAAGACTGGCGCGGTGGCCGTGGTGCTTCTCAAAACATCATCCCATCTTCAACTGGTGCTGCTAAAGCTGTAGGCGTTGTTCTTCCAGAACTAAACGGCCTTCTAACTGGTATGGCTTTCCGTGTACCAACTGCTAACGTATCTGTCGTTGACCTAACAGTTAACCTAAAAGAAGCTGCATCTTACGAAGAAATTTGTGCTGCAATGAAAGAAGCTTCTGAAGGCGAAATGGCTGGCGTTCTTGGTTACACTGAAGACCAAGTAGTATCACAAGATTTCATCGGTGAAGTTCAAACTTCAGTATTCGATGCTAAAGCTGGTGTTGCTCTAACTGACAAATTCGTTAAAGTTGTATCTTGGTACGACAACGAAATCGGTTACTCAAACAAAGTTCTAGACCTAATCGCTCACATCTCTAAGTAATTTCTTTTTAGAAATAGCTTTAGATAAGCATTAGCGAAGACTGTTTTGAGCAGACTTTGAAAAAGGCGACCTTAGTGTCGCCTTTTTAATACCTGCTATCTTTTAAATCGCGTCTAATTAAACTAATCAAGATAGCCAAAACGCAAAATTCAATTCTAATACTGACTCTGCTTGTTACTCATGAAAACACAAGCATCGCTCTAGTCAGTATTTGAATTCAATTTCCTTAGAAGGATCATGTAATGGATTTATCTACTCTACCTGCACTAGCTGTACTTTCTGATAACGTGACTATCGTTGAGCATGAAGGTGTAAAACTGGTTCGCGTTATTCACGATAAAGCAAACGCAGCGATTTCACTGTTTGGCGGCCATGTGGTGTCATTCCAACCGCAAGGTCAAGAAGACCTAATTTGGATGAGCCAACAGGCTAAATTCGACGGTAAAACGGCTCTGCGTGGTGGTATTCCAGTATGTTGGCCTTGGTTTGGTCGCATTGCAGCACCTGCACATGGTTTTGCTCGTTCAAGCGAGTGGCAGTTGGTTGAACACCGTGAAAGCGAAGCTGGCGTGATTGTTAGCTTAGGTCTGAAGCCAAGCGAAGAAACGCTAGCAGTATGGCCTCATCAGTTCGATGCTCGTTTGAATGTAGAGATTAGCGACGAGCTAAAAGTGACTTTGGACGTGAAGAATACCGATGAGCAACCATGGACTTTCTCTGGCGCGCTGCACACCTACCTAAACGTTGGTGATATTCACAATACAACCACAACGGGTATGGGTGCTGAGTACATTGATAGCCTGCAAGGTGGCAAGATCTGTCAAGGTGGCTCAGAACTGGTACTAACCGACACGATTGATCGCGTTTACACACAACCAGAAGCGCAAATCTTTGTTGCTGACAAGAAGCTGGATCGCACACTAACAGTTGAAAACCACGGCCATAACTCTGCCGTACTGTGGAACCCGTGGGCAGAAGGTGCAACCAGTATGGGCGACATGCAAGACGACGGTTACCTAACCATGCTATGTGTTGAATCAACACTGCACGCACCAAGTCTAGAAGCTGGCAAAACACTTCAGCCTGGCGAGAGCCACCAGCTGATTACAGTTATTTCCTCAAACTAGACCTCTAGCTAATTTAATTAAAAACAAAAATGCAGCTCATTGAGCTGCATTTTTTTATTGTTCGAACTTCTCTCGTATCGCTTACTAATCAGCGTTTTAGCAAAAGTCAATTGAGCTACCTCCTCTTCGTTCAAAGCCACACCACTTAGCATTCATCACTTAAATTTATAAATATAAGCATCAATTCATTAATTATTATCAATTACTGCCGATAAATAAGTACCTATGATAGAAAGCTCAATAACAAACATCCTTAAAACCACTTAACAACACCTCAATGAAGACAGGATAGTGAATTCATGCTCGAGAAATACAAAAATCAAAGTGTTGGCTTCCAACTTAAGTTGGTCATTTTGCTGTGCTTGCTTATCGCCTTTAGCTCCATTGCAACACTCGTGTACCGCAATGCCTCACAGGTGTTATTAGACAATACGTTAAGGGAACACCAATCCAAAGTAGAAGCGATGGCCAAAACCATCTCGGGTCAATTCGATGCCTACCTGCATACCGCCAAAGTTTTAGAATCCACTTTTCGTAACGGTTACCTAGCAGGTGTTTATGTTGAAAATTATGACGTTGAATTCAACGGCCATTCAATTCCCAACATGACTCAATACGGTGAGAGCCTAATCAACGACACCAAGCTGGTTGATAGCTTTACCCGCGACACGGGCGCTGTAGCGACTTTGTTTGCCCCATTTGGCGATGACTTTATTCGTGTGTCTACGTCTCTTAAAAAACCTTCTGGTGAGCGAGTTGTTGCGACCACACTAGGCCAAAACCATCCGGGCTATAACAAGCTCAAAAATGGCCAGCCTTATTATGCTCAGGTACAACTGTTTGGTCAGCGTTACATTACCTACTATGCACCTTTAACCAATGCACAAGGCAAAGTAAACGGTGTTTCTTTCATTGGCTTGCCTGTAGAAGAGGCAACACAAAGCCTATTTGAATCTTTGCGCTCTGTATCATGGGGTGACACCGGATACACCATCATTGTAGATAACGAGAAAGAACATCAAGGTCAGTACTTATTGCACCCTACCCTTGCTGGCGGCGGCAAATCGATTATTGATGTTGCCGATTACGATGGCAACAAACCTTTCTATCAACTCTTCGAACAATCATCAGGCCTGATTCGATACCCATATGAGTATCAAGAAACGGTTGGTGAGAAGTACTTGGTGTATACCGAAGTTCCAGGTTGGAACTGGAAACTACTCGGCGGTACCTTTATCAAAGAAGTGACTAAAGGCAGCGACGAATTGTTGAAACTCATCGCCATTATTGCGACCTTAATTGCTGCTGCTACCATTGTCGCGTTGACCTTTGTGTTGAACCGCACACTCACGCCACTCACGACTTTAAATGAGTACATGCTGCGTTTAGGAAAAGGCGAAGTAAGCTTACATATTCCAAACAATGGTAAGCAAACTAAGAACGAAATCAGCAACCTAAATACCGGAGTAGCGAACATGGCTGCTCAACTAAATACTCTTGTGGGTGAAATTCGCGCGACCAGCGACCAAGTACAGAACAGCTCAAGCAGTGTCTCACAAGATGCTAGCCACAATTTGAGCCAATCTGATCGCCAGCAAGCACAGGTTGAGCAAGTCGTTACTGCCATAGAAGAGATGGCCACCTCTGCTGAATCAGTGGCTCAGCAAGTGAACAGCATTGCTGAAAATGTTCGCCTTGCTAATGAAGACAGCCAGAAGGGTTTAGAGGTCGTTGAAGGTGTGTGTATTGATGTTGCCCAGCTGAATGATCAATTAGACAAATCAGCATCGGCCATCGAGCAAGTAAGCTCTGATAGCGAAAGTATTCAAACCGTCACCAAGATGATTGATGACATTGCAGAACAAACCAACTTGCTTGCATTAAACGCTGCGATAGAAGCGGCGCGTGCGGGTGAGCAAGGTCGTGGCTTTGCTGTGGTAGCCGATGAAGTAAGAACACTGGCTCACCGCACACAAACATCAGTCCAAGACGTAGTAAGCATTATAGAGAAGCTAAAGTCTTCAACCCACAATGCCGTAAACCTGATGACGCAAAGCCAATCGAATGCCAACCAAGTTCTCGATAAAGCGCAAGAGGCTGGCACCGCACTAGAGTCAATAGCCTCTCAAGTTGAATCCATTGCTTCTCAAGCAGAAACCATTGCTGCAACATCAGAAGAGCAAGCACAGGTTTCTCAAGAGATAGCAGCGAACGCGCATGCGATCAGCGATTTGAACCAGCAGAGCCGAGAAACCAGCGCTAAGACCTCTCACAGTGCTGACGAGCTCCAAAAACAAGCGGAGTCGTTGAAAGATCAAGTTAACTTCTTTAGCTAGAAGCTGAGTTCACTGTTTTATCAACGACTCATTCATAACCAATAGAGCCAACCATGTGTTGGCTCTACCTTTTCACTGACTGGTTCTATTATTCACAGATTGTCGTTAACCAAGACAGCTGCGTTTATTCTAGCGCCCCACTATGCTTCCTGTTAAAATTTTGGACTTGAAATTTCTACCTCGAGTTCGCAATGACTTACCAATGCCCTTTGTGTCACCAGCCTTTATCTCAAAACGATCGTACGTTTAAGTGTGTAAAGAACCATCAGTTCGATTTAGCAAAAGAAGGCTATGTCAATTTGATGCCTGCGCACCACAAACGTTCAAAAGATCCAGGTGACAACAAAGAGATGATGCAGGCACGTCGTCGCTTCCTTGAAGGCACCCACTACGATCCAATGCGCCAAGCTGTGGTGACATTGTGTTCTCACTATCTACCAGAAGAGGCGCCTAGCCTGTTGGATATTGGTTGTGGCGAAGGTTATTACACCAACGAAATTGCTGTGAATCTTCAAGAAAAAAATGGTGCTACTTTTGGCCTAGATATATCTAAGATCGCTATCAAATACGCCGCTAAACGCTACCCTGCTGTCGACTTCTCTGTTGCTTCTAGCCATCGTCTACCCTTTGCTGAAAACAGCTTAGACGGTATTCTACGCATTTACGCGCCTTGCAAAGCTGAAGAGCTACAGCGCACCATCAAAGAGAATGGTGTGGTGATCACCGTGACACCCGCTAGCCGACACCTATACCAACTGCGTGATGCAATTTATGATGGCGTTCGCTTACACGACGAAAATCCAGAAGTGATCGAAGGTTTTACGCTTGAACACCAAGAGCAACTAAACTATATGATGGAACTATCGGGGTCAGATGCATTCGACCTGCTACAGATGACGCCGTTTGCTTGGAAGGCGAGTGAAGAGTTTAAACAACAACTCACCGAGGCAGAGCAATTCAACTGTGAGGCTGACTTTATGCTGCGAGTGTACCGCAAACACATTTAATTGATATTGATTATCGTTTGCATTGAATTCTTATCTTGCCTCCTTTAGTATGCGTGTTCTTCAAGGAGGCATTTTATGCAACGTATTATTCTTATCGGATTAGCTACTCTTCTCACGGCTTGTGCTAGTCAACCTGCAAAAGACACTTCTCAAAAAGTGGTTCAACCGGAAACCGTTTCCACATTCTATGACTACCAGTTCGCTTCTCCACAAGGCGAAACACTGTCTCTCGATGTATTACCTCAGCAGTTGATTGACGCTGATGTGGTTCTTATTGGGGAATGGCACACTCATTCTGCTATTCACCGCTTCCAAACTGACTTCTTAAAAACGCGCCGCAACGCAACCTCAAACATTGCGCTTTCAATGGAACAGTTCACTCGAGAGCATCAAGCCACACTCGACCAATACTTAAACGGCGAAATTGGCGAACAAATTCTCATGTCTGAAGCGGCAGCTTGGCCAAACTACGAAAGTGATTACCGCGCGTTAGTTGAGTTCGCCAAAGCCAACGACGTCGATGTTATTGCGGCAAATGCACCAAAGCCATTTGTGCAGTGTATTGGCCGTAAAGGCTTGCCTTATCTAGACCAGCTATCAACCGAGCAGCGTCAATGGATTGCTTCTGAAGTGGATACCGGCGATAGCCCTTACAAAGAAAAGTTCATGGCTTCTATGCATCACGGCACCCCAGGACAAACAGAAAAACAGTTTGCCGCTCAGGTCACCTGGGACGAAACCATGGCAGAATCGATTGTGAAATACCTAGCATCAAATCCTGGTAAACAAGTGATTCATGTGGCAGGTAAGTTCCACACAGAGGGAGGTTTAGGTACGGCGGCATCGATTCTGCGTCGTAACCCTGATTTGAAAATTGCCATCATCAGCCCAGTTGAAGAAATCTCATCGGATAGCAGTGATTATCAACTTGAAGTGCTTTCGCCACCGGCTCGCTTTGTAAAAAAAGAGAACCGAATGAAGGCATACAAACACCTATCAAAACGTAGCGCTAGCCTAGAGTGTGACTAAACCATCCTTATAAGCTAGAGAGTCGATGGGCTAATCCTAGATAATTAGTCCATCGTCACAACTTGCTCACGTTCCCATCATTCATCCTAACTCTATCTAAAATTAAACATTCTTATCGGCACAAGACTTGCTTTGCTTAGGCAATAGGCAATAGGCAATAGGCAATAGGCAATTTAACAAAGCAGATGAAAATATAATGTGCGAACAAAAAAACATCACTATCGATGATTAATTGCACAAGTTTTTCACACCTCTGCCGATACTATATTTAAGGATAGGTAAGGAGAGCGATATGACGCCAGTAGGAACGAGTAATACTCAGCTGTATTCACCTTCGCAAATGAACACACAAACCAAGAGTGCAGAAGCTGAAAAGCCTGCCCCTCTTAAGGTTGAGCAAAATACCGTAAAGCTCTCTGATGAGGGTAAAGCCTTATTATCTGCTCTTAAAGAAATCGATAAAGAAGCCAAGAAAATCGAAGCGGAAAATGAAACAGTGACCGATAAGGTTGAGTCATTTGCTCATGGTGCACTAGGTATGGATCACCCTGATAAGATTGAAGAGGAAGACGATGGTTCTTATTCAGCAGGGCAATATCTATCCGCAGCGGCAACCGTTGGTGGCATTCTTCTCGCTCTGATTTAACGCTACCTTCAACCTGTACCCTTCCCTCCACTGACCTCTTTTACATTGGCCAATGCATGCCTTGCCTATCACCCGTCGCAAAAAGTAATTTATCGTCACGATAACAGACCCGATTTGGTCTAAAAAACAAGTTCATTCCATAATTCCGCTCTCATTTTAATGGAATAATACTCGTGAAAAACACTTTTGAGCTTATTGACAAGCCAACCTTCTTTGGTGCTATTGCACTCCTACTCACGATAGTTTTCCCGCTAATTTTGTTCCCTGCTCAGGGTGCAGACTGGATTGCGATTGCGAAAACATTCATGACGGATCAACTTGGATTTTTATATCTTGCTCTAGGGCTCGCTGCCTGTGCATTTATGGTTTACGTTGTGTTCAGTGACATGGGACAGATTAAACTGGGCGAAGCAGATGAAGAGCCTGAATTCAAAACAGCATCATGGGCTGCAATGCTATTTTGTGGCGGTATCGGTGCAAGTATCCTTTACTGGGGCTGTATTGAGTGGGCTTACTACTACCAATCACCGCCTTTCCAACTAGAACCAGGCAGTGAAGAAGCTGTTCGTTGGGCAGCAACTTACGGTTTGTTCCACTGGGGACCAATCGCTTGGTCTATCTACTTGATTCCTGCAATTCCTATCGCTTACTTCTTTTATGTACGTAAACAGCCAGTTCTAAAAATTTCTAGCGCGTTGATGCCAGTTCTTGGTGAACACCGCAGCAAAGGCGTACCGGGGAAAATCGTCGATATCCTTTTCATTTTCGGTCTACTAGGTGGCGCTGCAACAACCCTCGGTTTAGCTGCACCTCTAATCACTGAAGGTCTAAATCACCTATTTGGTCTGCCTAAAAATAACCTAACGCAAGTGATGGTGCTTTTAGTGTGTACTGCGATTTTTGCTTACTCTTCTTATGCTGGTTTGGAAAAAGGCATTAAGATCCTAAGTAATATCAACTTCTGGGGTGCGATGGGGCTGTTGGCTTTCGTTCTGATTGCTGGCCCAACAATCTTCATGCTAGAAACAGGTTTAGACTCAATTGGTCGCTTACTGTCTAACTTCTTCGTGATGGCAACGTGGGCTGAACCATTTGGTGGTTACGGTACGTTCGAAAACACTCATTTCCCACAAGACTGGACGATTTTCTACTGGGCATGGTGGCTAGTATTTGCGCCAAGTATGGGTCTGTTTGTTGCGCGTATTTCTCGTGGCAGAACCATCAAGCAAATGGTGTCAGGTTCTATCTTCTTCGGTTCACTAGGTTGCTTTTTGTTCTTCATGATTCTAGGTAACTACGGCTTATCACTACAGCTTTCTGGTGAGCTAGATGTAGTTGCTATCCTGAATGCAGAAGGTGCAACTAAAGCAATCTTCTCGATGCTAGCGCAGTTGCCAATGAGCACGTTAGTTATCGCAGTATTCACTTTGCTTTGTATTATCTTTACAGCAACGACGTTTGACTCTATCTCATACATCCTTGCGTCTGTTGTACAAAACAATGTGACTGAAGAGCCAATGCGTTGGAACCGTATGTTCTGGGCATTCACTCTGTCGTTCTTGCCAACGATTCTGATGTTCTTGGGCGGTCTAAGCACGCTACAAACAGCAGCGATTGTTGGTGGCTTACCACTACTTGCTATCTCTGTAATGTTGATGATTTCAGCGGTTCGTGCGACTAGCCTCGATTTACGCCATCAAGATGCATACATCGAACCAACGATCAATATCGAAGAACTACCAGACATGGACCCATGGTCTGCAGAAGGTATGGCACTGGCTCAATTTGAGAAAGAGAGAGATGCTGCGCAAGAAGCTGCGGAACTTGAGCGTGTTGCTTACACAGAACTAGCAGCAGTGAAGAAAGAAATTCGCGCTTATGTGCTAGAACAAGGTTCGCAAATGGAAACTCACGAGTTACCAGAGAACCTACAACAAGCACTTGAGCAGGCCGAGAGCAATCTTAGTGCCGCACAAGCGAAAAAGATCGAGTTATCTGAGCAAGCTCAGAGTGCTCGTATCACGTTCAACCAGGTGGTTGCAGACTTACCGCTTGCTTGACATTAGCCATGACGCAGTCCATTGATTTGGACCCTCCTAAATACGACAAAGGCTCACAGAATTGTGAGCCTTTTTTTGTCTGGATCGTTTGCTAATAACTAAATAACTAACGATTTGGGTGGTTCAAGATGTGGTCTTATTGAGCACTAAATATTTAATTCAATTAAAACAATTAGATAAACACCAACCACATTGAGTTTGTCCCAAAAATGTCCACACCACAACTTCACGGTACTTTGTTACTCTTCCCTGCACTCCAAAACGAAAACCCGCTTTTCGTCACCCCACAAACTCGAATTCAACAACGAGAGTTTTGATTTTTTGGCTGTTCTGTTTTGAAAAAATACAAATCCACTAAAATTCGCTTTCAAGCCTTGCCCTATCTAGCTTAACAAGACACAAAAGAGATCTTTAAAAATCCCTTTCAGATCGTCGAAACAGTGACAAAAAACAGCTCAACCATTATTTATCAATAACTTACAAATAATCACCAGATCTTTTCTGATCGTTAATTTTTCAATTTGCTGAAAAAAACTGAAATGACTGAAATTCTATATAGGGCTATATAAGCCATTTTGAGAGGGTTTACCCCGCCCCAAACCCCTTTGTAGCAAAAGGCTTTGCACCTTATCCGCTTGGCTTCCTGACCTCATGGTTTTTCATAACTCAAAAACTGTAAAAAAACTGATCGAAAAACCGCGCAGGCGGGTGAGGAGAGTGCGGATTTTGTCATCCGGTCTTTGTGTTTCGTGGCTCTGTGGTCGCTGTTTGCCCCGTAGTGATGTTGTTCCGGTTTTGCCTTGATGCAGACATAAAGAAACGCAGCCGTTTGGCTGCGTTGATTGTGGGCGTTTCTGTGGGCTAACTTGTTTGTGTAATTTGGTCGAGTCTCCCTTTAAGGTTGGAACTATCCGAGCCATGGCCACTAATGACACTCGCTTGAACTGGTGCTTTAGTTGTTGCCGGGCCAGCTACTACACCACTATGCGTATGAGTCGCTAATGTGTCGGCAAATTCTTTCACTACCTGCATAAGTTCAGACAGAAGAATCAAGACGTTCTCTTGCTTAGAGCCTACCCACGTTTTTGGTGACTGCAGCCACTGGTGATCAGCAGCAATACTTCGGCGAACTTTGCCGATAGTCTCCACCAATTCGCCAGCAGTCGCGGTTTGCATGTTGCCCAAGCTGCCTAGCACAATGTCATCACCTGCAATTAGGTTAATCGCGCCTAGTGCTTCAATAAGCTTTTTGCCGATCACTTCTTCAATGCTGTGCTCATCAACCAAAATATGGTGCTGACCAAATTCACCACGATAGCGTTCCACTTGGTCGAGCTTTTCGAATGCTCTTTGGCTTTGCGTTTGGTCGGTTTTCTGGGTAGTGTTTCCTGCTGCATCAATTCGGTTGCTGACCTCTTCACGCTGCTGCTGCAGTTGTTCCCCCGGCTCTATCGACGGCAATGCATATTCACGGCCATAAACACCACGAATGATAGGTCTGTCATTCCGGCCATAGGCGAAAGCGATTTCAACCAATGTTCCCTCTAGAGGGTAAGACAGCAATCCAGATTCATGCCCACTCATATGAACAGGTAATGGAATCGAACGATAAACAGGCACGCTAATGTCTGGGTTTAAGTTTTCATCAAGCACCTGAACATCTACCGCAAACCTTGGGCGGAATGGGTCAGCAACTTGCCCGGCTGTTGCTGTATCCCTTACTACCTCAACACGGCCAAACATAGGCAAATGAAAACCTGCTGCCAACTCTGGGAAGTTCTGCAGCGTTTCACGTTTCTTTGGTGACACTTCTGATTGTTCAGTCTTCCAATAAGCGGTCATTTCGTCTTGAATCAAATCAACTCGATTGATGCGCTTGTGGTTCATGACTCTGCCCGGCCTTAGCATAGGAAACGGAACAAAGGTGACACTGTTACCACTTTGGCGACTGGTGAACTCTTCCGGTATCGGCATAGGTTTGTCGTTGAAGTGGCTATCTTGATACGAACCGAAGTACACGACCTGATCAGTATGTTGGAACCAAACACAATCTGGAATCGAAAACGCCTTGGCGATTTGCTCTAAACATTGATAGCCCGTTCCTTGGCAAACAAAGTTTGGAATCGTGGTTTTGATGTAGTCAGCATCAGGCAGATTGAATTCAAGCCCTGTCAAATCTGAAAGAACGCCGATCACCTGCTCTGCGGTTGGGTGCTCTAGGCTAACCGCCCAACGTTTTGACAAAATGCCAGCCAGTTCTTTTACCGTAATTTTATGATAGCCATTAGCAGCAGGTTGCACTTTGTCGATATACCCCTCAAACCATGGGGCCGTTTTATTCTCATAACCAATATCAAAACGTACAGACGCAAACTGCTCTGGCTTTTCCTTGGTTTCAACTTCGAAGATCGCAACACTGCCTAGTGATAGCTTTAAGCTCACCATGTTACTAACCAGTTTGACTTCTTCACCACTAATAAACAGGCGTTTTTCTAGCTTCATTGCGTTGCTTCCTCTGCGTTATTCAGAGCCTGTTTTAGTCGTGTATTTTCTCGTTGTTCTGGCTTGGTTTGCTCTTTCGCACGTTGTTCTTTTTGCTCTGCCACACTGTTGTGCTCTCTCAGCTCAAAAGAGACATTCCAAGCCTGTAAGGTTTCATGCTCTCTTGCATTGATACGGCCTGTGAATTTCACGTTTCGAATCTTGAGTGCTAACGCAATATCATTACCAATCCGATAAACCCTGCGTGTATTGGTTTCGTCTTTGTCCGATGCAAGCGAATACAACTGGGTGAGCGTTTCTACACGTGTGAAAGGGACACGGCCACTAAAGGTCAGTTTCTTACCTTTATCGCCTTGCTCCGCAGTATCGGTACCCGATGATTGGCCGCTCATGTCTTGGTCTTTTAACTCCATCGACATTTCAACTTTCATCGAGTCTAAGTTAACCGGCACACCATCGAGAGCTAACATAGCAACTCCTCAAAAAAGGTCATTGGTTCATGGCTAAGCAATAGACTCGCCACGGTGAATTGATGATTGTTTGGCGCACCTGCTTGGCTAATCTGCGTTGCGATGCTTTCAGCACTACCAGAAACAGAAAAAGCGTAAACACTACCTTTTAGGTTTTTAAGTGCATTTATCTGGGCTTTGACATCACCCAACCTAGTAGCTCTCTTTGCTGCCAGCACCTGCAGTTTACCGATCACATGGTTCTCGTCATCGGCTAACGATTCTAGTGTGGCAATTTGTGCACCCTGCCAACGCAAAGCATCATGCAATGGGTTGGCATTGAGTTTCGCCATAGGTTTAAAGCGAGGCTGGACGATTGCAGCAGATTGGTGAAGCTTATCGGTTTCATTAGTCACTAGTGCCTTAGTTTGCCTACCCACCTGACACCAATCTGGTAAAGGAAACACGGAAACAAGATCCGCCAACTGATTAGTGAACTGTGCTAATTGTGAAGCTGTCACCATAAGTGCGATACAGTGAAGATTGCCGCCCTTGGTTTTAGGTAAAGGTCGGTACTTATCAGCATGATCACGGAGTTTACCAGATAGCACTTTGACGGCTGCCTGTGGGTTCAGGTAACAACCCGAATCCAACTTGGTACCAACTTGAAACTGATAAGGTGTGGCGGTTAGTACAGTGCCTTTTCTTAACAAAGATTCAAGATCACCACGTAACCCAATTAACGCACTCGCTTCTTCACTTAAAGAGTGACGCCCATAACTGGCGTCACTTTCAAGGTTAGTTAAGCGGCTAACTGCATCATTCATCGTTGTGCCGATTAGGTCTATTACCTGCTCGGCACTGGTTTGAATTGCTTGTGAACTGCTAGGCCAACTAAGTGGGGATTGTTTCCACATACGGCTTATACCTCGGAGTAAAGCTCTGGCGGAGTCGGCCAAGGGTTTTCGGATTGGATTAACTCGACTGCCGCATCAGCTTGCTGTATGAACGCTGCCGCCTCATCAGTTAAGCCTTTCGACTCTTTGCGCCATGCTTCCATGTATAGAGGATCACTAACTTCACGGTAAGCTGCTCGACGTGCACTATCTACTTGATCATATTCAGCAATGTATTTATTGCTTTCGTTAGTTACCCAAGCGTCATTAATCCACTCATCCCATTGCGTAACTGGCTTTTCTAACGTGTATTCATCAGTGACCAAAGACGCATCATCAAACACTTTCGTTTTGTGATTTTGCTTATTGTGAGCCGTTACTTCAACTGGCCTTAATTCAACAACCCATTTCTGATTATTAACATCAAACTTGGCTTGTTCGGTTTCTTGATCAAAAGTGGGGTTAGCTACCCACGTAGAAAACTGAGGCAAGATATATTCATCATATCCAGCCACCTTATGGACTTTACTCTCCCCCTGATAAATAAGGGTCTTGTAATCGTAGTGATAGGCTAATTTCATTACATCCAACCTCGGTGAATTTTGATTGAAAGGTTTGCAGTGTATGGGCGATTCTCATTAGCAGTAGGAACGACTCGTGACGCATCAAACGCAAAAGCATGATAACCGGAAAGACCAGATTGCAATGCTTGAATTTGTAGTTGCCAATTTCCCGACGAAAAAGCTCCATTTGCTGCTTTGAAATCAAAATAACCATCCACCGAACCAGTAATATTTCGAATCGCATCGCCTTGTGTGGAACCATGATTTATGCCACTAGGATTACCGCGAACAAAATGCCCTAAATGATGATTTGGCAATGTGAACGTGGTTGCACCATCACCATCACCAAACTTCATGGCGTGAGTCATAGGGTCAGCGTCTTTGGTTGCTTGAGACACCACCAATCCAGTGCCTTGCGCATACTCCCACAAAACCTTATCTACTACTCTTGAAAACTCACCGCCTTTCGCATCAAGCCAGCCTTTTTTCTCACCTTCCATATGAAAAGGGACAACCATGCCTACCATGCTTTGCATCAGATTCTCGTTATGAGTATTAACCCGCCAATCAACCACAGAACCATCGCCATTAATTCCGGCCAGTTTTGCGACATAGTGCTTATCACCGTTACCGTCCACATAATCGGTTAGCTCGGTTTCAGAAACTGCAATCGTGACTTTGTTTTCCCACACTGACAGCGCGGTACCTTGGCGAACAACATCTACATATAAACCGTTGGGTTTAGTGGTGATGGTTTGCAACACTTCACCAGTTAACACACCACGTAAACCACCGACATAAACAACACCAGGAGTCACTTTGTATTTGTTTGGGTCAGCTTGTTGGGTTACGTCGAACCCATCAACAAAAGCGGTATGACCATAGTTATCTAAGCAGGCCAAACGGTGGTCTTCTTCGATGCCTTTTAAACGTGCTTGATAGTCAATCTGCCAAGTCGACGCATCAACGGTAATACCAGCAATTTGCGCGGCTCCGTCATAGGCTTGCACCAATGACTTAGTGCTAGCCATACCGTTTTCTTTGGTTTCTTCGGCTTTGTGTACCACCATTCCGCAAGAACTCGGCACATTCTTGTCACGTAGATAAATCGCGTTAAAGGTGAACTCTGCAACGGTACCGGGGATCACAACAGAATACGCCAGTGCGTTGTCACCAAGTTTACCCACTTGGTCGATGTCTTGTTGATGTACCCATAGCGAAACATCAGGCAAACCATTTTCACGGTTAATTGGTTGGCTTGGGTCTAACCCCGGAATGTGCGCAAAAATCATTTCGTTCATGTCTGGTGCATCACCGACACTAATCTGATTTTGCAAGTAACGCTCAAATTCGAGCGGGATTGCCGTTTGGCTCATTGGGTACCTCCCCCTGTTTTCTTTAACTGGCTATACAAATGTTTACCAACTAAAGGCTGGCAATGAATACTTGTTGTTGATGTTCAACTGGCTGTGGTTTCACATTCATTTCAACGGCTTGTTTAGTCTCTGCTAAAAACAGGCTGAAATTGTGTGAGAACTCACCACTGGCAACGGTTAAGGTTGTCGGGAACGTCACTTGAAAACGGTAGCGGCGACACGTCCGGCCATACTGTTCAATTAGTGTTTGAACCAACTTGGTATTATTGGAAATATCACCATCTGTTAGTTCAATGGTGCAAACGTCCCACTGCACTGCATCTTCACGTTCTTTAAACGCAACGATACCAATGCCCAACCTTTCAAAAATTCGCTTAAACCCTGCAACACTACCTGCGTCTTTGGCATTCACGGCAGCGTATTTCACTCGCTTACGAAACAGCGAAAGCGGTTCACCCTCAAAGCGTTTGATGTCTCTATCCCAAGCCATTAGCTCCAAGGTGTTTTCGCTGCATGTCAGCGCATCCATTTGGCGAAGCGGGAACAGCAACCAACCCCAAACCATTTGGAAGAATGCAAACACGCCTTTTGATAGAAAGTGCGGCTCTTTGACTTCTTCCGATGTGGTGCTGCCGTCTTGCCACCATGGAATAACCGTTTCCGGTAACTCTGGTGCATGTTGCTCTTGGTTGTAGCTTTGAGGTTCAGACATGGCTTACTACCTTACCGTTAGCGTTTTCAAACGTGGCTGCTCTAGGTCGCTGATAATGTCCTCTTGAACCTTTCCGCCTACGGTGAACTTTACCGACTCGACCTGCGCCATATTGGTATGAATCTCAGTACCAAGCAGAGAAAGGCTAAAGCGGCTTTCTGGTTTTGCGCGGGTCATTTCTGGATAAGCGGCAGTCTCACGAAATGCTGCCCTGATACGGTCTTCGACTTCTAGCAGCTCATTAACTTTGGTTGCTTCGTCTAAGTTCGCCACCAAAACAACATCAGCGATCACATCGTGCTCAGTATCTGGAATAGCTTTACAAGTCAGCACATCACCATGCCCGTGATGCCCTTTAGCCATAATGTGGTCATTTAACTGGTCAAGAACGGGCTGTGGTGTTGCTCCGACTTCCATCAAGATCAATGCTTCTGCAGTGCCCGGTGTTACTTCACCTGTATTGTTGAAATAGATGTTATCGCTACGAATCCCGGCAACACTGGAAATAATGGAGCGGTAAACATCATCAATGTGCCATTCACCCGAACTGGTGAAAGCGTTCTGAATACGCAGTGCCAGTTCTTCTTCACTTTCAGCGTCTGCGCCTAATTTGGTTATCCAGTCAGGTTCGTTAACCGCATCAACAATGCCCGGAATCTCTTCTGGAATGATATTGAAGTAACCTGCAGGCAAGTTAAAAGCTGCGCCTACTTCGAATGCTTCAACCAGAGCTTTGCCTGTTAGCTGACCCGCATCAATCACGGTTTCAGCAAGCACTCGAACCTTATACACCACACCATCAATTGGCAGGGTTTGAACCACTTTACCCGCTTCTATCGTGACAGCATCAGCAGCGTTCGCCTTGGTTAAGGTGATATTGCCTTGTGTTTTCTCTGCGTCTTTCGGCTCGATGTCATGCTCCCAAGCTTTCAGCTCTAAAGCCCAACGTTCTGCCGTTGCCACAAACATATTTGGCATGACGTGTTCTGCTAGTAGTGTTCTGATCAGCCACACACATGGTGTAACTACAGCGGCGCGAACCCATCGCCAAAACGGTGACATTTCAGAGTCGTTAGATACCTTACTACCAGCTCCCGCGACTTCTTGTTTTAGCTTGGCTTCGAATTCATCTTCGGTAACAGGCACACCCGATTCACTTAGAATCTCAACAAAGTCTGCGTTTGGTCGTTTGCTCATGCCCCGTTCTCTCCTACAGAAAGTTCTAGATCACCATATTCATAAGCGGTTGCGGTTAAGGTAATTTCACCCGCTTCTAATTCTGTTGCGGTTGCGGTACCGGGAACGACTCTCACATCACGCTCGGCTAACTGCTCAATCTGCACCATCACATCAGCGCGTAACGCTGGGTTACGTTCAGCAACCAATTGACGGGCTAAACCCGATTCCATAATGGCGTGCTTAATATCTTGTGCGATGCTGTATAAATCGCTGCATTCAGCAGGCTGTTGACCTGCGTCCATATCCCAGCCACCGTCAATCACTTTAATGTCGATGTACTTTTTGCTTTCTGATAAATGGCTATCCGGCATTGAGTTCATCCCATTCGGCTAACTGGTCTGGTGTAATTCCATTCGGCGCAGTGATGTAAACGTCACCGTATGAGTTCATGTTGCCGCCTTGTGGCTTATGGGTAGTCGTTACGTTTTGAACCATGCCTGGCGGTAGTGTTGGCATTGCTCCCGGCTGTTTGTATTCGGCAATGCTGCCACCGTTACCCGTTGGCATTTCTGGGGCGTCGAACGCCATTGGCTGAATAGATGTTGGGGCGTTGCGTTCGGCTTGCACTGCTGCACTCACTTCTGGTGTATCAACCTTGCTACCCAGTTCAATATCCACACCGGGGATCATGTTCAGCAGGTCAACAATGCCCTCAATAGCTCCGGCAATAACATTAAACCAAGCCGTATCTTTGAATGCTGCGGTTAAGTCGTCCCACCAATAGATTGCAGCGGCTACACCACCAATTAGCAGTGCAATACCAGCTACTACCCACGTGATTGGGTTCGCCCATAAAGCGGCATTGAATAACCAAGCGGCGGCGGTGCTTGCAATTGTGGTAATGCGTAGCAGTTTCATGATGCTGTTCAAGCCCGTCATGGTGACGGCCCAACCTGCAGACATCATTTGCCCAATACCCATAGCGAGCGAGAGTGTTGCGACTACACCACCAAGGGATAAACCCGCAATAGCAACATAACCCAGAATTTCAGCAAGCCACGGAAATTCATCCGTCCAACCAGTGATATAAACCAAGCCATTAGCCATTGAACCCACAATGGCATTGATAGACGGTAGAATGGCACCAAAAACTGCAGCACGAACGGCAAACCATGAAGCTTCGAGCCGTTCCCATTGGTCGGTCATTGCACTTGCCATTTCTTCGGCTTTTGACATGCCTTGGACTTGGCCCAGTTGTTCAATGCTTCCTGCTAACCCATCAGTATCAGCCATAAGCAACTTGATCATGCTTACCGCTTCCTCTGAACCAAATGCTTTTTTCAAGTCAGCAGATTCGGCAACGCTGAGCGTGTCACCGTACTTACCTTTCAACTGATCGAGAATATCCAGCATTGGCAGCATTTGCCCTTGGCTGTCTGTAAAAGACAAATTAAGTTTGTCTTGAGCATTGGCAACGCCAGCTAGGAACGCTTTATACTTGGTACCCGCTTCACTGCCGCTCATAGTTGCTTGCAACGTACCTAAGATCGCCATTTGTTCATACATCGCAATACCTGCCGATGTAGCGTTAGCACCCACACTGGTGAAGGCACTACTCATTTCACTACCCGTTGTCTTGAACATTTGAACGGCACTGGCGGTCATGCCTGCTACTTGTTCAACCCATTCACCTTTGCCCATTTCTGTGGCTTGGTTCTTAAATATCCCGTACATGGTGCCCATGTAACTGGTGATAGTGGCAGTGTCAGCTTTAGTAGCGGCAGCAAGCACACCCGAAGCTTTAGTAAACTGGGAAAGCTCATCACCGCTTAAACCCGCAATAGCGGATTGAATATCATAGGAAGCACCAACAAACTCAGTTGCTGATTTACCGTACTCAGCAGCAAAATCTAAAGCCGTTGCTTGTAACTGCTTTAACGCATCATCAGTGACACCAAGTGATTTAACCTCACCTAGTTTTCTGTCCATTTCAATGGCAGGCATCAACGCATTTTGGATAGCAAAACCGGTAGCAACCAAACCTGCGCCACCTGTCGCCATGTTCTGCATACCTTGTTTGCCTGCTTCCATGGAAGATTGCACTTCTTTGGTAATGCCTTGCAGTGGCTTGGTAACTTGGTCAACCAATGCCACGTGCATTAATAGCTTTTCCATACTCATTGCGTAATGCTTACCTGCTCTTTACTGAAACTAATGGTTGAACAATCGGCTAATTGCGCTCATTACTGCTCTTTCTTCGCGTTCGAACTGGTGTTTATCCAGCCAGATAGCGCGGCTTAAACTTTGTTCGTCGTCTGGTTCATTGGGTAGAAAATGACGACGCAGGGCAAAGGCTTGTTCAAGTGGGTTATCTTCAATCCGCTTTGCCCTGTCAGTTATTTTTTTAGTGAGATTTCAATGCCACCTTTAGAGGCATTACTCACCGTTGCGAACAGCTCAATGGTTAGACCGGGCACGCTATCAAGTAACTCGATCAGCGCATCTTTCTGCTCTGGTTTAACAGTGCGAGTCAAATACGTGTATGCAGGAGCCACTTTGTTATTCGGCATCATGTCATTGGTATGGTTGTTCGCATCTTGCACCGTTGGGGTGAATTCGAAATCAGTACCACCGATAGCCACTACTACAGGTTTTGATGTGAAAGCAGGTTTAGTCATTTTCTTCTCTCTTCGTCTTTTGTGTGCTTAGCTTCGTGCTTGGCACGCCATTGCAAATAATCTTC
Source organism: Vibrio sp. 10N.261.45.E2 (assembly GCF_002875705.1). Classification (GTDB taxonomy): domain Bacteria; phylum Pseudomonadota; class Gammaproteobacteria; order Enterobacterales; family Vibrionaceae; genus Vibrio. Next base: position 54,897 of record NZ_MCZZ01000130.1, read on the forward strand.
GGCCTGCTGTGCGCATTTACTCAGGGCCGCTTTTAATTTGGGTACATCTTCACTAGCAGTTATTAACGGGCTAGTACCTTTAATTTCTGGTTTATGACACGGAACAATCAGCCCAGCAGGAGGTAACTTGACGACGACTTGAGTTGCAATCAACTCAGTACGGTTCGCGCAACCGGTTAGCAACATCACTAGGCCAAGGCTCTTGATAACACTCATCATCGGCCAATTGACGTCGAAGCATTTCAATGTCTTCATTGAGCTTTCCCTCTATAGTGCTGTGCAGCCTTGTTCTATCTACCAGTAACTGATTTGCATCACTGTTTTCTTGGGTGAGTGTTTCAATGGTTGCTTGGCTAACTTGATTAGTTGATAACGCATTATCTAAACGTGCCCTTAAAGCGGCCTGCTCTGACTTACTTGCTTTCAACATTAACCACATCGACACCATAGCGACCCCCACTGCAGCAATAACTAGCCACTTAACCCATTTGATGTTTTTGAATGGAAAGGCAGCGATCATGCTCTTTATCCCTACGGTCAATTAAACCTTTCAACTTCACACCACCGCCATAAACCCATCTTGGCAACTCATGACAGGCTTTCGTAAAGTCACCCTGTTTGATGAAGCGATAAATCTGCGTTTCACTACCATCACGATTTCGCATAAATCGAGTACAGCCGGTGTTAAAGCTAAAAGAAGTGAATGCATCGAACTGACCTTGTGACATCTGTTTACCAGAATCTGCCTCTGCACGACTGATACATTGTTCAGCCTGCTGCAAGTTCTTCACCCAGTCGGTTGCTATTTGCTCCAAAGACACCACTTGGTCATTTACGCCATGAGTGTTTCCAATGCCATTAGTGGCCAGTCCTGCAGGGCATGTGTACGGGTCTTGTCGGCACCCCTCTGCATCACCGATAATTTCCAAACCAATTGGGCTAGTTCTTAGCTCGCCTACTTGCACACCTGAAATCGTCACGGTGCCTGTTGGGCGTTCTGAACTATTCAGTGTCACACCACCTGTAACCAAACCGATCACAGCAGCGACAGAACAAATAATTCGTTTAGTCAGTTTCACTTAGTGCCACTCCTTTTTCGCTTGCAATACGCTGCATCGCTCGTTTATGCCAGTAATTCAACCCTAGAGCTGCCAGACCAATGGCAAGCGATAAGATGAAGTACCACTGTTCAAATGTCAGTTTGCTGATAGTCATACCTGCCAATGACATTAGGTAAGCAATTCCGCTGGTTATTTTGTCGTACCAGTCTTTCATTCCGTTACTCCCGCTCTGCTTGGCAAGATGCACAGTAACGACACCCCGCTATAGCAACTCGACGCGCTTCTGGGATTTCATCGCCACACTCGTAGCACTCTTTCGCGCTTTCTTGTTGGCCTGTCTGCACTGACCGTTTAAGTTGGCTTGCAATAGCCATTTCGGTGAATTTGGCTTCATTACTACTGGCATGGTCGATAAAATCCGGCATTCGTTATCTCTCTGGTTAGGCTTAAAGCAGACCGCGTGTATCGTCTGAACTTAGGTATGGAATACCATTGATGCGGACAAAGTGCGGACTCGTTACAAAACCTTTCAGTTTGCGCTTGGTCTTATCACTGCTGTTAGGGTCGACACTTAGTAGATCAGAGATTTGAAGCTTCACACCAAACAGTTCCACTTTGTCTTCCGCATCGCCTGTATTTGCATAGAACATGCAATCATGAGGCTTGATGCCACGCCAGCTACCTGCTTCACGTGCTTTTTGCTGCAGCTTGCGGAAATTGTTTAAATCAAACTCATATTCCACATCACAGCCAACCGCACCATGCGTAAAGCCCGTTGGAATTCCGCGCTCTTTATCAACGGCTGATTCATCATTAATGGTTGCGGTTGCCGACTCCACATGAAGCATGACGCCAAGAACATTGATGTCGAAACTTCGACCTGTATAACGAGAAGTCATTTATTACTCTCCTAGACGTTGGTTAAGCATGATGCCGATTGTGATTTTCACTGGGCACTCATAAGGCGTAACAGCTAGCAGAATTTCCACTTCTTCACTGTTAATCCAAGTGATGGTGATATCTTCATCTTGTGGCGGTTTGATTTCACCGGGGAACTCGTAATCGCCGATTTTCGTTACTACCGCCATTTCGCGCAGGTCTTGGGTAAAGTAGAGTTTTGCGCTTGCTTCACTGCCCGGCGTTGAATTGAACTCACGATCAGCGATTCGAGCAATCGCACGTACACGAACTTTACGAGCTGCTTTCATCGCAACACGGATATGGCGAATATCTTGAAAGTCACCACCCGAAACATCTAAAGTACGGCCCGTTGTCCAGTACTGCCCCGGATAATCTGGGTACCACATCGGAACCGCAATTCGACCGGCTTCCAGTGCTTTAAGGGTTGCCAACTCCAACGGCTTGCCGTCTTTATCCGTTGCCAGAGTCATGCTACCCAGTACGCTGCCTGTTTTGACTCGTGCAGGGGAATCAGCAATAGACACTTCTTGGTTTGCTAAACGGCCAGCGTAAATACCTACTGTTGAGTTTTCTTTATGGACTTGAGGAACAACGGTGATGTACTCACTTGCTCTGCTTGTTGGTACCGCGACTGTTGCTGCCAACCACTCCGCCCATGTTTCACCCGTCACCGAATCATCATTGATACCCGGCAAGGTGCAGATCATGAATACTTCACGGCCTAACTTACTTTTCAGTTCAGTACGGAAAGCAACAGCTTCTTCAAGAGTCGATGTGCCTGTATCTGGCTTATCAAGCACTACGGCTTCAAAGCTTGATGTTTCATTGGCTTTAAACACTGCGGCTTGCCAACTGTCTGCGGGGTCTAAGACGATCACACCTGCAGTCCAGTTTTGTTTCCCGTTTAACTGGGCAGCTTTTAGCGTAAGCATGTGCACAGGGTCGATGTTATCGAACGTGCTATCTGCAAAATCCGTGGTGTTGTCCACCATGATTAGGTTGCGCTCTGTTCCTGCGACTGTGCCGTACACAACAAACAGAAAGTGAAATTCAACGCCCGGAATCGGGCCGCGCATCATGTTCAGAATTTTAATAATGACGGTAGGCCATGCCATGAGTATTTATCCTCTTTTTAGGTGTTTAGGTTGAACGTTCCAACCGTAATCAATGCCTTGGAAAGCTCTTGTCCATGCCTTTCTCAAGTTTGTTCTTGAAGCCCCTAGGAACTTGCGAGGCGGTACAACAATTTCCCAAGTACTCTTAATCCGAACTAGACCAAGTTTCCTCAGTTGCTTAAATGCGCCTCTAACTTCGTACTGAGTTAGGTTTTGAGTCATCCACTTAATCGTTGGGACTCGCTTTGAGCCTCTTTTAGCTTTAGGGTTAATTCGCCTTGCATAGACTTCATAACCAATATCCCGTAAGGCTTTTGCTTGACCACGAGTACACATAGCAGTGTCACTAAGCTGATTTTTTCGCCCCGATGGAGTGTTGTTTTTGTGCGCTCTGCGCTTGTGTCCTTGCTGATGGAAATTGGCGACATATGCACCGTGGATGCCGTAACTACCTTTTCCCACTGAGATTGTCGCGGCGTCTTTGTTGGCCTCGACATAAATCAGCTTCTTAAAGCCTGTGAGCATTTTTTTGCTCTTACCCTTACGCTTGTTCTTTCGAGCTTTCCACGCCTTACCATCAGGGCTTTGCTGTTTGGTAATATTCCGCTTTGATATTTTTTGAACTTCTTTAGCGACTCTTCGCAAAAGGCGCTCTCGTTTTTTTGCTGGCATGGCAAGGGTTTTCAAGATCTCGCCTGTTCTAAGCACACCCTTTTGATCCCACTGGACTTCAATCATTGTTTTAAATCCAAGGTGAATCGCTCAGCTATCCAAACTTCATATTCGGCTAAGCTGTATTGCTTCCCATGCCAATGAATAGCCCCGCTTTCGTCTTCGATCATCGTGACAGGTTCAATAAACTGAATATCAATTTCTACATTGGCGGTATTGTCACTTTCAGGCTCAACTTTGAATCTAGGATCTTGCAGTTCATAAGTTTCACGGTATGGGTCATTGCTTTGTAACCAAGCCATAACCGAAGCCATGACGATAGCTGGCTCAAACTCTCTAAAGGGAAACCGCTCTATTGAAATGACGGCTTCGTATTCCATCATTCCTAAATCAAACCCCAAGCCTTGATGCTTTGGTGTAAGTTGCAGTTCTGCACCATCCATCCACGATTCAAGTAACTTGTGGCACTTTTTAGGGATTACTGTCAGTAGGTGAGCAGTTAGCGTTTGGAGCAAATAGCCCATCTCGCTTTGACCTTTAGACTCAATACTCATATAAGCTCCACACCCACTCGGCCTTTGCCTTTAATTGCTCTAACGTGCTGCTGACTTTCTGCAAGCAAGCTATCCTTTGTGTCAGTTTCTTTTTCAGCTACTCGATCACCGGCATCTTTAGTTTGTTGGGTTGCGAACTCTGGCAATAAATCGGCCTTAGCTCTCGCATACACAGCCTTTTCATACAAAATGACCAAAAGATTCTTTTCACCGATACTCGGTTGCCCTGTCACATCAGAAGCTTTAGCGAATCCGCTTTCTTGGTATTTCTCTTTGGTCGTTTGTAATTCAATGTTTAGCTGTGCAATCGCAGCAGCTACGGCGTAGGCAATGGCTTCTTTGTCCATATGTGCAGGAACACCACGACGTTTTTCAAAATCACCTGCATTGATGTCTGGCCAAAAGCCGTCATTGGTGATGTTTGTATCTTGATAATCTGTTCCAGATGAACCATTAAACATCGAATTGCCCTTGCTCTTTGTATTAAGGAATAAGTGAGCCTCTAGCCACTGGGTCGACGGTATTGAGTTAACCTATTGGCACTCTTACCTCACCAGCCGAGGCTCGGCGGCGTAGGAGTCTTTACAAATTCTTGCCATCTTTAATGGCACGAATGCGTTGCTCGATTTGACCAATCTTGGTTTTCACACCCACTTTGTCGTACTTGTCGTTAGCGTGTTGCAATAGCACCAAAGCTTTTTCTAGTGTTTCTAAGCACCCGATAGCCGTTGGTTGTGGTTGGCCCTCTTCATTTCGAATAAGGTACAACCCTGCGAATCGGTACCACTTGGCATGAACTTCTTCATGCAATCGCCACTCTTTTTCGACCTTTTCAAACACCTTGCTGAAATAAGGCTCAATTGAATGACCACGGCCAGATTCTTTTTCTGCCCACTCAAGCACTGCATCAGCACAGACAGTCGGCCAATCACGGCGGAAGTTGTCCGGTGTAGGCAAATCCAGCTCGATAGCTTTCAAACACCAATCAATAGCGGTTTCCATGTCGTTGACATCAAACAGCCAGATCACCATGTTGGTAAAAATTGGGTTTTCGAATACTTCGCCTTTTGCTAAGTAAGCTTCCACGTACGGTTTGTACTTAGGCACTAAAACTTCTCGCTTATGCTTCACTTTGTCTTCGATAGCATTGAGCTGTTTTAGATACTTACGATCTTCTTCAAAGTCGATCAGCTTGATGTGCAGGCTTTCGGTATCTGCACCGGAAATCAATTCCGATGCAGACTGGTTAGCTTGCTTTTCAAGCATTTGTTTACGCTGTCTTGCTAATGGGCTAACCATGTTTCACCCCTTATGCTGCTGGCGCAGGGTCAACAACAGTGACAGTTTCGATTGCAGCAAACTTTTTAAGGTTGCCCACTGCGTAGCCTTCCATACGAATATGGTTAGATTCGAAACGTAGCTCATCGTCATTGTTTTTCTGGCGACGCTGTTGTGTGTTTGCTTGGGTAAGAACTTGTAGGTTCTTAGTATTTGTCACCCACACTTGGTCAGCAGGGAAGAACGGAGGCGTATAAGCTTTTTTGCCTGCAATGGTTTTTGCAAGAGCTTGTGCCGCTTTATGTTCTGTCGGTGAATTTGCCGCTTCTAGCAAACGATGTTGTTCAGCCGCGACCAAATCAGAACCAACTAACACGACAAGATCAGGGTCTTGGCGATGTTCTGGAGCAATAGTTGTGTTGATTAGGTCTTGTACCAACGAATCAAGGTTTTTGTACGAATCCGCTGCCGCACCAGTAGGGTCTAGCTTCGCAGATGCCAAAACTTGACTAGCTTTCTTCTCTTTTACAACTGTAAGCCAGCCCTTGTTTACGTCTTGGCCTAGTGGATTAGCATCTGGGTCAGTAGGCGTTGCGATTGATGTACCGTTGAAACCTACACGGAGAATATCCAATGCAAACACACGAGAAATCGCGTTTAGCATTAGTTTCAACCATTCGCCTTTCTTCCCTGAGTTCGCCCATTGGGTCATTGTTTCCCAAAGAATATGAGCACCAGAATCCGTTTTGGTCAGTTCGTAGGTATTACCACTTTGACCCATTTCACGACTGAAACGACCTGATGAAGTACGACCTGTAGAAAGACCATCATTACCAACATCTACCACTTGACCTTTAATCTGCTGCACAGGTAGCAGAGAGATCATGTTTAAGAATTCATGAGACTCTAGGATTGCCTGACGTAGAGCAGTTTCCATCGGCGGTGTGATGTTAAACGTTCCATAAGGGACGTCTAAACCAGCGGCTTGAGCTACGGATAAACTAAACTCCGCTAAGTATTTCGTTGAAACAGCATTCAGCATTAAAATACTCCTTCCATTTTGTCACTCGCACCCTCACTACCCGGCTCTTGTCCCGGCACTTCTTGTGAAAGTTTGTTAAATTTCGATACCAAACCGTTCACTGTTTCTACCAGTGGGTTTAGCTTGTCATCCAAAGCTGCAGAGAACTGTTCAACAGTTGCCCCTGTATTTACTTCCGGCTCTGGTTCTGGGTTTTGCTGCGAAAACTCTTGTTTGAGTTCATCTTTCAGCTCGGTTTTTAAGGCACTAAATTTTTTATCAAATAGTGCTTCTAGTTGCTCTGGAGTCACGTCAATGTCCTCTGGTTCAGGCTCTACAGGTGTAATTTCTGGCAGTGCCCCGCCAGATTGGAAATGTTTTGCCAAATCTGAGAAAAACTTAGAGATAGGATTTGTTGTGAAGCATTCGGACACGTCTAACTCTTCAAGATCACTACATTCAATCTTGGTCACTTCACCTTGCTTGCGTGAGAACTCAAGGCGGTCTGTTCCTGTAGATGCTGGGGAGTCAGTCACAGCTAGGCCCATAAGGTAACATCGCCCCTCGCCCTTGTAATCAGGATTAGGCTCAATAGATGTAAATAGCTTTTGTCCATCTTGGTTAGCATCAAGCAAATATTGGTTTGGCGTAATCTTGGCGAATAGTCTCAACTTGCCGTCTTTCTTTTCGGCTTTTAGTTCTTCAACCACACCCCAGTTTTTACCCTCAAACACATTCCAGTGAGAACGTGCGTGTTCAGGCCAGATCATCGCGGTGTACTCAGAAGTTGAATACAGCGATGCCATGTCTTTAATCCATGCTGCAGTTATTTGGCGACCATCTACAGTAGCCCCCTCAGTTGCAACAATTTTCCAATCACTGGTTTTGCTCATGTTTGTCGTTTGCCTAGTTAAATCACGTCAAATAAATCTCGGTCACGGCAAACAATACGCCTTTGAATGGGTGGTTTCAGCCACTTCAATTCCTAGAAATTCGGATTTAGCCCATATCCGAATTCATCCGAATTTAAGTTAGTCATTTGCGAGATTTCGGGGCGTATGATGCGCTTATGGCATATTCTCCCGAAGTACGACAAGCCGCCCGAGCACTCTATTTGAAAGCTTGGACGCCACGTGAAATCGCTACCGAACTGAACCTGAATAATGAGCGCATCATTTATTACTGGGCAGATAAATTCGGTTGGCGCGATATGTTGCGTGAACAAACTATTGATGAAGCAATAGCAAACCGCATTCAAACGTTGCTCGAGTTGGAAGACCCAAGCAAGAACCAGCTAGACATGCTCGATAGGCTTATCAAGCATCACGCAGCTTTGAAGAAACAAAGGGCACAAGAAAAGCAGCAAGGTGAACAGCCTTTAAATGCTGGCAACAAAAAACACGAGAACAAAAGTAACCGTGGTGATCAGCAATCTGGCAGCAACTCAAAGTCGAATAAGAAACGTAAAGGCAAAAAGAATGACATTAGCGAACTGAGTGAAGAAGACTTTGCAACGTGGCACGATTCGCTTTTCGCCTATCAACACGTAATGCGCAACAACATCAAACAGCGTATTCGAAACATTCTTAAATCCCGCCAGATTGGTGCAACCTACTATTTCAGTGGTGAAGCTTTAGAAGATGCGATTCTGACTGGTGACAACCAAATCTTTTTGTCAGCGTCACGCGCTCAAGCGGAAGTTTTTCGCAGCTACATCATTGCTATTGCAAAAGAGTTCTTAGACATAGAGCTGACCGGGAACCCGATCATTCTCTCTAATGGTGCTGAACTTCGCTTTTTATCAACCAACAGCAAAACCGCGCAAAGTTACCACGGCCATGTGTATGTTGATGAATACTTCTGGATACCGAAGTTTGACGAACTAAACAAACTCGCTTCGGCAATGGCTACCCATAAGAAATGGCGTAAAACCTACTTTTCGACCCCATCATCGAAAATGCACCAGGCATACCCATTTTGGACGGGCGACCAATGGCGAAAAGGGAGAGATTCACGCTCTAAGATTGAGTTTCCAACGTTCGATGAATACCGCGATGGTGGTGTGCTTTGTCCTGATAAGCAGTGGCGTTATGTCGTTACTATTGAAGACGCAGCAGCAGGCGGTTGTGACCTATTTGATATTGAAGAACTACAGGACGAATACAGTAAAGACGATTTCGATAACCTGTTTATGTGTGTCTTCGTCGACGGCTCTTTGTCTGTATTCAAATTCTCTGACCTCGAAAAAGGCATGGTTGACTCTGCCCACTGGCAGGACTTTAAACCGAAAACAAAATCACCGTTTGCTGGGCGTGAAGTATGGCTGGGTTATGACCCAAGCCGAACACGTGACAATGCTTGCTTAGTAGTCATAGCCCCGCCTGCAGTTGCAGGTGAGAAATTCCGTGTTTTAGAGAAACACTACTGGAAAGGCCTTAACTTCCAGTACCACGTAAGTGAAATTGAAAAGGTATTTAAACGCTACAAAGTCACTTACATAGGCGTTGACACTACTGGGATTGGCGGCGGTGTTTGGGACTTAATCAAGAAAAAACACCCACGTGAAGCCCACGCCATACATTACAGCAACGAAAACAAAAATCGCCTTGTGATGAAGATGATCGACATTGTAGAAGCCAAGCGACTGCAGTTTGATGCCGAACACAAAGACATTGCAATGGCATTTATGGCTATTAAGCGAGTACCGACCAATAGCGGTAACGCTATGACCTTTAAAGCTGAGCGAAGTGAAACAACAGGCCACGCCGATGCTTTTTGGGCTATTTCACACGCCATTATTAACGAACCGTTAGATCACGATACTCCAACGAAATCAACTTGGGCCACTGCAGCATGACCGACACAACAGAAACACTAGTTAATCAAGAAGAACAACATGCAGAGTCTGTTTACCACATTGACTCTTCGCCAGAAGCAATCGACTCAACCAGTTGGATGACGTCTTACTCTGAATTGTTCTACAACGACTCCGACGACTATTGGGAACCGCCAATCTCACGACAAGGTTTGGCAGAGACTTCACGCGCAAACGCCTATCATGGTTCACTTTTAAAGGCTCGAGCAAACTATGTTGCTGCTCGTTTCACCACTGGCGGAGGTGCTAGACGTCGGCAGATTCAATCTTTTTGCAATAACTACTTCACTTTTGGTGACGCTGCTTTTTTAAAAATCCGCGATCACTTCAAGCGTGTTGTTCGTTTGTTCCCTTTACCAACGATGTACTTACGCCGACGTAAAAACGGTGACTTTGTGCTACTTGAGCGTGACAACAAGCAACGTGTCTATAAGGCGAATGACATTATTTTCTTACCGCAAGAAGACTTACAGCAACAGATTTATGGCTTACCTGACTATTTGGGCAGCTTACAAAGCAGCTTACTAAACAAAGACGCCACACTATTTCGTCGCCGATACTACAAGAACGGTGCTCACATGGGTTTTATCTTCTATGCGACTGACCCAAACTTGAGTGATGATGACGAAAAGATGTTGAAAGATAAGATTGCCAGCTCTAAAGGCGTTGGTAACTTCCGCAGTATGTTCGTCAATATTCCCGGTGGTGCAGAGAAAGGTATTCAGCTAATCCCTGTAGGTGACATTGCAACAAAAGATGAATTCGAACGCATCAAGAATATTACAGCGCAAGACATCTTAGTGGGGCATCGTTTCCCAGTGGGTAAGGCTGGCATTATTCCACAAGGGACAACTAGCTTAGGCGACCCGATCAAGATTGGTAGTGAATACGCCAAAGACGAGATCATACCTGTTTGCGAACTGATTATGGATGAAGTGAACAATGACCCGGAAATCAGAAACATAAAAAGCCTACATCTAAAGTTTGATGTTACTACCGGGGAAAACTCATAAACCTGTACAAAAACACAGCCATTGACGTAATATTATGCTGTCAGTCAGTTAAGTTAGGTCAATGTATGCGAGTTTATTGCAAATGTGGTGAACGCGCGATTGTAAGTAGAAGCATCGCTAAAGATGCCAATTGCGCAGATTTATCTTGTTCCTGTTCTAACCCAGAATGTGGGCATACCTTTGTGAGTTCTATCGGCTATCGCCACTCACTCAAACAGTCAAAGCTTCATTTCGGAATTGGTGCGACTAGTAAGCCGTCTTTATTTGGTAGTCGCATTACTTGCGGTTGTGGCGAACGGGCGGTGATTAATAAAACCAACCGCCTATCGAACGACTGTGCAGATTTGTATTGTGAGTGTAAGAACCCAGCGTGTGAACATCAGTTTGTTATGTCTTTGTATTTTAGTCACACACTAAGCCCATCATCGAAAGATACCAGTGAACTGGCTAACTGCTTAATCAAGGTGCTAAAGCCTGATCACCGTGACCACTTAAAGCAGCAGTTAGCTTTGTTTTAACCAATTCATTCTCGCATTCAGACCCATTAACATGGACAGCTTTTAGCTGTCCTTTTTTGTGGGCAAGAATCAACGAAATTAAGAACATGCCAATGTCTTGGTTTTCTTCGTGGTTCCCGCTTGTATCCTCAGCCAAAGCGCATAAAACAAACGCCTCCGCATTGTTATGTAGTTCAGACATTTAGCCTCCTAACTGACGATTTACTGTATATTAATACAGTAGTTTTTATCTAACAAATTTATTATGGATTTTTGTCGCCTATAATTTGTGTTATGCGACTTAGCTTTTTACCTAGCCAGCGCATAATACATAAGGTGCATAACCACAAAACATATGTGGATCACCATTCCATAAAGGCTCGTCACCGTTGGCATATAAATCGCAACTACTAGTCAGAACTGACTTAGGGATTTGAATCTTTGCCGAGTAAAAACAAACAATTAGAGCCAATAGTTGAGTATTTAATCCAATTAAGGGTGAAAAATCGCAAAAGCCAAGAGCAAATTGCGAATCAAATTGACATCTCGCTTACGTCTTACCAGCGTATCGAACAGGGAAGACGTGACCCAAGGCTGAGTGAACTACAAGGACTCTTTGAGTACTACGGTATTACTTGGTTAGACTTTGCTTGGGCAGAACTTGGTAAACGGTCAATCAGTGATATGGACTTGGCGGCAGCTATAAAGCATGTCCCTCTTCATATCCGCCAACCAATACTTGAGTTGATAAAGGCTGTTAGTAGCTAGCTCGTTCTCTTTTTTCGGTGGTTGTCATTCCAATCATATCTATCAGCTTTTCGATATCTTCTTTCTTGCCACCTCGAACCACCGTAATACTCAATTGGTGCTCTAACGCTGCGTATTTCTCTCTTCTCGCTTTCAGCTCAGGATCTATCTTCTTTGGTTTTCTCGATTTCACCTGAAAAGGGAAAAAACACTGTCGACTGTAGCTACCGCTTGGCCCATAGCCTGAAACGGTAAGTAATGGCGTTTCTTTACCACGTACAGTACTCTCAAGCTCCCCTTTACTAATTGTTGTTATTTTAGGACTCCATCCGAAAGTTCTAAGCAATGCTGAATCTTCACCCTCACTAATATCTAAAGGGAAACTGCCCGGGTTCTTAATTGCCTCAACAATCTTTTCTAAAACAACTAGTGCTTGTTGTTCTTGTTTGTTCAATTTCATAGTTCCTTTCTCCTACATTAACGGCCAGTCGTCCCCATCAGGGAAAATCGACAAGTCGGGTTGTTGATACTCTTGCTTTTCTGGTTGGGCGAATAGGTTGTCCCAACCCTCGAAATCCATCCAATTGGTGTCGTCCGAACGTTGACGGCTCACTTCTACCAACTGGGCAGGGCGTTTATTGCCGTGTTCGTCTACCTCCGCAGGGCGGATTTGAATACTTGTTGCATCGTCGATGCGAATTGAACTGCCTTTTAGCAGTGCGGCCAGTGCCGCTTCATCAATATTTGGTGATTTATTCGCCCGTTTATCCTCTTTACTCTGTGAAGAACGTGGGTCTAATAATCGGGTTAGCTGATCGCAGACCTGTACTTTCTCAGGCTCCGTACAGTTATTGACAGAACTCCGAGAGGAGCCAGAGGCTCCAAAAGCGGTCGCTTCGCTCCCAAGAGCGCACGCTTTAGCTTCATCGTTAACCTTTGACTTCTTCTGAATCGTCCAAACTTTGGTGCGTGTTTTGATGGTTTCTTCTGGTGTAGTGAAACCCTCAATTTTGCGGACGTCTTCTCCATGTGGTGAAGCGAACGGCAGTACTTCATAAGAGTTCACGATCAGTAAGTCTTCACGCTTAACGAATGGGCCACCTTGTCCCATGATGTAACCTTGCCAGTTACCATGGTCAGCAGCTTTTAAAGTGTCTGTGATGCTTGCGTCTTCGGTCTTCATGCGTGACTGGTAGCTATCACCAATCACTTTCATTAACTCTTCATTAGTGATCAGCTTGCTAGGTTTAATAGGCCCAACAAGATCACGCTGCAGCATTGAGTAAATAGTGAGTAGGTCGACACGCTCTTGCATGAAGAGGTATTCCATAAACGCTTTTTTGTTCTGGTTAGCGAAGCGGCGTAGTTCACGGTAAGTCGTGACTGGTGCACCACCGAAGAACTGGAACTGGCGAATGTTCCAACGGCTTTTCCAAGCACTAACATTCTTCGCCATATCTTTGACTGGCTTGCCTGTTTCGTCCGAGATCTCCCCGTCCATTGCAAAGCCGTCAATGTTCTTTGAAATGTATTTGGCGATGTAGCCCGTTGCAGTGCCTTTCTCTGGGTCAATAAAACCAAAGTCACAACGTGGGCGGTAATCTAGCGGCCCAACGTAAGCACATTTGCGAAATGGCTTTTTCTTCTCTTTCTCAAGTTCTGGGTGCAGTTCGCCACGGTCTTCTTGCGTGGCGTAAGAAATAAAGATGTCACGCACTTGCATCACGTCTTCTGGTTTTACCCAGATAAGCAAATGCCAGTGTGGTGTGCCGTCATGGTGTGGCTCAGCGACACGAACACCAAACCAACGGATTTCTTCACGACCTAATTTAGCGCGGATTCGCTGCCATACGTTGTTTAGGTAAGATTGCGCATCACGTGGGCTTGCACCGTTCCAGTGACCAATAAAGCCGCCTTTCTTGTATGAGTTGTGATACTTAGATGGAGTGGTCAACGTTAAGAACAGACCTTGTAAACCCAGCTCATTGCCAATGTCTTCACAACCACGGCAACGCACCATCAATTCATGACGACGAATGGCAGGGTTAGCCACACTCTTTTTGACCATATCCCATAGATCTGCTTCTTCACCTGTTTCTTCATCTAATAACTGACATTGCTTAATGTATTCATAGTTGGCAGTTTGCTGCGCTTGGTGTTCACGAACACAATCCCATGACGCATAAGGTGATGCTTTTGAAGAGACTTGCCCCATAGCAATGGCTAGGTGTTCACGCATAATTTTGCGTATTTTGTTAAGACGTCCATACCACCACTTTTCATCTAACATGCGTGAAATGTCATTCAGTGCGGTTAGGTCGGTTTGTTTCTTTTTCTTGCGAGGCGGAGTCATGCCAAAGTGGCAGACAAATTCGGCTAATTCTTCATAGCCGATCACCTCTGGAATTTCGTCTTCATCCAGATCACGGTTAGCCACACGAGCAGCGATAAGAGGGAATTTAGCCTTAGTGATTTGGCTAATCTTGAAAGCCATGTCTTTAACTTCTGACGGCTCAAGTTCTGCCAGTAGTCGGCTTTTAACTGGCTTGCGATTACGCTCCGCCTTTTCGAAGTCAAAGCGCATTTGTTCTTTTTGTGCAAAGTCGCTTTGCTCAGTGTCGCTAAACTCTTCACTAAGCAAAGAAACCTTTTGGGTTGTCGGTAACTTTTTGTATTTGCGTAAAACCATCAGCGCACGTTCTGCGGCTGGCCCCATACGCTCACGCAAAAATATGTTGGCATCTTTACGACCTTTCTTTTCGAACACTGAAACGTAACGAGTAACAAAGTACTTGGTTAGGTAGTCCGGCAGGTCTTTAATCTTATCTTTCGCCCACTCGAAATCGTCTGGGTTAGCATCAAATAGCTTACGTTCCAGAACACTAAGATCATCAGGTTCAATAATTGAGTTGTATCGACGCGAACCAAAGCAGCCCGCTTCAACCTCAGTTAAAGGGGCTTGCCATGGAAAATCGTATAGGTCGATTTCAGTTGGTTCGATTAGGGTGTTCATGCAAGCACATCAACTTTGATTGCATAAACATGAGCCAATCCACCAAAGTGTTCATGCTCGATAGTTTTCTTGGTCACTCCAAGCCAAGGTAAAACTATAATGCGCTCACTATCATCCGCTTTGGGATAGCCAAGTTTGATATGAATTTCATCATACTCCCTATCTTCTAGACGTTTAGCCCAGTAATCATTCTGTAAGCGGTATTCCTCCGTTTTGGTACCAGCTTTAATTTGGTCAAAATAGATTTTCTTGAGAGGAAGATGCAAAACTCTTTTCATCATTCAACTCCCTCTGGTGTCCATCCGTGAATGTCTTTTACTGTGCCTAGCTCTTTTGCACTTGTTTTACCTGCCAACAGACCTTTGATAGTGTGCTGGCAACCACTACAACCGCAGAAATCACCGCCACATTCGCATTGCTCTTCTGAGTTATGGCGAGCAACAGTGAAAGGCTTAAGCTTCAAGCAGTCTTGGCAAATCACTTGTTGTTCACTCATGCCGCCACCTCATGACCAACTGAAACGATATGGCTCAGCCCTTGAGGAATATCGAAGCGGTTGCCGTTATCCCAGATAAACCAAGCGTATTCACACGAATCTGAACCGCCGCCCACAAAGCGAGGACGAGGAACGATGATTGGACACTTTGGCGGAAAGCCGATTTCAAACCAGAAAGGCAAACGCTTCTTATAGCCTAAATAGTTAACACGCTGCAGGTACGCCATTGTCCCGTCTGGGGCTAACTCACTTAGGCTTTTGCGAATGAATTCTTCCGTTAGTGAAAACGGTGGATTGGTGATGAT
Organism: Vibrio sp. 10N.261.45.E2; assembly: GCF_002875705.1. GTDB lineage: Bacteria > Pseudomonadota > Gammaproteobacteria > Enterobacterales > Vibrionaceae > Vibrio. The sequence continues at coordinate 70,465 of NZ_MCZZ01000130.1, forward strand.
CACGTCTTGAGTACCGAAGTCAGTTGTTAGGTAATCAATACCTTTTTCGATTTCAGCAAATGACTTTTGGCTTTGTGGCAAAGCTATCTTGTCGAATATTGCGCCAGTACCGTAACAAGGTTCTAAGAACTTGTCGGTTGGGCGAACGGTTAACTTTGATAGCAATGCGTCGACAACTTCTGGCGGCGTTGGGTACAGCTCACGAGGTTGCACTTTTCCGCTAGTTGAACTCATGATTTATCCCTTACATTTTGCTAGTGCGTTGTTGTACTGGTCAGAATCAACCCAAACAATCAAAGCTGTTTTCTTGTTGTCCGCTAGGTCTGTAGCTCCTAGCCCATCGGTTTTAAACTTGATAGTGGTTAGCCCTTTGTTGAACTGAGCTGAATCCATGCACTGGTGCAGTGCTTGAACGGTTACGTTCTCGTCACCTATTTCATTAAGTAGCTGCGTTAGTGATGCCATGCCTATTCCCTTATTTACCAATGACTGACAAGCAGTACTGTTCGAATTGAAAAAGTGCTTCATCGTCCCAACGACCAAGATCACGCAAGGCAAGCATTTCAATAAACAGGCTGCGGTTTTTCATATCTAACTGTGACCAATGGTGTAGCTGTGGCTTGGCGTTCTCGTTTTGATAAGATCGGTACCAGCTCACATAGGTGTGAGCGAAGAACACGCTTGCACGATCACCCTGCATCGCTTCTTTGATGTCGGCTAAAACGTCTTCTAGTGGACGGTGTGTTTGAACAGGAGTTAACTCTTTAGCGATAGCATCAAGCTGAATCACGATTTCTTCTTGCTGCGCTATGCTGCTTTTTTCAAAGCGTGCGGCAATCTGCTCAAATGATTGGTTGAATAGTTGTGCGTAGATGTTGCTCATGCTTCCACCTCTGCTTTTGCTTCGGCTTCTTCACGGGCTTCAATGATCAGCTCGGTTAGTTGGCTTTCAATAGCAAGTAACTTTTCAAGTGCATCTTCATCACTTAGCGTCACTGATTTTCTGAAAATCTCCACATACTCGCCGAGATCATCAGGGGCATCGAATGCGTTAACGAAGAACTCGTTAATGTTCCCTGAGAAACAAGCAATAACTTGGATAACATCCGTGTTAGCCATTGCTAACACATTGATAGCATGAACAATGTCAAAGGCTTCTCTTTGCTTAAAGTTCTCTGCTAGTTCTTCTGCAATCACTTCAAAAGAACCTGACTTCATAGCTTTCGCTAATTCAGTAAACTGCTTCTCTTCGCAAGGGTTAAGAGTTAGTACATATTGCTTTGGCAACAGATTAGACAGCGCAAGTGGACGAAGGCGGTTTTGTTCCACCATCAGTTCATTGAATGTCTGTGACTTTTCTAAATTCTGCGTTGATTGTTCTAAAACGGTTTCGGCTTGAGCCAAGATTTTATTGGCTTGTTCTAGTTCACTCATCTTCTATGCTCCTACGCTAAGACGAAAAAAGCCCCTATTCCGTGAGGAATACTGCAGGGGCAAAGGGGCTGGCTCGTTATCTAATTCACATTACAAATATCGGCGTGTTTCAAGCGGCGGACATCGCCCACTTTGCGGTCAAACTTCAACACCATTTCTTTTAAAAGCTGCATACCAGAACGGACTTTCTGCAGCTCTAAATCATCAAATGAATCGAATGAACGGTTATAGTCTTTCGCTGGCATACCACCTGCGATCAGGATTAGCCCACGGCTGCGATCACTCATTTCGTCATACATCTTGCGAAGCTTTTGACGCTTTACGCCTTTATCGAAAAGCGACTTACACGCAGCAATACTTTCTAGTGCGCTTGGCGTACCTACTTGATGAACAGGCGGTTGTAGGTCTTGTTTATTAGCTAACTGACTCATGGTGTTTTCTCTCCTTTTCTTGGCTAGTGTTTTGCGTTTGGTAGATCGCGGTAAACGCTCTGCGGTGCACATGGCTAACGCATCGCTAGAAAGCTCACCAGAATGGGTGTTGAGTTGTAGAACTCGTTCAAGCAGGTTCAGATCATCCTCTGCTTTTGGTAGTGGGATAGTGACCACCCCATCATCTGCAAATAACGTATTTACGATTGAGTAGTCACCAGAAACACGGCTGATAGAAGCAAGCACAACAGGTTTAAGCACGTGCGGTTGGTTTGGGTTCAGCATGTTGCGAAGCATAGTGCCGCTAAGTTCTAGCTTTCGGGCAATCGCTTCAACATCGTGATTGACAACAAAATCACAGCAAGCTGCATCAAAAGCTTGTTGTTTGCGTTCACGTAATACGCACATTGAGTTATTTGCGTCCATAACTAATACTCAAATGAAGAAGAACGGTGCGAAAACGAATGACCAGCCAACGATATTGAGCCATAGCGGACATTTGTTCGGGTATTTATCTTCCCAAGACTCACTCATTGCATCTTGCAGGGTGAGTTTGGTTTTAGGTGGGATAGCGAACTTCATACTTGTTGCGCCGCTAGCTTTTCCATGTACTTCACCATGTTGACCATAATCAGGCCCTTGGTGTCTTGCTTTGGAACTACAGGAATGTTGCCAAGGTCTTTTTGACGGTCGAACGTAGATGAGGACATGCCAGTGCGACGTAAAAATTCTTTTTTTGTGCAGATAGGCGCATCAATTGCTATTTGTAGAGTTGCCATAAGTGGTATCCTACTTGTTTGAGTGTATTTGATGGTAATTGAGTGATATTGGTTAACCATCATTTCGTATGAGACAAACTTACGATCAAATTCTTTCATTTACAAGATTTAAAATAAGAAATTACTTTTAGATCTCATTTAAAGTGTTTTTTTGGAGTCAGTTTGTCATTTAAGTGAAAGCAGGCTTGTTATATGAGCAGACTAAAATCAAAAGTCCCTCCATTTGAGTATTTGAAAGGGCGAGAATTTACAAAAAAGCTAAAAGAAGTTACTGGATGTAAGACATATGAGCTTATGAGTGACTACTACGGCATACCAAGTTCTACATTCTCGACTTGGCATCATCATGATCGAACAGGGTTTGAACTTATTGTCAGAGAACATCTGAAATCTGGAGCTTCTGTAAGATACCTTGCTTTAGGTGAGGGCCAGCCATTTGATGACGAACAAGTCCCTGCTGACTCCATCAAAGTTAATTCAATAGTAAATGGTCAATTAGAAGAAAGGGGATCACTTTCTTTGGACTCTCTTACACTGGATGGTTACGGACTGAAAGCTAGCAAGACAATTATCGTAGATCATGACGGACAGCGATGCTTTATCAACTCAGAAGAAACTCATGCCACATCAGGACGCTATCTGATTCAAATTGACGGTGCTCATTCAATAAATCATGTTCAGCGACTACCCGGAAAAAAGCTTGCTATCAGTTTCGGCAACTCAACCATTGAAGCATCAGAAGAAGACATAAATGTGCTTGGTCGAGTAACCATGAGCATGGTCAAAGAGTAGGTGTAAATATGGCTAGCCACATTATGAAACCGTTTAAATTAGCTCTGATTCCACTGCTAGCGCCTAGCGTGGCTTTAGCATGGTTTTCTAATCCAGAAGTTAACGAAATTAAGGCGGTGTCACACGATTCATTTCAAATCTGTTTCAATGAACCATTCAAAAATGAAAAGCTCATATACTCTCTTGAATTTGAAGTTACTGACGGCAAAGCCTTTTCTCATGGTGGCTATTTCAAACAACTTCTAGCGAAAAATAAAAATGACTTATGTTCCTCTCAAATTCGTCTCTATGACTATTTCGATAGAGGAAACTCCACTCCAAAAGAGCTTAGAAAAATTCTTCCTCAGATTGGTTTATCTAGTTTTGAGGCTATAACCATTAAAGTTGCCACATCACAAGGGCAAACTTCCCTTACCAAGACCCAACCAGACGAAATGATATTCGAACAACGCTTGCTTACTCGGCCTCAACAAAAATGAGCGTGCGTAAACTAGAAGATGGAAATAAAAAGCCATGGATTTGCGATGTTCGGCCAAATGGTCGCAACGGCAAACGCATAAGAAAACGCTTCGCTACTAAGGGCGAAGCGATGGCTTATGAAAAGTTTGTTTTAAAAGAGACAGACGATAAACCGTGGTTAGGTGAAAAAAGCCAAACTCGCAGCCTACTGGATATGATTGATTTATGGCAGGAACGCCACGGCCAGTCATTAGCCCATTCCAAATACACCTACAACAAACTAAAGGTTATTGGGTTAGCAATGGGCGATCCTCTTTATCAAAAAGTCACGCCAGCTATGTTCACCGACTATCGAACTCGACGCATTGCCGGAGAAGTCGCAGACCTGAACGGGCGAAAAGTGGCGGTAACGTTTCGCACCTGTAATAACGAACAAGACTTGCTAAATGCGGTGATTGTTGAACTGCAACGAATGGGCGAATGGAAAGGTGAAAACCCTCTGCAGTCTGTTCGACAATTCAAACTACATGAAACGGAAATGGAGTTTTTGACCGTTGAGGAAATGCAAGACTTAATTGCAAAAGCAGAGGCCCACGAGTTCCATCAAGATATTCATAAAATCATTAAGCTTTGTCTAGCGACAGGTGGTCGCTTTAAAGAAACAGCAAATTTAACGGGTTCTCAATTAACTAAATACAAAGTCACATTTACGCAGACGAAAGGTAAAAAGAATCGCTCGGTACCGATCAGCCCAGAACTTTATGATGTGATTTACAAAGAGGGTTCAGGGCCACTATTTAACATCGGTTACACTACAATCTATCGCTTTATTACCAAGAACATTCCAAGATTAAAGCAGCAAGCTGCCCACGTTCTGCGCCATACTTTTGCGTCTTACTACATGATGAACGGTGGTAACATTATCGCCCTGCAACGAATCCTTGGTCACAGTGACATAAAACAAACCATGCGATACGCTCACCTAGCCCCCGATCACCTAGAAGATGTGGTCACGAAAAACCCTTTAGCGAACCTCAAATAAGTGGCTAATGTGGACACTAAAACGTCCACATTATGTCCACAAATTTTCAGAATATAGATAAATATTGATGGTTATTGATGAAATGACCACAAGCAAAGCCTTGACATACCTTGCTATGCCTAGCTCCTGTTAGGATGGTTTAAGATGTGATCTTCCCAATCCACTACATCAATTTCATAAACCACTTTATTACGAACGCTTTCACCAGCAGCATGCATCTCAGATTTAGAACCTGTGATCAATGGGTGCCATTCAGGGATAGGCTTAGATTCAGATAGAAGACGGTAAGCACAAGTGTCTGGTAGCCAGTGGAACTCATCGATCTTGTCACGAGTCAGCTTCAAGCACTCTTCACCTGAAGTGAAACGGTTCGGGTAGTCTTTACACGAACATGTTTTGTCGTTTAACCAGCTACACGCTACATTGGTGTAGTAAACTTCATCGCTATCTTCATCCATTAGTTTATGCAGGCAGCACTTACCACAACCGTCACAAAGTGATTCCCACTCATTCTCGGTCATCTGTTCTAGTGTTTTTTCTTGCCAAAATGGATTCGTCATAGGATTACTTCTTACTCTTTTACTGGGGTGCGTGTTATACCGCTAGCCCATAAAAAGTTCAAGGATAATAATTGTTCATTCTTTGATTCAATCAACAGCTGTCACTCTCGTCATTTTTTGCTACTATCGCGCACCCTGTTATTTTGTGAGTTTAATTTGATGGAATGTCGCCTAGGTTGTGGAGCATGTTGTATCGCTCCAAGTATTACATCTGCTATTCCTGGTATGCCTAATGGTAAGCCTGCTGGCGTACGCTGCATCCAATTAAATGAGCAAGACCTGTGTAAATTATTTGGTCAACCTTCACGCCCTAAGGTATGCCATCAGTTCAAAGCCTGCCCTGTCATTTGTGGTAAAACCGACCAAGAAGCCCTTGATAATTTGATCGAGTTAGAAGCCATTACTTAAGCGTATTTGCCCTTTTCTTTCTCCTATATGCCCAAGATTTCACAAAGTTGCGAAATCTAAACTATCTTGTTGATACTGGTACAGATTAATAAGGATAGTTATGAATAGGTATATCGCAGAAATGTTTGGTACGTTTTGGTTGGTGTTAGGTGGTTGTGGTAGTGCCGTATTAGCCGCAGCTTTTCCCGATGTAGGTATAGGCTTGCTCGGGGTTTCCCTCGCCTTTGGTTTAACAGTGCTCACCATGGCTTTCGCTATTGGTCACATATCCGGCTGTCATCTAAACCCTGCTGTTACTATTGGACTGTGGAGTGGTGGTCGCTTTGACGCCAAAGATGTTGTCCCTTACATCATTGCTCAAGTGCTCGGAGGTATTATTGCCGGCGGTGTATTATTTGTTATTGCTTCTGGCCAAGCTGGTTTTGATGCTGTCTCATCAGGCTTCGCATCGAATGGTTTTGGAGAGCACTCTCCCGGTGGTTACTCACTAACTGCAGCTCTAGTCTGTGAGGTGGTCATGACCATGGTATTCCTATTCGTGATCATGGGAGCAACCGATTCTAAAGCGCCCGCGGGATTTGCACCCATTGCGATTGGTCTCTGTTTAACCCTAATTCACCTTATCAGTATCCCTGTAACCAATACCTCAGTGAACCCCGCTCGAAGTACTGGCGTAGCTGTGTTTGTCGGTGACTGGGCAGTATCACAGTTATGGCTATTCTGGATAGCACCGATTATTGGTGCCGTAATTGGCGCAATGATATACAAAGCGGTGAGAGGATCAGATTAAGCTCTGAAAAAACGTCTAATGTAATAAAAGAAAAAGCCGCTTGGTGATGATTCACCAAGCGGCTTTTTTAGATCTTATGACGACCGAGTAAGGAGTGCGAAAGCGTGGTGCCATCCACCAGCTCTAGCTCACCACCAACGGGAACACCATGAGCGATACGGCTTGCGTTCACTTCATGGGCATTGCATAGCTCAGCAATGTAATGCGCCGTCGCTTCCCCTTCAACTGTTGGGTTAGTCGCTAGGATTACTTCAGAGATATCACCACGGCGTAAACGGTAGTCCAGAACATCGAGACCGATATCACTTGGACCAATACCATCAAGTGGTGAAAGGTGCCCCATAAGCACAAAGTAACGACCAGAATATTGGCCTGTTGCTTCGATAGCTGCAATGTCCGCAGGGCTCTCTACTACACAGATTTGACCATTTTCCTGACGTTTAGGATTGGTACAAATGTGGCAGGTATCTTCTTCAGTAAAAGTACGGCACTCATTACAGTGACCAATTTCGGTCATTGCTTGGCTAAGAGCTTCAGCCAACTGTAGGCCGCCTTTTCTATCGCGCTGTAACAAATGAAAGGCCATACGCTGCGCCGACTTGGGGCCAACCCCAGGTAGACAACGTAAGGCCTCCATCAAATGCTCCAGCATATGACTGGTACGCATATTTAACCGTTCTAATTTTCAAATAACGGTTTACTCAAGATAAACCGCAACTTGAATAAACCTTTAGAATTAGTTTCTTAGAAAGGCATCTTCATACCTGGTGGAAGTTGCATTCCGCCAGTTACGCTAGCCATTTTCTCTTTTTGAGTTTCTTCAACGCGACGAGCCGCATCGTTGAAAGCAGCAGCAATAAGATCTTCAAGCATCTCTTTATCGTCTTCCATTAGGCTTTCATCGATATCAACACGGCGAACGCTGTGGCTACCAGTGATCGTTACTTTTACAAGGCCAGCACCTGACTCACCTGTAACTTCCATATTTGCGATTTCTTCTTGAAGCTTTTGCATGCGCTCTTGCATTTGCTGGGCTTGCTTCATCATGTTGCCCATACCGCCTTTACCAAACATGTTAATACTCTCTGGTCTAATTGGTTTATTAAAATTAATTAAGCTATACGAGCTTAAATGGGGGTTAAAACAGTGTGATTCAACCCCTCGATGTTCAGTTCTCAGATTTGCTTATCTGGGATGATATGCCGGTCACTAAACGAGAAAATGTTCTAGATAGGACGAACGCTGTCTCTGTCGAGTTCAGCGGCAAAACGTCGTTCAATGAACTGTACATTGGCATCGTTTTCTAAAGCAGTAAACGCGTCTTTCAACTTACCTTGATACAATCTTTCTCGTAATTCTAGTGGTGTTTCCCCACCATCACCGATTTCAACGCTCAAATGACACTCTTCTCCAAGCACTGTATTGAGAGACTGCAATAGCTCGCTCTGCGCTCGGTCCGTATTCAAGTGAGCTTGGCTCGCTCTTAACGTTAAAGTGATCGATGTGTCGTTTTTAGCAAACACTGAGTTCAATGCTAACTGTTCAACAAGCTTGGCTGTCTCTAGCTTTTGAATCGTGGCGGACCATTCATCTTGAGCAATCGACTCTTGAAGCAATTTATCGACCATTTCTGGTGTCTTAATATGCTCTAACGCACGCTTGATCTGAGTAGGTGTAAGCTCTTTGCTCACCTCTTTCACTACAGGTTTAGACGGTTTCCAGCGATAAGGTTCATTATCGTTGGTCACATTTTCTGTCGAAGAGGCTGATAAAGAAGCTGGCGACACCCGCTCAGAACTACCGTGTTGCTGAGCAACTCGATCAAGAACTGAAGTTTTAGCTGGTGTCGCTTTAGCCTTTTTTGGCGCCGAACCTTTGTTTTCTGTTGCCGCACTGCCTCTACGTTGAGAACGTAATTGGTGGCGTAAACCACTCACCGGCGAAGTTGCACGCGCTGGCTGCTCTTGCGGAGTAGAAGGTGCTGCGCTTGGCTGTTGAACCGGACTCTGGCTCTGATAATTCGTTTGTTGCTGCTGAGGCTGCTCTGCACCGTAGCTTGGACGCTCATCATAAGCCGGCGGCGCGTCATACTGACTGTGCGGGTAATCCTGTTCTGGATAACCTTGGCTGCCTGCGTGCTCAGCGTAACCTTGCGAATTTGGATACTGCTGCTGTTGTACAGGTTGCTGCATAGTCTGTTGTTGAGACGTCTGTTGTTGCATCTGCGGCTGTCTCGGAGCTGCCGTTGGCACAGGTTGGCTGACAGGTTGGGCAACGCTCTGAGCTTGATTCTGAGCCGGAGCTGCAACAGGGCTTGTCGACTGAGTCGAGATAGCCGTAGCAACCGCTTGTTCAGCCGGTCTAAATGCCAACATGCGTAAAACCACCATCTCAATACCAACGCGAGCGGTTGGCGATAATGGTAAGTCTTCACGACCCTTCAACACGATCTGGTAGTAGAGTTGAATGTCTTGTGGACTTAGCGCTTTACTCAACAGTTCTAGCTTCTCAGCATCCGGCTGTGCTTTATCTAAGGTTGACGGCAGAGCTTGGAACATCGCCAAACGATGCAGTTGAGTCGCAAGCTGATTCAACAAACCATCCCACTCTACGCCATTCTCAGCAAGACTTTGGATACACGCCATCGCTTGTTGTGGCTGCTTACTGCTGATCGCTTCAAGCAAGTGGATAGCTTGGTCGGTATCTAGCGTGCCAAGCATGTGAGCCACGGTGTCTGTCACGACATTGCCGTTACCTAATGCGATAGCTTGGTCCGTAAGGCTTAGCGCATCACGCATACTGCCGTCAGCAGCATGAGCAATCATCCCAAGCGCACGAGACTCAGACGTCACACTCTCTTGTTCAAGAATGTGGTCAAGCTGCTCGTGAATATTATCAACGCTGATCGGCTTAAGATGGAACTGCAGACAACGCGACAAGATAGTCACAGGAAGCTTTTGTGGATCGGTCGTTGCGAGCAAGAATTTCACATACTCAGGCGGCTCTTCTAAGGTTTTTAGAAGCGCGTTAAAACTGTGCCTAGAAAGCATGTGTACTTCATCGATTAGGTAAACCTTGAAGCGACCACGTGCAGGCTTGTACTGAACATTGTCCAGAAGCTCGCGGGTATCTTCTACCTTGGTACGTGAAGCCGCATCAATCTCTAGTAGGTCGACAAAACGGCCTTCATCGATTTCTTTACAGGTTGCACATTCACCACAAGGTGTTGAGGTAATGCCTGTTTCACAGTTGAGTCCCTTAGCAAACAAACGGCCGATGGTCGTTTTACCGACACCTCGCGTACCGCTGAACAGGTATGCGTGGTGCAACCTATTCTGGCTAAGGGCATTCTCTAATGCTGTTAAAACATGGGCTTGACCAACCACTTCTTTGAATTTGGTTGGTCGCCATTTTCGCGCTAACGCAAGATAGCTCATGAATAATTCCGAAAAGGATTAGTGACCGTCGAATTCGCAGATGCTAAACACTTCTAGACCTAAGCCTTGTAAGCGCTTGTCACCACCGATTTCTGGAAGGTTAATAACAAATGCAGCGTGCTCTACCACACCACCAAGCTGACGAATCAACTTTGTTGTTGCTTCAATCGTACCGCCTGTCGCTAGTAAATCATCAACCATCAACACTTTATCGCCTTCGACGATAGCATCAGTATGGATTTCTAGTGTGTCAGTGCCGTACTCAAGCTCATAAGATTGTGCCACAGTTTGACGAGGTAGCTTGCCTGGTTTACGAACAGGAATGAAGCCAACACCTAGCTCAAGTGCCAAAGGCGCACCAAATAGGAAGCCACGAGCTTCAGTACCAACGATCTTAGTAAAGCCCATGCCCTTGTATGTTTCCGCTAGCAGGTCGATAGTCGCTTTGTAAGCCGCAGGATCTTCCATCAAGCTTGTTACGTCACGGAACAAAATACCCGCTTTAGGGTAATCAGGAATGCTTTTGATGCTTGCTTTGATCAGAGAGATTTTTTCTGTGTTCATAATCTTATGCACTTCATTAGGCCGCTTTCCAAACTCTCGTTAACGAATCAACATCAACGCTTGGAGTTAAGGAAAGGTACGGTTGGTATTCATTGCAACGAGAGTCATAACTCTGATTGCTGAAATAATAAACGCCCGCTATACAAGCAGGCACACTGGCTTAATGGTAGTGATTTTCTTTGCTGTCAGCAACCAACTCATGGGTTGGAAGTCGCATAAACCATGTGAGAAGAATAACAAGTACGCAAATTAGGAAAGCTTTGACCCAAATGATAGGGGCAAAGTAGATAGATAACGCAAAACTCAACAAAATAAAGAATACGCCACGCGTTTTAACTTGTTTGGTGACGGCACCGTGTTGATACCAATTGTTCAGCAAGGGGCCCAGCGTTTTGTGCTCATGCATCCATTTATGAACTTTTGGATTGCTTCGCATAAAGCATGCACTAGCAAGAAGGAGAAAAGGAGTGGTTGGCAGAACAGGTAAAACTATTCCTAGAACTGCAAGAAATATACAAAGGCCACCAGCAATATTGAGGCTTAAAACTCGAACGCTAATTGTGGCCTCCTTGAGTCAGCTATCACCAATCGGCGACGACAGCTTAACTAGAATGTTGCGTAACCATTGAATACACGGATCAACGTAAGGGTTGCTGGTAGCAATGGAATCATTAAAAATGCGGCTAAAAATCCTAAAAAGTAGAATACATTAAACGGGTCTTGAAAGTCTTTGTTATCTGCCATGATTGCTTCTTGTTTTTGTTAGTAAAGGTAAGTATCTGGGGAATCAAACCCGCTTTGCTAAATTGGCATTTAACAAAAAAGGCATAGTCACACCATTTGCGCAACTATACCTTAATCAATTATTCACAAAAACCGAGGAAATATAGGGTTAATCAGTAGACCCTTGGTGTATGTCTAAACTAAAACTTGCCGACCCAAGTAGACTCAACGAAAGTTGGCAGCCCTGTTCAATCGGAAGGTCTCGCGTAATAAAATTCTTCTTACAGTTCTCCCCCAAGCGCTCGCCCGCTGCAATATGTTGATTCAACTCACCATTCGACCATTGTCCATCTAAACCCGCAGGTAAAATGGAGATGGTTCCCTCAGCAAGGTCAGCAACACCAAACAGTGCATTCACAGGGGTGGAACATTTAGAGCAACGAATCCCCTTCTCTAAGATCTCCGCAATATCCTTAAGATCAACATTAAAATCTTTTCTGTTTCTTATGTAATCATGGAACAGCGCTCTCACCAACAGTGTTGTCGCGGAGCCACCATTATCAGACGACGATGAATCAACGAGGTAAAAAGCAAACTGTCCGTTCATCATCCACGCGTAATCAAACACAAGTGGCATCATCTCTGTTGATTGCAGTAAACGGTAACTGCAACGCCATGACCCTTGTCGCGTATCTTTCTCTGGAAGCAGTGCATGCAATAAATCTTTTGCAGCGCTTGGGTTATCTTGAAGGTAATTCAGGTGCCAATGCAGTTCTTGGTCTTCAGGGATCTCTCCCCCGTCATCCACACAAAACCATTGACTCGAAAAATCTCTCTGGTCTGAAACGTTATCGAAAGAGTCGGTCAATGTATTCGCAATTGCACTTCCTAAGTGACCGTGATCCTCTAAAGGTTTCGCCAAAAAGTCTTTGATGCCGAATCGCAGTGCTTTCGCAACATCAGACATATCATCCGTGCCAGACACAACGATCATAGGCAGTGATGGGTACTCTAAACTGAGCTCTTCTACAAGCTCGATGCCATCCAGTATCGGCATTGATAAGTCACACACAATTAAATCTGGCGCTGAGTCTCTAAGCTTTTGCAAAGCGTCCAGTCCATTTTCAGCCTCAACCACTTTATAACCAACCTTATCTAGGTACGCACTAGTTATACGGCGAAAAATAGGATCGTCATCAACCAACATTACACATTTCTGGTTAATTACTTCCTGAGCCGAGGTCATTACTGGCTGACTGTGAGTTTTGTACATAATCTATAACCTCACAAAACTAAGTCGAATTATTATTGTTATCTGTTCTAAGAACTAATATAAAACTTAGTAATAAAATGCTAAATACACAAATTTGCACTCTTTACTGGTAATTCGTGACGAGGGTTGGAATACTTGTAAATAGTGCAACGAGTTGACGTAACGCAAACATTGATCTCACTGTTACGTATAAATTAGATGAGATTGTAAACAAATGTGTCTGAATTTATGAAATTAGATGATTTAAACCTCTTTCGACTCGTCGTTGAAAATGGGAGCTACACCGCAACATCGCGCAAGACTATGATTCCGGTTGCGACCATCACACGACGCATCCAAGCCTTAGAAGACTCTTTGAACCTTAGGCTTCTCAATAGACACGCGCGTAAACTTTCTTTAACAGAGGCAGGCGAACGTTTCTTCAATGAATGCTCCCCGTTACTGCAACGTCTCTCTTCGACTGCCGAAGAGCTGACGGATGTCTGTAAAGGTGCTTCCGGTAAGATTCGCATTACGGCGCCTTCAAACCTGACTAAACGCATGATGATGCCAATGTTCAGTGACTTCATGACTCAATACCCTGATATCAATATTGAGCTAATGATGAATAACCAAGCTGATCAGTTGGATCCAACTGAGTGGGATGTGATTTTCCGTGTCGGCCCACAGCGTGATTCAAGCCTAATCGCTCGAAAAATCAGTGAAGTGAAAGATATTCTTATCGCGAGCCCTGAGTACTTAGCGAAGAACCCAGCACCAAGCCATGCTGAAGAACTCGCGAACCATTCGCTACTCAAAGGCTACCCGCTGATTAAATGGCAGCTGAGTAATTCGAATGAAGAGACGGTAGTGAATAGCGAGAAAGGTCGTTTCAACGCGAATGCGCTTAACGTCGTGAGACAAGCTTGCTCAGAAGGTTTAGGTATCACCCTGATGCCTGACGTGATGATCCGTGAATACATTGAAGATGGTAGCTTAGTGCAAGTCTTAGAAGACTGGAGTGCTAACCCTCGCGACATCTACATGCTTTATAACCACAAAGACCATCTACCAGAGAAAGTTAGACTGTTTATTGATTTTGTGATCGCGTACCACATTCACTAGGTTAATCCCCTACTTCACAAACAAAAAAACCAGAGCCGATGCTCTGGTTTTTTATATTCTCGTTACTAACTAAAAGCTAAGCGCCTTCGTTATGCAACTCTAGGTTAGCCAGGTCCTGTTGGATCTCACGCTGAACCTTTGAGTCGTCATTGCGCAAAGAATCTAGGAAATCTAAGTACGCTTGGTCGATATCGCCCGTTACATACTCACCGTTAAATACAGAAGTATCGAAACGTGCAATGTCTTGGTTGCCCATACCTACCGCAGCGATTAAATCTGGTAGCGTTTGGAAAATCAGAGCGTCTGCACCAATCTGCTTACAAATCGTTTCGTTATCACGACCATGAGCAATCAGCTCTGTCGCGCTCGGCATATCAATACCATAAACGTTAGGGAAGCGAACCTCTGGAGCAGCTGAAACCATGAACACTTTGTTTGCGCCAGAATCGCGAGCCATCTCAATGATCTGCTCTGATGTCGTACCACGAACAATAGAGTCATCAACCAATAGAACGTTCTTACCTTTAAATTCAGAGCGGATTGCGTTGAGCTTACGGCGAACCGACTTCTTACGTTGTTGCTGACCAGGCATGATGAACGTGCGGCCAACATAACGGTTTTTTACGAAACCTTGACGGTACGGCTTATTGATCGCTTGAGCTATTCGTAGCGCAATATCGTTTGATGTTTCAGGAATTGGGATAACCACATCAATATCTAAGTCTGCGTACTCTTCCTTAATGCGCTTACCTAGCATCTCACCCATCTCAACGCGTGCGCTGTAAACCGAGATTTTGTCGATGAATGAATCTGGGCGAGCAAAGTATACAAACTCAAAGATACATGGGTTTAGTTGTGGGTTGTCTGCGCATTGCTTAGTGAAAAGCTCACCGTCGAACGTTGCGTAGATAGCTTCACCAGGTGCTACGTCACGCATGAAGTCGAAACCAACAGCATCGAGTGCTACCGATTCAGACGCAACCATGTACTCTGTTTTACCTTGAACTTCACGCTTACCAAGGCACAGCGGACGAATACCATGTGGGTCACGGAATGCAATCATACCGTGGCCGATAATCATCGCAGTTACGGCGTAAGCACCACGAATAGTACGGTGCACATTTGCTACTGCGCGGAAAACGTCATCTGAAGTTACGTTACCTTTCACAGTATCGATCTCATGAGCTAATACGTTCAGTAGAACTTCAGAGTCAGAGGTTGTGTTTACATGACGACGGTCTTTTTCGAATAACTTCTCACGCACTTCGTTTGCGTTTGTCAGGTTACCGTTGTGCGCCAACGTAATGCCAAAAGGAGAGTTTACGTAGAAAGGCTGAGCTTCAGACGCACTTGAACTACCCGCTGTAGGATAACGAACATGGCCAATACCAACTTCGCCTTGTAGGCGCTGCATGTGTTTTGCTTCAAAAACATCTTTTACTAAACCGTTCGCCTTACGCAGACGGAAACGATTGCTTTCTATGGTACAAATACCAGCGGCATCTTGGCCACGATGCTGCAATACCGTTAAAGCGTCATAAATAGACTGGTTTACAGGTGTTGAACCCACGATTCCAACAATACCACACATGTCCTAATCCTCGATTTTTCGACATTAACTGGCGCTAGAGCGCGCCAGATAAGAAACTAGATGTTGCTTGTAAATGCTCGAAGAACGGCGCAATGATTCGACTAAATTCCGGAACCAATTGCGAATTCTTCCACCACTCAGAACTTGGGAATGCAGTAAACGCATCCATGAAAAACAACACTGCAGACACAATCAAAACACCACGTAAGCCACCAAAGACGACACCGAGGATTCTATCTGTACCTGACAGCCCTGTTTTCTGAACTAGCTGGCCGATGACATAGTTAACTAAGGCACCGACAACTAACGTTGCAACAAACAATGCTGCTATCGCCGTTCCGTTTCGAAACATCTCATCTTCGATATTGGTAAAGTACATCGCTAATTTAGCGTAGTACTGGCTAGCAATAAAAAATGCTCCAAACCAAATAACGAGTGACAAGGCTTCTTTAGCGAAACCACGAACTAAACTGATCACGGCAGAGAAGCCGATCACGCCTAAAATGACAAAATCTAACCAATTCATGAATTCTTCATCTTAAGTTGGCGCGCATTTTAACAGAAAAAATGCTGACGCAAACGTTTTCTTATGGATTTAACGGTTTAAATTTGAGCAATTGGCCTTTTGAACCCGTAATTTTTTCTAATTCCTTAATTTGTCGCTCAAGTTTGGATTTAGAGACATCCGGGCCAATAATTACTCGCGTAAAAGTTTTTTCTTGCTTGGTGTGAGCCTGATAACCACGCTTTTGCAGATCCGTAACAACGTTTTTTGCGTTGTCAGCATTCTTCAAAGCCATTAGTTGAATGATCCAAGCGCTGTCTTGGTATTCATTTTTTTCTGGTACCTGCTTCACTACTACTGCCACTTCGTCGGCTTCTTTATTATTGGAAGCCGAAGCGGTTTGCGTATCTGAATTATCAGCAACACCACTTTCAACCACTTGCTCGACCGGAGAGTCCGGTAGCGCGATCTGGTCTTCAACGGGATCGAGTACTTCAAACACTTCAACATTACTATCAAGCTCAGGCTTAATCGGAATGCTTGCAAACTCTTCTTTATAGTGGAGCTTTTTACCATCCAGTACATCGGGTAATACAATCACACCAATAGCCACTAAAATGATGGTGCCGACTAATCGGCTTTGGAATTTACTTGCCATTTAGTTTCCTTTTTTCTGCCAATGCTCCAACACTTCACCCACGGTATGGAAAGAACCGACAACCAGCACAACGTCGTCACCTTTAACAGAAGTTAAAGCTGATTCAAACGCTGCTACAGGGTTTGAATGTTGCTCTACACCTTCCGGCAGGCTTTGACACAATTCATCAGCTGTCGCTGCGCGTGGCCCTTGCAGTGAAGCTGGGTACCAATGAGTTGTGATTGGCGCTAATACTTCCAATGTCGCCGGGATATCTTTGTCGTGAAGCATGGCGACTACAACGTGTAAATTTTTACCTGCATACTTCTTCGTTACTTGCTGTGCAAAGTATTCAGCCGAATGCGGGTTGTGTGCTACATCCAGCACAATCACGGGTTGGTCGCTAATTTGTTGCATGCGCCCAGGAAGCTGAGCGTTCTTCAAACCATTAACCACGTTCACATCGCTAATATCTAACTCTGATGTGCCCAATGCCATCAACGCTGTTGCCGCGTTAGGGAGTGGTAATGTTGGGATAGGAAGTGATTCCAGTTGGAATGCACCGCTATGCCAGTTCCAAGTATCGCCATCAACTGCATAGGTATATTGGATATCGACCTGGTAAAACTCCGCTTTAATATCATCGGCGTGCGCAGCAACCGTCGCTGGCGGCTTAGGTTGACCACAGATAGCCGGCTTACCGCTACGATAAATACCCGCTTTCTCAAAACCAATCACATTGATGTCATCACCTAGCCAGTCAACATGGTCGACAGCCAGACTCGTAATCACTGAAACATCATGTTCAACAATATTGGTCGCATCTAAACGCCCGCCTAAACCAACCTCTAATAACACAACATCAACCGCTTCGGTTTGAAATGCGCGTAACGCCGCTAAAGTGCCATATTCGAAAAAGCTAAGGCTGATTTCACCACGTTCTTTCTCAATGAAATCAAAAGACTGAACCATCTTTTCATCAGATAGATCTTGGCCGTTGATACGAACACGTTCGTTATAACGAATTAAGTGAGGGGAGCTATAAACACCAACAGAATAACCAGCGTCCAATAGAATAGCTTCCATCAGTGCACATGTTGAGCCTTTGCCATTGGTTCCGGCAACAGTAATAACATGTTGAGCAGGTTTGGTGAGGTTTGCCTTAGAGGCGACGGCCTGAACTCGGTCTAATCCAAGATCAATAGCGCTTGTATGGATGTTTGATAAATAATCAAGCCACATCTCCAAAGAGGATGTGGCTTGAGGAATAGGTTGTTGACTCATCTAACTCATAACCATAATTAAGTTGGTTTGTTAGAAGGTACTTTACCCTTTTTCTGGCGCTTCTGGTACTTCATAAGTAGCTTCATTCGGTGAATCGTTCACAGAAACTACTAATGGTGAAGGCTGGTTGGTCATTTTAGCAACAAGGCTTGCAACACGCTGACGCATCTCACGACGGTCAACGATCATGTCGATAGCACCGTGTTCTAGTAGGAACTCACTGCGTTGGAAACCTTCAGGAAGATCTTCGCGTACAGTTTGCTCTATTACACGACGTCCAGCAAAACCGATAAGCGCTTTTGGCTCACCAATGTTGATATCGCCAAGCATTGCCAAACTTGCAGAAACACCACCCATTGTTGGGTCAGTCATTACAGAGATAAACGGCAGGCCTTTCGCAGATAAACGCTCAAGAGCAGCACTGGTTTTTGCCATTTGCATTAGAGACATAAGCGCCTCTTGCATACGTGCACCACCACTTGCAGAGAAACAAACCAAACCACAGTTGTTCTCGATCGCAGCATCTACCGCTTTCACGAAACGAGCACCAACAACAGAACCCATTGAGCCGCCCATGAATGAGAATTCAAAAGCACACGCTACGATAGGTAAACCAAGTAGTTCGCCTTTCATTGCAACCAATGCGTCTGTTTCACCACTGTTCTTTTGAGCAGCAGAGATACGTTCTTTGTAACGCTTAGAGTCTTTAAACTTCAGCTTGTCTTGTGGCTCAAGATCAGCACCTAGTTCAACACGCTCACCTTTGTCTAGGAATGTATCCAGACGGCGACGTGCTTTCATGCGCATGTGATGGTCACATTTTGGACATACTTCTAGGTTACGCTCTAGTTCAGCATGGTACAAAACCTGCTCACAAGAAGTACATTTGGTCCAAACACCCTCAGGGATAGACGCTTTACGAGATGTTACGATGTTGCTTTTTTCTAAAATCTTTTCAAGCCAACTCATGGAAGACCTTTTTGTTTCGATTCTTCCGCTTGATTGCGAAAGAAATAAATTTGGGAATTATGCGTGGGAATTAAAGCACATAAAACAGCGACTGTAGATAAAAAACTGGTTGTACCTATTTTCTGGCACTATCTTACGCACTAAACCGTAATAATTTTTGAACCTAAGTCTCACATTTAGTTCAAATTATCCGGCAAAAATAGAGGACCAATTGGCTCTCGTGGTAGCCCAAAATGTTCAGGATAATCAACATCCACCAGATATAAGCCTTCTGCTTTTGCAGTTGCGCCGGCTACTTTTCGGTCTTTAGCTTCTAAAAGCCACTGAATCCACTCTGGTTTCTGCTCTCCTTTACCTACGGCAATCAGGCTACCAGTAATATTCCTCACCATGTGGTGAACAAACGCATTCGCTTTAATATCGATCACTATGTAGTGTCCATGACGAGTCACGTTCAGGTGAATCAAGTTTCTCCATGGGCTACGAGATTGACAATGTGTTGCCCTGAACGAAGTAAAGTCATTCTCACCGAGTAAGTACTGACCCGCTTCATGCATTTTTTTCTCATCAAGATGACCATGATAATGGCTCACTCCTGAATTCAAAATGCCAGGACGTAGGGCATGGTTAAAGATAATGTATCGGTAACGGCGTGCAGTAGCAGAGAAACGAGCATGGAAATCCTCATTCACTTCTGTCGCCCAACGAACCGCAATATCTTTTGGCATGTTGGCATTCGCGCCCATTGTCCATGCCACCATTTTACGATCGACATTAGTTTCAAAGTGAACGACTTGTCCCGTACCGTGAACACCGGCATCTGTACGGCCTGCGCACATAACTTCTACAGGGTGATTCGCGACAACTGAAAGAGCCTTTTCCAATTCTTCTTGGACACTTTTCACGTCTCGTTGGCGCTGCCAACCAAAGTAGTGGGTACCGTTGTATTCAATACCTAAAGCAATTTTCATGTTCTTGTTCTCTTTGAAAATGGGCGAGAAGTATATACGGAAATCAGTGCTAGCCCAAATAGGATGGGGCTAAAACTTCAATAAACCATCAGCATCGACCTAGATGATGCTTCTGGAAACCAAACAAAACAGCAGCGCTCTGTATCGCCAAAAAATAAAGGGCAGCTAATGCTACCCTTTGTGGTTTGTTAATTTATCGGCCATTTAATGTATCGATAAGGTTTTTTGCCTCTCGACGAATATCATCACTGCCGTCAACTATTGCCTCTTCTAGAAGCTTAATTGCACCCTGCGAGTCACTCATCTCGATGTAGATTTTGGCTAAATCGAGCTTACCCGCAGCTTCTGCATTGCTGTCGACATCATAATTGCCAATATCACCGATAACATCAGGGAATTCATTTAGGCCAACATCCAGTTTGAGCTCTTCATCATCTGGATTAATGACCTCTTCACCTTCTTGCTCGACTTGAGCCATCAGTTCATCAATCGTCATGTATTGTTTATCACGACTGTTGCCTGATTCGGTCAGGTTGTCTTGTTTAGCCCAATTCTCTTCTTTGATCTTCGGTTCAGCTTGCTGTTCAACCGACGCCCAAATCTCTTGTTGGTCATCAGGAACATCATTGTGCATGTTCGATTGTTGCTCTGGCGCTAAGTTAAAGCCTTTCCAGTCTTCGCCGCCAACTTCAAGCATGGCGTCAATATCCAGCCCAGCACTGTCAATCGATGTTGCATCCAATGGCTTATCAAACATGTTGTCGACAGAATCTTGAACATCTTCAGAAAGCAACTCAGCCAATGCTGTCTCATCAAAATCATCAAAGCCTTCTAGTGGCTCATCTTGAACGGCTGTAGGCATTGGTTTTGGCTCTGAAGCCGCGCTCAGTGATTCTTCTGGCTGTGCAAAACTAGCCAACTCAGAGTCTTCTGAATTCGAGAAATCATCAGCTTGACTAAAGCTCTGAGGGTTTGAGAACAAATCATGCAACGCATCTTGCTCTTCGCCTTGCGGGCTGAAAGCAGTCAGTGGTGCAGGTTTCTCTGCAAATGCATCGGAGATCGCTTCGTCTTCACCGTATTCCGGCAAATCAAACTCATCGAATTCTACGCCTTCGTCTTCCGCTACCGGCTCAGCATTGCTTTGCTCAATATCATCTAAAACAGAGTCCGCTTTTGCGCTTTCTTCATCGTACTCAGGAAGATCAAGGTCATCGAACTCGAATTTCTCGGTGTCAGGCGCTAAATCTTGCTCTAACTGCGCTTCATCCGGTTCACTGACTACTTCTGCTAACGCGTCTTCTTCACCAAACTCAGGAAGCTCAAAGTCATCAAACGAGAACTCTTCTTCGCTTTCTGGTTTCGCAGTTTCAGCCTGTGGCTCAGTATCTAGTTGAGGCTCAGCGGTTGGTTGCGATTCAGCACTTGGTTGAGAATCAATAACTGGCGTGACTGGCTCTGGTGTTGATTCAGCATCTGCTTCTGCCAGTGCGTCTTCTTCGCCAAACTCCGGCAACTCAAAATCATCAAACGAAAACTCTTCGTCGTCTTGCCCCTGCGCTTCAACTTGGGCTTCAGTTTGAGGTTCAACACTTGCTTGAGCATCAATAGCAGGCGTTACTGGTTCTGCTGTTGATTCAGCGTCAGCTTCTGCCAGTGCGTCTTCTTCACCAAACTCTGGCAATTCGAAGTCATCAAACGAGAACTCATCTTCGCTTTCTTGCTCCGCTGTTTCTGCTTGTGGTGCAGCAGCTTCCGCTAGTGCGTCTTCTTCACCAAACTCAGGTAACTCAAAGTCATCAAACGAGAATTCATCTTCGCTTTCTTGTTCTGCCACTTCCGCTTGTGGTGTAGCTTCAACTTGCGGTTCAGCGTCTAGCTGAGGTTCAACAACGGATGTTACTGGCTCTGGTGTTACGTCAGTTTCTGTTAATGCTTCTGGCTCAGACGTCTCACCCTCAATCAGCCAATCGTCATCTTGTGGTACGCCGAATTCATTTGGAATAATTTCTGGCATATTTGCAGCACGAACTGGCTCTGGCTCTGGCTCTGGCTCTGGCTCTGGCTCTGGCTCTGGCTCTGGCTCTGGCAGGGATTCAACGACATCTTCAAACTGATCGCTACCTTGAATTTTCGGCTCAAAGTCAAAATCAGACTCAATGTTCGCTGGAGACTCAACATCGTCGATCGCTTCTGCTAACCAATCTTCAACCGTATCTTCTTCATCATCCGAGATATCACTCAATGACGCCGGTGACGTTTGGTTTTCAAAGCTAGGCGCGATTTCTTCGTGAGTGTCTTGTCTATCTGTTGTTTTAGGCTCAAGCGCTTCTTGTTCTAACTCAGCGAAAGCGGGTTCTTCAAAATCAGAATTCTCAGATAACAGCGAGTCGATATCCAGTTCGTTATCTTTAACAGGCAGTTCTGTTTCTTCCGGTAATGAATCTAAAACATCCGAACTTGGTGTTTGTTTAGGTTCAGAAGACTTTTCGTTTGGCTCTTGAACAGGCTCTTCAGTCGCTTCCAATACACCACTGTCGCCAGACGTCATTAACTCATCAATCAACGCTTCGTCTGTTGTTTCTAGCGAATCATCAAGCAGAGCATCTGTTGCTGGAGCTACACCAAATAGGTCATCGATGAAGTCATCACGATTAAAGGCTTCATCGTTTTGTGGCTTAACATCATCGCTTTCTGGTTCAAGTTCTGAGCTGTCTTGCGTCTGTTCTGAATCTAATGACTCATCGTTAATTTGCTCAGGTTGTGATGTTTCACTAACGTTCTCAGCTTGCTCTGGTTCAACCTCAGAAGGCTCTAACGGTAATTGAGTAGTCTCAACGTCTGAGTTTTTAATAGGTTCATCGCTGGCGTTGTCAAAATCAAAGGCCGCGTCTAACTCTTTATCAAACGTATGCTCTTCTGATTCAAGCTCGTCTTCAATGCCACTTGTTAGTAGATCATCAAACGGGTCTAAAGATTCCGTGTCCTTCTCGCTCGCTTCATCTGTTGATGCATCATCAGCTAACAATTCACTATCAAGGAAATCATCAAGCAAATCGGTACTATCAGCATCGAGTTCGAAGTCATCATCGTCAGAATCACCGATAAGCTCATCTAAGGTTTCCGTGCTATCTTCCGCAATGTTTAACTCATCGTCTGTTGATAGGCCAGAAAGCTCTTCAAGCTCAGACAGAGCATCAAAGCCAAGAGGTTCGCTTTCAGACTCATCATCCGAATCGTCCCCTAGCATCTCATCAAGAAGGTCTGTCGAATTACTTAGGTCGACATCATCGCCTGCCAATTGCTCATCAAGCAGATCAACGCTGTCTTGAACGTCTTCGTCTACGATTGGCTTATCGAACTGAGACAAAATGTTTTCGATATCATCATCAGATGCCAAACCACTGTTTAAGTCTTTGGTAACTTCATCATCGCTATCAAGATTGAAAGGGTCGTTTTGATCATTTTGAGCGGCTACCTGAGCAAAGATGTCATCAATATCGTCTTCTACACTTGGCTCCGCAGGTTGTGGAGCCTGCTGTTCAGAGATCAGAGCATCGATATCAAATTCGTCATTGCTCAAGTCAGCAGGCTTCGCATCGCTTTGTTGCTCTGAGATAAGCGCATCAATGTCAAAATCATCGCTTGCAGGTTTTTCTGTGCTAGAAGGCGAACCACTTTGCTCTTCCGAAATCAGAGCATCAATATCGAAGCTGTCATCATCTTCGTCATCAAGAGCAAACAGATCATCTAATAGAGATTGGTCTAGCTCGTTGGAACCGAGATCTTCAGTTTCAGACTCTTGAGATAGCAAAGCTTCAATGTCATCAGCAGACATTGCGTTATCATCAGAAAGATCAAAATCGACATCATCCGTATCGATGGCGCTTTCCGCTGTTTTGTCTAATGCGCGCTCCATCTCTTCAAGACCAAGTGCCTTCTCTTCGCCATTGACACTGATGCCATTGCTACTGTCTAAGTCTAGATCGTCGAAATTCGTGTCTAAATCACCGTTTTCGCCGATGCTGGCAAACGGGTCATCGTCTTCACCATCGAGATTAAAGTCGAGATCAGACTCATCGAGACCGGCAAAGACATCGTCTTCTTCAGCTAGCGCTTGATCATCAAACAACTTGTTGGCGTCATCTTCCGTACCAAACAAATCATCATCTAAAGACAGCTCGTTAAGATCGTCCATCTCGTCGCCCAGTGTAATAGGCGCAACGGTGCTTGGTTCTGGCTGAATCGGTTGTTCTTGAGCGGTTTGCTGCTGCTCATCATTTTTAGAACGACGGCCTAACAGCATCACAATGATCAAACCCAGTAACAGACCCGGGATAATCGCAAGAGCCGCGACTAACCAACCATTCGATAACAGTTCATCCATGGCACTTGGTGCCATTTTTTCAATTTCAGCGTTCTTTCTGCGCTCTTCATCAAGCAGCTTCTCTACTTCACTACGAATGCGATCTTCATCACTGAGCTCTGTTTTTAGCTCATCAACTTCCAATTGAACATTCGATAACATCAAGCGAAGTTGGTGATTTTTCTCTTCAAGTGACAAGAGTTCCGTTTCTGAAAGCTCCAGCTGTTTCTCTAACTTGTTCATCTCTAAGGTTGGAGCGGATTGAGCTTGAGAAGATTGAGTTGGAGACAATGTTTTTTTTGCGGTTTCAGCAGTAGTTATTTGTTTGGTAGGTGTCGCACTTTTCGAATCTGAACTCGACGCTTTTGGTTTTGAAGCGACAGGCTTACTCGCAGGAGCATCAAGCTTAGCAAGGTGCGAGTTCATGATGTTGATTGCTTGTTGCGTTGAGCTTGCACGAGCTTGCTCTAAAGAAGGCACACGTAAATTACTAGCAGGCAGCAGGCTATGAATATTCTGGTTTTCAAACGCTTGTGGGTTTAAGCGATAAATAGCCAACAGGGTTTGTTGGACTGAAACGGAGTTATCAGGGCGTAACTTTGAGGCAATAGACCACAATGTTTCTGAGCCGCGAGTTGGACCATAGAAACGTGAAGGCTCAGCGCTATTTGACTGCGCTCTTTGAAGAGGTTCTGAAAACGTAGGCGCTGATTGTATCTGGCCATTAGGCCCTACAACTCGAATGGAATCTGCACGAACAACGGAAATCTGAGTCGCAATGATAAAGGCAAAAGGCATTAACCACGGCTTGAAAATTTGAAACATAAAAGGCTCAGCTAGGTGCTTAAATTCGGAAAAGTGATGATCTATTAAATATATCGGATAAATGACGTAAAACTATAGAGATGAAAACAAAAAATGTGTTGCAGCAACAATATTCGCAGCAATTTCACACAATTTGACTAACAATATTTTTAATCGATTAAAAAAGCCCCACTAAAGAGTGAGGCTTGTTTATCAAAGCAATAAAGCTTAGAAGTAATCGCGAATCAGAACTTCAGCGATTTGAACTGCGTTGGTTGCCGCGCCTTTACGAACGTTATCAGCGACAACCCACATGTTGACACCGCTATGATGACTGATATCACCACGGATTCGACCAACCATTACGTGGTCTTTGCCACCCGCATCACGAACTTGTGTTGGGAAGTCTGCACCACGGAAAACTTCAACACCTTCGGTGTTCTCAAGAAGTTGAACGACTTGCTCTGCACCGATAGGCGTGCGAGTTTCAATGTGTAGAGATTCTGCATGACCGTAAAATACTGGTACACGAACACAAGTCGGGTTCACTGTGATTGAAGAATCAGCAAAGATTTTTTGAGTTTCCCAAACCATCTTCATCTCTTCACGTGTGTAGCCGTTCTCAGTAAACTCATCGATTTGAGGAATACAGTTGAAAGCGATCTGCTGTGAAAACGCTGAATTTTCAGCTGGCATACCGTTGAGAAGCTTAGCGGTTTGACCTGCTAGCTCATCAATACCCGGCTTACCTGCACCCGAAACAGATTGGTAAGTTGAAACGTTAATACGCTCTAGACCCACTTCATCGTGAATTGGTTTTAGCGCAACTACCATTTGGATAGTTGAGCAGTTAGGGTTCGCGATAATGTTACGGTTACGGAACTCAGCAATCGCTTCAGGGTTCACTTCTGGCACAACCAGAGGAACATCGTATTCGTAACGGAAACGTGAGGTGTTATCGATAACAACTACACCTTCATCCGCGGCAATTGGAGCCCAACGCTCTGAAAGCTCGCTACCAGCAGAGAAAAACGCAATATGTACTTGAGACCAATCGAAGTCTTCTACGTTTTGTACTTGTATTGTTTTGCCGTTAAAACGGGAAGTTTTGCCTTCACTACGTTCACTTGCTAGTAAGTGCAGCTCACCGACAGGGAATTTACGCTCTTTAAGTACTTCAAGAATGGTTTCACCAACCGCACCAGTCGCACCTAAAATAGCAATATTAAATTCTTGGCTCATTGTTTCTCTCTTTTATAAAGTTGGCTTTACCATAAAACCGAGTTTAGATAACGGCGTTAAATTACAAGATTCGTCGCCCGTTAACTCGACTGCACTGTACTCTCTGCGGTCCCAATATTCTTTACGCATCTTGTCAAAAGATCCCGGCGTAGCGATATTGCGACGGAATAAGGCGTCGTCTTTGCGCACATCATAGATCAACTGAGTCAAATTGTGCAGTGTTGCTTCGTCCCAAGCTCTATCTAAATTCATCTGAGGCACAGGCGCTGTCGGCAATAAGTCGCTTGCATACGCACGCTGTTCAGTACCTAAGAACTCACAATAACTGTTAAAAATCATCGTAGTACCGCGTGCTTTGCCCTCTAAACCGTAGCCCGCTACGTGAGGTGTTGCGAAAGCAAGCAGTGGAAGTAATTCCATGTCCACTTCAGGTTCAAACTCAAACACATCCAGAACCGCCGTGAAGCCATCGGCTTTTTGTAGACGAGCTTTTAGCGCTTGGTTATCCACCACAGGGCCACGAGCGGCATTAATCAGGATTTGATCAGCACGGAAGTTGTTCAGCACTTGCTCATTGATCAAGTGATGGGTTGGGAACTCACCAGTTTTAGTAATTGGCGTATGCAGTGTAATTACGTCTGATTGTTCAAGCAGAGTTTCTAGCTCTGTAAATTCGCGAGTATCGCCCTCTTGCTGTTTGAGGGGATCGTTCAGCAGAACTTTGATGCCAATGCCTTCTAGGCACTTAGCTAGGTAGCTGCCCACTTGACCACAACCGATAATACCAACCGTTTTATCAAACACAGAGAAGCCTTGCTGCTGCGCAAGAACCATCATCGCACTGAACGCATACTCAGCAACGCCAACCTTGTTACAGCCCGGAGCCGCAGTAAAGAAAATCCCACGCTCTTTCATCAACTCTTGGTCGACGTGATCCATACCAGCCGTCGCAGTACCAACAAACTTCAGCTTGTTGACTTTGCTGATTAATGACTCGTTTACTTTGGTGACTGAACGAATCATTAATGCGTCTACGTCAACCAGATCGTCTGCAGTTAATGTG
The DNA here is from genome assembly GCF_002875705.1 of Vibrio sp. 10N.261.45.E2. GTDB lineage: Bacteria > Pseudomonadota > Gammaproteobacteria > Enterobacterales > Vibrionaceae > Vibrio. The sequence goes on from NZ_MCZZ01000130.1 coordinate 97,693, forward strand.
CGACCAGACTTCATTGTCACTTCCCCTAGCTGGCTAAAAAGCGCTTCAGCATAAGGCATATTTTCGTCGATTAAGATTTTCATTTGGCGAGTACTTTTGTTGGGGTCTATCGACCTAAATGTGAATTGAAATGATTGTGCAAAATTCCACACACGGTGTCGAGTAGCAATTGGAATACATTATAAATAAAGGGCTGAATCGGCTAGCCTTAGTAAAAAACAAAATCAGAGTGAATACCCGAGTTCAAAAGGCCAAAACGAAAAATGCCCGATTGAATAAACAATCGGGCAAACATCCAGAACAAAAGGATCCTATCTCGCTCTCCAGGAGACAGAGTCTTGCGTCTGTTCAACCAGTACTAACCAAAGTCAGTACTGGTCAAGCTCTGGAAACCTTTCAATTTCTATACTTAGATTTAAAAAATTATATTTACAAACCTACGTCTAAAAACTTTGTTCTGATGGTCATTATTACTGAGTGACCTATGCGTGTTGAATCTGCACTAGCGTCACCCTTTAACGATTAACCTTTGTCTCTCTGACTCAAGCCTAAATTAAGCTTGGTACTTTTTGATCACTAGCGTTGCGTTCGTACCGCCGAAACCAAAGCTGTTAGACATAACCGTTGTTAGCTCTTGTTCACGAGCTTCAGTTACGATGTCTAGGCCAGCAGCTGCTTCGTCTAGGTTAGAAACGTTGATGCTTGGAGCGATAAAGCCGTTGTCTAGCATTAGCGTTGAGTAAATCGCTTCGTGTACACCAGCAGCACCTAGAGCGTGACCAGTCATCGCTTTAGTCGCAGAAATTGCTGGGCTGTTACCGCCAAATACTTCTTGGATAGCACCAAGTTCTTTAACGTCGCCAACTGGAGTTGAAGTACCGTGAGTATTCACGTAGTCAACGCCATCAACGTTTTGCATTGCCATCTTCATACAACGAACCGCGCCTTCACCAGAAGGAGCAACCATGTCGTAGCCATCTGATGTCGCGCCGTAACCTACGATTTCACCGTAGATTTTTGCGCCACGAGCAACAGCGTGCTCAAGTTCTTCAATGACTAGCATGCCGCCGCCACCAGAGATAACGAAACCGTCACGGTCTGCATCGTAAGTACGAGAAGCTAGCTCTGGAGTGTCGTTGTACTTAGTAGAAAGTGCACCCATTGCGTCGAACATCATAGTCAGAGACCAATCTAGTTCTTCACCGCCACCAGCGAATACTACGTCTTGCTTACCCAGTTGGATAAGCTCCATTGCGTGACCAATACAGTGTGCAGATGTCGCACATGCAGAGCTCATAGAGTAGTTCACACCACGGATTTTGAAAGGTGTTGCTAGACAAGCAGAAACCGTAGAAGCCATTGTACGTGGCACCATGTATGGACCAACGCGCTTCACGCCTTTCTCACGAATGATGTCTACTGCGTTTACTTGGTTTAGAGATGAAGCACCACCTGAACCCGCAACGATACCTGTGCGGTCATTAGATACTTGATCTTCAGTTAAACCAGAATCAGCAATTGCTTGCTCCATTGAAAGGTAAGCGAATGCCGCTGCATCACCCATAAAGCGCATCTTTTTGCGATCGATATGGTCAGCAGGGTTCATTTTTAGGTTACCCCATACTTGAGAGCGCAAGCCATTTTCCTTGAACTGCTCTGAAGCGGTAATACCAGATTTACCCTCTTTCAGTGATGCTAAAACTTCTTCGACGTTGTTACCGATACTTGAAACAATACCCATACCGGTGATTACGACTCGTTTCATGTGACATTCCTATAATTCTAAATTCAGCTAGATGATAACTAAGAAGCCTAACAAAAGTGGTCAGCTTTCCTAGAAATTCGTACAATCCCTACCAACATATCGCTTCAAATCACAAAATGATAGATTTTATGACTTCAATTACTAATGCAGAACTGGAATGGAATGAGTCTGGCACGCCAGTTTCAGACCAATTTGACGACGTTTACTTCTCCAATGTTAACGGTTTGGAAGAAACTCGCTACGTCTTTTTAAAGCAAAACCACCTTCCAGAGCGTTGGCTTGAACATGAACAACGTCGTTTTGTGATTGCTGAAACCGGCTTTGGCACTGGCCTTAACTTTCTTGCGGTTTGGCAATGGTTCGATACTTTCCTTAAAGATAACCCTCAAGCTATTACCAAAGAATTACATTTCATCAGTTTTGAAAAATATCCTTTGAATAAAGAGGATCTCATCAAAGCACACCAATCGTGGCCAGAATTAGCCGAGTATGCGACGCAACTCCAAGAACACTACCCTATCGCACTGCCGGAATGTCACCGCATTGTACTAGGTGATGGTGCAATCACGCTTGATTTGTGGTTTGGCGATATCAAAGATTGTATGCCTAATGTCCCTACTCCAAAACAAGGTTTAGTGGATGCTTGGTTCTTAGACGGTTTCGCTCCAAGTAAAAACCCTGAGATGTGGAATCAAAACCTATTCAACGGCATGGCCAAGCTAGCTAAGCAAGATTGTAGTTGCGCCACTTTCACCGCGGCAGGCTTTGTGCGCCGTGGCTTAATTGAAGCTGGCTTCGAGATGAAAAAGGTTAAAGGCTTTGGTACTAAGCGAGAAATGATTGCAGGTCGACTGGGCGAGAAGCACGCTCACACCAACATCAAACCTTGGTATGGCCTTTCAGAGCACAGTCAATCACAGGACATTGCGATTATCGGTGGTGGTGTCGCCAGTGCTGCATTAGCCAAAACGCTAAGCCGCCGTGGTAAAAACATCACCCTTTATTGTGAACACCTACAAGCCGCAGGCAATGCTTCGGGTAACAACCAAGGTGCGATTTACCCCTTGTTAAGCGAAGCGACCTCGAACGTGTCTCGCGTGTTTGGCCCAGGATTACTGTTTGCTCGCCAGTTTATTAATCAAGCAGCTCAGTCTATTGAGTTTGACTACAGTTGGTGTGGCGTGAATATTCTGATGTGGGATGAAGGCTCCACTAAAAAGCTCAACCGCATGTTGGAAGGCAACTTTCACACAGATTTGATTCAGCGTTTATCGCCAGAACAAGCGAATGAAAAGATTGGCTTACCGGTTGATAAAGAGAGTGTTTATTTCCCACTGGGTGGTTGGTTAAGTCCTCTACAACTGACACAAGGCTTGATCGGAAAGTTAGAAGAGACCAACCAAGTGTGCACTCACTATCAACATCAAGTGACTCAACTGGAGTGGATCGAAACTGAACAACAATGGCAGCTCACCATCGAGACGCCACAAGGTGAGATTCAAACCAAGCACGACCAAGTGGTTGTTGCGAACGGCCACAAGTTCACCCAGTTTGAGCAGACTCAGCCAGTACCTCTAACGCCAGTTAAAGGCCAAGTAAGCCATATTCCGACCACGGAAAACTTAACCAAGTTAAAAACCGTATTGTGCTTTGATGGTTACCTAACACCGCAAAATCCAAATAACGGTCACCATTGCATTGGCGCAAACTACGACAAAACCAATATTGACCAAGAGTTTGATATTGAGGTACAGCAACATAATGGTGAGCGCCTGCACGGGTCACTACCAGACCAAGAGTGGACAAAAGAGGTCGACACTAGTGGCAACCTAGCGCGCCAAGGTATCCGTAGCGTAAGCCGCGATCACCTTCCGTTTGTCGGAAATGTGGGTAATTTCGAATCAATCAAAAAGCAGTATCAGAATCTGCATAACTTTAACCCACAGCGTGACTCAGTTGATGATGTTCAAACGGTAACAAGCTTCCCTAACCTGTACTGCTTTATCGGACTAGGCTCACGTGGCTTGAGCTCTGCGCCATTATTGGCCGAAGTGTTGGCATCGCAAATCTGTGGCGATCCGCTTCCTTTGCCTGTTGATGTGCTTGAGGCGATTCACCCAAGCAGAATGTGGGTACGCAGACTACGAAAAGGTAAAGCATTAACCGCGGGCTGGGTTGCTGATAAGCACTCAAAAACAAACCAGTAGTTTCTAGTTCAACTATTTTGAACATCTGAAACTTCTGAATTGTCTGGAACTAAAAAACCCGAATGACATAGTGTCGCTCGGGCTTTTTGTTGTTCGAGTTGCTCTGAACTTATGTTCTAAACGAAGCAGTATTTACAGCTTAGCAATCGCGTCTTTAATCTGCAGAGCGATCTCTTCGTTGCTGATAGAACCAGACTCAAAATCGAAGTTATCGTAGAAGCTTGGTACTGAAAGTGACGCTTTTACGTTGCCACCAAAGTAAGGTGCAGAACCAGTTGCTGCGCCAAGTACCGTTTGAGCGCCGCCTGGGCCCGGTGAAGTCGCTAAGTAAACCGCTGGCTTCTCACCAAACACTGAACGCTCAATGCGTGTCGCCCAATCGAATAGGTTTTTGTACGCTGCAGGGTAGTGACCATTATGCTCTGCGAACGAGATAACAAACGCATCAGCTTCAGCTAAATCACGCAAAAAGGCTTTTGCACCCTCCGCTTGGCCGATCTCTTTTTCAGTATCTTCACTGAACATAGGAACGTTATAATCGTTGATGTCTAAAATTTTAACTTCAGCACCTTCAATCAAGTTAGCTGCGTAAGTTGCTAGAGTTTTGTTGATAGAGGTAGAGCTTGTGCTTGCGCCGAATGCGATAACTTTCATGATGCGACCTTTTCTGTAATTCCGTTAAGTGGGGTTAGAATAACGTAGTCAGAAAATGGAACCATCACAAGGAATGAACAGACTCATTCAAAAATTTCGAACGAGTCTCAAACTCTTGGTTTGTTCAGCAAAATGGAGAGGAAGGGACTGAACGGAAAGTATCAATGTACCGTGATTAAGCTTGGTTTTGCAGTTCAACCCAAAGATCATTAACGATGGTGCGATCTGCAGGCGTTAGCTCAGAGCGAGCGTCGTCTAGGCTTTTCTCGATGCGTGCTTTAACTACTGCTACGTCTTCAATGCCTTCTTCTTCACATGAAGCCACTGAAAGAGAAATATGACCACGTAAGTAACCACCAGCAAACAGTTCATCATCTGATGCGTTTTCAATGCGAGCATCAATTACTTCAAGTAGTTTTTCTTCAAATTCGATAATCATAATATTCTCTTATTTCACAATAAATTGGCTAGCACATAAAGGCTCTACATCGTAGAAGCTGCGTAATGCTTCAGAGAGCATTTTTACGCGAGGCGGAAAGCCCACTTCAAAGATACCCATAACTTCGCTATGTACTTTATTCATAAAGGCCAAACGATCTGGCTCAAAATCGCCGTGTAGATTGTCACAGCTAACATTAAAAGGAAAGCCTGCGCTCATCGCAATGATCCATTCATACGCTTGTGGGCGAATTTCTACTTTTTCAAACTCAGCTTGAACCGCCTCAGTTCGACCATCTGGTTCATACCAATAGCCAAAATCTTCCAGCAAACGACGTTCGGGACCAGCGACACACCAGTGTGCGATTTCATGTAGTGCAGACGCGTAAAAGCCACGTGCAAACACAATTCGATGATGTGGGATAGTGTCATCAGCGGGCAAATAGATCGGCTCATCAGCTCCTAGCTCTAGTTTGGTATTAAAGCTTTCGAAAAAGGTCTGATTGAAAATATCGATGATGTCTGAATATTGGTGCGTCATAAAATCAAATTTAAGTAAAAAGAACTGGGGCATTTTGCGTTTTTTTGAGCGCTCGGTAAAGCCCTATCACTAGCAATGGCATTAGGTTCAATCCAATACTTTACCGTGACAATCGATTGCAGATCCCAGATTACACTACTTTGAGGCGAATGATTAGTTTAGCTATTCTGAAATGCCCATTCACGGTACAAATATTCATTCGTCAATCGCCGTTTTTACTACTACACTCGCGCTTCATTTTTATATCCATAAGGCCTATAAGACTCGAATTTATAGACCTAAATTATAGAGCTACAGCAATGCTACTAAGTGTTTTGTATATCATTGGCATCACGGCAGAAGCCATGACCGGCGCTCTCAGTGCTGGCAAACAAAAAATGGATTGGTTTGGTGTAATGTTGGTTGCCAGTGCAACGGCAATTGGCGGCGGCACAGTCCGAGATATCTTACTTGGACATTACCCTTTAGGTTGGGTTGAAAATCCGCAGTATCTAGCGATCACCTGTATCGCGGGTGTTATCACAACGGGACTGGCTAAATGGGTAATCAAGCTAAAAGGCTTATTTATTCGTTTAGATGCTTTAGGGCTTATCGTATTTAGCATCATTGGTACCAAGGTAGCGATGACAATGGGTCTACATCCAATGATCTGCATGGTATCTGCGCTAGTCACAGGTGTCTTTGGTGGTTTGCTACGCGACCTTATCTGTCGTCAAACGCCCTTGGTGTTGCATGAAGAGCTTTATGCCTCTATCGCGCTTATTGCTTCAGGTTTATACCTAGGTTTGCTTGAACTTGGCATTAATGATGTAACCGCAACGATTGTGACGCTTGTAGTGGGTTACTTGCTACGTATGGCGGCGGTGAGATTCAAGTGGCGTTTGCCTTCGTTCCAGCTTGATCCTGAAAGCTCTGTGCATTAGATAATATATTCTCAATAACGCAGAAAACAAAAAGGGTTGCTCCAACAGGAAGCAACCCTTTTTTCATTCGCTCAATCGTTAGATTTGAGGAGTGTTCGTCGTTACACCAAAGTTTTGACCACGGTGACGTAACAAGTGATCAAGCAATACAATCGCTAACATCGCTTCTGCGATCGGTACAGCACGGATACCCACACATGGATCATGACGACCTTTAGTGATTAGCTGCGTCGCTTCACCGTCTTTGGTGATCGTGTCACCAGGAACCGTGATGCTTGATGTTGGCTTAAGCGCAATGCTTGCCACAATATCTTGGCCAGTAGAAATACCACCTAAGATACCGCCAGCATGGTTGCTGCTGAAACCTTCTGGAGTTAATGGATCACGGTGTTCACTACCGCGTTGATTAACAACATCAAAGCCATCGCCAATCTCAACACCTTTCACAGCATTAATGCTCATTAGAGCATGCGCAATGTCTGCATCTAGACGATCAAAGATTGGCTCACCAAGACCTACAGGCACTTTAGTCGCAACCACTTGAATCTTCGCACCGATCGAGTTGCCTTCTTTTAGCAAGTCACGAATCAGTTGGTCGAATTCAGGTACTTTATCGGCATCTGGGCAGAAGAAAGCGTTGTTTTCAATCTCGTTCCAATCCACTTTATCAATCGAGATATCACCCATTTGAGAAAGGTAAGCTTGGATTTCAACACCAAATTCTTGTTTTAGGTATTTCTTCGCAATCGCACCAGCAGCAACGCGCATTGCCGTTTCACGAGCTGAAGAACGACCACCACCTCGGTAATCACGCACACCGTACTTTTGATGGTATGTGTAATCAGCGTGTCCAGGGCGGAACTTGTCTTTAATTTCGGAATAGTCTTTAGAGCGTTGGTCTGTATTTTCAATCAATAGACCAATAGAAGTGCCCGTAGTTTGGCCTTCAAATACACCAGATAAGATTTTCACTTCATCCGCTTCACGGCGAGCCGTTGTATAGCGAGAAGTACCTGGGCGACGACGATCTAAATCTCTTTGAAGGTCTGCTTCGGTAATTTCTAATCCTGGTGGGCACCCATCTACGATACATCCTAGTGCGATACCGTGACTTTCTCCGAACGTGGTCACGCGGAAATGTTGTCCGATACTGTTTCCTGCCATTACTTCCTCTAAATCAGCTATTGCGCAGAAGGTTTGATTCCTAAACCCACTGGTGAACAGCTTTACTTGTCTATTCTTCGTGAATTCATAGTGGCTTTATTACCAAATGATGTAAACCCCAAAAAACGAACAATTTTAACTTTCTATTACATGAGCCGAATGAAATGAATGACGGGAGGAAATGAGTAGCGTTTTAAGAGGAGTATTTTTATTATGCTAGAAATGCAAAAAACCCGACGACTCGGAGAGTTATCGGGTTTCTTTAAATAATGGCACGCCCTGAAGGATTCGAACCTTCGACCACCTCCTTAGAAGGGAGGTGCTCTATCCAGCTGAGCTAAGGGCGCGCTACAGGAAAGAATTATACGAATTCGAATCAGTAAAGCAACGGCTTTGTGTAACATTCTGATCTAAGTGAGTAAAAAAAGGGCAACAAACAAATAAGTGTTGGAAAATAGACCAAAGCAAACGTTTGCTTGATGGTAATCAAAAAGATTTTCTGGAATAATGCGCCAAAAACATCAGCCACTAACTTGAATATCAATACTAAGGAAATTCATGACTGCTCAAAATATTGATGGAAAGCTAATTTCTCAAACGGTTCGCTCTGAAGTTGCTGCACGTGTAAAAGCTCGTACTGAAGCTGGATTACGCGCTCCGGGCCTAGCGGTTGTTTTAGTGGGTGAAGACCCTGCTTCTCAGGTTTACGTTGGAAGTAAGCGTAAAGCATGTGAAGAAGTTGGCTTCGTATCTAAATCTTACGACTTGCCAGCCACTGCGACAGAAGACGAATTGTTAACACTGGTAGACCAACTGAACCAAGATCCAGAGATCGACGGTATTCTTGTTCAACTGCCTCTACCAGCAGGTATTGATAGCACTCACGTTCTTGAGCGCATCACACCAGAGAAAGACGTTGATGGTTTCCACCCTTACAACGTAGGTCGTTTGGCTCAGCGTATGCCTAAACTTCGCTCTTGTACGCCAAAAGGCATCATCACGCTACTTGACCGTTACAACATCGACTTACGTGGTAAGCACGCGGTTGTGGTTGGCGCTTCAAACATCGTGGGTCGCCCAATGACGCTAGAACTTCTCCTAGCAGGCTGTACGACGACAACATGTCACCGCTTCACCAAAGACCTTGAGGGCCACGTGCGTCAAGCAGACGTTGTTGTGGTTGCTGTTGGTAAGCCAAACTTCATTCCTGGCGCTTGGATTAAGAAAGGCGCTGTTGTGGTCGATGTTGGTATCAACCGTTTAGAATCTGGCAAGCTAGTAGGCGACGTTGAATACGATGTCGCTAAAGAGAGCGCAAGCTTTATCACTCCTGTACCAGGTGGTGTTGGTCCAATGACAGTTGCGAGCCTAATCGAGAACACCATGATCGCTTGTGAGCAATTTCACTCTAAATAATCAGCTAGCGACAGCATAAATAGAACTAGAAAGCCGCAGCGTGAGAACGCTGCGGCTTTTTCTATGCTCTTCATTTTTGATACAAGTTACTCGCTTTTGATATAGAGCGACTCGCTACTTATCTGGAATATCGATTTTTTCTGTCTGCTCAGAAGGTGGTAGTAAGCTAATGATCTCGCAATCAGTGGATGCTAGTTTTTCCAAGTCAGAACCTTGTGTCACTAAACGGAAATCTCCGTCGGAAATCACCCCAAGAGGAATCGCTTTAGGGTACAGAGCCTTAAACTCGTTGAGATCAAATTCCTCTGTTAAGCCTGTACTTTTGATTTGGCTACCCTGAGCCATCAGCGAATTAAGCTTGGAATAGGTAGTCCCTTCCGAAAACAGGCTTCTATTGCCATCGCGACTCACCTGATGCCTTTCATGTTTGTTTTCTGAGGATTCAAGCTCAAACACCTTATTCTCACCAAACTCATCTTGATAGTGCATGCTAACTAACGGGTTGGTTTGGCGATAAGGCGACACAATCATCGCTCGCCCTATTCCATCCAATTCCAGATTATTTTCAGCGTGGCTGGAAGCTGGGTTACCAAAATAAACATTCAAGTTTTCCATGCGCGCCAAGCGAATGCTTTCCCAGTTGGTATCGGCAAGTACACTGTTGATGTTGTGTGTCGCCAGTACTTTGGCAAACTGGCGTGAAAAGTGAGTCGCGCCAAAGAAGATAACACCTTGTGCTTTCTCTTGAGTCACACCTAACCTTCTCGCCCACCAACTCGCGGTTAGGCTTTGAATCACAACCGTGCCAATAATGACCAAGAACACCATTGGCACCAACAGGTCTGCGCCTTCGATTAGTTGCTTCTCTTGAAGCTTGATTGCAAACAAAGAAGAAACCGCAGCCGCAACGATCCCGCGCGGTGCCATCCAGCTCAAAAACCATTTATCCGCCGAACTAAGATCCGTGCCGATCCCGCTGATCCAAACGCTTAACGGGCGAGCCACCAACATCACTACCGCTAGCAAGCCAACACCGCCCCAACCTATCGAGAGGAAGGTCCCCGAATCGAGTCGACTGGCTAGCAAAATAAACAACGCAGAAATGAGCAACACGGTCAGAGTTTCTTTGAATTCGATGATGTCTTCGATATCCAAGCCTTTCACGTTGGCGAGCCAGATCCCCATGATGGTCACGGTTAACAAGCCTGACTCTTCACTCAGATCATTGGAAAATGAAAATGCTGCTAGCATTAAGGTCAGCACGGCCACATTACGTAAATAGTGTGGTACCCAATGCCCTTTCAGCATCTTTGCAATCAAATGGCCACCGATGATCCCTAAGCCTAATCCTATGACCAACGTCAGACCAAGAGCTGACAGAACGTGCCCAGTCGGATCGGCAGAAGAAACAATGTATTCGTAGACGAGAACCGCAAACAGAGCCCCTATTGGGTCGATAACGATTCCCTCCCATCGCAAAATACTGCCTAAGGAAGATTTAGGTTGAATGCTACGAAGCATAGGGACAATCACTGTAGGCCCTGTCACCACGACCAAGGCACCGAATAGCGCAGCCAATGGCCAACTGAAGTCCACAAAATAGTAAGCACCCACCACGATACAGGCCCATGTAATCAACATGCCGAAGCTTACGAGATGAGTCACCATCCGGCCATGGCCTCTGATTTCTTTGAAATTTAGGGTCAATGCGCCTTCAAATAGAATGATGGCAACACCCAATGAAATCATAGGAAACAGCACATCACCGAAAATGGCATCGGGATTTAGGACATTCAGGCCAGGACCTAACAGCAGGCCGACGATAAGGAGAGGAAGAATAGCGGGAAGACGTAAACGCCAACCGAGCAGTTGACAAGCTAAAGACAGGAGTCCAATTAACGCCAAAGAAGAAGTAATCGACAAATCCATTTGTGCCCCTAAAAAGTTTGCACCACACCCTGTGGTACAAACTATTCACTGAAATAAGAAAGCCTACGTTCTTACACTATAGGCTCTCTTTTTCGTGCTAACCGAATATTATTGTGATTAATCAGTCACTTTACTGTAGGGGAATAAAATGACTGACACGTTCGCTCGGTACTTACAGAGAAAGTACAACACCAGCAATTGCTGCACTCATTAAGTTAGCAAACACACCTGCACAAATTGCTTTAAAGCCGTATTGTGAGATAAAAGAGCGACGTTCTGGAACTAAGCTACCCAAACCACCAATCAGAATTGCCATAGTAGAGATGTTAGCAAAGCCACATAGAGCAAAAGTTACGATCGCTTGTGAATGTTCACTTAGCGCTTCTTTAGCATCCATTAGCTGGATGAAGGCCACGAACTCGTTCACAACAATCTTGTTACCAATCAGTGAGCCTGCAACTACAGCCTCAGACCAAGGTACACCGATCAGCCATGCAACGGGTGCAAACACATAACCTAGGATAAGTTCGAAGCTTAGGTTTACGTCAAACCAACCACCAACGATACCTAGCAAGCCATTCAGCATTGCAATCACACTGATAAAGGCAAGAAGTGTTGCACCCACTGCTACGGCAATACGAAGTCCAGACATAGCCCCATCTGCCATTGCCTCAACTACGTTTGTTGCTCGTGGAATTTCAACATCAGACTCAATATTTTCTTGAACATCATCCGGGCTACCGGGTACTAAGATTTTAGCCATCAATAGGCCAGCAGGTGCCGACATGAACGCTGCAGCGATTAGGTAATTTAGATCAACGCCAAGCGATGCATAGCCTACTAGCGTACCACCAGCGACAGAAGCCAAACCGCAAACCATCACTGCGAACAGTTGTGAATCTGTCATGTGTTTTAGATAAGGCTTCACCACCAATGGTGCTTCAATCATGCCAACGAAAATATTTGCTGTCGCAGACAGTGATTCTGCACGGCCTGTACCCAAGAACTTCTGCAGCGCGCCACCGATAAGGTTGATCACTTTTGGCATAAAGCCTATGTGGTACAAACCAGAGATAAGCGCAGAGAAAAAGATAATGATGCCCAGAACATTAATCGCGAAAACAAATCCGTTATTCGTTAGGCCACCAAATAGGAAGTTAATCCCCTCTTGACCGTAGTTGATCAAGCTAGATACCGCACCTGTGGCTGCATTCAATGCTTCTTTACCCATTGGTACATATAGAACCAACAGCGCGAATGAGATTTGTAATAAGAAAGCCAAAGAGACTGTTCTTAGTGGAATATTTTTTCTGTCCGTAGATAGTAACCAAGCGGCAACTAAAATAGTGATAATTCCAAGTAGCGAAGCCATGTGCGTCAACCTAAAAGTTGTAGATAGGAAAGGCGACGCATTCTATAGAGGAAATCGTTTGCGGCAAGCGGCGGTTGTTAACGCGATGTTGGGGTAATCACCTTTGAGTGATAATATAAATTAAGTCATTGAATTTTAATAATTAAGTTTGATTAAAAACCATACTTTTTCCATATGGAAATTATATTTATAGATTTGGAAACAGTTAGCGGTGCAGTTCAACGCAAGTTTTCAGGTTTTCATCCCAGTACGTAGGCGATCCGATATGATCTTTGATGAACTCAATTACCGCTGAAAGCTTCTTTGGCATGTTCTTCCGGCTCGGATACACGGCATAAAATGGCATCAGCTGACTGGCTCTCCATTCCGGTAAGACTTGGATTAATTTGCCCGTCCTAAACTCTTCTTTCACTAAGTAAGTCGCCAGATAAGCAACGCCCCACCCTGATACTGCCGCGTCTCGCACTGCCTCTGCTAAATCCACCGAGTAATCGCCCGCAACTTTAACGCTAAGGTTTTCTTGGCCATTATCAAATGCCCACGAGGTGTAATCTCGTTCACGGCTGCGATAGATTAGGCAGTTATGGTCAATCAAATCGGAAGGTACATGTGGCGTCCCGGCCTTAATCAGATAGTCAGGAGATGCAGCCACCACAAACTGACTGTCTGCTAATCGCTGCGCAATATAACCTTCTGGCAGGTCTTCATTATTGGTAATCCAAAGATCCAATCGCTCTTCAATCATATCCACCTTGTAGTCAAACAAGTGGACCTCGATTCTCAGCTGAGGATAAAGCTGTCTGAGTTGGTCTATCGCAGGAATGATGTGCAAGGTACCAAATGACTGCGACAACCCGACTCGCAATATTCCAGAGATGTCATCACGCTGGCTGTCCATATCCATTTGAGCTGCTTTCACCGTGTTAAACAACTGTTCACAGTGTTGATAGAACACATCTCCTGCTTCGGTCAGCGTTAGGCTTCGAGTGGTTCTTTGCACCAACTTGATTCCTATCGAGTCTTCAAGCAAAGCAACTTGCTTACTGATGTGAGACACCGAAACATTCAAGCTTTTCGCAGCACTGGTAAAACCTTCGTGCTTAATCAACGCATGGAATATCACCATCTGTGCGGCTCTATCTGTTAGCACAAGATCACCTTCTAAAATCTCTGAAATATAAAATCAAAAAGGACTCCGAAGAGTCCTTTAGTTCGTTCTGCCTATGGTAGGCCAAATACTGTCAAAGCCAGCCATACCGATTAATAAAACTAAGTCTATAAATCAAACTTGATTCTGTCTGCTAGGTGGCTAACTGCCAAAGCAAAGTAGTAAGAACGATTCCACTTCATCAACACATTGTAGTTGTTGTAGACAAGGTAAGAACGACCCGCTTCGTCGTCTGGCATGATCAACCAAGCTTTAATGTCTTCATCAAGCGTTGGCAATGGGCGATCGTCATAACGCTTAATGCCAAGTTCAGACCACTCTTTTAGGTACTTCGCTTTGTCTTCAGTTCGACCTTGCAAATCAATAGACACCGTTGATGGTACGTGAACCTGACGGCCCCAAGTGTACTTGTCATCCCAACCGGATTGACTCAGATAATTCGCCGCTGAAGCAAACACATCTTCTTCAGTACTCCAAATGTCTTTCTTACCGTCACCATTACCATCTGCAGCATAAGCTAGGAATGAGCTAGGCATAAACTGAGGCTGACCCATTGCGCCCGCCCAAGAGCCTTTCATCTCTTTAGGTGTGATGTGGCCTTGGTCGAGAATCGTTAACGCCGCCATCGCTTCGCTACGGAAAAACGCTTCTCTGCGCCCTTCATAAGCCATAGTCGTTAAAGCATCTATAACGCTGTAATTACCCGTGAACTTACCGAAGTTACTCTCAACGCCCCATAGCGCGACAATGAATCTTGGTTGAACACCATATTCATCACCAATACGCTTTAACGCTGTGTAATGCTTTTTATAAAGAGAGCGAGCTTGCTTCACTTTCCAATCTGGTACCGCTCGTGGAATGTATTCATCCAGAGTCAGTTTTTTCTCAGGTTGGTTTTTATCGGCTTTGACCGCTCTTGGCTTAAACGTTACACCATCAAAGGCTTCATCAATGATCGCTTCAGAGATGCCTTCTTCACGGCCTTGTTGCTTTAGTTTTTCTACATATTGCTCGAAGCTCAGTTCTTCAGCTTGTACTGAACTTATAGTCAGGCTATTACTCAATAATAATGCCGACACAGCCAATATGGTTTTCGAAAATTTACTCAACGATCACTCCTCCATGAATTGAGGTGGCTATCACTCTTCGTCTTGAGATTTCTGTTGAGCTTTACGCTCTTTATGAAGCTCAAGTTCGTTAACTGGTGGTGGCGGAACTTGCAAAAAGAAACCATCGGTATTCAGTGATTCTTTCACTTTTTCGATGTTGACTTGAGCCAGCTTACGGCCATCCATTTTAATTACCATTACAAAACTAGGTTTACCAAACATTTGCATCAATGCGTCAGGAACTTGTGAAAAATCATCCTTCTTAGGGATATAAAGGTATGTTCCTTCTTTCTTTGAGCTTTTATATATAGAACACAGCATGACAAACCTTTTAATTGATTATGACTACAAAACTCTCACTTGCGAGATCAATAGTTTATGTTAGGGAAATATTGGGAACAAAACGTCCATTTGACAACAAGATTACTTGCTGTGCTTGGTTTGGGAATATAACATGATAAACCTAGTTTCAGGCAATGCCCTTTATTTTATTGATAAAGAAATTGTACCAATCCGCTATTGAGGTCCTGTAGTTTTTCGATGTCTAGTAACCCAGATCTAAAAGGTAGCAGCTTTACGCTATCTGTTTTGCACTTGTCCGATGATCAAGTCGAAAATGCAGTGGCTTTTCTTCAAGAGAAGGTAGACCAAGCACCAACATTTTTCGCCGCTGCGCCTGTTGTTATCAACATCAGCAAAGTTGCAGGCGATATCGATTTTGTGCAACTGAAAAATGGTATATCTCAAGCGGGCATGATCCCAGTTGGTGTGGCTGGCTGTTCTGATAAGCGTATGCAAAATCTAGCGAAAGAAGCTGGTTTTGCAGTGATGACGGCAAGCAAGTCGCCATCTCAAGCTCCAGCGAAGATGGCACCAATCAAGGTGATTAGAACGCCTATTCGTTCTGGTCAGCAGGTTTACGCAAAAGATGGCGATCTATTGATCCTCAGCCATGTGAGTGCAGGCGCAGAAGTGATTGCCGATGGCAGCATCCATATTCATGGCACTTTACGTGGTCGCGCGATTGCAGGTGCAAGTGGTCAAACTGAAGCAAAAATAATTTGTAATGATTTACAAGCAGAGCTGGTCTCCATTGCTGGAAATTACTGGCTCAGCGATCAAATTGAAAGCGAGTACTGGCAGAAGAAAACCATGTTCAGTATGGCAAACGATGTATTACACGTTGATGTCCTCGCAATATAAGAGAAATAAAAGGAAAACAGAATGGCACGCATTATTGTTGTAACGTCAGGTAAAGGCGGGGTAGGCAAAACGACCTCCAGTGCAGCTATTGCCTCAGGTCTGGCTTTAAAAGGGAAGAAAACCGCAGTTATCGACTTTGATATCGGTCTGCGTAACCTAGATTTAATCATGGGTTGTGAGCGTCGAGTTGTTTACGACTTTGTTAACGTTATCAATGGTGAAGCGACGCTGAACCAAGCAATGATCAAAGACAAGCGCACAGAGAACCTGTTTATTCTTCCTGCTTCTCAAACTCGTGATAAAGACGCACTAACCAAAGATGGTGTTCGTCGTGTATTTGATGAACTGGATGAAATGGGCTTTGATTTCATCATCTGTGATTCTCCTGCAGGTATCGAGCAAGGTGCTCTGATGGCGTTGTACTTCGCTGATGAAGCGATTGTAACCACTAACCCAGAAGTCTCTTCAGTGCGCGATTCAGACCGCATTCTAGGTATTCTTGACTCTAAATCTCGTCGTTCAGAAGAGGGCTTAGAGCCAGTGAAAACACACCTTCTACTGACTCGCTACAACCCTGCTCGCGTAAACCAAGGTGAAATGCTGAGTGTTGAAGACGTGGAGGAGATCCTGCACATATCTCTACTGGGCGTGATTCCAGAGAGCCAAGCGGTACTAAACGCATCGAACAAGGGCGTTCCAGTTATCTTTGACGAAGCAACCGACGCAGGTATGGCTTACAATGATACTGTAGAGCGACTACTGGGTAGCCAAGTTGACTTCCGCTTCTTAACGGAACAGAAGAAAGGCATCTTCAAACGACTGTTCGGGGGCTAATGCACAATGTCATTATTAGAGTTTTTTAGACCACAGAAAAAGACAACCGCAAACCTAGCCAAAGAGCGTTTGCAGATCATTGTTGCTGAGCGACGCAGCCATGACGACCCAGCGCCGTCTTACCTGCCGCAACTAAAAGAAGATATCTTGAAGTGTATTGCGAAGTATGTGGAAGTTGATCCATCAATGGTTGATCTGACTTTCGAACACAAAGATGACGATATCTCAGTGTTAGAGCTGAACGTTAAGCTTCCAGAAGAAGATCGATAATCTGTCTGCACAAAATAGGCAGGCAATGCGCTTGCTTACATTGATTGAATAAAAAAGAGAGCCTCGGCTCTCTTTTTTGTATCTTAAACAATCATGGTTATTTGATTGCTTTGTTCAGCTTTTCACCAACCACATCTAAACGCCAACCTTGCATTACATCAGGCAGCTTCTCAGGGTTACGATCATGCTTCCATACCCAGCTTAACACTTGGTTAAGTTGCTTCTTCGATGCCAAAAACTCGGTCGCTAAACCACTGTGTTGTGATGCTGTTTTCACTTCATCTTTCAACACTTTGAAGAGTTGCTTGTAACCAGGGAAATCCATTAGACGTTCTACTGGTGCTGGGTATTCTTCTTCTGGTGTATGTTCAGCTAACTTAACGATTGAGCTTATCTTCGCACCATGGCGACGCACAGAGCGGTAATCAAAACCTTCTTGCTCCATATGCTTAGGATCTTTCATCGCGAAACGCGCCACTGCCCATAAGTCTTGCTCTTTGAAGACAAAGTTCAGCGCTAAGTCGCGCTTAATCGCTTCTTTTAAACGCCAAGTTGCTAGCGGTCTTAAGATAGCTAACTGTTTAGGTTTTAGCTGCCATGCTCCTTTGATATCAAGGTAAGCATTGTCTGGGTTTGCTTTACGAATACGTTTAGCAACTTGTAGGTCAGACTCTTGTTGAGCCGCTTCCCACCAACCTGCTTCCATCACTTTTTCAAGAAGCTTGTTGTACATTGGCATGAGGTAATGCACATCTGCTGCTGCGTAATCCAATTGCTTTTGAGAAAGCGGACGCGCCAACCAGTCAGTGCGAGACTCACTCTTATCAAGATCGACACCTACAAACTCTGAAACCAGAGCAGCAAAGCCCGTTGATAAGCCATGACCTAAGAACGCCGCCATGATCTGCGTATCCACCATTGGTGTTGGAGTGCAGCCAAATGCGTTTTGGAACACTTCCAAATCTTCACCACAAGCGTGCAGCACTTTCAGAACAGAAGCGTCCTTCAGCAATCCAACAAACGGTGTCATTTCACCAAGAGCAATAGGGTCAATCAATGACAGCGTTTCACCATCAAATAACTGAATCAAGCCTAATTGAGGGTAATAGGTTCTTGTACGAACGAACTCCGTATCAAGCATAACGACATCGGCTTCACGTGCTTGTTGGCAAACTCGCTCAAGGTCTTTCAATTGGGTAATGATTTGATAATCCACAAAAACTCTCACAGGTTTCTATTTGATCGCCGGATACAAAAATGCCGACATTAACTGTCGGCATTCTAACACCATTTTTCAGCGCTCGCTTAGATTAAGCGTTTCAATGGTTTCAACTGGAACTGTGCTTGTTACTCACTTGCGCGTTTAGCAAGCTCAGCATCGTTTTCTTCACGCAGTACACGGCGTAAGATCTTACCTACGTTGGTCTTTGGAAGATCTTCTCTAAATTCAACCAGTTTAGGGATCTTGTAACCCGTTAGGTGTTCACGACAGTGCGCGATAATGTCTTCTTTGGTCAGGCTAGGATCACGCTTAACCACGTAGATCTTAACCAGCTCACCAGACACTTCATGAGGTTGGCCGATAGCCGCCACTTCTAGCACTTTGCCGTGCAGAGCCACTACGTCTTCAATCTCATTAGGGTAAACATTGAATCCAGACACAAGAATCATGTCTTTCTTACGGTCAACGATGTACAACAAGCCTTCGTCATCAAACTTAACGATGTCACCTGTTGATAACCAACCGTCTTGATCGATCACTTCTTTAGTCGCCTCAGGACGCTGCCAGTAGCCTTGCATCACTTGAGGACCACGAACTTGCAGCTCACCCACTTGGTCATTAGCAATAACGTTGCCTTCATCATCAACAATACGAACCTCAGTCGATGGCACTGGCAGGCCAATAGCGCCTGTGTAATCTTTTAGGTCGTATGGGTTACCGGTTACCAGTGGTGAACACTCGGTTAAGCCATAGCCTTCTAGTAGGTGAATGCCTGTTGCTTTCTTCCATTGTTCAGCTACGGCGCGTTGAACCGCCATACCACCACCAACAGATAGACGCAGGTTACTGAAATCCAACTCGTGGAAATCTTCGTTATTAACTAGCGCATTAAACAGCGTGTTTACACCTGTAATTGCGGTAAACGGAACCTTTTGCAGCTCTTTAATAAAACCAGGAATATCACGAGGGTTAGTGATCAGAAGGTTACGACCACCCATCTCAACAAACAGTAAGCAGTTCACTGTTAGTGCAAATACGTGGTAAAGCGGTAATGCCGTCACAACCAACTCGCGGCCTTCTTGCAGCACAGGACCGTAAGCCCCTTTCGCTTGAAGTACGTTCGCAATCATATTGCGGTGCGTTAGGATTGCACCCTTCGCTACACCCGTAGTACCACCCGTGTACTGTAGGAAAGCAATATCATCACCCGCCATGAATGGCTTCACATATTGAAGACGACGACCTTTATGTAGCGCTTTTCTGAATGAGGTAGCACCCGGCAGATCGTACTTAGGCACCATGCCTTTTACGTATTTCACGACGAAGTCAACAATGGTACCTTTCGCACGAGGCAGCATTTGACCTAGGCTGGTTAGAACAACGTGTTTAACCGGCGTGTTATCAACCACTTTCTCTAGTGTGCTTGCAAAGTTAGATACGATAACAATCGCCTTTGCACCAGAATCGTTCAGTTGATGTTCAAGCTCACGAGGTGTGTACAGTGGGTTGACGTTCACTGCAATCATACCAGCACGTAATACACCAAACAGTGCAATTGGGTATTGCAGCAGGTTTGGCATCATTAGTGCCACGCGATCGCCCTTCTTCAGCTTCAAGTCATTCTGTAGGTAAGCAGCAAAAGCACGGCTGCGCTCTTCAAGCTTACGGAATGTCATTACTGAGCCCATGTTCTCGAATGCCGGTTGGTCTGCGTACTTTTGTACTGACTGTTCGAACATTTCGATAAGAGATGGGTACTGATCTGGGTTGATCGTCTCTGGTACGTCACTTGGATAACGTGAAAGCCAAGGTTTATCCACTATGTTACTCCTCGTTTATCAGCTGACGACTGCTTCGCCGCTTTTTATCATAGCGGTATTACAGCACAGCTTTAGTGCATGAGCACTAAAAGGCTCAAACACTTGTTTAAATTTTGTTAACTAAACCAAGAATTAGCTTTGAAACTAGCTCTGGGCTCTCTAAATGGCAATGATGTCCGCCAGGAACAGTCTCTATATGCAGAGGACTATGCGCTGATTTGTAGCGATTATGCTGCAAATGTCGGAATCCATCATTCCCTAAGATTATTAATTGAGGGCATTCAATAGCCGCCATAATCGTTTCAGCGTGCGCCTGTGACATTCGATATAACGAGTCACATTTTAGATTAGGGTCGCATCGCCATTGCCAAGAGTTCTCGAGCTCGACAATGCCTCGCTCAACAATAGGAGTGATTAATTCAGCATTAATTTGGTTGGCGTGAGCTCTCAGCTTAATAGCATCCTCAAGGCTTGCCAGAGGACGTGAAGGCTTTCTTCGCTGTCGAAGACGACTGAGTACCCCATCTCTCAAGCGAGAAACTGTTTCGTGGGGAGCTTCAGAAAGAGGTCCGTGACCTTCAATTTGAATTAATCCTGACACCTTTTCAGGAAAGGCGGCACTATAGCAACTTGCTATCAATGCACCAAGCGAATGTCCTACCAGTACCAGTCTGTTTGGCGATAATTTAGTCACTAACTGATGCAAGTCATCAATATAATCATGAAATGGGTAGTAACTCCCCGATTTGTGGGAAGAGAAACCGTGTCCGAAAAGATCAATAGCAACAAGGTGAACGTTGGGATCAAGCTTAGCGACTTGCTGTAAAATCTGATTAAAACTGGATGAATTATCCAACCACCCATGAATAAAAACGACCGTCGTAGCGGTCGTTTCGGGGTTACCTATCTGCTGTGTTGCAAGCGTCCCGCTGGCAAGGGAATATGACTTTTCAATCATCAAACATCCAATTCCGTATAGTTGTGCAATAAACGTTTAATAAAGTTATTTACTCTACGTCTTTTATCACTCGACCTTGTCTTGGCATCGTTTGAAAACTGCGACAATGCAGACTTCTACACGAGTAATAGGTTGGTGCAAAATCGTTAACAACAACTCGTTCAGTAATGTTCCACAGTCGTTGATTCTCTACTTTCATTACAGGGAAAGTGTAAGGGTATTCCCCTATTTTGCCATCTTCACTACCATTAGATTGCCCAACTAATGTAATCAGACGGCCTTCTGCAAAACTTAGAGGCTCGACGTACCCTTCAATGTAACCAACAAAACGTCCGCTTGGTTCTGCGTCAAGATCTGGCTTGCCGTTACTCGAAATCGGCATGTTAGCGACTTCAATTCGGGTCTTATCTTTCAAGTTGGTGACTTTCGAGATCACACCACCTAATCGAACACTTTTCGCATCTGGGAGTTGGTCGACCCATTGTTGGTAGTCGCTAATAACGGGCTCTGATGTTGCTTCAAGTTCGCTAGGAAGTGATGAACATCCGGCAAGTACCAAAACACCAACAGAGAAGGCTATGAGGCGTAATTTAGATAAATAATTTGACATGGTTCTGGTCCTTAAACAAGCATTAATAAGAAGCTCTAGATGTAGATATCGACACCGATAAGCTTTGCAAGTTCTTCTTTCTTCGCCTGATTCATTACATCCATATACTCTTCCATAGCCTTACGTCCTCGGCCTTCTGGAAGATCATACTGGATTTGAGCCTTGTGTAGTTCGGACTCTTTAACGTGACGAATAGAATGAGAAACAGCATTAGCCACTTTTGTCGGTTGCCCGACCGCAGTGCTAGCATCAGATTTTTTTGCCTGCTCCTTCTTTTTAATTCGATTCGGCTTAGACGTACTGCCTATCGAAGAAGGAGGTAAGTTGTTAATTGATACCATGACTAAATATCTGCCCTCTCAAATCTAAATAATACGCATTTAGACCCAATTTGCATCAGAACCTTGTAAAAAATTACTCGCGACCGGGTAGCTTTTTCCACGTCACTTTGTCACGAAGGTAAACTGGCTCAGACTCTTCTGCTGCAACCGCTTTGCCTTCTGCATAAGCGAATTGAGCAAGGAAAGCCATATCTTGAGCTTCTGGGAATAGCACTTCACACGCTTTGGTGTTGATCGCGAGTGTGTCCATATGCTCAGCGTACGCTTCCCAACCGGTGCCTACTTTCGCCCATGTCCCCGAATCGGCTTCAAGCTGCGTAGCCAATTCGTTTGGTGGCGTTACACATTCCGCATCAACCGCTGTCCAGCGACCATCTTCTTCACGGCTGTAACGAGCCCAGTATACTTCACTCATACGAGCATCAATCGCTGTCGCAACATGAGTTTCACCAAATTTACGGTAGCTACCTTGCGCCATCGCTGCCAATGTAGAGACACCGATCATTGGTAAATCTGCACCAAAAGCTAAGCCTTGAGCAATACCAATACCAATACGCACCCCCGTGAAACTGCCTGGGCCTTGGCCAAACGCAATAGCGTCTAGGTCGGTTAAAGCGACATTCGCTTCTTTCAGTACTTCATCAACCATAGGTAGAATTTTTTTCGTATGGTCTCTAGGAGCCTCTTCGCTACGTGCGAACACCTGGTCACCGATTACTAAAGCAACTGAACAGTTTTCAGTTGCGGTATCTACTGCAAGAATTTTCGCGCTCATTCGTGTCTCAAATATCTGTTATCTAATCTAAAAATAATGGCTAAACTCAACAATGCCAATTACTCGGCAGCGGTTGAATGGTCTTTAGCTAAGAATTCTTTAATGACCCCTAAGTCACGGGTACGTGGGATAGGCGGTAAACTCGCCAAAAATATGCCACCGTAATCGCGAGTCACCAACCGGTTATCGCAAATAATCAGAGCGCCATTGTCGCGCTTGTCACGTATCAATCGGCCGACACCTTGTTTCAAGGTAATCACAGCGTCTGGCAACTGTACTTGTGCAAAAGGATCACCCCCTTTTAGCTTACAGTCCTCGATTCGAGCCTTAAGTAAAGGATCATCAGGAGCTGTAAAGGGCAATTTGTCGATGATAACACAGCTTAATGCGTCGCCCCTAACATCTATACCCTCCCAGAAAGCACCCGTAGCCACCAGCAATGCGTTGCCTAATTCCATGAATTCAGCCAAGGTTTTTTGCTTACTTGTCTCACCTTGCAGCAAAACTGGAACCGTGAGGGTTTCTCGGAATCGCTCGCCTAGTTCTTTCATCATGCTGTGTGACGTACATAAGAAAAAACAACGGCCTTGGTTCTGCTCAATCACAGGGGTCAGCATTCTTACTAACTTATCCGCGAGGCCTGGGCTATTCGGTTCCGGTAGATAACGAGGCACGCACAAACGCGCTTGATTCGGGTAATCAAAAGGGCTCGGCAGTGAAAACTGTGCCGACGGCTTTAAGCCAAGTCGAGAGGTAAAGTGATCGAAATCATCTGACACCGCCAAGGTTGCTGAGGTAAATACCCAAGCGCCCGGTTTAAGTTCGATTTGCTCATGGAATTTATCCGCAACCGACAGTGGTGTGATGTGCAAAGCGAATTGCCTTGGTGTTGTGTCATACCAATAGGAGTAACCCGTAATCGACACATCGCACACACGTTCAATGCGTGACTTAATCATGTTCGCACGTTCAAAAGCGGTGTCTAACAGTTGGCTTCGACCCAATGCTAGCTTCAATACATCGACGGCCAGTTGCAACGCATCTTGTAGACGAACAAGTTCTCGTGCAATTGACTCAGACTTTAGTGCTTCACGCCAGTTACCACGAAAGCCGGTATCGCCCAACACAATGCGTAGGTCGGCAGCTGACTGAACGAGCCTGTCCCCCACCTTTTGTAACTGACGCATGTCTTTCGCTTCGGTTCGGTAGGCGATCTCGATGTCTTTAGCGAGCTCATTGATCTGTCGGCTCGACACGGACTGACCAAAGTATTGGCTGGCAATATCGGGAAGCTGATGGGCTTCATCGAAGATAAACACGTCTGCTTCTGGGATTAGCTCACCGAACCCGGTTTCTTTAATCGCTAAGTCCGCTAAGAATAGGTGATGGTTTACAACAACCACATCCGAATCCATCGCTTTTTTACGCGCCTTAAGCACAAAGCAATCGGTGTAGCTTGGGCACTCTTTACCTAAGCAGTTGTCGTTAGTGGAAGTAATCGTAGGAATGATTGGGCTGTCTTCAGCGATATCATCACAATCGCCTAAATCCCCCGTTTGAGTGGATGACGACCAACTACGAACTTTGACTAACTGAGCCAGCAGTGTTGGATCGGTATGAGCACCATGACTCTCGATCATTTGACGGCTGAGTCTGTCCAAACACAAATAGTTTGAACGCCCTTTAAGTAACGCAACCTGACCATAAAAGCCAAGCGCATCGGCCATCAGTGGTAAATCGCGATGAAACAACTGTTCTTGAAGGTTTTTAGACCCCGTACTAATGATGGTTTTCTTGCCACTAAGTAGCGCTGGCACTAAGTAAGCAAACGTCTTACCGGTACCCGTTCCCGCTTCAACAACTAATTGGCTCTGTTGCTCAATAGCTTGTGAAACCGCTTCAGCCATGTCTAGCTGAGCTTGTCGTGGCTGAAACCCTGGGATCGCTTTACCCAGAGCACCATCAGCAGAAAACGTTTTAGATATCATAGAGTACGAAGTTTAGAAAAATAGAAGACGAATTATGGCAGGTTTAGTGAGCCGGCGCGAATCAAGAATGACTTCGCACCGGAGGTGTTTGGTTTAGTTTGACGTGACTTGAGTTACCTTAAAGGTAAGAACTGAAGAAGTAAGAATTAGAGAGTCATTTTTATTTTCGACTTAGATAACGTGACAACCAAGAGGCGCCTTCAAAATGGTTATAACAAGGTTGCATGGCCTTCACTGCATCGGTTGGCGAGGTCTTGCTTTCCCACATTTCATCTAGAACATTACCATCTAACTCCGTACCACCCACCAATGAATTCACTCGCTGGCAGTACAGTTTTTTTGTTAGTAACTCTTTATCCATAAGTATCACCTCTATTTTTGGCCAAGGCGTAAATGCCTCGGTTGAAGTTCAAATGCGTACTACGGTCAAAACTTTAAAAATGAAGCTTCTGCCTGTTTTCCTATCTAAAAACTGATATTTCCACATCAAACAATTTATCAAAGCGATAAATGAGCAGCAGAATTTGTTGAAACCAACTTGATAATAGATTAATTATAACGGTGATATTGCGGCTCAGTTCACCGTTCGACGGCCTGCATTTAATTTAAAAAATAAAAATATTTCATGGAAGTAAGATGCAAATGGAAAGAAAAACTTTACTAACACATTGTACTGATGCCCCGGGCCTCATCTCTAAGATCACCAACATTTGTTATAAGCACCAACTCAATATTATTCACAACAATGAGTTCGTAGATAACACAAGTGGCCACTTCTTTATGCGCACCGAGCTTGAAGGGTATTTCAATGACGAAACCTTGCTTGCCGATTTAGACCAGGCGCTGCCACAAAATACGAAGCGTAAACTTGTTGATTCATCTCGCAAGCGTGTTGTGATACTCGTGACCAAAGAGGCGCACTGCCTTGGCGACATTCTAATGAAGAACTTCGATGGCAGTTTAGACGTGGAAATCGCAGCAGTGGTTGGCAACTATGACATTCTACAAAGCCTAACCGAGCGTTTTGACATCCCTTACCACCATGTTTCTCACGAAGGGCTAAACCGTGAAGAGCATGAGAAGAAGATGCTAGAAGTGATTGACCAATACGAGGCTGATTACCTTGTTTTGGCTAAGTACATGCGAGTACTGACTCCGGGATTTGTTGAAAGGTACAACCACAAGATCATCAATATCCACCACAGCTTCTTGCCAGCATTTATCGGTGCGAAGCCATACCAACAAGCGTATGAGCGTGGCGTAAAGATCATTGGTGCAACGGCACACTTCGTGACTAATGATCTCGATGAAGGACCGATCATTAAGCAAGACGTTATTCCAGTGGATCACAACTTCAGCGCGAAAGACATGGCGCAAGCGGGTCGTGACGTAGAGAAGAACGTATTGAGTAAGGCGCTAAACAAGGTGATCAATGATCACGTGTTTGTTTACGGCAACAAGACTGTGATTCTGTAAGTTGCTAATTTAAGTTCGACTTCCAGCTAGAATCCAATAAAAAACGCGCAATAGGGTTAACCCACTGCGCGTTTTTTATATTTAATGTTCAGGGTAACTTTAAGAGATTCCCGACTACGCTCCTTCGTCGCTATCGGGAATGACGTCGTTCTCTAGCTAGCAAAAACTATGGCTCGGAAACAATCCACTCAAACCGAATGATTGTAAGGCACAAGCCTAGCCCACATCCGTCATTCCGACGAGCCTAAGCGAGATCAGGAATCTCTTCTTTGAACAACCTTAAGCTAAGCTTGCTCTGACTCCACAATCTTCTTCAATGAATGTGGGTGCAGCTTGATGCAAATCCCTTGATGTTTAAAAGCCACCGTTGGGTTATTCAAACGTTCACCCTCGCCTTTTGGGCTAGAGAGTTTGATCTTAATACCTTGTTCAGCCAGTGTTTCAAAGTTAGCAGCAAACTGCGGGTAAGTCTCTTTCAGATCCGCTAGGTACTCATCTGCCGTTTGGGCGTGAGACGGAATCACAAACTCAACATGTTCCCAATCTTGGCTCGGGTAAACCTTGCCTTTTGCTGGGTATGGCAGCTCCAAACATTCAATGTTCCAACCACGACTTTGCAGAGGTTCATCAAAAGCCAACACCACAATCGGACGGCCATTGATCATCGCCTCTGAAATCGTAGAGCCGCACTCAGACCATGCTTGATGTGCAGACTTCGCTAATTCCGTTTCATTGATTCTTAGCGCGATATGATCCGCTTGAGCAAAACTCAAATCTAAACCTAGTACGTTACCTAGGTTCTCAATTTTTGCCATAAACGTATCAAGGCGGGCAATCATTTGTTGTGGTTCTAGTTCAGCTTGCTTGAGGCTCATCGTCATTGTCTGTGTTCTCCAAATAATGGCTGCATGTTATCAGTTTTGCCTTCTCCAACAAGCGTTGCTTTGATAAAAAATACGCAATAAGTATGTTCTTTCTACCCCTTAAACATGCAAACGCGTCTTGATAAAAGTCGATTGTCAAAAACCCCTTAGGAAATGTTAATTTTCTATCAATTCGACCTATAAGAAACTCCACAAAATTGGTATGATTAACGCCATTTTTGTGAACTTAAACAGTGTCTGTTGTTCATTTCGGCATTAAATCGTTAACTAGACGCATAATTAACCAATTTAATGACCTCGAAATAACGGCCACTCTTATCATCCTTGAATTGAAGGAAACGCGTGTGAATATCCAAGCACTTATTAATGACAAAGTATCTCAGGCTCTAGAAGCCGCTGGCGCACCTGCAGGCTCTCCTGCGGCTGTTCGCCAATCTGCAAAACCACAATTTGGTGACTACCAAGCAAACGGCGTTATGGGCGTTGCTAAGCGACTAGGCACTAACCCTCGAGAGTTTGCTCAAAAAGTATTGGACGTTCTAAACCTAGACGGTATCGCTTCTAAAGTTGAAATCGCAGGTCCAGGTTTCCTTAACATCTTCCTAGATGAAGCTTTCCTAGCACAACAAGCAGACGCAGCGCTTGCTGATTCTCGCCTTGGTGTTGCAGTAGCAGAAACACAAACTATCGTTGCAGATTACTCTGCACCAAACGTTGCGAAAGAAATGCACGTTGGTCACCTACGCTCTACGATCATTGGTGATGCGGTAGTTCGTACTCTAGAATTCCTAGGCCACAACGTTATCCGTGCTAACCACATCGGTGACTGGGGTACTCAATTCGGTATGCTTATCGCAAACCTTGAGCGCGTTCAGGCTGAACCTGGCGAAGTTTCAATGGAGCTTGCTGACCTTGAAGGCTTCTACCGTGAATCTAAAAAGCTTTACGATGAAGACGAAGAGTTCGCTGTTAAAGCACGTGGTTACGTAGTGAAACTGCAAAGCGGCGACGAGTTCTGCGCAGAGATGTGGAAAAAGCTTGTTGACGTAACAATGATTCAAAACCAACGCAACTACGATCGTCTAAACGTGTCTCTAACTCGTGATGACGTGATGGGCGAAAGTATGTACAACCACATGCTACCGACTATCGTTGCTGATCTAAAAGAGCAAGGTCTTGCTAAAGAAGATGACGGCGCACAAGTTGTATTCCTAGATGAGTACAAAAACAAAGATGGTGACCCAATGGGCGTTATCATCCAAAAACGTGACGGCGGCTTCCTTTACACAACAACTGATATTGCTTGTGCAAAATACCGTTTTGAAGAACTGGGCGCAGATCGCGTACTTTACTTCATCGACTCACGTCAGCACCAACACCTAATGCAAGCTTGGACTATCGTTCGTAAAGCAGGTTACATCCCAGAATCTGTTTCTCTTGAGCACCACGCGTTCGGCATGATGTTAGGTAAAGACGGCAAGCCATTCAAGACTCGTGCAGGCGGTACTGTTCGTCTTGCTGATCTTCTTGATGAAGCCGAAGTTCGTGCGGCACAGCTAATCGAATCTAAAAACCCAGAACTTGCAGAAGACGAGAAGAAAGCGATCGCTAACACAGTTGCGATGGCAGCAGTTAAATACGCAGACCTTTCTAAACACCGTACTACTGACTACGTGTTCGATTGGGATAACATGCTTGCATTCGAAGGCAACACTGCACCGTACATGCAGTACGCGTACACTCGTGTTGCTTCAATTTTTGCTAAAGCTGGCATTTCTATGGACTCTCTTGAAGGTGAAATCAAAATCACTGAAGAGAAAGAGAAAGCACTTATCGCGAAACTTCTACAATTTGAAGAAGCAGTACAGTCTGTTGCTCGTGAAGGTCAACCACACATCATGTGTAGCTACCTGTTCGAACTTGCTGGTCAATTCTCTAGCTTCTACGAAGCGTGCCCTATCTTAGTGGCAGAAGACGAGACTGTTAAGCAGAGCCGTCTGAAGCTTGCTGCACTAACAGCGAAGACTATCAAGCAAGGTCTATCGCTTCTAGGTATCGATACTCTAGAGCGTATGTAATTCCCTTAGGGTTACAAAGAATAAATACAAAGGTTGATGTGAGAGCATCAACCTTTTGTTTTATCTAACGTATACTGAATTCAAGAAATCGAAATGGATAATAATAATGAGCTTTGAACTTCACCCACAGTTAGCGAAAGACACCACGCTTATCGGCGAGTTTCCTCTGAGCCTAGTACTACTAAGCAAAGATAACGCAGTGCCTTGGGTTATCTTGGTACCAAAGCGCGCCAACCTAAAAGAACTGCACCACTTACCAATGAAAGAACAACAGCAGTTCTTACATGAGTCTCAAGCGGTAAGCCAAGCATTAGAAGCAACGTTCCAACCAGATAAGTTAAACCTAGGTGCACTAGGTAACATGGTACCGCAGCTTCACATTCACCATATCGCACGCTTCAAAGACGACATCGCTTGGCCCGGCCCGGTATGGGGTAATACCAAAGGCGAACAACGCAGTGAAGAAGAACAAGCCGCAATCCATACTCGAATTCAAAATGTTCTGTCACTGAGCTCTATCTTCAAGAAAGCTTAATTTGAGTTCATCTAACTAAGCTATAAAGCAAGATAGTTAAGAAAAGACACATAACAAAAAGCCGCTCATCTTAGATAAGCGGCTTTATAATTTTCTAACCTCTCTGTACTCAATGAGTGTATGAAGTTCTGAACTACATCATCACGTTAAGCGATAAACCATCTTGTTTGCTAATCGTATAGCGAATGCGTGTTGTATGGCCATGCTTGTTAGTATCGACCAAGCGAGAAATTTTCCCTTTCTTGACCCACACACCCAGCATCGCATCTACGCCATCTTCGCTCATACCAAACTTTGCAGCGAGTTCTTTACGAGCCGCAACACCTTGGCTATCAATGTATTGATGAAGTTCAGTTAAAATCATACGACTTGCACCTCTAGCGCTTTCTGCTTACTGCCAACTTTCTTGAACACGCGATACGTCACCACAAAACCACTAGCAATTGCCACCATCCACACTGCACTTGTCACCGGATGCGCAGCAAAGTTTGCTGCTTGGTAGTAGAAGGTCGCACCAAAGTAACCAAGCGCCATTGTCCAAACAGCAATAAAGCGTGCGAACGTCTGGCCAAACTCACGTACATAAGCACCCATTGCAGCAACACAAGGCGTGTAAAGCAGGATAAGAATCAAGTAAGCGAATGCAGCATGGCCAGATACAAATTTGTCTTTTAGGTTACCAAAGATAGATGAATCGACTTCTTGATCTTCAGCCACTGAGCCAGAGTCTGATAAGTCACCCACTTCAATACCTAATGGATCTGAGTAGCTCAGACCTGATAAGTTTTCAGGAATCGTCATCACCGCTTCTTGCAAGCTTGCTGCTAAGTCAAACTCAGCTGCTTCTTCATCAGAAGGCGTTGTGTATAGGCTGTTTAATGTACCTACAACGGCTTCTTTTGCGAAAATACCGGTAATGATACCAACCGTCGCAGGCCAGTTTTCTTCAGTAATACCAATTGGTTGGAATACAGGCGTTACAACTTGAGCCGCTTTAGACAGCACAGAGTTCTCGCTGTCTTCATTACCGAAGCTGCCGTCCATACCTAGCGAGTTCAAGAAGCTCAGGATTGCTACAACCATTACGATTGTTTTACCTGCACCCAGTACGAAACGCTTCAGTTTTTGCCACGTTTTCAGCATTACGTTTTGCACTGTCGGCAATTCGTAATCTGGCATTTCCATCACTAAGCTATCGCTGCTACCAGGGTAGATGGTGTTCTTAAGGAATAGGCCCGTAAACACAGAAGCAACAATACCCATGATGTACAGAGCAAATACCACGTTTTGTCCTGCTCCTGGGAAGAATGCAGCTGCGAACAGAGCGTATACCGGAAGACGAGCACCACATGACATAAACGGCGCCATAGATGCTGCCAATTTACGTTCACGCTCTTGGTCAAGAGTACGAGTCGCCATGATTGAAGGTACGTTACAACCAAAACCTAGTACCAGTGGTACAAATGCTTTGCCCGGTAAGCCAATCTTCTGCATCACTTTATCAAGTACAAATGCAGCACGAGCCATGTAGCCTGAGCTTTCTAGTACCGCTAAGAATAGGTAAAGAGCTGCAATAACAGGAATAAAGGTCGCAACCGTTTGAATACCACCGCCGATGCCATCAGCAAGTATCGTTACTAACCAAACTGGTAAGTGACCATCTAATAAATGGTGCCCACCATCAACTAATATGGCTCCAACACCAATATCGAAGAAGTCGATAAACGCACTACCGATATTGATAGAGAACATGAACATTAGGTACATGATGACGAAGAAGAAAGGAATACCGACCCATTTGTTCAAAATGAATTGGTCTGCTTTCTCTGTAAAATTACGGCTTAGTTTACCTTCGCTGCGACGAACACGTTTACAAAGGTCATGTAAGAAAGTGTATTTAGCGTCAGCGACAGCAAGGTCAATATCGAAATCAGCACCAAGACGCACACTATCAATTTCAGTGCGAATTTGTGGAGCCAGTCCATTCAATACCAAATAATCATTTTCTAAAGCACGAATCGCTAGCGCTCGATGAGATACGTCAGCATCATCAAATTGGGATTCAATAGAAGGAATAAGCGCTTCTAAAGCGGCATCGTAATCAATAGAGATAGGATCAAGACTCACACCTTGCACAAGCAGTTTATGTAGGCGCTCTTTAAAACGAACCACTTGGCCTTTGTCGTTTGCCGATAAGCTGAGAACTGGGCAACCTAGCTCTTTCTCAAGCGCTTTAAGGTTAATCACCTGACGTTCACGCTTTAATACATCCATTTTGTTCAACACAACGATCATTGGGCGACCCAACTCACGTAGTTGTAATGTCATGTATAAGCTTCGTTCCAGACAGCTTGCGTCGACAACATTGATGATCACATCTGCTGGATGAGTAAGCACAGCGCGAGACGCGATAGACTCATCAATGCTGTTCGCATCATTACCACTGTCTAGTGCGTAGATACCTGGCAAGTCCGTTAGCTGAAACTTATCACCTGCGTGTGAGTATAAACCCGTTTTCTTTTCTACGGTTACACCAACCCAGTTACCCACATGCTGCTTAGCACCCGTCAGTGCATTGAACAGTGTTGTTTTACCACTATTCGGGTTACCCACTGTAAGAACTTGATAATCCATTTAGATAACCTCGATTTGTTCTGCAATGCTTTCACGAATGGCGATAGATACACCTCTCACTTCTACCTGAAGCGGATCACCCATAGGTGCACGGCGAATAAGTGTCACCTCGGTTTTTGGCAACATACCCATGACCATCAGCTTTTTCCTTACCTCTGGTGTTAAACCAGTGAGTGCAACAATAGAAGCCGCCTTTCCTTGCTCTAGTTGTGAGAGTTTCATAAATACCCAATTTTCGTGACTGATAATGAGAAAGATTGTTATTAACGCCATGATACACATACATGCCCACAATTCTATTGTGTGAAATCAATGTTTTCGAAAATACATGCTCGTAAATTT
The DNA here is from genome assembly GCF_002875705.1 of Vibrio sp. 10N.261.45.E2. Classification (GTDB taxonomy): domain Bacteria; phylum Pseudomonadota; class Gammaproteobacteria; order Enterobacterales; family Vibrionaceae; genus Vibrio. The sequence goes on from NZ_MCZZ01000130.1 coordinate 130,349, forward strand.
CGTTAAAAACGTTTACGTCAAAAACGTTACTTTCAACAACTAGCGAGACCTACCCCACTAGTACAAAACCACAAAAGCACCAACAAACCTAAACTTATCAATGAGTTATGATGATGTCGGTTTTGTCATAGGTATCTGTCGTTAATTTTATAAGTAAAATAAGTACCTGGGCGTATAGTTACTCCATCGAAGAGAAACTCCTTCTCTTTAATTTTATTCCAGAGGTGATATGGCTTTGTCATATCACTCCGGCAGCAAGCGAAGGTGTCCTTGGCACCCGTGGTATAGTCCCCCCGACTATACCACGATATTTTTTTCTTCCTCTTGTGTTACCCCAATAGCCTTTAGAAATTGCATCAATCTCGTATCTCGTATCTCGTATCTCGTATCTCGTATCTCGTAGAAGCATAAAAAAGCCCCAACACGAATGTTGAGGCTAAAGTATCTTTATTTATCTGATGGCAGAGTATCCGCTACTCATTACTCTTCGTTGTTTTCAGCAAACTTAGATGGTGACATACCAAAGTGGTGCTTAAATCTCTGACTGAAATATGAAGGGTCATTAAAGCCTGAATCAAATGCCACATCTGAAATCTTCTCTCCAGCCAACAAGCGCTCGCATGCATGCTCTAGACGAACTTCATTCAAGTGTTCTTTGAAGGTCTTGTTGTAAGCCAATTTAAAACGTCTCTGTAAGCTTCTCTCAGACATAAACAAATACTTAGCAGCAGTTGCAGTACTAAATTCAGCATCAGCGTAGTTTTCACTCACAAGCTGCGACACTTTGTTCTTCCATTCTTGTTCCGCTGTCAGCTTTTGTTGTCCTGGCGTCGAAGTCGCAAGCTTAATGGTTTCAATCTGTTCAATTGTACTCGCTTCAAGGTTATCGAGTACTTGATATTCAATTGGCCACGAAAGCTGAACCTTATTTTGAGACTCCGAAACAAAGGCGTTAAGCTCGCCACCGCTTTGATTCATCAATAGAGGCAGCTTTTCAATGTTGAGGTCGGTCGACTTTCCAGTATTGTCACTCATACTTGATGCCAATTTAGGGAAAGGCATCCCATGATCTCGAATGGTAACAACAAGATGCTCCTTAACCTCTTCAACCAGGACAACCATACTCTGCGACTTAAAGTTTCTTTTGATGATGCTGGCTACCAAGCTATTGAAAATAATATCGAGATTAAAATACAACAGGGAAACATATCGCTGCTTTGTTTCGACTTTAATATCCAGTTCAATACCGGCTTTGGCTAAGTCATCCTGCCAAGCTTTGAGCACTGCTTCCAAGATTAAAATGATATCGTAACAAACTTGCCCTTTCCCTTGAGGAGTATTACTCAGTTGGGCTAAGCCATTTTTCAAGGTCAGAATTGGCGACTTCCCACGCTCATCATTCCAACTCGGAAGCATCGCAGCAATATGAGTAACTTCAGCAGAGAGTTCATTGGCGGTGTGAGACACAAGCGCATTCTTAACTGCTAGCTGCTTTTTAAGCTGTTGATTAGTCGCGAGTAATATCCGACTCTGGTGCCTCAATTGATCCGTCTTCAATGCAACTTGCGCTTTTAAGTATCTGTTGGCAAAAGTTACATAGCGCGAACGCCAAAAGACTAAGATAGTCACGACACCAATCAATAACATCAGTGAACTCGCTACAGCCCAATTTGTGAGATACCAAGGCTCAGCAATTGAAAAGCTTTGATTCGTTGACACAAAGCGGTAATGGGAGTCCTTAACAGGTTTCACTTCCAGTGTGTAATCCCCAGGAAGAAGGTGATCGAGCGTTAATAACCCCCCTTCAAATTCACTCCAAGGTTCATCATCGTTCAGTCGATATTCCATCGCAGGCGCGAATGTTGCTGGCAATATGCCTAGCTTAAAGCCCATCGAAGAGCCGTAAGGAATCTCATCCAGTTCAGCCGTTTTCCCACCAACAGATACCGTTTGTTGATCGACACTTATCTTACTCAATAAGGCTCGACTGTGAGGTGTTGTAGATACCAGTAACTCATTAGACAACGCGCTGACTACGCCATACTTTGAACCAAAAACCAGCCTCGAAGATTGACTATCTTCACTGTAAAACAGATCACATGCCCCCGCCGCCAATTCATTGGTGATCAAACCAAATGGCGAACCAATGTGTTTATGCAGTTGTCCGTCCAACCCGTAATAACTGATACCTTTCGAAGACCCTAACCACACCCCATTATCATCACTGATCAAACAGCTCGGGCTGATATTGTCTTCAACAAGGTTTATCTCTTGAACAACAGAGCTACCATAAGGGATTCGATACACCCCATAACTACTCGCAAACCACTGAGCCCCATCCTTCGCTTTTTCAATATCGACGACTTTGCCAAACCGTTCGCTTGAACGACTAAAGCTAATTCGTTTATCAACAAAAGAATAAAAGCCATGGTCCGTACCTATATAGACACTGCCTTGCAAACCAATATTTAAATCCGTGATTTTTGCTGGCAGAAATTTGTCTACGAGCCAATCCATTCCATAGTTTGTCAGCGCCATATTATCTATCGACAATGAATAGAGGTTTTGTCCTGAGGTCATCCAGAGTACGTTATCCGCTTGAAGCGAAAAGTTTTCAACGTTAACTCCCTCAATCGGCCTTGGTAAATCAAGGACTTCGGGTTGAAGCGTTTCCGTATTTAAACTAATGATGCCCTCTTCGGTCGCTAACCAGATTGAAGAACCAAAGATCTCAAAGTCATTAACGGGATTAGAGTACACACGAATTGGGTTCTCTTCACTTTTAGAGTCAACCAAGTAGAGCCCCATTGAGGACGCGACCCAAGATAACTGTTCATTGACAGGTAATACTTTATTGACCACCACACTACTCGAGTGCATACCCATTCCGGTTAAAGGTGTTCTCGAGAAGGTCTTACTGAACAGTGAGAAATATCGGATACCGTTGTTTGTCGCTACCCACATGCCACCCGCATGGTCGTTTATCAACGAGTATATTTTCTCACCCGGTAACGAGAAGTCTTGATTAGCGGCTTGTTCAAATCGAGTAATTTGTCCGGTAATAAAATTGTAGCTAATGAGTCCATGTTCTGTGCCTATCCAATACTGGTCCGAAGTTTCGGCTAGTGAAAGGACATGCGATCCTTTAACGACAATCTCTTCATCTGGATTAGTAAGATCAACAATTACCGCACCATTTAGGGTACCAATCACTAACTCACGTCGCGCATTCGAAAAATAAACCGTCTCGATATGATTTTTTTCTGATGCGGTAATATGGGTAAACTCTTGATCCTCAGAAAGGTAAACACCAGAACTGGTCGCCAACACCCACTTTGACAACACCCACTCCGCGTCATTAATCGCAATATCACTACTATTATTGTAACGGTACAGTTTCAGCAAAGAGTAAGTTTGGAATTCTAAAGATTGAGTGTTGTAGGTATAAAAATTACTGCCGTCAGTGACCCAAATATAATCGCCTGATGCACCGATATTCGCTATTTCAGCCCCTGGGCTTAGGCTGAACGCCAATTCATTGCCAATTCCAGGGCTATGTCGATACACCTCGTTATCGAAAAACGTCCAAAATTCATCATTAAGAAACGCAACTCTTTCTGAAGAAAATTGCAGCAAACTACCTTTACGTGGGAACAGAGTTCGACCATCGTAAAAGAGTACTTTTCCATGCACACCATGAACCCATAGCCCACCTCCGGCACCTAGGTACAAGTTTTTAGCCGCAAGAAAATTCCCTTGCGCTTGAGCGGGCAAAGGATAGAAAACAGAGGGTGATGTATTTACCGCTAGAACGCTAAATGAAATGCTCATTAACATGAACATTTTGAAGATAATTCGATACAACTCTTAATCCTGAACAGCAACACTGCATGAAATTTTGGTCGCCACGATGTCTGATCGTAGCCTAGCCAAAAACTGAGTTTTTTTGTGATAATTATTATCTTTCTATTTTAGCGGAAATTAGAAAAGGAGAAAGGAGGTTTGTTATTTGTTGGAAGGTTTTATCTTAGCGGTCACGAAAATGCCGCAAAAAGCGGCATGATTCATAAATTAATGAGAATAAAGTAGAGTAAAGAATGCTCTTTATAAATTACTTGCTGCTTAAGCAGCTTGTGTAGCTATCTGTAAGTTGCTGAAGGAAATCGAAATAACTTCCACTCTTCACTACAATATCTGAACCTACTGGATCAAGCTGTCCTTGCTTAGTGTTGCTTCCACGAGTTACAGACTCGATCACTGCTGGCGTGAATTGAGGTTCAGAAAATACACATTGAACGTTGTCACGTACTAAGGTTTTTTTGATAGCAATAAGGCTTTTTGCCCCAGGTTTTCGATCTGGGCTAACAGTAAAGTGACCTAGATTATTTAACTCAAACTCTTGCTCAAAGTAGCCATACGCATCATGGAACACGTAGTAGCCTTTGTCTTTTACTGGCGCAAGTTGCTCGCGAATTGCCTGCTCTTTCTCTTTCAATGTAATCAAGAATGAATCTAAGTTCTCTTGATACGCCATTGCGTTATCGGGATCAGATTCAATCAACTTAGCTGAGATGTATTTTGCTGCTACCTCAACTTGGTCGATGCCTAACCAGAAGTGAGGGTCATGGCTGCCGTGGTGGTGTCCTTCATGTGCATCATGGTCATGCTCTTCATGCCCGAACTCTCGCAAATTAATGCCCGGGATTTGACCAATTTCGATAACATTGTCATTAGACGCTATAACCTTCGTCAGGAACGCTTCTAAATCAGGACCGAACCAAATAACCATATCAGCGCTATGAACTTTTTTGACATCCGACGGTTTGAGCGCATAATCGTGCGGCGAAGCATTGCTGTTCATCAACACATCCGGTTCGCTAACGCCTTGCGTTAGTTCTGTCACAATCATTTGAATTGGTTTAAAGCTTGTTAGAATAGTATTGGCACTTGCAACACTTGGCGCTAATAGCAAAGTAGCAAGTATAAAAGATGAACGTGACATAATCCCTCGATAATAGAAAAGTAGCTTAAGCTTGAGGTAAATGTTACATTATAACATTAGCGAATTGCAAATGAGTTCTATTCATGGATAACTTAATCCAACTAGATTCTGTGAGCGTCGAGTTTGACGGTCGAAAAGTTCTAGACAACATCTCTCTAAATATTGAGCGCGGCAGAATCACCACCCTTATTGGGCCAAACGGTGCAGGAAAGTCGACATTAGTAAAAGTAGTTCTGGGTTTACAAACCAAGTTTTCAGGCAAAATAACAAAAGCCAACAAACTGAAAATTGGTTACGTCCCTCAGAAATTAAAACTCAATGACTCACTTCCCCTTAATGTTGAACGTTTTCTGAAGCTTACTGGTAAATTCAGCCAGCAAGAAATTCTTGAAGCCTTGAAAATGGTTGGTGCTGAGCATCTACTAAAAAGCAACATGCACCAGCTATCTGGCGGTGAAAACCAACGTGTGTTGATTGCTCGTTCATTATTAAGAAGGCCAGATCTACTGGTTCTTGATGAACCAGCTCAAGGCGTTGATGTTCAGGGTCAAATCGACCTTTATGAGCTCATTGATTCAATTAGGCATCGGTTTGGCTGCGCTGTGTTTATGGTGTCGCACGATCTCCACCTTGTTATGGCAAAAACGGACGATGTAATTTGCCTGCACCATCACATCTGCTGCTCAGGCGCACCTGCTGATATCAAGCATCATCCGTCTTACATCGCCTTATTTGGCACAGCAGTTCAAGAAAGTTTGGCTTTCTATCACCACCAACATGACCATCATCACCATGACTTGGCAGGGCAACCTGTCTCTGGCGATGTTCACGACTGCTCTAACCATAAACACGGACACCACTAATGCTTGAGTTCCTTTTACCGTCTATCCTTGCTGGATTAGGCATTGCCCTCATTGCAGGACCTCTTGGCTCATTCGTTGTTTGGCGCAAGATGGCTTACTTCGGTGACACGCTTGCTCACGCTTCTTTAATGGGTTTAGCACTTGGCTTCCTACTAGAGATAAACCTCTACTTAGCTCTGCTTATCTGCTGTTTGATGCTGGCTGTACTGTTGGTGACCTTACAAAAACAGAAGTTGGTTGCCACCGATACACTGCTGGGTATTCTCGCACATAGTGCATTGTCACTCGGTTTGGTCGCGGTGAGCTTTCTCGATAATGTCCGTGTCGATCTGATGAGTTATCTATTTGGTGATCTGCTTGCAGTTTCGCCTACTGACCTTGTGTTTATTTATGGTGGCGCGGCCGCTGTGGCATTAGTTTTGGCTATCTTCTGGCGTCCATTGCTATCCACCACAGTTAACGAAGATCTTGCCGCTGTAGACGGTATCAACATAGACCTGATGCGTTTGGTATTGATGTTAATGGTCGGTATCGTTATTGCGGTCGGTATGAAGTTTGTGGGTGCTCTGATTATGACATCGCTACTGATTATTCCAGCTGCGACAGCACGTAAATTTGCTCAAACCCCTGAACAGATGGCCTTTATTGCCTCAGGTATCGGTTCTCTGGCAGTACTCGGCGGCCTTAGTCTTTCTTGGTTCTACGACACCCCGGCGGGTCCTTCTGTCGTCATCACAGCAACCGCAATGTTTATGTTATCGCAGATGGTGAAGAATCGAGCATAGATTTGTTTCATATCTCGTATCTCGTATCTTCAATAAATTATCTTACAGCACATACAAAAAAGGCTTGGTCAGTGACCAAGCCTTTTTAATATCGTTCAGTTAACTTCTATCTTAATCGATAAAAATCAGCTGATTACCAACCCGTGATTTCACGTAGGCCTTTACCGATGTCAGCAAGAGACTTAACAGTCTTAACACCTGCTGCTTCAAGTGCTGCGAATTTATCTTCAGCAGTACCTTTACCGCCGGAGATGATTGCGCCTGCGTGACCCATACGTTTGCCCGGAGGAGCAGTAACACCAGCGATGTAAGAAACTACTGGTTTAGTTACGTTCGCTTTGATGAACTCAGCTGCTTCTTCTTCAGCTGTACCACCGATCTCACCAATCATTACGATTGCTTCAGTTTCTGGGTCTTCTTGGAAAAGTTTTAGGATATCAATGAAGTTTGAACCTGGGATAGGGTCACCACCGATACCAACACATGTAGACTGACCAAAGCCTTCATCTGTTGTTTGCTTAACTGCTTCGTACGTCAGAGTACCTGAGCGAGATACGATACCGACTTTACCTTTCTTATGGATGTGACCAGGCATGATACCAATCTTACACTCGTCTGGAGTGATAAGACCTGGACAGTTAGGACCGATCATACGAACGCCAGTTTCTTCTAGCTTCACTTTAACGTCGATCATATCAGTTGTAGGGATACCTTCAGTGATCGTTACGATCAGTTCGATACCTGCATCAATCGCTTCTAGGATTGCATCTTTACAGAAAGGAGCTGGTACGTAGATTACTGTTGCTGTTGCACCAGTTACTTCTACTGCTTCACGTACTGTGTTGAATACTGGAAGGCCTAGGTGAGTTTGACCACCTTTACCAGGTGAAACACCACCAACCATTTGCGTACCGTATGCGATAGCTTGGTCTGAGTGGAATGTACCTTGACCGCCAGTGAAACCCTGACAGATTACTTTAGTGTCTTTGTTAATTAATACAGACATTATTTAGCCTCCGCAGCAGCAACAACTTTCTGAGCAGCATCTGTTAGAGATTCAGCTGCAATGATATCAACATCAGAATTAGCAAGTACTTCGCGACCTAGGTCTGCGTTAGTACCTTCTAAACGAACAACTACAGGAACTGTCACGCCTACTTCTTTAACTGCACCGATAATACCTTCAGCGATCATGTCACAACGAACGATGCCACCGAAGATGTTTACTAGTACTGCTTTAACATTGTCATCAGAAAGGATGATCTTGAATGCTTCAGCTACACGTTCTTTTGTCGCGCCGCCGCCTACATCAAGGAAGTTTGCTGGCTTGCCACCGTGTAGGTTTACGATATCCATCGTACCCATCGCAAGGCCTGCACCGTTAACCATACAGCCAACGTTGCCATCTAGTGCTACGTAGTTCAGTTCCCACTGTGCTGCGTGTGCTTCGCGCTCATCTTCTTGAGATGGATCGTGCATTTCACGTAGTTTAGGCTGACGGTACATCGCGTTTGAGTCGATATTGATCTTGCCGTCTAGACAAAGCAGATTGCCTTCGCCAGTAATTACAAGTGGGTTAATTTCTAGTAGAGCTAGGTCGTACTGAGAGAACATTTGGCCAAGACCCATGAAGATCTTAACGAACTGTTTAATTTGATCGCCAACTAGACCAAGTTTGAACGCAAGTTCACGGCCTTGGTAAGCTTGAGGGCCCACTAGAGGATCGATCGCTGATTGGTGAATCAACTCTGGAGTTTCTTCAGCGATTTTCTCAATGTCCACACCGCCTTCAGTTGACGCCATGAATACAATTTTGCGCGTTGCACGGTCAACAACAGCACCTAGGTAAAGTTCGTTAGCAATGTTCGATGCTTCTTCAACTAGGATCTTTGTTACAGGCTGACCATTAGCGTCTGTTTGGTAAGTCACTAGGTTTTTACCTAGCCACTTTTGTGCAAACTCTTTAACGCCTTCTTTTGTGTCATGTAGCTCTACGCCGCCCGCTTTACCGCGACCACCAGCGTGTACTTGACACTTAACGACTTTCTTGGCTGTACTGATACGGCCTGCAGCTTCGAAAGCTTCTTGTGCTGTATCACATGCGAAACCTTCTGGTACAGGCAAACCGAATTCTGCAAACAGCTGTTTGGCTTGGTATTCATGCAAATTCATTTTGATATTCCGTTTATTTTCCCTTAAGGGATTATTATTTCCATAACGACACAGTTTCCTGTGTTACGTCTGTAGGGTCTTCTCAAATAAACTGCTGTCCATTTTCTAATGGCTTTACAGTTCAAGTGAAGGCCAGACGTTGAGCAGCCTAGCCTTTGAAACTTTTTACGTCTAGCTAACGAGGTTAACTAGACGTTTTAGCGATACTAAACGTCTAATAGCAGACGTGCAGGATCTTCTAGTAGCTCTTTGATGGTCACTAGGAAGCCAACTGATTCACGGCCATCGATTAGACGGTGGTCGTAAGAAAGCGCTAGATACATCATTGGTAGAATCTCTACTTTGCCATCAACAGCCATTGGACGATCTTGGATTTTGTGCATACCCAAAATTGCCGCTTGAGGCGGGTTGATGATTGGCGTAGACATTAGAGAACCGAATACACCACCGTTTGTGATAGTGAAGTTACCGCCCATCAGTTCATCCACCGTTAGCTTGCCGTCACGGCCTTTGATTGCTAGCTCTTTGATGCCTTTTTCGATATCAGCGAAACCTAGTGTGTCACAGTCTTTTAGTACTGGAGTTACTAGACCACGTGGCGTTGATACTGCCATGCTGATGTCGAAGTAGTTGTGGTAAACGATATCTGTACCATCAATAGAAGCGTTCACTTCTGGGAAACGTTTTAGTGCTTCTGTTACTGCTTTCACATAAAAAGACATGAAACCAAGACGCGTATCGTGACGCTTCTCGAATTGGTCTTTGTACTGCTTACGAAGGTCCATGATTGGCTTCATGTTCACTTCATTGAAAGTAGTCAGCATTGCTGTGCTGTTTTTCGCTTCTAGAAGACGGTTTGCAACTGTCTTACGTAGGCGAGTCATAGGCACGCGTTTTTGGCTACGAGCGGCTGCTGGCGCTTCAACTACTGGTGCAGATGCTGCTGCCGGAGCCGCTTTCGCTGCTGCTAGGTGTGCGTCGATGTCTTCACGAGTAATACGACCACCAACACCAGTGCCTTTAACGTCAGCTGGTTGTAGGTTGTGCTCTGCAAGCAAGCGACGAACCGCAGGGCTTAGCGCGTCGTTACTCTCTTCTGTAAGAGCCGCTTTGTGGCGCTTATCAGGAGAGGCTTCTGTATCTTCAGTGGTATCTTTCGTTGGTTCACCAGCGACAGCACCCGGCTTGATTTTAGCCAGAAGCTGCTTAGAAAGTACCGTAGCACCCTCTTCTTCGATGATAGCTTCCAGAACACCCGCTTCAGGAGCCGGTACTTCTAGAACTACTTTATCTGTTTCGATATCTACAATGACTTCATCACGTGCAACCGCTTCGCCCGGTTTTTTGTGCCAAGTAGCAACTGTTGCATCAGCCACAGATTCAGGTAAATCTGGAACCAGAATTTCAATTGTCATGTGCGTATTTTCCTTTTACTTCTAGTTCTTAAGTAGGGTCAAAGCGTCGTCAACTAACGCTTTTTGTTGTTTCAAGTGTACCGACATATAGCCAACAGCTGGTGATGCTGATGCAGGACGACCTGCATATTGAATATCAGCACCCACTGGGATAGCAGCTCGGAAATTATGCTGGCTACTGTACCAAGCACCTTGGTTTTGTGGCTCTTCTTGACACCAAACGTAATCGACTACATTTGTGTACTGTGCGATGGCAGCTCTCACGTCCTCGTAAGGGAACGGGTAAAGTTGCTCGATACGCACAATAGCGACATCGTCTTGCTCGTTCTTGCGTCTTTGATCAAGTAGGTCAAAGTAAACCTTACCTGAACAGAACACGACGCGTTTTACGTTCTCAGGTACCAGATCATCAATTTCTGCGATAGCTGGTTGGAACGTGCCTTCTGCCAAATCTTCAAGAGAAGAAGTACACAGAGGGTGACGAAGCAATGACTTAGGTGACATTACAATCAGTGGACGACGCATTGGTCGAACAACCTGACGACGAATCATGTGGTAAACCTGGGCTGGCGTTGAAGGAACAACAACCTGCATATTTTGTTCAGCACATAACTGAAGGTAACGCTCAAGACGTGCAGAAGAGTGCTCTGGGCCTTGACCTTCATAACCGTGAGGAAGCAGCATAGTTAGCCCACATAGACGTGCCCACTTTTGCTCGCCTGACGAAATAAATTGATCGATAACAACTTGTGCACCGTTTGCGAAGTCACCAAATTGTGCTTCCCAAAGGGTGAGACCGCTTGGCTCTGCTGTTGCGTAACCATACTCAAATGCCAGTACCGCTTCTTCAGACAATACCGAGTCAAACACTTGGAATGGCCCTTGCTTGTCATGGATGTTCGCAAGAGGAACATACGTGCTTGCATCTGATTGGTTGTGCAGTACTGAGTGACGGTGGAAGAACGTACCACGGCCTGAATCTTGGCCAGAGATACGAATACGCTTACCATCATCAACAAGTGTTGCGTAAGCCAGAGTTTCCGCCATACCCCAATCGACTTGTTTCTCACCATTCACCATGGCAGTACGATCGTTGTAAAGTTTGTTTACTCGACTTTGAAGCTTATGGCTGTCTGGGTATTGGCAAAGTTTGGTACCAAGCTCTTTGAGGCGCTCGATATCAACCTTATTATCCCATTCGATATTCCAGTCGTGGCCTAGGTAAGGAGACCAATCTACTGAGTGAAGTGCCATTGGGCGCCACTCTTTAACCACAACTTCACCGTGATCAAGTGCATCACGATATTCGTTAACCAGTTGAGTTGCCGTATCAATACCAAACTCACCGCGCTCCATTAGCACGTCAGCATAAAGCTTACGTGGTGTTGGGTGCTTCTTGATTTTTTGGTACATCAAAGGCTGTGTTGCATTCGGCTCATCGGCTTCATTGTGACCGTGGCGACGGTAACAAACCAAATCGATAACAACATCACGCTTAAACGTATTACGGTAATCTAGTGCAAGGCGCGCTACGAAAGCGACCGCTTCTGGGTCATCAGAGTTAACGTGGAAAATCGGAGCCTGAACCATCTTCGCGATATCGGTACAGTACATCGTAGAACGCGTATCGCGAGGGTTAGACGTTGTGAAACCAACTTGGTTGTTTACAACGATACGAACCGTACCACCCACGCAGAAACCACGCGCTTGAGACATGTTAAACGTCTCTTGAACTACACCCTGACCCGCGATAGCTGAATCACCGTGGATAGTAATAGGAAGTACACGGCTACCATCATTATCACCAAGGCGATCTTGACGTGCACGTACTGAACCGATAACTACCGGGTTTACGATTTCTAAGTGAGATGGGTTAAATGCTAGTGCTAAGTGAACGTTGCCGCCTGGCGTTGCAAAATCCGCAGAGAAACCTTGGTGGTATTTCACATCACCAGTACCCCACGTGTCGTCGTGCTTGCCCGCAAACTCGTCAAACAGGTCTTGTGGCTTTTTACCAAGCACGTTGACCAACATGTTTAGACGACCACGGTGAGCCATACCAACAACAACTTCACGCATGCCTTGTCCGCCAGCATGACGAATAATTTCTTTCGTCATTGGGATAAGAGCATCACCACCTTCCAACGAGAAGCGTTTTGCGCCTGGGAATTTTGCACCAAGATAGCGCTCAAGACCTTCAGCAGCAGTTAGCTCTTCTAGGAAAGCTTGCTTTTCTTCTTTATTGAAAGAGGGTTGACCAGATACAGACTCTAAGCGTTGTTGAATCCAACGCTTTTGCTCTGTATTTGTCATGTGCATGTATTCAGCACCAATAGAGCCACAATAAGTTTGCTTTAGAGATTTGTAGAGATCTTTAAGCACCATCGTCTCTTGGCCAATGGCGTAAGAGCCGACGTTAAACGTCTCATTGAGGTCATCTTCGGTAAGAGTGTGGAAAGAAGGGGCCAGTTCATCAACTGTCGCTCTTTTCCATAAACCTAGGGGGTCTAGATTTGCTGCTTGATGCCCTCGGAATCGATAGGCATTAATAAGTTGCAGAACTTTTACTTGTTTCGCATCGACATCTGGATCACTAACTTGGACACTGTAATGCTTTGTTTCTTGAGCGAGTCGACGGAAGTATTCACGAACACGAGAGTGTGGTTGTTCCACTGTCTCTGAAGCCTGCACAGGCAGTTCTTCAAAAACACTTCTCCATTCGTCACTTACCGAATCTGGGTCACTTAGATACAGTTCATAGAGTTCTTCTACGTACGTTGCATTGGCGCCAGCCAAGTGTGAAGACTCGAGCCATGCCTTCATCACGCCGTTGTGCATATTTTCCCTTAACCAGTAGTTTTCACGTTTGCTGCGGTCTATGCCGAGCTATTAAAAGGCCGCCCCAAAACTTCTAGGGCGGCAATTTTTATATAACTTAAACCGAACGATTCACTAGCATGGTCTTGATGTGACCAATCGCTTTCGTCGGATTTAATCCCTTAGGACAAACACTTACACAATTCATGATGCCATGGCAACGAAAAACGCTAAATGCATCATCAAGATCGGACAAACGTTCGTCTGTCGCAGTATCTCGGCTATCAATTAGCCAACGGTACGCTGCAAGCAGGCCTGCTGGTCCGATGAATTTGTCAGGGTTCCACCAGAACGATGGGCATGACGTTGTACAACATGCACACATGATACATTCGTACAATCCATCTAAATGAGCACGCTCATCAGGGCTTTGTAAGTTTTCACGAGCCGGTGGCACATTGCCATCAGACACTAAGAATGGCTTCACTTTTTCGTAGTTATCGTAGAACTGAGTCATGTCTACAATCAGGTCACGAACAACCGGTAAGCCAGGCAATGGACGAATCACAATCTTGTCTTGGCCCGAAAGCGCAGACAACGGAGTGATACAAGCCAGGCCGTTTTTACCGTTCATGTTCAAACCATCCGAGCCACATACACCTTCACGGCATGAGCGACGGAATGCGATCGTTGGATCTTGCTCTTTCAACAGAATAAGCGCATCCAAAAGCATCATGTCTGAACCTTCATCCACTTCTAGAGTGTATTCCTTCATATAAGGCTTCTGGTCGACATCTGGATTGTAACGGTATAAAGAGAAATTCAGTTTCATGGTCATATCTCCTTAGTACGTACGTGCTTTTGGTGGGAACGCTTCACGATGGATAGGCTCCATGTTTACACCACGCTTAGTCATGCTCTCTGACTCTGGGTTATAAAGTGAGTGGCATAGCCATTGCTCATCATCACGGTCAGGGAAATCGAATCGAGCGTGTGCGCCACGGCTCTCTGTACGGAAGTTTGCAGCAACAGCCGTCGCGAATGCCGTTTCCATCAAGTTTTCAAGCTCTAAACACTCGATACGTTGAGTGTTGAACTCTGTAGACTTATCAGATAGATGTGCATTCTTCAGACGCTCGCGAATTGCTTTAAGCTCTTCTAGGCCTTCAGCCATTGCTTTACCTTCACGGAATACCGAGAAGTTATTCTGCATACATTGCTGAAGATCTTTACGGATTTGTGCTGGGTCTTCGCCGTCAGTGCTGTTTTCCCAACGGTTGTAACGCTCTAGAGAACGTTCAATGTCAGCTTCAGTTGCTGGCTTAGCTTCTTCTTGCTTCTTCAGTGTCTCACCTAGGTGTAGACCTGTCGCACGACCAAATACCACCAAATCAAGCAGTGAGTTACCACCTAGACGGTTAGCGCCGTGTACTGATACTGATGCGATTTCACCACAAGCAAATAGACCTTGGATTTCAACATCGCTGCCGTCTTCAGTTTGCTTAATAGCTTGGCCAGAAACTTGTGTTGGGACACCACCCATCATGTAGTGACATGTAGGGATTACTGGAATTGGCTCTTTCACTGGATCAACGTGAGCAAAGGTACGAGACAGTTCACATACACCAGGAAGACGAGATTCAAGTGTCTCTTTACCTAAGTGATCAAGCTTCAGCTTGATATGTGGACCCCAAGGGCCATCGCAACCGCGACCTTCACGGATTTCAACCATCATTGAACGTGCAACAACATCACGACCCGCTAAGTCTTTAGCGTTTGGTGCGTAACGTTCCATGAAGCGTTCGCCGTCTTTATTGAGAAGGTAACCACCTTCACCACGACAACCTTCCGTTACCAATACACCTGCGCCAGCGATACCCGTTGGGTGGAACTGCCACATTTCGATGTCTTGCATAGGAACGCCAGCACGAATCGCCATACCAACACCGTCACCAGTGTTGATGTGAGCGTTAGTTGTAGAAGCGTAGATACGACCAGCACCACCAGTAGCAAGGATTGTTGCCTTCGCTTTGAAGTAGCAAACTTCGCCCGTTTCCATACAAAGCGCAGTTGTACCTAAGATTGCACCATCTTCGTTCTTAACAAGATCCAGTGCATACCACTCAGAGAAAACTGTCGTTTTGTGTTTAATGTTTTGCTGGTAAAGCGTATGAAGCAGTGCGTGACCAGTACGGTCGGCTGCAGCTGCGGTACGAGCCGCTTGCTCACCACCAAAGTTTTTCGATTGACCACCGAAAGGACGTTGGTAAATAGTACCGTTCTCAAAACGAGAGAAAGGTAGGCCCATTTTTTCAAGTTCGATTACTGATTCAGGACCATTTTTACACATGTACTCAATAGCATCTTGGTCACCGATGTAATCAGAACCTTTTACGGTGTCGTACATGTGCTGCTCCCAATGGTCTTCATGCGCGTTACCAAGAGCAACAGTGATGCCGCCTTGCGCAGAAACCGTATGAGAACGAGTAGGGAAAACTTTAGAAAGCAATGCACAAGATAGGCCTTGCTCAGAAATTTGCAGTGCGGCACGCATACCTGCACCACCAGCGCCGATAACTACGGCATCAAACTCACGAACAGGAATAGTCACTTACGCACCCCACAAAATAAACAGACCAGAGAAGAAATATCCAAGAAGAACTGCAACAACACCGACTTGAAGACCAACACGCAATTTTGCGCATTTGATGTAGTCAGTTAGTACTTGCCATAGGCCGATCCACGCATGAACCAAAACAGAAGTAAGCGCTAACATGGTGAAGACTTTAGTGAATGTTCCACCAAAGAATTGCGTCCAAGATGCGTAAGAGATATCACCAGAGAAAGCGCAGAAGCTTACTAGGTAGATAGTGTAAAGCGTCATAATGATGGCAGTTGCACGAATCAATAGATAATCGTGGACACCATTACGACCAAAAGTAGAAACGTTGTTTACCATACTAAGATCCCCGCTAGTAGAGACAATACCGCTGTTGCTGCGAATGCAACCTTAGCGCTCTTAGCGCCAGATTCCAGCTCTTCAAAGTGACCTAAGTCCATAAGAAGGTGACGAATACCACCAGCAATGTGGTAAGCCAAAGCGGTTAAAATGCCCCACAGAATAAACTTCACGAAGAAACCATCGACAATGTCGCTAGCTTCCATAAAGCCTACTGGGGATGAGAGGGAAATGGATAGTAACCAAAGCAAAATTCCAATCGCAACAAAAGTTATCACCCCAGACACACGGTGTAGGATGGAAGCTATTGCTGTGATTGGAAAGTGGATGGTCTGTAAATCTAAATTAACAGGTCTTGTCTTTCTTTCTTTCACGGGCTTGCTCACTCAGCTCCATTGAGCATTATGGTCATTAAATAACCTTATGATATTGTTATGGACAAAATTTGATTGCTAACCTTCAAAATTTAACATTAACTTAACAAATAACTGAAGTTGAGCCTTAGATAATTGTAAAATAGTTGTTAACAGCTCAACTAAGAAAGACACCTCACATTTCTTCTTAGCCTTGCATTTATAAGGTTTTAACCAAACTTTTCAGCGCCACTATACGGCTCGCAACATTCTAATACAATTGATGTAACAAATAATGCTACACAGACCAGATTTTTAACGAATTTAATGTAAAAAACACTAACAAGTGCACACAAAGCTTCAGAAAAATTGACTTTCCCACGTAAGACCAGTAAAAAAATGGCACATAAACATCCTGGACGGATTAAATAATAAACAAAGGAGATTGTTATGGCGGATAAGAAAGCTACCCTTCACATTGAAGGTCAAGCGCCAATCGAGCTGCCGATTACAGAAGGTGTACTTGGTACTCCAGTGATCGATGTTCGTACACTAGGTTCTAATGGTTTTTTCACTTTTGACCCTGGTTTTCTTGCCACTGCATCCTGTGAGTCTCAAATCACTTTTATTGACGGTGGAAAAGGTATTCTTTTACATCGTGGTTATCCAATTGACCAACTTGCCAATAACGCTGATTACTTAGAAGTGTGTTACATACTTCTTTACGGTGAAGCCCCATCTCGAGCTGAATACGAAAAGTTCAAGACTACCGTGACACGTCACACTATGGTGCATGAGCAAATCGCTAGTTTCTTCCACGGCTTCCGTCGTGACGCTCACCCTATGGCTGTTATGTGTGGTGTTGTAGGCGCTCTAGCGGCGTTCTACCACGACTCACTTGATATCAACAACGATACACACCGTGAAATTGTGGCATACCGCCTAATTTCAAAAATGCCAACACTGGCAGCAATGTGTTACAAATATTCAATCGGTCAACCGTTTATCTACCCACGTAACGACCTTGGCTACGCAGAAAACTTCTTACACATGATGTTTGCAAACCCATGTGAAGAGTATGAAGTGAACCCTATCGTTGCTCGTGCAATGGATAAAATTTTCACGCTACACGCTGATCACGAACAGAACGCTTCAACGTCTACAGTACGTCTAGCGGGTTCATCTGGTGCTAACCCATTTGCGTGTATCGCAGCTGGTATCGCATCACTTTGGGGCCCAGCGCATGGCGGTGCAAACGAAGCTTGTCTGCGCATGCTTGAAGAGATTGGTAGCGTAGATAACATTGAAGAATACGTTGCGAAAGCAAAAGACAAAGATGACCCATTCCGTTTGATGGGCTTCGGTCACCGTGTTTACAAGAACTACGATCCGCGTGCAACAGTAATGCGCGAAGCGTGTCACGAAGTACTTAAAGAGCTGAACATCCAAGATCCACTGCTAGATGTAGCAATGGAACTTGAGCGTATTGCTCTTTCTGATGAGTACTTTGTGTCTAAGAAGCTATACCCGAACGTAGATTTCTACTCAGGTATCATTCTGAAAGCAATCGGTATTCCAGTATCTATGTTCACTGTAATCTTCGCGATGTCTCGTACCATCGGTTGGATTGCACACTGGAACGAAATGCACAGCGATCCAACGAACCGTATCGGTCGTCCTCGTCAGCTGTACACTGGTGAAGAACAACGTGACTTTAAAGCACTTCACGAGCGTGAATAGTTGCGATAAGTCATAACGTTAAAAAGGGTTGATGTGAAAGCATCAACCCTTTTCTTTTATACGAGATACGAGATACGAGATACGAGATACGAGATACGAGATACGAGAAGGTTTGAACATTAACCTAACCTCGCAACAACACTAATCAATAGATTCCAAGCTTATCTCAAAGACGGATACAAATTTACAGTGACTCGTATCCTTCACATCACATCTGCTCTTAAACTGGATTGTCGATATCAATAAACTCAACATCCAAGCCATGTTCTTTCTCTAACCATTCACCTAGCGCTTTCACACCGTAGCGCTCAGTCGCATGGTGGCCAGCAGCAAAATAGTGAATGTCTTGCTCGCGTGCTGAGTAGGTCGTGCGCTCTGAGATTTCGCCAGAGATAAATGCATCAATACCTTGAGAGGCAGCTAGCTCAATGTAATCTTGGCCACCACCGGTGCACCAACCGACAGTCGTAATCATTTTATCTTGGTTCTCTGGCGCAATATGCAGTGGTTTTCGATTCAGAACTTGATCGATTTTTTCTGCAAATTCAGCCCCTGTCATTGGTGCTTTTAGTTTACCAAACATGGCAACTGACTGCGGGTGTCCTTCCAAGCCACCTTCGACTTCTATCTCAAGTAACTCTGCCAATTTCGCGTTGTTGCCAAGCTCAGGATGGATATCGAGAGGTAAGTGATAACCTAGAAGATTAATGTCATTCTTAATCAGAGTACGAATGCGCTTGCCCTTCATACCTCGAATCGCTTCTGACTCGCCTTTCCAGAAAAAACCATGATGGACTAACAAAGCGTCTGCGTTCAGTTCTACCGCTTTATCAATCAAGGCTTGCGAAGCTGTCACACCAGTAACGATGCGCTTCACTTCTGTTGTGCCTTCTACTTGAAGGCCATTCGGACAGTAGTCTTTAATCTGCTGTGGCTGCAGTTTTTCGTTAAGTAGCTTTTCTAATTGTAAGTTATTCATTTTTATTTCCAGCTCACCTTTATAATAACGTCGTTATATCAATTTACGGGTTGAATGTCGAAAGCCCTACCACTCTGTTTGTGAACAACAGACGACTGAAGTTTACGAGGAACCGATGACTGAACTGCAACGTTTTTACCAATGGGTGATTGGCTCGCCACCGCTACTCGAAATCAAGCCGCCAATTTCTGATCTCAGTGCTTTCTCAAGCCACCAAGCACTCGACGAATCACATACTTATAATGGTAATCCTAGATTAGGCTTCCTATATCAGCACCTGTGTGAACAAGTCATCGGTGTTTCGGATAATTATTCAATCAAGCACGATGAGATTCAGATTAATGTTGAGGGAAGAACACTCGGCGCGATCGACTTTATCCTTGAAGATGTGCAAAACCAAAAGCTAGAGCATTGGGAAGTAGCAATTAAGTTTTACCTACTGCATGAACAGACATGGTTTGGTCCGAACTCTCATGACCAGTTAGACAAGAAGCTCGATAGAATGCTCAACCACCAGCTTGGTATGTCGTCTTCAACGGCCTTTCTTGAACAATACCCAGAGATCGATGTCGACTCAAAACATCTCCTCATGCAAGGTCGCCTATATACCAACCCATTCTTAGAGCAAAACGTACCTGCTACATGTTTGGGTTACGACATTAATCCAAGCCAAGTAAACGGTTTTTGGTGCTATCAAGATCAAGCTCATCTAATCACTGAAGCGCTCTACCCTCTCACTAAAGAACAATGGGCTGCTGGGACGGATGATTTTAGCGGCAAAGCTATCACCGAGTTCGGTGATAGCTTCGTCCATGTACAAACTAAGTCGGGACAGTTCTGGTTTGTGATGCCACAAAGCTGGCCATACGGCTAATCCATTCGTCATTGAATTGACTTAGTCTTCGTAGATTACTGACAGACAAATAAAAAGGGCTGATGCATTCACATCAACCCTTCTTCTATTTACCTAACGACTCTAGTAATCGAGATTCGATTATAGACCAGCGGCTGCAAATACTTGGTTAACAATCTCTTGAGCTTCTGCCTCGATTGCTTTTAAGTGCTCTTCACCTTTAAAGCTTTCACAGTAGATCTTGTAGATGTCTTCAGTGCCTGATGGACGAGCAGCAAACCAACCGTTCTCGGTTGTCACTTTAAGGCCACCAATCGCTGCGCCATTACCTGGAGCATGTGTTAAGCGAGCAGTAATTGCATCACCAGCAAGCGTCTCAGCTGCAACCATCTCTGGAGACAGCTTTTTAAGCACATCTTTTTGTGCGCCATTCGCTACCGCTTGAATACGGTTGTACTTAGATTCGCCGTGTTTAGCAGCAAGCTCTTCGTAGTATTCTTGTGGGTTCTTACCCGTTACTGCTGTGATCTCAGCCGCAAGTAGGCAAAGAATTAGGCCATCTTTATCTGTTGACCAAGGCGTACCGTCTTTACGTAGGAAAGAAGCACCTGCACTCTCTTCACCACCAAAGCCAAACTGACCGTTGTATAAACCATCAACGAACCATTTGAAGCCAACTGGTACTTCACAAAGTTCGCGACCTAAGTCAGCAACTACGCGATCGATTAATGCACTTGATACTAGTGTCTTACCAACAGCAACGTCTTTACCCCAACCTTCACGGTTACGGTATAAGTAATCAATACAAACCGCTAAGAAGTGGTTTGGATTCATCAGGCCTTTTGGTGTCACGATGCCGTGGCGATCGTAATCTGGGTCATTACCAAACGCGAGAGCATACTCGTCTTTAAGCGCCAGTAGACCTGCCATTGCGTATGGAGAAGAACAGTCCATACGAACCACGCCATCTTTATCTAGAGACATGAATTGGAATGAAGGGTCAACCGCTTCACTTACCAGAGTAAGGTCTAGGTTGTACGCCTTACCAATTTGGCGCCAGTAATCAATACCACTGCCACCCAGTGGATCAACACCAATCTTGATGTTTGCTTTCTGGATCGCTTCCATATCTACGACGTTAACCAAGTCAGCGACGTATGGCGCCACTAGGTCGACTTCTTTCACTAGCTCAGACTGTTTAGCTTGTGCGATAGGCGTGCGCTTAACACCTTGCATTTGCTCAGCAATAATCACGTTCGCACGGTCTTCAATTGCTTGAGTCAATTCAGCTTCAGCCGGGCCACCGTGTGTCGGATTGTATTTGATGCCGCCGTCTTGAGGTGGGTTATGCGAAGGCGTGATAACAATGCCGTCTGCTTTTTTGTCATTCACTAGGTTGTGCGTAAGAATCGCATGCGAGATACCAGGTGTTGGAGTAAAGCCATTGTTTTCTTGAATAATAACTTCAACACCGTTCGCAACAAGCACCTCGATAACAGTAGAGAATGCAGGCTCAGATAGAGCGTGAGTATCTTTACCTAAGAAAAGCGGACCAGTTGTACCTTGCTCGGCACGCACTTCAGCAACGGCTTGTACAATCGCTAGAATGTGGTTTTCGTTAAATGTTGATTTGTCTGCTGTACCGCGGTGACCTGAAGTACCGAAAAGTACTTTATGATCTGGGTTTGTCGCATCCGGTTGCTGTAAGAAATAGTTAGCAACTAAAGCCGGGATATTATGAAGATCTTCCTGCTGAGCTTTTTGCCCAGCACGAGGGTGCATAGCCATTTTTCGACATCCTTATATATAAAATTTAAAAACAAAAAAACCTCATAATATCTTCTTATCCATGGATATTATGAGGTTTAAATCAGATTTCGTTAAATTGAACCTGTTACTTTTTCTATCAATTCTGCTTGGAAGCTCATGCGGCTCATTAGCTGCTCAACCATCTGTCTTTTTCGACTTGTATTGTTATTAGTAATAACCCAAAAAGGACTGTTTGGAATAGCTTTAGGCTTAGTCGTGTTACCATTTGCTAGCAACGTTGCTTCGTTATCCGCAAAGTAAACGCGCTTACGGCCTTTTACTTGAGTTGCTTCTGAAAAGCTTAAAGGGTCGATTTTATGCAGTGTTGATAACACAAGCATGAAACGATCAATGGCTTTCTTTAGTGATGCAAACTCATCTGATATTAGTAGTGAGCGCATTTCTTTAACGCCATCGAACTTCTCTGGAGTAAAGCCTACCTCTTTGCTAACAACGATACCTTTTGGCTCAACGATCTCTTCGATCGGAGCCATGCCTTGGCTATCAACCTGTAACAAGCGGCGCAGAATATCTGAAGCGCTTTCGCCAATACGTTCTGTCTGACCCGCAATAAAACGGTATAGGTCCTCATCAACCTCAATTGTTTTCATTCGCTTTTCACAATCTCAATGTTTAAACTCTGGGGGATTATAGCGAGATCCGCGCGGATACTCTACGTCAAACCCACCATGAATAAGATAAAAATGTCAGTACAGCTCAACTATAAAATTGAAGGTGAGGGTCACACCATTGTTTTGATCCATGGATTGTTCGGTAATCTGGACAACCTTGGCTTGCTCGCTAGGGATCTAAAAGCCGATCATCAGATACTTAGTATCGATCTCCGCAACCACGGTCAATCCTTTCATAGTGACACTCATAACTATCAAGCGATGGCACAAGACGTGGCTCAACTGCTGCATGATCTTAAGTTAGAAGACGTCACTGTGATTGGTCACTCTATGGGTGGCAAAGTCGCGATGGCACTGACACAGCATCTTACACTGCACAAGTTGATTGTCTTGGATATGGCGCCGGTCGCTTACACTCTAAATCGCCACGACAACGTATTCGCTGGCCTACAAGCCGTGATTGAAGAGAAACCGACCTCACGCTCAGATGCACTGAGGGTTCTCGCAAAACATATCGAGATTGATGGAGTTCGCCAGTTTTTGACCAAATCTCTATTCAAAGCAGAGCAAGGCATCATGGAATGGCGTTTCAATGTTGCCTCGTTATTGAACAACTACCCACACATTATTGGTTGGGAACCGATCGACAAAACCTCGGTCAAAACTCTGCTAATAAAAGGTGGGAATTCTGACTACCTCACCGCAGAACATCAAGCAGCCGTACAGCAGCAATTTACCAACGCAAAAGCGCACGTCATTGCCAACACGGGTCACTGGCTGCATGCTGAAAAACCGGCAGAAGTACTTAGAGCGATTAGAAAATTCATCGCTTAACTGCACTTTTTCGTACAGATAAATGAGAACTGTGTAATTACTGCAGATTAACTTTATCTCACAACAGTGATATAGTGCGCCCAAGCAAAATTGGTATATAAGGTTCCCATGCTTTACGACTACATGAACATCATCGAATCTGTTGGTTTAGATATCCTGTTTGCCGCGATTTTCTTTTTAATCGGTATGGCAATTAAGGACGTTCTCAAGCAGGGAAATGTTCCTGCATTTGGTCGTCGCATCGTATGGTTAGTACTTTTCCTTGGCTGTGCGGGTTTTATCGCCAAAGGGATAATCCAACTAAGCTGGGAAGGAACTGGGATCTAACGATTCTCTTCCGAACTTTATTACACCGACAACAGACAAAATGAAAGGTAATGATTCTATGGCAAGTGTAGGTCTCTTCTTTGGTAGCGATACAGGTAACACTGAAGCTGTTGCTAAGATGATTCAAAAGCAATTGAGCAAGCAGCTCGTTCACGTTCAAGACATTGCAAAAAGCAGCAAAGAAGATATCGATAATTTCGATCTACTGCTGCTTGGTATCCCTACGTGGTACTACGGCGAAGCACAATGTGATTGGGATGACTTTTTCCCAGAGCTAGAAGCTATTGATTTCTCAACTAAGCTTGTTGCTATCTTTGGTTGTGGTGACCAAGAAGATTACGCAGAATACTTCTGTGATGCTATGGGTACTATCCGTGACATCGTTGAGGCGAAAGGCGGTACTATCCTAGGTTACACATCAACTGAAGGCTACGAATTCGAAGCATCGAAAGGTTTAGTTGAAGGCGATGACAGCCAATTCGTTGGTCTATGTATCGATGAAGATCGTCAACCTGAACTAACTGATGAGCGTGTATCTAACTGGGTTAAACAAATCCACGAAGAAATGTGCCTAGCAGAGCTAGAAGACTAATTCTCTAGCGGTTGTTAATTGTTACAATTAATGACAACTATGTAGATATGAAAAAACCTCCTTATGGGAGGTTTTTTGCTATTTAAAACCTAGGAATTAACACTCAGCTTCTAATGCTTCGTCATCATCTCTAAATTGCGGCTTCTTTCTTACATAAAGGGTGCGTTGAATTTCTGATACCACATTTCCCTGCTCATCTTTGACATAGATAATAAACTCAGGAAAACACTTCTCACCGAGTTGTGTCTGACGATAAATCTCATCAAGTTGCCCTTGGCTTATTTCGAAATCTGCATATAAATCAGATTGCCCCGGTTTGATAAAGTTAATGCTCGCTTCCTTGTCCCAAACATAATATCGCTCACCCAAAATTCCCATTAACATCAAAGAGTAAACAGGATCAGTCAGGGAAAAGATGCTGCCTCCATATTGAGTACGATTGGCATTTTTATTCCACCAACGTAGCTTGAGCACAGTTTTAACTACCCTGAAGTCTGGGCTGATATGAGCTATTTTGATCCCTGCTCCCCAGAACGGAGGCCAGATATTAAGAGCGAATCTTACAATGTTTGGTTTGTATATTCTTGCGAGCTGCTTATTCATAACAACATTCCGTGTTCATATTAGAAATACCGCCACCCTGACTGGTCGTACCTCCACTATAAGTGAGATACTTCCAATTTACAAAACAGATTGTGATGTTGATTAGTAACCCTTTGAAGTTCGTGGTTTATTGTTATGCCTGACTAAACTATAATGGTATTAATATTGAATTCTGTTAACTGCTGCAGATCATCAACAGGAAAGTATATGTCAGACAATAATCAAGCGCTAAAAGATGCTGGTCTTAAAGTGACCCTCCCAAGGCTCAAAATTTTAGAAGTATTACAACAACCAGACTGCCAACATATTAGTGCTGAAGATTTATATAAAAAGCTGATCGACCTAGGTGAAGAGATCGGGCTTGCGACCGTTTATCGAGTATTAAACCAATTCGATGACGCTGGCATTGTAACTCGCCACCACTTTGAAGGCGGTAAGTCTGTATTTGAACTTTCAACACAGCACCACCATGACCACTTAGTGTGTCTAGATTGTGGCGAAGTGATCGAATTCTCTGATGACATCATTGAAGAAAGACAAAAAGAGATCGCTCTACGTTACAACGTTAAACTGACTAACCACAGCTTATACTTGTACGGAAAAAGCATTAGCGGGGATTGCAAAGGCAACCCAGACGCGCATAAAGCGAAAAAATAATACAGAACGCTGGCTTAGGCCGGCGTTTTTTATTTGGATCAATGCCCTATTAAGATTCATATCAGCTTGGTTCATAATTTGTTATTTTATTCAGACACAAAAAAACCGGCTCTAAGCCGGTTTTTTATTTGGTCGTTTTGAACAAACCAAGTACTCAAGCATTAAGCTTCCGTTTTACCCCAGGTATCACGTAGGCCAACCGTGCGGTTGAATACCAACGCATCTGCTTTAGAGTCTTTTGAATCTACACAGAAGTAACCTGTACGCTCAAATTGGAAACCTTGCTCTGCAGCCGCTTCCGCTAGGCTAGGCTCAACAAAACCGTTCAACTTAACCAGAGATTCTGGGTTGATCGTTGCAGCGAAATCATCCGCAGCAGCAGGGTTTGCCACAGTGAATAGACGATCGTACAAACGAATCTCAGCAGGCAGCGCTTTATCAGCAGATACCCAGTGGATAACGCCTTTCACTTTGCGGCCATCTGCAGGGTTCTTACCCAATGTTTCGTTGTCGTAAGAACAGAAGATAGTCGTAATGTTACCTTCTGCATCTTTTTCGATACGTTCAGCTTTGATCACGTAAGCGCCACGTAGACGAACTTCTTTACCTAGAACCAAACGCTTGTACTTCTTGTTTGCTTCTTCACGGAAGTCATCACGCTCAATCCACACTTCACGAGTAAATGGTACTTCACGAGTGCCCATTTCAGGTTTGTTCGGGTGGTTAGCAACCGTTAGTGTCTCTACTTTATCCGCATCGTAGTTTTCAATCACGATCTTAACTGGATCCAGAACGGCCATTGCTCGAGGTGCATTTTCGTTCAGATCGTCACGGATACAAGACTCAAGTGAACCGAATTCAATCATGTTCTCTTGCTTAGTCACGCCAATACGCTTACAGAATTCACGAATTGAGCTTGAAGTAAACCCACGACGACGCAAGCCAGAAATAGTTGGCATACGTGGGTCATCCCAGCCTTGGACTAGGTTTTCAACCACAAGTTGGTTTAGCTTACGCTTAGACATCACCGTGTATTCAAGATTCAGACGGCTGAACTCGTACTGACGAGGTTGGCAATCGATCGTAATATTATCTAAAACCCAGTCGTATAGGCGACGGTTGTCTTGGAATTCAAGAGTACAGATAGAGTGCGTAATGCCTTCCAGCGCATCAGAGATACAGTGAGTGAAATCGTACATTGGGTAAATGCACCATTTGTCACCTGTCTGATGGTGGTGAGCAAAACGAACACGGTAGATAACAGGATCACGCATTACCATAAATGACGAGCTCATGTCGATCTTAGCACGTAGACACGCTTTACCTTCTTCAAAGCCACCGTCGCGCATTTTTTCAAACAACGCTAGGTTCTCTTCAGGGCTACGATCACGGTATGGACTCGCTTTACCTGGCTCTTTTAGCGTGCCACGGTACTCACGGATTTGATCAGGACTTAGCTCGTCAACATACGCTAAGCCTTTATTAATTAATTCCACAGCATAAGCGTAAAGCGTATCGAAATAGTTTGATGAGTAACAAATATCACCAGACCATTCGAAGCCTAACCAGCTTACATCATTCTTAATTGACTCAACGTATTCAACGTCTTCTTTTTCAGGGTTTGTATCATCGAAACGAAGATTACATTGTCCCTGGTAGTCCTGAGCAATACCAAAGTTCAAGCAAATAGATTTAGCGTGACCAATGTGCAGGTAGCCATTTGGCTCCGGCGGGAAACGAGTATGCACGCTACTGTGTGTACCATCCGCTAAATCTTTATCAATAATTTGGCGAATGAAATTCGATGGACGAGCCTCAGCTTCACTCATCTATAGCACCTCTATGTATTTAGTATTGTCAGAGAAAGTTATCTTTCGTCTCAAAGAAAACGGTCGCGTATCGCGCCAGTCAAAGATAGAAAGATCATTGTTGCTAATCATCCACAATTCTTCGCCTTTGCACAATAAGAACCGTTCGTTAATTACGATTATTTCTGCTATTCGATGAAGAATAGAACGAACCACGTTCACAGGTCTTAAACGACAGGCACAAAAAAGCCTCCCATGTGGGAGGCTTTCAATTTGACACTTACTTAAGAGTAGCTTTACGTCTTAATTAAGTACTTCCCTTACTATGGAAGTTTTACATCAGATAGGTCTTCGCCTGCACCGATAGCTTTCATTTCGCCAGCTACGATTTCAGCTAGTGGGCCAAGGATAACCTGTAGGTTGTTTTCACCTAGTTTAACCACACCTTTAGCACCTAGTTTCTTAAGAACAACTTCATCTGCAACAGAGCGGTCTTTAAGAGTTAGACGTAGACGAGTGATACAAGCGTCGATTGAAGTTAGGTTGTCGTGACCACCTAGAGCTTTCAGGTATTGACGTGCAAGGTCGCCTTTTGGTGCTTCACCTGCAGGAGCTGCAGCAGCTTCGTCGTCATCTTCACGACCTGGCGATTTCAAGTTGAAAGCGCGGATTGCGAAAGAGAAAGTGAAGAAGTATAGAGCACCGAAACCAAGACCGATTAGTAGTAGTACGAATGGTTTAGTTGCTAGACCCCAGTTCAATACGAAGTCGATAAGACCAGCAGAGAAACCGAAACCGTGCAGAGTACCAAACATGTTAGCAACTACTAGAGACAGACCAGTAAATACAGCGTGCATTGCGTATAGAGCAGGAGCTAGGAATACGAACATGAATTCTAGCGGCTCTGTGATACCTGTTAGGAATGAACAGAATGCAACTGAGAATAGTGCGCCACCAACTTGGCTACGTTTTTCAGCAGGAGCAGCTAGGTACATTGCAAGTGCAGCACCTGGTAGACCGAACATCATTACAGGGAAGAAACCGTTCATGAATACGCCAGCGCCTTTATCGCCACCGAAGAAACGGTGTAGGTCGCCAGATTTAACAGTTTCAGTCACTTCTTTAACTACAGTAGTGATTTCTGGAGTTACAGAGTTAGCGAATGTGAATGTGTGCTCTTGGCCAACAACTAAAGTTTTAGCCAGTGCTGGGTCAACACAAAGTTGAGTGATGTTAGCGAATGCGCCTTGACCAGCAACGATGATTTCTTGACATGTACCCATACCGAACCAGAAGTATGAGTTCAATACGTGGTGTAGACCTACAGGGATAAGTGCACGGTTAAGAGTACCGTAAACGAATTGGCCGATAGCGCCAGACGTTGATACTGCATGAGCAAGTGCGTCTAGACCAGATTGAACACCAGGCCAAACCACACCAGACACAGCACCTGCAACGAGTGCAAATAGACCGGCCATGATTGGTACTAAACGTTTACCCGCGAAGAAAGCTAGCCATTCTGGAAGGCGTGTCGCGTGGAAAGCATTGTAAGAGTGGCCTGCGATGATACCTGCGAAGATACCGCCGAAGAATGACATGTTAACGTCTGCGTTAATTGTCGTTGCTGTAGCAGTTAGTACGAAGTAAGCAACTGCACCTGCAAGACCTGCTGCGCCGTTACCGTCTTTAGAAAGACCAATCGCGATACCTAGACCAAAGAGCAATGGTAGGTTACCGAAGATAGCACCACCAGCTTGCGCCATGAATGGAATATCAAGTAGATCGCCTTGACCTAAACGTAAAAGAAGCGCCGCAATCGGAAGCGTTGCGATTGGTAGCATTAACGCCTTACCAAGCTTCTGTGCATATCCTAGAATATTCACCAGTTGTTTCCCCCTATAGGATTTTTTAGAATTCGTTTGAGAAACTTATTTTAGTCGCTCAATTTAGTCCTATTCAGTGTATTCAATTAATTTTGCTCCGCAAATTAAAACCTTACCATTTGTGATCCTAATCACCAGTTTTTACCAAATCCAGAGGTTTTTGCTAGCGAGATCATAAAACTTATTTTATCATTCAAAAAAATGAACATTTATAGATAAAATCCAAATCTAATCATTAGGCAAAAAGATGGTACCTCCGGGTTTACAAAGCCCCTAGAACAATCATTATCAATAAGCCTAAATGTATAATAACAATCAATTGTTCATATATTTTTCAACAACTTAAATAGCTTTCCAATTTAAAGCCGTTTGCCCATAAAAGATAAATCGTTACGTAAATGATGCTCGCAAACTAAGTCCACATTTAGGTAACGAACGAATTTAAAAGATCTCACGAAATAAGGATTAGCTGACTATGTACGCGCTAAGTAACTGTAAAATTTACACTGGTAGTGATGTTCTAACCGATCATGCTGTTGTAATAGAAAACGAACTGATCAAAAAAGTCTGTCCTATCTCTGAATTGCCAGAAGGAATTGAGGTTCGCGACCTAGATGGAGCAAACCTAAGCCCAGGTTTCATTGACCTACAATTGAATGGTTGTGGCGGTGTGATGCTTAACGATGAGATCACTGCAGAAACCATGCAGATCATGCACAAAGCAAACCTCAAATCTGGCTGTACTAGCTTCTTACCAACGCTTATCACCTCTTCAGATGAAGATATGCGTGCGGTTATCGCGGCAGCTCGTGAATACCATAACCAGTACCAAAACCAATCTTTGGGTCTGCACCTTGAGGGTCCTTACCTAAACGTTGCGAAAAAAGGCATCCATAGCGTCGACCACATTCGTAAGTCTGACAGCGAAATGATTGAGCTTATCTGTGAGAACAGCGACCTTGTTGCGAAAGTAACACTGGCTCCCGAGCTTAACGATCCAGAACACATCGAACGCCTACACAAGGCCGGCGTTGTCGTTTCTATCGGCCACACTAATGCAACTTACGCAGAAGCGCGCCAAGGTTTCGAATCTGGTATCACGTTCGCGACTCACCTGTTTAATGCAATGACCCCAATGGTTGGTCGTGAACCAGGTGTGGTTGGCGCTATCTACGATACACCTGAGGTGTACGCAGGCATCATCGCCGACGGTTTCCACGTTGATTACGCAAACATCAGAATTGCGCATAAAATCAAGGGAGAAAAGTTGGTATTAGTGACGGATGCCACAGCTCCTGCAGGTGCTGACATGGAATACTTTATTTTTGTCGGTAAGAAAGTATATTACCGTGATGGTAAGTGTGTTGATGAAAACGGCACACTGGGCGGCTCAGCTCTAACTATGATTGAAGCAGTTCAGAATACAGTTGAGCACGCTGGTATCGCTTTAGACGAAGCTCTTCGCATGGCTACTCTATACCCAGCTACGGCTATCGGTGTAGAAAGCAAGCTAGGTCGAATCAAAAAAGGCATGGTTGCAAACCTAGCTGTATTTGACCGAGACTTTAACGTTAAAGCGACTGTTGTTAATGGACAATACGAGCACAATTAAGTATGAATGGCGGACAAATAGGTAACGTAGACTTAGTTAAACAACTAAACAGTGCGGCGGTATACCGACTAATAGACCAACAAGGGCCTATCAGTCGTATACAAGTGGCTGATGTAAGCCAACTCGCACCGGCAAGTGTTACAAAAATTACCCGCCAACTTTTAGAGCGCGGCCTAATTAAAGAGGTTGCGCAGCAAGCGTCTACTGGCGGTAGACGCGCTATCTCCCTAACCACAGAAGTAGAACCTTTTCATTCTGTCGCTGTGCGCTTAGGTCGAGACTACATTCAAATAAGCCTGCATGACCTTGGTGGTCGTGAATTGGCTTTCCAACAGCAAGACCTGAACTATTCTAACCAATCAGACCTTACCCAAGGCTTGGTCAATAACCTAAAGGCTTTCATTGCTGAACATCAACCAAAGATCGACCAACTGATTGCCATTGGTGTCACTCTTCCAGGCTTGGTTAACCCAACGACAGGTGTCGTTGAGTACATGCCTAATACAGACATCGATAACCTCGCATTGAGCGACATTATTCGCGATACATTCCATGTTGCTTGTTTTGTTGGTAATGACGTTCGAGGAATGGCGCTTGCTGAACACTACTTTGGTGCAAGCAAGGACAGTCAAGATTCTATTTTGGTCAGTGTGCACCGTGGTACAGGTGCAGGTATTATCGTTAATGGTCAGGTTTTCTTAGGCCACAACCGTAACGTGGGTGAAATTGGTCATATCCAAATTGATCCGCTAGGCGAGCAATGCCAATGTGGTAACTTCGGTTGTCTTGAAACGGTAGCAGCAAACCCAGCTATCGTTGAGCGTGTACAGAAGCTGATTAAGCAGGGCTATGAGTCTTCTTTAACAGAGCTTGAACAGATTACGATTCAAGATGTTTGTGACCACGCGATCAATGGTGATGAGCTAGCGAAGCAAAGCTTGGTTCGAGTAGGAAACCAGTTAGGTAAGGCTATCGCGATGACGATTAACTTATTTAACCCACAAAAAGTTATCATCGCTGGTGATATTACCAAGGCACAAGAGATTGTTTTCCCTGCAATTAAGCGCAATGTAGAGAATCAGTCGTTAACGACTTTCCATAGCGGCCTGCCTATTGTAGCATCACAGATCGATAAACATCCTACGATGGGAGCTTTTGCTATGATTAAGCGCGCCATGCTCAACGGTGTGTTGCTGCAGAAGCTTCTCGAAGACTAGAGAAAAACAATTCTGATTTTCCGCGGGCCGTGTTTGTATAAACACGGCCCGTTTTTTTAAGCTAGGGAACTACAACAACAAGTTATGGAACTTATATTAATATCCACTGCGTTTATCGCAGGATTTATTGCTTTAAAGTGTCAACTTCCTCCATTAGTTGGTTTTTTGGTCGCAGGTTTCGGGCTCTTTGCCCTAGGCTTTGAAACTAATGACACCATCATTACCTTGGCTGACCTTGGTGTCACCCTGCTCCTATTTACCATTGGCCTAAAGCTCGACATCAAAACTCTGCTCTCTAAGGAGATCTGGGCTGGCGCAACAATCCACAACCTTTTATCTACTCTGTTTTTTGCCGTCGCCCTATTTGGTTTTAAATTCTTAGGTATTTCATCCCTCGCTGCCATGTCGATAGAACAGATCGTTCTACTCGGGTTTGCCCTTTCATTCTCTAGTACCGTATTCGCGGTGAAGTCTCTGCAAGAGAAAGGGGAAATGAACGCGACCTACGGCACGCTAGCGATTGGTATACTGGTCATGCAGGATATCTTTGCAGTGGTCTTTTTGACCGCATCGACGGGTAAAATTCCAGAATGGTACGCCATCGCACTCTTCGCTCTACCTTTCTTACGTCCCTTGTTTTACAAAATCCTCGACTGGGTTGGACACGGTGAAATGTTGGTGCTTTTCGGTATCTTCTTCGCATTAGTTGTCGGTGCTGGCTTGTTCCAATTTGTAGGTGTAAAACCAGACTTAGGCGCCCTTATCCTAGGGATGTTGCTAGCCGGTCACCCAAAGGCTTCAGAGCTGTCGAAGTCGCTGTTTAACCTCAAAGAACTGTTCCTCGTCTGCTTCTTCTTGAATATTGGCTTGTCCGAAGAACCGACTATTCAAGGCTTTATGCTTGCAGTCTTGTTCTTATTGTTACTGCCAGTAAAAGGCATTCTCTACTTCTTGGTACTCAACCGATTCAAGTTTCGTGTTCGAACGTCTCTACTCGCCTCTCTATCACTGTTTAACTACAGTGAATTTGGTCTTATCGTCGGCGGCCTTGCCTTTAAGATGGGTTGGATGTCTGGTGACATTTTGGTGGCTCTGGCGATTGCAGTATCACTCTCTTTCTTAATCGCAGCACCTCTCAACAAAGCGGGTCACAAGCTTTATCAACAGTCTGGGCGCTGGTTAAAAGAACACGCTGCCGAGAAGCTTCATCAACGTGATAAACGAATTGATCCGGGTCGAGCACAAGTACTTATCCTCGGTATGGGACGTATCGGTACTGGTGCCTACGACGAATTGCGTTCACGCTACGGTAAAGTCAGCTTAGGCGTTGAAGTTCGTGAAGAAGCAGCCCACAACCACAGAAGCCATGGAAGAAACGTGATTTCTGGCGATGCAACTGACCCAGATTTCTGGGAACGAATTCTAGATACAGCAAACGTGAAACTGGTGATTTTAGCGATGCCGCATCACCAAGGTAATCAAACTGCTCTAGAACAACTAAAGTCACGTAACTTTAAAGGCCAAATTGCGGCTATTGCGGAATATCCTGATCAGCTCGAAACACTAAAAGAGAATGGTGTTGATGCAGCATTTAATATTTACAGCGAGGCTGGTAGTGGTTTTGCACGTCACGTTTGCGAACAGTTAAACCCAAACATCAATAAAATCTAGTATTAAACACGTTCTATTAAACCTCTCAAAATTGCCTATTTTTTTACACTTTTGAGAGGTTTTTGTTTAAAAAACCAACCGCAATTAAACGCCAAACACAAAAAACACATAATAATTAGATAATTTCTAATAGAACACGCTTTATATTATTTTTTTGCTCACATCCGGTTGCTTTTTTTAGCCAGAATGGCAAATTGAATGCAGTTGATTTGGAAATTATTTAAAAGGAAGTTCTATGTGTTCAGTATTTGGCATTCTCGACATTAAAAGTGATGCCGCAGCACTTCGCCCTATTGCTTTAGAAATGTCTAAAAAGCTTCGTCACCGTGGTCCAGACTGGTCTGGTATCTATGCAGGTGAAAAAGCAATCCTTGCTCATGAACGTCTTGCTATTGTTGGCTTGAACAGTGGTGCTCAACCGCTATACAGCCAAGACAAAAAGCACATTCTTGCAGTGAACGGTGAAATTTATAACCACAAAGAACTTCGCGCACGCTATGAAGATAAGTACCAGTTCCAGACTGATTCTGACTGTGAAGTTATCCTAGCGCTATACCAAGAGATGGGTGCAGACCTTTTAGAAGAACTTAACGGTATTTTCGCATTCGTTTTATACGACGAAGAGAAAGACGAATACCTAGTGGGCCGCGACCATATCGGTATTATTCCGCTTTACCAAGGTTACGATGAGCACGGCAACTACTACGTTGCTTCAGAGATGAAAGCATTGGTTGAAGTATGTAAGACGATCAGTGAATTCCCTCCAGGTAGCTTCTACTCTTCGAAAGATGCAGAACCTCAACGCTACTACATACGCGATTGGAACGAGTACGCTGCAGTACAAGGCAATAGCACAAGCAAAGAAGAACTGACTGAGGCGCTAGAAGCAGCCGTTAAGCGTCAGCTAATGACTGATGTACCTTACGGTGTACTTCTATCTGGTGGCCTTGACTCATCAATCACTTCAGCCGTCGCTAAACGTTTTGCAGCAATGCGTATCGAAGATGATGAACAATCTGAAGCTTGGTGGCCACAACTGCACTCATTTGCTGTTGGCCTTGAAGGCGCGCCAGATCTTATCGCTGCTCGTGAAGTTGCGGACAAAATCGGTACTGTACACCATGAGATGACTTACACCATCCAGGAAGGCTTAGACGCAATCCGTGATGTTATCTACCACATCGAGACTTACGATGTAACGACGATTCGTGCATCAACGCCAATGTACTTGCTTGCTCGTAAAATCAAAGCAATGGGCATCAAAATGGTACTGTCTGGTGAAGGTGCTGATGAGATCTTTGGTGGTTACTTGTACTTCCATAAAGCGCCAAACGCGAAAGAATTCCACGAAGAGACAGTACGCAAGTTGCTTGCTCTAAGCATGTTCGACTGTGCTCGTGCAAACAAATCGCTTGCGGCATGGGGTGTTGAAGGCCGTGTACCATTCTTGGATAAAGAATTCATCGATGTTGCAATGCGTCTGAACCCTGAAGACAAAATGTGTGGTAACGGTAAGATGGAGAAACATATCCTACGTGAATGTTTTGAACACTACCTACCAGATTCAATCGCGTGGCGTCAAAAAGAGCAATTCTCTGATGGTGTTGGCTATGACTGGATTGACACATTGAAAGCAACAGCTGAGGCAAAAGTAACGGATCAACAAATGGAAGCTGCTAAGTTCCGTTTCCCTTACAACACACCTACAACCAAAGAAGGTTATGCATACCGCGAAATCTTTGAGGAGCTATTCCCTCTAGAGTCGGCAGCAGAATGTGTACCAGGTGGGCCTTCAGTTGCTTGTTCATCAGCAAAAGCGATTGAGTGGGATGAGTCATTCAAAAACTGTGTCGACCCATCAGGCCGTGCAGTGCAAGCCGTTCACAACGATGCTTATAACGCTTAGAACGTTCTCAACAAATCCTAAAGACTAAAAAAGGCGCATTATGCGCCTTTTGTTTTAAGCCTATTTTTTA
Source organism: Vibrio sp. 10N.261.45.E2 (assembly GCF_002875705.1). Taxonomy (GTDB): domain Bacteria; phylum Pseudomonadota; class Gammaproteobacteria; order Enterobacterales; family Vibrionaceae; genus Vibrio. The sequence continues at coordinate 165,908 of NZ_MCZZ01000130.1, forward strand.
TTTCTACAGTTATGCACGAGCTCGTAGTGCTTCGTTCTCAATACTGACTGGAACCACTTGGCTGATCATTTTGACCAGCATAATCGAGCGAGATTCACCGTCTTTCTGATCAAAGATAGCTTCGACCCCGGCAAACTGACCACTCTGAATTTTAACTACCTGACCAGATTCAAACTCAACACAACAATCTTCAACTTCGTTGCTGAAGCACTTCTCAAACTCTTTTAGCTCAAATATCAAGTCACCTTGAACTTCATGTGGTAGTGCACCGAACTTAATAAAATCGACTACACCGCGCGTTGAACGAACTGTCGTAAAGCTAGGGCCTTGTTCATAATCGAAGCGGACAAAAACGTAAGATGGAAACAGCGGCTCTTTGACCTGCTTTTCTTTCCCTCTGACCACTTTTTCAACTTCTATTTGAGGGTAAAAGCACTCTACCCCCTGATTTTCTAGGTGCTGTTGAGCGCGTTTTTGATCACCACGCTTACAGTAGAGCAAATACCAACGTTTCATTTAACTAGCCATTTTCTATTTTTAAGTATTTTACCACATGCCTAAAACGGTTGAATCACCATTAATAAAATCAATCGTTACTAGCAAGAAATAATGCGTAGCAGGCCAATTTATCAACAAAAAGTTATCGATGTCGAAAGTGGTTAAGCATTGTACAGGGATCATATAGAGATCAAAAGGCTCAATGTTGTAAGCCTATGTACGTGCCAATTATAAGAATATCATACCGTTTAAAATTAAAACAATGCACCAGATCAATACATCCGATCGATTTCATTTAATAGGACTTTTAAAAAGATTATTAAGCAAACAGCTCAAATCTGGAAAATTAGTTTGCAGCACGCCCAAAATGGGCAACACCAAAAGCAAATGCCCTTAATATCAATTACTTACATAAATTAGGTTATCGTAACCATAAAAGATGCCTATTGCAGACTTTTATCCCACTGTGTATACATGAATGACTATAAAATCTTTTAATACCTAAAATTAGTAAAACTTATGCCAAGCAATCACAACATCTTTGGCCACCCTAGAGGCCTATTTCTACTTTTTAGCACAGAACTATGGGAACGTTTCTCTTACTATGCGATGCGTGCCATCCTTGTTTTATTTTTGACTGACACTACCCTCAACGGTGGACTTGGTTGGTCAACGAAAGACGCACTCGATCTCTACGGTATTTACACCGGCTTAGTCTACATCACACCGTTAATCGGTGGTTGGATTGCCGATAATTACCTAGGACAACGTAAATCGATACTAATCGGTGGTGTATTAATGGCGCTGGGCCAATTTACACTGGCTCTGCCTAACGGTTTCATCGGTTTAGACCAAGTGAGCGCTCTATACCTAGGTTTGGCGCTGCTTATCAGCGGTAACGGTATGTTTAAGCCGAACATCTCAACCATGGTTGGCGACCTGTACCAAGAAGGCGATAACCGCCGCGATGGTGCTTTTACCATTTTCTACATGGGCATTAACTTAGGTGCACTACTGGGTGGCCTAATCTCAGGCGCAGCTGTCGATTCATTCGGTTGGAAAGCAGGTTTCTTAGCCGCTGGTATTGGTATGGTTATTAGCTTGATCATGCAAATGACAATGGCTCAATCTTGGTTAGGCAATATCGGTTCTGTGCCAGCCGCTGCACGAGCGAAAGCACTGAACAAATCCAAAGAAAAAGCACCACTGACTAAAGAAGAATTCGACAGACTAAAAGTTATTCTTATCATGGGTCTGTTCGTGATTGTTTTCTGGGCGGGCTTTGAACAAGCAGGCGGCCTGATGAACATCTACACTCAGCAATATACTGACCGTATGATTGGTGACTTTGAAGTTCCTGCAGCTTGGTTCCAATCTTTGAACCCATTCTTCATCATTACACTTGCACCAATCATTGCTGCGTTCTGGGTGAAACTGGGCAAGCGTGAACCTAACTCCCCTGTTAAGTTTGCGATGGCTTTGTTCTTCTTAGCACTAGGCTTCGTCTGCATGATGGGGGCGGTAATGGAGCAAGGCGGTGACCTAACAGTGAAAACATCAATGCTGTGGTTAGTCGGTGCGTTCTTCTTCCATACCCTTGGTGAGCTTTGTCTATCACCTATTGGCCTGTCGTTGGTCACTAAGTTAGCTCCGCTTCGCCTAGCATCGTTGATGATGGGTGCATGGTTTGGCTTCAATGCGGTTGCAAACTACGTTGCAGGCTTAGTGGGTTCTCACGTTGGTGAACTTGGTGCAATGTCTATCTTCAGTGGTATCGCAATCACAGCAACGGTGAGTGGCGTATTGCTACTGCTTTGTGCTGGTAAGCTTGTATCATGGATGCATGGCGTAGAAAGCAATATGACGCTTGAAGCAGAGCCAAAAACTGAACAAGTAACAAAAACGTCTGCTGCTTAAATTCTCAAGCTGTTTCCACAGGAAATATCATAATCAAAAAGGGCTGCTCATTGAGCCTGTCTCTTATACACAAATC
>NZ_MCZZ01000131.1 GCF_002875705.1 Vibrio sp. 10N.261.45.E2
CGCGATGAACCTTTTTTATTCCACTTATGAATAAAAACGCTTTTTATATAAACAAATCTTTATTATGTGATAGGGCTAACACTCTAATTTAGGCTTTGTAATAAAATGATGTTTTATTGGTAAGTGTTTGTTTAGAATGAACTTAACAAGGTTCAGCTAACGGGTGTATGCTCGAAAATGTTTGCACAATAGTGTGAAGTGTTTCAAAATTACGAAGTTATATTGAAATTTTCTGTGCATTGAGGTTCTTATGAAAGTCATTGATTTATTTAAACACCGAGGCGATAGCATGTCTTCGCAACACTCAGAGTTTATGCAATGGATGTCTCCAGCTCTAAGAGATTACTGGGGCGACTTTCTTAATCGTACGCAAAATAGTCATTTCTTTGCGTGGGTTCGTGATCACCACAAACCTGCTGTCAATGAAGATGCACCAGAGATGCCAGTAGAACAACCAATCGAATTAAAGCCAGAAGCACAGCTTGTGTTTGATGAGCTAAATCAGCAGATCGGTGAAGTCATCCATACTGGTGATTGGATCAATGTAAGTCAAGACCGTATCAACCAATTCGGCCTTGTTACTGAAGACATGCAGTGGATCCACACAGAGCCTGAAAAAGCGGAAACAGACTCTCCGTTCAAAACAACCATTGCACATGGTTTTTTAACTCTATCTCTGCTTCCTCGACTGACTGACAGTGTTGACCCTGACAAGTCTCAGTTTCCAACAGCGAAAATGGTAGTAAACATTGGCCTTAACCAAGTACGTTTCCCATACCCTGTGAAATCCGGCAGTAACGTTCGTGCTAAAAGTACGCTGACCAAAGTAACGCCAATTAAGAAAGGTCTAGAGATTGAACGCGAAATTCGCGTAGAAATTGAAGGCATTCGTCGCCCTGGCGCTGTGATTGTTTCAGTGATTCAACTTCACTTCTAAACGAACTGTATAGATTCCCAAAAAAGAGAGAGCTTAATGCTCTCTCTTTTTGTTTGTGTCATATCAAATCGACATGGCTAGCGACGATAATAACGTCACCAAAAGTACTTCACTTACTTAATACGCGTGTAACCGTATTCTTCGATAAGATCTTGCCCTTGCGTTGACTTCACGAATTTGATGAAGTCTTTGCTCTCGTCAGAAACTGAGTCTGTTTTATGTAGCAGCAAGAATGGGCGCGCTAATTCGTAGCTGTGATTAGCAATATTCTTAGATGTTGGCTCAACGCCTTCAAAAGTGATTGCTTTGATTGAACGGTCGATAGAACCAACAGAGATAAAACCAATCGCATGCGGGTTATGGTTAACAATCGTTTTAACCATGCTGTTACTGTTTACAACCAAGTTATTTGGATTGATGTCAGACACTCGACGGTCATTAATGATTTTTGTTAGACCAAGCAAGCTTTCGAAGCTGTAGCGTGAACCAGAAGAAGCTTCACGAGTTACGACTGCGATAGGTTGGTCGGCACCACCCACTTCCTTCCAATTCGTTACCTTACCTTTGTAGATATCGAATAGCTGTTCACGAGTGATGTTATTCACGGCGTTCGAACGATTGGTTACGACTGCTAGACCGTCAAAGGCAATTGGGAATACCTGTAACTCTTCGCTCTGTTCGCGGTTGGTTAAGTAACGTGAGCTCATACCCACGTCAGCGACACCTTTATTCACCATGGTAATGCCAGCTGTAGAGCCTATGCCCTGAACTGCAATGTAATTATCAGGATGAGTCTTGTTGTACTCCTCTGCTAATACATCCATCACTCGAGCAACAGAAGTGGAGCCCGAAATATTGGTTTCTTGTGCATAAGCAGCATGAGAAGAAAGGGCTAAGGATAAAAGAGAGGCAAGCGCGACTCGTAACATAAACAACTCCTAGTTAATAACATTTGTCGCATATGATAGGTCGGTTATATGACACTTTTGTGAAAATTCATATTCGTGATTTAGTGTCCGGAATCTTTAAACCAATACCGCTAACGTTGGTTCATGAGCGCGAGACGGCTTTACGAAAGAAGATCGGATATGAGAGCGCGGTTGGTATTTTGTTTGCCCTTGTTCGCTAAAGTGTTTGTTGAGTCCTAAGCTAATTAGAGACTGATTGAAATTTCTATTAAGTTACAAGGAGTGTTATGTCCGTTATTCATATCGAACTGAATCGTCTTTTAATTGGGGCTGAGAAGCTCTGTACATCTCGAAATCGCAGTTTACCTGTCGAGCTAGGCAAATCCCTATATGAAGAGTGTGAGGGCGGTGTAGTGTTTTCTCAGGCTCATTATCTACTCGACTCATCACATAGTGATTATACAAACGAGGTCGCCTGCGTGACTTTTGATGAGTCGTTATCTTGTTGGTTAGTAACGGTGCCACTTGAAGGTGATGTCGAAACCGACGCTGTAAACTGGGGGCCGTACCCGTACCTTCCTAGATCAAAGGATCTTGATGCTATCTTGGCGGAGATAGAAAAAGACCCTAAATCGTATTTCTGGTCATAGTCACTCAGTTTTTACATTGCTGGTGGCGTGCTCCCAAAGTTAAACAGCTTAGCCTCAAAGCTAAATAGCCGGCTCTCAAAGCTTGATTCTCAAAGCCAAACAGTTTGCATCAGCTAGCTGCTAACACATCCACATCAATCTATTTACTTCAAAATTCCGGTTTTATGCTTTGTTGTTGGGCTTGTGCAACTAATGAGCGGAAGTCCTTTGGTGTTTTACCATGATAAGTTTTGAAGGCAGTACTAAAGTGAGCTGCACTTTTAAAACCGGATTCATACGCTATTTGAGTGATCGACTTGTTCGAGGTTCTTAGCTGTGTAGCCGCATGAGCAATACGCTTTATTTTCAGCAGGTTTGAGAACGACAAATCTTCAGCAGATAAGCGACGTTTAAGGGTCGCAGGGGACATTCCCATATAACTGGCTAGCGTATCTAAAGAGATATTATTCTCGATGTTTTGTTCGATGTAATGGATGACCTTTTGCGTCACGGTTAATCTAGAAGCTCGAGCAATAATGACTAATAGAGCTGGATGCTGCTCTACCATTAGCGACAACAATCCTAAGCCAAGTTGAGTGAGTGCGTAGTCATTCTGGGGCGAAGAACTAACAAGTGACATGATGAGCTCTTTCAGCTGGCAGATCTCGGTGTCGGTTTGATTGAACTTTATGTACTTGTCTGGAATTCTTGTGGATTCTAAATCGCTGAACTGGTTAATGAACTTCTGAAAGATAGCTAAATCAAAATCTAAGCAGGTTGCGCTAAATTCGCCATTTTCAGTGTTAACGGTGATGTCTTTAATCTGACCAGAATTGTAAAGAGTGAAATCTCCCGCCTTCAGAGAAGCTTCCGTGCCATTAGGTAGCACAAAAGAGATGCTGCCCTTAGATACTATAAAGATACCGTTTTTAGAGGCAGGATAACGTTCTCGTCTCCTGGGAATGAAGTTTCTAAACTGAGTAACTGTGATTGATGACATAGTGCGCTTCTTTGACGTTGTAAATTAGTTGCTTATTGATTGTTTTTTTTAAGTATTGTTTAAGCATGAGACATTTACAAAAAAAGGCGCTAATAATTAGCGCCTTTAGAAGTGAATCTTTGAAGCTTTAACCTTGAAAGCCCAAACCTTTAAAGCTATTCAGCTTCGGTTTCGTTTGTTGTTTCAGGCTCGCTAGGCAAGTCCACAAACACTTGAGTAGGTTTTGCTACTAAGTTACGGTTTTCCTGATTAACTTCGGAGAGAACTACTTCTAAAACGTCTCCCAGTTTGTATACCATTTCTTTATCGATAGATACAGTACCCATATCACCGTTGCATTCAATTCTTTCTTTATTATCAAGAATGAGAGAGCCAGGGATAAATGCAGCCGCGCCATTTTCTAGTAAACGTACACGCATACCTGCGCGGTTAATATCGAAGATCTCTGCTTGGAAGCGAGTTTCCTCTGATGGAGCATTTGCTAGAGTACGAGCATACAACCAATCGCCAACATTGCGCTCAGCCATGCCGTGGTGACGGCGGTGTAGGGCAAGTTCATCACCAATGGTTTCGTCTGGTGTTTGAATTGGCGCTTTACCTAGAATGTGTGCTTTCAACATACGGTGGTTAATCATATCGCCGTATTTACGAATTGGAGAAGTCCAAGTTGCGTAAATATCTAACCCCATCGCGTAGTGTGGTGCAGGTTCATTGCTGATCTCGCTGTACGCTTGGAATTTACGAATACGGTTATCGTAGTAGCTGTTGTCTAAAGAACCTAACCAACGACGCAGTGTTGCAAAACCTTCAAGAGAAACGATCTGCTCTTCAGTGAACGGTGTTTCAGCTTGTGGGTTAACCAGTTCAAGAACATCAGAGATTTTCTCAGCTTTGAAACCAGAGTGGCAGTTAAACACACCTTGGTTGAAGCTCTCTTTCAGTACTCGACCTGCACAGATGTTCGCGCTGATCATCGATTCTTCAACAAGCTTGTTTGCATTGCGACGCATGTCTGCGTGAATCGCCACAACATCGTTATCTTCGCTAAGTTCAAAGCGGTAGTCAGGGCGATCAGGGAATACCACTGCGTTTGCTGAGCGCCATGCTGAACGTGCTTGTGCAAATTCGTGTAGGTCAGAAACAATCGCAGCAATCTCTTCTGATGGTTGCCATTTCTCTGATGCACCTGTTTCTAGCCAGTCTGATACGTTGTCGTATGCAAGACGAGCATGAGATTTGATGTTTGCTGCAAAGAAGTTAATGTCGTCACCGATAACGCCATCTTTAGATACCGTTACTGTGCAGCAAAGTGCAGGGCGAACTTCGTTCTCGATCAGAGAACACAAGTTGTCAGCAAGATCACGAGGTAACATTGGTATGTTTCGACCAGGAAGGTAGATAGTGAAACCGCGCTCGCGAGCCACTTTATCCATAGCATCATCTGGAGAGATATAAGCCGTAGGATCAGCAATTGCGATGGTCAGTTCAAAATCACCGTTCTCTTTCTTCTTCGCGTAAAGCGCATCATCCATGTCTTTTGTACTTTCGCCATCGATAGTCACAAAAGGGACGTGCGTCATGTCTACACGTTCAAGATCGGCGTCGTCGTTGATTAACCAGTTGTCGATGCCTTCAGGTTCGCTGTTTGGTAGGTCGTTTTGTGCCAACGTTACCCACCAAGGTGCAATCTTGTCGTCAGCATCTGTGATTTTTTCAGAGATCTGAGCCAAGAAACCATTGTCACCTTTTAAAGGGTGTTGAACGATATGAGCAACTACCCAGTCACCTTCTTTCAGCGTTTCAGGGTTGAGACCCTTCTTTGCTTTCGCTTTTAGTTGCAGTTTTTTCAGCTGCGGGTGATCAGGAACAACGTTCAATCGGCCTTTGAAAAGCTTCACTCGCGCGATAAAGCGAGTAAGACCTTGTTCAACCAATTCCTCAGGCTCTGCTACTTCGCGCTCTTTCTCTGTGCGAATGATGGCAATCACCTTGTCGCCGTGCACACATTTCTTCATGTACGGAGGCGGGATAAAGAAGCTTGTTTTGCTATCAACTTCGAGAAAGCCAAAGCCTTTTTCAGTGGCTTTGATAGTACCTTCCTTTTTAGGGAGGGTTTCTTGGATTTGCTGCTTGAGCTGAGCGAGTAGAGGATTATCTTGAAACATCTTACTTTTATCTAACGAGAACAATTGAGCACACTATAATCATTGCGAGGCTCGATTACTACTTAAAGCCGAAGTGAGCGTAAATTAATTGCCCTCTTATTTAACTCTACCAATTTGGTTGAACTCCATTGCCCTGACGAGATATTCATCAAGTTTTGACGAGATGATAGCCAGTATTGATAGAAAACCGAAAAATATGTGATGTATTTCAATTTTTTCTGGCTTTTTTTATGCATTTAGGGAATAATCCGCCTCCCTTAGACGTCCCTAATGGCTTGAAGTGTTTTATTACTGCTTCGTAACTCTGAATGGAATCAGTATCTGATTGGATCAGTATTGGAATTGATAGAGCTCCCGGGACCTTTTGTTTACTTATATATAGTGGGATCCCAATGTCCGAATCTGTAATTCAATTTAATGAATTAGCCCTAAACGATAACATTCTTTCAGCTCTTGATAGTATGGGTTTCGTTTCTCCGACTCCAATCCAAGCAGCAGCTATTCCTCTTCTACTTGAAGGCCGTGACGCACTAGGTAAAGCACAGACTGGTACTGGTAAAACAGCAGCATTCTCTCTGCCTTTACTTAACAAAATCAACCTAAACCAACACAAACCACAAGCAATCATCATGGCTCCTACTCGTGAGCTAGCGATTCAAGTTGCTGCGGAAATCAAAAACCTTGGCCGTGATATTAAAGGTCTTAAGGTTATTGAAATCTACGGTGGTGCTTCAATTGTTGACCAAATGCGTGCTCTAAGCCGCGGTGCTCACATTGTTGTTGGTACTCCAGGTCGTGTTAAAGACTTACTAACTCGTGACCGTCTACACCTAGATGAAGCACACACATTTGTTCTTGATGAAGCAGATGAAATGCTAAAAATGGGCTTCGTAGATGACGTTACTTGGATCCTAGAGCAAGCTCCAGAATCTGCACAACGTGTACTTTTCTCTGCAACTATGCCTCCAATGGTTAAGACTATTGTTGATCGTTACCTACGTAACCCGGCTAAAGTTGACGTTGCTGGTACTAACCACACAGTTGATAAAGTAGCGCAGAACTTCTGGGTTGTTAAAGGCGTAGAAAAAGACGAAGCAATGTCTCGTCTTCTAGAAACTGAAGAAACTGACGCGTCAATCGTATTCGTACGTACTCGTCAAGACACTGAGCGTCTAGCTGATTGGCTATCTGCACGTGGCTTCAAAGCTGCTGCACTGCACGGTGATATTCCTCAGTCTCTACGTGAGCGTACTGTTGATCATATCAAACAAGGTGTTATCGACATCCTAGTTGCAACTGACGTTGTAGCACGTGGTCTTGATGTTCCACGTATCACTCACGTATTCAACTACGACATCCCATTCGATGTTGAATCTTACATCCACCGTATCGGTCGTACTGGCCGTGCTGGACGTAAAGGTAAAGCGATCCTACTAGTTCGCACTAACCAAATTCGCATGCTTCGTACAATCGAGCGCGTAACTAAGTCATCTATGGAAGAAATCCAACTTCCTCTACGTGACCAAGTTGCTGCAGCACGTGTTGCTAAGCTTGGCGCTGAACTTGAAACTGAGAAAGAAAGCAAAGCACTAGAAAACTTTGCAGGTCTTATCTCTACTCTTCAAGAGTCTCTAGAAGTTGACGCTGCTACTCTAGCTGCAATGCTTCTTAAGCGTCAGCAAGGTAAGAGCCCACTATTCTACGTTGGCGAAGACCCAATGATCGCTGCTATTGAGCGTGACAAGAACCGTCGTAAAGAGCGTCGTGAAGACCGTGAAAACGGCCGTGGCGATCGTAACTTCAATACGCAAGATTGGGATACTTACCAACTGCAAGTTGGCCGTGAGCAAGGCGTTCAGGTTAAAGACATCGTTGGCGCACTAGCAAACGAACTAGGCCTAACTAAAGGTTCTATCGGTGCTATCAAGCTAGACCAAGGTTCTACTTACGTTCAACTGCCAAAAGCAATGAACTCTGAAACTGCGGGTAAGCTAAGCAAACTTCGCATTCGCCAAAAAGAAGCTGGCGCTGTAGTTGTTGATTTCAACGACTTCCGTGAGCCTCGTCGTGGCGGCGGCGGTCGTGATGGTAACCGTGGCGGTCGTGATGGTGGACGCGGTGGTTACCGTGGCAACCGTGATGGTAACCGCGAAGGTGGCAACCGTGAAGGCGGTCGTGGTGGATACCGTGGCAACCGTGATGGTGCTCGCGATGGTAACCGTGAAGGCGGCCGTGATGGCGAACGTCGTTTCGACCGTAACCGTGGTGGCGATCACCGTGGTAACTTCCGTGGCGAACGTGGCCATGGTAACGGCAATGGCGGTGGTAACCGTGGTCGTCGTCCAGAGCGCAACGAAGGTTAGTCACCTGTTGCTTAGACGTTTAGTCTAGACACTGAATATGAAAGCCGAGCGTAATGCTCGGCTTTTTTGTGCCTGCTAGATCAACTTAACATCTGGTAGGTTCGATAGGCGCAGCCAACTTACCTCAACTAAGCTTCTTGTCTGTCACTAAACTGAGCTGTATCGCGTTCTAAGCCTATACTAAAAGAACGTGCTACAAGATGGTGAAACAATGAATGAAGTCTATTTAAGCGATGTAGAAGCGTTTTCAATTGTAGAGTCCTGTTCGAAGGCAACCAAAATAAGATCGGATCTTGTCGTTCACTATTCTCAGTTTCGTGATCTTTTGAATGTAAACACAGAAAAATAGAGTAAGAAATTTTGGTAGTGCTAAACAGGTGGAAAGGGGATGTGTGGTCGTTTTTTAGGCGGATTGCCTAGGTTTGCTCGCGTTACTCTAATTAACTGAATCCAGTTAAAAATAATCTGAGCACTCGTTTGCGTCAGTTGTTTATAAACTTTCTTATTCAACTATTTTTTAATTTCTCTCTCGAAATAAATAATTTGATGACTGAGATCAACTTAATTGTGTTCATTCGGTGATTTTTTCAAAACAAAAGTTGAAAGATTCAAAAATTATTGAATAATGGACTTAACTAAAATTGAAGTAAACACTTCATCCAATTCGTACTGAAACAGGATCCATATCCAATGTCTAATTCGTTTGTTCTGGTTATTAACTCGGGTAGTTCATCCCTAAAATTTGCTGTCATCGATTCTGTTTCTGGTGAAGCAGTGTTAAGTGGTCTAGGGGAATGTTTTGGTCTTGAAGATGCTCGCATGAGCTGGAAATATCAAGGCGAGAAAACTGAAATTGCCATTCAAGGTGAAGATAACCACCACAAGATTGCCATTGGCAAATTGGTTGGCCTGATGGAAGATCTAGGCTTTACTGCTGATATCGTGGCTATCGGTCACCGTATCGTTCACGGCGGTGAGAAGTTCACTCAAACCGTTCGTATTACTGAAGAAGTAACGAACGAAATTGAAAGCCTATCTGATCTAGCTCCACTTCATAACCCTGCAGGTGCTGTCGGCATCCGTGCTGCGATTGAAGCTTTCCCTTCTCTACCTCAATTTGCTGTATTTGATACGGCTTTCCACCAAACAATGCCACAACGTGCATTCACTGGTGCAATCGCGAAAGAGCTTTACACAGACTTCGGTGTACGTCGTTACGGCTTCCACGGTACAAGTCACTACTTCGTTAGCCGTGAAGCTGCGAAAATGGTAAACAAGCCAGTTGAAAAAGCTAGCTTCATCTCTGTTCACCTAGGTAACGGCGCATCTGTATGTGCAATCAAAGATGGTAACAGTGTTGATACTTCTATGGGCTTCACGCCACTTTCTGGCCTAATGATGGGTACACGTTGTGGTGACCTAGACCCAGGTATCATCGAGTACCTACTTAAGAAAGGCTGGTCACAAGAGCAAGTATTTAACTCTCTAAACAAGGAGTCTGGCTTCCTAGGCGTGTCTGGTCTTACAAGCGATGCTCGTGGCATTTTAGAAGCAATGGAAGAGGGCCATGAAGGTGCTAAGTTAGCATTTGAGGTGTTTACTTACCGCGTATCAAAATACATTGCTTCTTACCTTGCAACGTTAGATTCTTTAGACGGCATCATCTTCACTGGCGGTATCGGTGAGAACTCTCTACCAATTCGTCGTGAGATCCTAAGCAACCTTAAGATTCTAGGTTTTGTTGAAGATGTAGCAGGTAACGAATCGGCTCGCTTTGGCGCTGAAGGCATCATCGGTAAGTCTGAAATGCTAGACGCAGTAGCAATGGTTATCCCAACTAACGAAGAATTCGTTATTGCTCAACAGTCGGTAGAACTTCTGCAATAGAGTCTAAAGCTTAAGCAAGACAAATATTAAAAAGCGAGCCCAAGTGGCTCGCTTTTTTGTGTCTGTTGATTAGTTAAGTGTTATTTAACTTCATATCTTAATAGCACTTCATTATCGAGAACAACGTTCGTCGACCAGATATAGCTTGCGCCTGCGCCACTGAATTTTTCGATAAAGTTCATGTACGCTTTTTTATTGTTTACGCCAATATCGTCTTCTGAGTAGACAGATGCTTGAGGCCATGAGGCTGAATCAAACTCTTGGCTCATCCAGTTGCTTGGGGTTTCCCAGTGAGCGGCATAGGCATCTTGCCCGTGATCAGTACCTTCAGTAGTGCAACTTTCAGAAAGGCGTTTTCCGTCCACTTCGCTCAAGCAAGTCAGGTCATAAATTGGTGACGTATAAAAGGTTTGTGCTTGCCAGTCTGGTCCTGTCACACTTCCATCACTAAAGCTTGCAATAAAGCCACCATCACCCGCGTGATACGCTTTACCACGGTTGTCTTCGCTACCAAGACCTAGGTTTCCTTCCCAATCAATCACTTTCACCGCAATTGTGTAAGGCTTCTTCACCTTAAATTTGACGATGTTTGAGTTAAACGGTGTGAAAGGAACGGTATCAACCGCGATTAACTTGCCGTTGATATAAAGTTCGAAATAGTTGTCGGCAAAAATATAGCCTGTTATTTCTTCACCGTCGGGATCCACTACAGCTACAGGTACCGCGCTTTGATCGACCTCCGCGAGGCTGCTTGGTGTGGTGTTTGAACACTCTTCATAAAGATCGAAGGCTTTTGGTCCATTCGCAAAGTTGTTTTCGGCAGGAACTGTCCAGACCTTTCCTTCAGAGTCTGTAATTTCCCCACCACCAGCGACTCGGCTGCGTCCGTTTTCACATTCAAATAGATTGGACTCAACGGTAGTGGCTTTGCCTTGAGTAATACTTGCTGTGCCTTGGTAATCGTTGATTTTGCTGACCGAAGGTGTGTCTGATGATGGTGAGCACCCTGCTACGAGTAATGCGATAGATGAAATGGCAAGAGCTTGATGTTTTTTGTTGATCATAGATAGAGACCCAATGTGGGATGATGTAAATAAGCGTGGTTCAAAATAAGCCAAGTGCAAGTAATTTAAGCCAAATAAACTAAGCACAACAACCTAAATCACCTGCTGGGATGCCATACTTATTCCTGAATGGGGCCTATAATATCGGTACGAATGTAAACAAGCGTAAAGCTGAGTAATGAACGGTAAAATAGCGTTTGCTTAGATAATGACTCAGGCTTGCGCCTTGTTCGTAAAAATAACCTCCACGAATCAGTCTCTGGTTGTGATTGAGATAGTATTTTGCTACAAAACGCGCATAATCTCGCTATACAACATTTAAAGAAGAAATTACTTATGACTAGCTTTCAATACTACTTTCACCAATTGCCTTGCTTCGATTGTAAAAAAACGACAGTAAGTACAGATCTTGGTTGGTTAACGCCTGCGATGAAAGATGATGCAATCGCACAAGTGACTGCGACACTTGCACAAGGTGAGGTTACTCCAGATCTTTCAGCAAACGTGGTTTGTACTAAAGATGAAGCTCGCGAGTACTTACTGCTTAACTTCTTTGGTTATTCAGAAGAAGAGTTAGCAAGCGGCATCGAAGCGGATGATGAAAAAGAAGTCGCTGATGAAATCGCAGAACTACTAGAGGAAGGTAAAGACACCATCACCTTCGAACATGAAATTGCGCTTCAGTGCTGTGCTGACTGCGATGTTGAAGACGAGTCAAACTAAGCACTCGTATTAGACGATACATCCATCAATATGGTGTGATGTTCAAATGATTAAAGGCGTTAGTGGCTTAACAGTTCACTAACGCCTTTTTTGTCTCTCTGTTTCTTATCTTTAAGCGGCATTCATTCTTAAGATGTTGCGCTTTGTATAATGCCTTGCTCACTGAGTTGTGAAAGGATCTCTGCGGTTTTCTCTCTGAATAAATCTCTTAATAGACGCACCGTCGGGGTAATGGATTGACGACTTGGACACACTAACCAAAGCTCAGTAGATGTTGGCTTAAATCCAGGCATGACTTTGACTACTTCTCCTGTAAGCAGATGTTGTGACATATCCAGACAAGATTTGATGGCGACTCCTTTACCTGCAATACACCAACGTCTGACAAGGTCAGCGTCGTTCGAAGCGCGATTTCCTTTTAGTTTCACCTTATGATCTTGAGTGCCATTGTTAAACACCCACTCGTCTTGCAGCATGTCATGGAGCTGATAAAGCAACCCATTGTGTTGTGCTAAGTCACTTGGGTGGTTTGGTGTCCCCATTGCGGACAAATATTCAGGAGCTGCACACAATACCCTCGGCACATCGCATATCTTAAAGCCATACATGTTGGCATCGGTCGGGGATCCGTAACGCAGCGCCATATCGACGGAATCTCGGTAAAAATCGATATTGCTATCGCTGATGCTAGTACGAAGCGTCGCCTTTGGGTATTCAAGCAAGAATTCATCTAACCAAGGTGTGATTAGGTTCCGCCCTAGATCCGATGAAAGCGCAATACGAATTTCACCGTCAAGAATACCGAGCTCTTCGCGCATGTTGAGCTTCGCTTGCTCCAACATTTTTAAGGCTTGTTCACACTCGGGTAAATAACGTTCGCCAGCTGATGATAGCCTTAAGTGCCGAGTGGTTCTTACAAATAACTCCGCCCCCAGTGCCGCTTCAACACGTTTAACCGCAGCGCTTGCAGTAGCCGTTCGCATGTCTAGGTTGGTGGCTGCTGCGGTGACACTGCGAAACTCCGCCACTTTCAAAATGACCTGTAAGTCTTCAATTAGCATGTTATCTACCTGTATTGAATTATGTTCTAAACACGGAATTGGGATATTTCCCCATCACAACCTGCAGATGGGTTATCTCTAGTTATCGCTTCTAAGTTAGCTTCAAACACTTAATTGTCAAAATTAATTTGATAATAATTCAAATGTGAGGCTGTTTTTCATTAGTAATTTTATCACTATCATTTTCTCATATCGACAACGTAGCGCTCTACATACTGTATGAGCGAAACCTACGAGCTAGGGGAAAACAAGATGACTAAGAAAATCACAATGGGTGTAACGGATTTGTCGTTCCACCGTACGACCGCATCATTGGTTGCCAATGTATTGAAAGCCATGGGTTTTGAAGTAGAGCGTATTTTCTCTCCACATCAGGAGAACTTTGAAAGGCTGAAAACAGGCCAAGTGGATATGCTTTCTTCTGCGTGGCTGCCATCAAGTCACGGTATCTACAAAGCGGGTGTTGAAGAAGTTGAACCGCTTATCGAGCTTGGACTTCATTATGAACCTTACGCATTGTGGGGCGTGCCTGACTATGTGCCTCAAGAGGCGGTTTCTGAAGTCTCTGATTTATTAAAACCTGACGTGATCGAGAAAATGAACTCGACTATCCAAGGTATCAATCCTGGTGCAGGTATCACACGCTTCTCTATCCAGATGATGAAAGACTATGGTCTGAGCGATGCTGGTTATGAGTTTATTCCTTGCAGTGAAGACGATTGTTTCAGTGCATTTGAAAGTGCAGTCGCAAATAAAGAGTGGGTGATCGTGCCGCTGTGGAAACCTCAGTTTTTGCACTATCGCTATGATATTCGCGAGATCAAAGATCCAAAAGGCTTACTCGGAATCGTTGATAGAGCCGTGCTGCTTTTAAGAGATGACAAGAAACATCTTTTCACTGAACAGCAGATCCAAAAATTGGATTCACTAAGGTTCTCGAATGACATCATCGCAGAGCTGGACTACAAAGTTTGCCGAGAAGGTAAACCTCAAGACGAAGTCACACATGATTGGCTGGTTGAGCAAGGGCTGATTTAACCTCCAAGCCCTGGCAATGCAGGTAGATGTGTGTTGCCCGGGTAGCGTCAATACAATTATCAAAAATAATTTGAGAATCATTCAAATATTAGGCGGTTTATCTAGAGTGAGAATTAACTAAGATTAACTCGTCAACTTCAAGGAGAAAGCACAATGTCAGTACCATCAAAAATGAAAGCTATCGGTTTTACTCAATCACTTGCTATTACAGAGCAAGACAGTTTGTTTGAGTTTGAAACAAGTCTGCCAGAACTGAAAAATAATGACTTATTAGTAAAAGTGAGTGCGACTTCGATCAACCCTGCTGACGCAAAAATTCGTATTCGCAATGCCAAAGATAAAACGCTTGAGCAGCCTAAAGTGCTGGGCTATGACGCAGTCGGTGAGGTTGTTGGTAAAGGTGCAGACGTTGAAGGTTTCGAAGTCGGTGACCGTGTGTATTATGCGGGTGATGTAACGCGCATGGGAGCTAACGCAGAATACCAAGCTGTGGACTACCGTATTACCGCTAAAGTGCCTAAGAGCCTTTCTGATGAAGCTGCAGCCGTTATGCCACTAGCAACACTTACGGCATGGGAAGCGTTGTTTGACCGCCTGCGTGTTCGTCCTGAAGAGAAAA
The DNA here is from genome assembly GCF_002875705.1 of Vibrio sp. 10N.261.45.E2. Lineage (GTDB taxonomy): Bacteria > Pseudomonadota > Gammaproteobacteria > Enterobacterales > Vibrionaceae > Vibrio. The sequence goes on from NZ_MCZZ01000131.1 coordinate 14,395, forward strand.
AGTCTATCCTGATCATTGGTGGTGCAGGCGGTGTAGGTTCAATTACAATTCAATTGGCTAAGCAACTCACCAACCTCAAGGTTATCGCAACCGCTTCAAGACCTGAAACGGAACAGTGGGTAAGAGATATGGGAGCGGATTATGTGGTGAATTACCGTAACCTTGTCGAATCTGTGCGAGAGCAAGGCATTCAACATGTCGACTACATCTTCAATGTCGCAGATACAAAAGGGCACTGGGATGCGATGGTTGAGCTTATTGCACCGCAAGGCATGATCAGTTCGATTGTAGAGTTTGACGGCGGGGTCGATTTATCGGCACTACAAGGTAAATCAGCAGGCTTTATTTGGGAGTTGATGTTTACACGTTCTTTGTTTAACACAGACGATATCCAGAAACAGCAGGACATTCTATTCCAAGCTGCGAATCTGATTGATTCAGGTCGTATTAAATCGACACTGACTACGACGCTAAATGGTTTTAGTGTGGATACAATTAAGGATGCGCACCAACGTATTGAAAGCAGTGCCTCGATTGGAAAAACAGCCATCAAATACTAATCGCTGATGTTTGAGTCTGTAGTTGTTTGGTAAAAGAGTAAGGTAAACATAGGAAAGGCGTTAGTAGACTTGAGTTTACTAACGCCTTTTTTATTTAGTGTTTTTAGCTAGCTTCACGGAGTTTCGACTCAAACCGTCAGTTAGAAATCATCGAGCACTGCGCGATACCTAGAAATAATGAAACACCGGAGGTTCATGCATTAAGAAGTTTTGATGCGAGATGTTCCAAGCATAAGCACCTGCTAGGGTGAACACCACATAGTCACCGATATCTACCTGCTCGATATGTTGATTTCGTGCCATAACATCTTTTGGAGTGCAAAGTTGTCCAACCAACGTGGCTTTAGCATGGTTTATCGGATGTGAAATGGTGGGTTGTTGATTACTTTTCACGATAGCAAAAGGGTGGTCATGGTTTTGTGCAGCCGGTGTGCGGAAATGATGTGTTCCACCACGAGCAATCACGAAGTTCTCGCCAAGATTTTGCTTAATATCCAGTACCTCCATCACGTAATAGCCGCATGGTGCCGAGATATAGCGGCCACATTCAAAACGTAGCTTCCAATCTTGCATATGTTCTTTAGCAATCAAGAACTCTAATTTGTCGCAGAACTCCATCCAAGGAAAGTGTTGCTGCGGGTTTTGGTAATTGATTCCCATACCTCCACCTAGATTGATGATCAGCTCGTCGAGTGAGAATGTCTTTTGCCACTCTCTGACGACTTGAAAATAACGTTGCATCAGGGCGAGGTGGCGAACAACGTCAAGTTGATGCGACATCAAGTGAAAATGGAATCCCTTTAACTTTATCAAGGGAAAGTCGCGTAGATACATTAAGGCGTTACTTAATTCACTCTCATCTAGGCCAAACGGAGTCGGCTTTCCCCCCATGGCTAACTTGCTCAGTGTAATGTCACCAATGTCGATGTTCATACGCAAGAAGATCGAAGCGGGCTGATTCAACCTCAGAGTTAAAGCACCAATGCGTTGTAACTCAGTGAGGCTCTCTACATGAATTGCATCGATATCGAGTGTAATCGCTTGCTCTAACTCACTTGGCATTTTCCCCGGACCACCAAAGATCAGTGGTTTATTGAGTTGTTGCTGGTGGAGGTGAGTAAGTTCTCCGCCTGATGCCGCTTCGAAACCATCAACATAAGGAGCTAAAGTACGTAGTATCGGCGCTGAAGGGTTCGCTTTCGCGGCGTAAAATAGCTCTACATTTTTCGGCAACACATGGCGCATCTGCTTAACGTGCTGCTCCAATGCGTGGAGATCATAAAGATAAGCACATAATGGTTGCGTTTGTTGTTCTGCTAGTTGATGGATCTCTTGGTGGATGCTTGTAGGGAGTTGAGGCGAATTAAGCATGGTGAACCCCTTTTGAATGAACTGGCCAAGGTGCAGCAACTTGAGTGTACCCAGACTCTTTATCGGCATTTTGCATCAAACGTGTTGTGAAGTTATTTTTGCTTGGGAAGTGGCCATCGTTAACTAATGCTAACAGTTCGGGTTGCTGACCATTGATCGACTGCCAGCGGACGATTGCGTCTTTTAAAGTGCCCCATAACGTATTCTCAAGTGCTGAGTCCCCTTCAGCGATAAAGAAAACAGCCTCGCTAACATTGTTAATGAAAGTGCAGTAACCTATGCGGTTCCAACCTTGCTCACGGCTGTAGTACACCGATTGACGAGCACGCTCTGAAAGTTGCTGAAGTGTCTCTGATGGCCAAAATTCGGGTAGCAACTTGGTGCCTTCTAAGTCTCGAATCCATACACAGCATGGCATGTCTTTTTCAAAACCAATCAGCGTGTTTTGTAGATGAGGTTCAAACGCAACTCCGTGTTTGAAGTAGTAGTTAAAGACACCAGGAATCAAACAATGCAGATAGCGTTCAAACCACAGCGTGGCGATATCTGCATATTGGCTTTGTGTTGTTTGCGCTTTGTGTTTGAGTTGAGTGGCGATGCAACTATTCCCGTCTGTGTCGTAAGCAAAGAGTGCTCCTGCTAGCGTTGGCTGCAAAATATCGGTTTCACTTAAACTGAAATTCTCTCGATATAAGATACCAAATGATTCTCGAGCCTTAATAACATCCGCATGTTCTTGGTCAGCCACAGATTCTAGATTCAATGTGGTGGCGTAGGGTTCTGTCATTACCTTGAATACTGGATTACGTAGTTGCTCGCTTTCTTTGATTGGATGAAGAATTGAGGTTAATTGAACGGCACTATCGAGTTCATACCATGCGTTTTTACGTACACAGTTGGTTAAACGTACATTGATAGAGAACTTAGCAAACCAATCCATATCCGGGTGATACAGAGTGCGCACGGATGAAGTGGGTAAGAGTTTTTCACCATCTAATCCAAGCGGGATGATCTTGCCTTGTTCAATGGCCGTTTTGACCACTGGGTTTTGCAAAAGCGTGTAACTTTCCCAAGGGTGGCAAGGGTAAAGCATGGTATTTGCTGAATTGTTCTCGTCAGGTGCAAGTTGTTCAAGCATGGTAATCGGTGAGGTTCGGTCATCTGAACTCAAGACGTCGAGCAAAGCAGTATCCACCTTAAACCAATAGAGAGGAACTTTCGCGCCAACCTCAGGGGAGCACGCTAGCAGATCATCGATACTGACACCAGATCGACTCTTTGGTGTTGGATGAAAAGTATGTCCCCAAAGTAACGATTGCTCTGATGCGATAAACGCATTGTGATGCTGAGGTGAGCTGCTTGAGTTTAGGAACTGCTCGGTGATCAACAAACTGTTTTCCATTTGCTCGATCAACTCGTGATTGAATGGAATCGTCAGCACTTGTTTTAGGTAATTGAGTAGAAGTGTCAGGGTTTGCGTCGCGTCCAGCTTACACCAAGCTGCTCCGGGCATTTTGGCCCAAGGTGTATCGCTGAGTTTCACTTTCCCCAGCTTACTGGTGTACTCAATGGGTAAAATCATCAGACCATTTTTCTGAGGTTGATTTTGGTGAGGTAGGTGAACAGCCACGCGCTGGTGAGCACTGTAGTTTCTTTTCAAAGTTTGAGGCAGAGAGGCAGAACTGTAGCGCCAATTGACCTGCTTCTTTGGTATCGCGTATTCACGTAGGTAACAGTTCACCACGCCCATGATGGTATTGAGTTGGGCTTTTTCTCGGTTTAGCAGTACTTTTTTATGATTTTGAAGAACTTGGTCTTCAGCGGAATATTCACTTGGAGGTAATTGAGTCTGTAACATGTTGATGTCCAAATTTTGAATGGATGATCAGTGCGATAGCAGTAATGCCACTGACCAACATAGAAAGTATGAAAGGAACCTCAAGCCAGCCCAAGCTTGATATGAAAGACGCGCTCAATCCAGCCGCAACGCCACCCCATTTAGACATGGCATCAAAGCGCGAAAATACTTTGCCGCTTTGTCGTCGATCAATTTGGTTTGCTAACATTTGATGCAAGCCGTGATAACAGCAAACCATGCCAAGCCCGAAAACAATACGAGCAATAATCAATACTTCTTGATAAGAAGTGAGATGCATTGCGGCACTGAGTGAAAGCAAACCAAAGCCTAGCCATAAAGTACGCTGCGCTTGATTGCGTTCAAGCTGGTGGCGATCAACCCATTCTGAGAACAGATGAACTTTCCCTGCAAAGAGCAGATAAACACCATGTGGGAGGGCATATAAAAATCCAATCCACGCTTGGCTTGTCACTCCATATTGCTGCACATAAGGCGAGAAATAGGGGAACGTGACGACCATGGCGAAAGCAAAGCTGAACTGCGCGCCAAACACCCAATAAAGCGCATTTAACGAGTTGAATTGGCTGTGTTGAGCTTTATCCGATGCCTGATCTTTTACTATCCCCTTAGATTTCGCTAAGTCATCAATGGGTAATGTTAAGGTGATCACTAGCGCGAATAGCGGCAAAGCGGACAGCCACAGATACGCGTTCAGCGGGTTTGTTTCCGATAAACTCCAGCCAAGCCCAATCGGAGCAATAATTAGCGCCAGACGGGCAGAAAGCTGAGTTTTATTGAGTGATTTACCGAGTGCTTTCGCATCGTTGATTTGACTGGATAAGTAGCTGTTTGAGGCGGCCATGGTGCCACCAAAGGTTCCTTGAATGATAAGACCAAACACAAACATTGCGAGGTTATCGGCTAAGCCACACAGCGCGAAGCCTGCTGCAAGCCCGAGTTGAGCACGCAATAGAGATCGACGTCTGCCATATTTATCAGCAAACTGACCCCAAAAGCGCGCCGCAACGGCCGTGCAAAAGGTGGGCAAAATGAACAGTACCCCCGCCCAATCCGAAGTAATGTTTGCGTCCAGTGTTGGCAATACCATCGGCAAAAACAGCGGCATTCCTAAGGCTGCAAACGCGGCGATAAAGTGGCTTAAAAGCACGCAATAGATGAGTTTGGTCATGATGGGTTAACTCACGCTCTGCTTGATGTTTTCAAGGTAAACGTGTTGTGCTTCTTCGCTGGTTAGCAATAAGAAGTTCGGTGCTGACAAACCATAAAATTTATTGATATCGCTTGCGCCAGACGCCTCTTTAGACAATAAGCTACCTGAGCTCAATAGATACTTAGCGTATAGGTTGGGTGACTCAAACAACATCTCGTTTGCGAGCCTGGTGTTGTGTCCTTGTTTGTCCAACTGACTAAGTTGTTGTGAGAGGCTATTGGCGACTACTTCATACAGATAAGCTGACGTGGCGATTCCTTTCGTCGCCATTGCTTCCACAATCGCGGCAATGTCTAGCTGCAAAGTAATGGTGGTAAACATCTGACCAAGAGCAAGCTCATTGTCTACTGTGATGCGTTGATCTAAAAGGTGAGCGCATTTTACAGGCGATTGTTGCTCAAACGTTTGGAAACGCTCTGGCCAAATACGCGCTGCATCGTTGTCTTTCATGGCTAAGGTCATCTCGCCTTGCTCGTCGAATGCGATGATGGCGTTCTGTTGGTTAGACTCCAAAGCGATACCGTAACGAATCCACAATGTAAGGTGTACTTTGCAAAGCAGATCAACGTAATCTTTAAACCAAGTCAGCGTATCTTGCTGATAATACTGTTCGGCGAGGTGTTCCAAGAACAAACGTCCATCAGGCATTGGGCTAGCAAGGGCAGCCACAGGCACCAGTGCTTTGTCTTGGAAGTAGCTCAGCGGGTATTCACGCACAATATAAGCAAAGGTCTTATCGTCTCCCACATGGCCGCCATGTTTCTCATTACAATGGAAAAGCGTGCCGTGTAAGTCTTGATCTGCTTGCTCTAAGTGCGTCAATAAACGTTCAAACCAATGCCCATCATAGAGCGTGGATGGTTTGATTAGGCGAATGTTTTTAGTACCCAAAGATCGCATGATCAGTGGCACTTTAATGTGGATCTGCGGTGCTTGATTCACGACAACAGTACGCACTGACAGGGTAGGAGTCACCTCAAGATAAGCAACCGGCGCTTTGATAACACCGTCAGGAAGTCCATCAAGACTCCTTAGTGTTAATGGATGTGCGGGGAATAACTCATGGCTAAGAGCAAAGTCGGCGGGCAGACCCACTTGCTCCATCGTCGGCCAACATTCCGGCTGCGGACTGGTCAATGTAACGAGTGACTTCTCGATTGCGAGCCAACGAAGTTCAAAGCTTTGTGCAAATTCTGGCGCAAATTGCTCTAGATCGTGATCGCTTAAACCGAACTTAGCACGTGCTGTCGGGTAGTAAGGGTGGTCAAGATAGGATGCGATTTGATCGGCACGCAATAGCTTTTGCTCCCAACGCTCTAGTTGAGAAATCGGCAGCATGAGTGATTCGGATTGCTGACTGAAGGCGCCATCACACAATCCTTTGTGTTTTTCTGCGCATTCGAGTTCTTGCAAATAACCATCTAATAATGAATGAGAACTTTCATGAGCACTTGCTTTCAATAACTCGATCCAATCTTGATAGTGCTGCTGGTTTTCAACTAAACCATTTCTCTCGATAAACCAACCATTACCTTTCGAGCCATCTGGTTGGCCGTATCCCCAACGCTGCATGTAATAGCTCGGAGTAACGGGCAGGTAGAGTGTAAAGTCTGAACCTGAAAAAGTGGCCCAAATTTGATTACGAGGATAAGAAGATAGTTTGAGTCTACTCGGGAGCTGAGATTTAAATTGGCTTTGAGAAACTAATCCGAACAAATCTTCACGCAAACAAGTATCGACTAAGCGTTGAGTGAGGTATAACGCGTTTTCATTCATGCTGTTACCTCGTTTGTTGCTGTTAGGTGGAAGCGAGAGATTGCCTGTTGTAGAGCGGGTTCTAGAGTTTGGCCAGAAGGAGAAACGACCGAAATTCTCGCTAAGTAATCCTTGTTGGAATAACTTTGTTGGAACGTCTCACCAACCTTTTTAAGCACTTGCTGCTGAACAACAATATCGCCCTCTTGGTGAATGAAAGAGGTTGATGACCCTTCAATCAAACCGCTTTGTTGGGCCACTACATAGTGCACATGGGCGCTACCATCAATACGAAATGTAGGATCAAGCTTGTGACCCAAGTGAAGATTTAAGATGGTATTGAACCAATTGCCGCCACTGAGGTTATCAAGCAAGAACTCTCGTCCATCACCAATACTTCGATAGTTGATCTCGACCAGTACCGGCCCCGAATCTGTGATGATGAACTCGCTATGACAGACACCAAACCCCACCCCAAATGTTTGAAGCTGACGTATACATTCTTCTTGGTAGTGAACGCTGTTAATACCATTCCAACTCGCAGCGGTTTCGATGAAGTAAGGAGGTGCTGAGAGTTCTACATCAAACCCACCAAGCGCGACCAAATTGTCTCCGTCACCAATAGTTTCGACAGTAATAAGTGGACCTTGCAAAAACGCCTCAACCAAGATGGGAGTAGTAGGGTGCTTTTGCCAAAACGTATCGCAATAGTTATCCAGCTCAGCCGCAGAATCGCAGCGCTGCACGTCTAAACTAGCCACGCCTTCCTTGGGCTTCGCAACGACAGGAAAATCGAAATCGAATACCGGAGCACTCTCTCGACTTAACAAAACACTTTGAGTATTAGGTAACGATTTTTCGTTGAGAACCTGACGAGTTAAGTATTTGTTTTTCGCCTTGAGCGTCACATTCCAATCTTTAGCTGGTAGGCCAAAGAACTGTGCACAGATTGCGGTTGAGGTTTGTAGGTGGTCGCTGTTGCTGAACACAGCATGAGGTTCTAGATCTTGCTCTGTAATGATTTCAATGAGTTCAAGAGGGTTGAACACATCGCATTCTAGAATTTCATCGGGATTAAAGCGGTCATCTTCATTCGCCAGTTTTAAGTGGTTGAGTTTGTGGTCTGTGATCAAAACGACGTGGAGACCCATCGCTTTTGCTGTCGGCACGAAGCCGTGAGTGATCGCATCATTCACGACGTGACTCACGATAATAATCGTAGATTTCATGGGCTTTTCCTAATTTTCTAACGTTGTTGTTACCTACTCACACATGACTTCCAAGCGGTCTCTTTCAAGGTTTAAGAAAGAGTGTTTTGTTATCACTTTGTTTTTATTGATTATTTCATCACTACGCTTGTTGAATAAGGGAAACAAATATAGATCATAAAATTTATATTGCAAACACAAATGATATTTGTTTTCATTCGTATTGTTGTGATTTTATAAACTAAAACGGAATTAGAAAATGAATATTAGATTGGCCTTGTCCCCCCTCGCTTTGGCTATTGGAGGTGCCTTAACCGCAGTGGCTACCGTGTCAAATGTAATGGCAGCAGAAGACGTCGCGGTAGACGAAACCCTGCAAGTTATTGGTCATCAGTACGAAGGTTACGCAGAGCATATGCCGCAGTCGGGTACCAAAACGGATGTTGAATGGTTGGATGTACCGCAGGCAGTATCGGTGGTCACAAAGACGGAAATGCAAGACCGTGGAGCTGTACGTTTGGTGGATGCTCTTGACGGTGTTGCAGGGGTTAACAACACCTTGGGTGAGGGAAGCCGAGACCAATTTGTGATTCGTGGTTTTGATGCTCTCAACGACATGTACCGTGACGGCATGCGTGATGACGGAACGCTTCAATCGTACCGAAGCCTAGCGAATATCGAACGTGTCGAAGTGGTAAAAGGCCCTGCAGGCGCACTTTATGGCCGAGGTTCAGCGGGCGGTATCATCAACTTGGTCACCAAGCGTGCTAACGGTGATAATTTCACACACGTCAATGGCAGTGTTGGCAGCAACAATCTGTTTGTTGGCCAGGTTGACAGCTCGATGGCGATTACTGACAAAGTCAGTGGCCGTATCAACGTGGAAAGTCGACAGTCGGATTCCTATGTAGACCACGTCGACTCGAATGACTTCTTTATCGCACCAACCATTCGTGTATTACCAGCGGATGGTCACACAATTGATCTCGATGTCGAATATGCTCACCAAGAGTTGGTGCCATATCGTGGTGTTCCATCAAAGAATGGTAAGCCGGTCGATGTCTCTGAAAGCACGTTTTACGGTGGCACGAACGACTATCAAGAGTCAGACAGCATTCGTGTTGGCGTCAATTATGAATGGCTTTTGAATAGTGAATGGGCATGGACAAACCGTGCAGCATACAACCATATCGAACTTGAGCAAAAGGGTACACGCCAAGGAACGGTAACAGGGAATGAAGTTTCTCAAACCGTGAACAATTTCGGTTACGATCCTCGTACCACGACGACTCTTCAATCTGAGCTAGTTTGGGAAACTGATTCGAATCAAATGATGATCGGTGCGGATTATAATCAGATCAATATCGACTTAACGCTCGCAAGCGATAAAACCTTACCCCCGAAAGACATCTATAACCCTGTAGCAGGCCCAACACCGAATCCGGGCTTCAAACCTTTCCGTGATAACACGACAACGACCACTGGCATCTACATTCAAGACGTTTATACCTTTGGTGATCTTTCAGTGATCGGCAATGTACGTTACGACTCGATGGAGCTTGAACAACAAAAAGCGGGCTCAGCAAAAGAGAATCTAGACGATGACAAAGTGAGCTACCGTGGTGGTTTGGTCTACCGTCTCAACAATGATATGTCAGTGTATGCAAGCTTAGCTCGATCATGGCAACTGCCTTACTCGGGTATTTATATCAATCCTAAATTGGCTGAATTCTTCCATACCGATTTAAAAGAAGTGGGCGCCAAAGCTTACTTACTAGATAGCGCCTTGATGTTGAATGCCGCAATCTTCCAAATTGATCAAGAGCAACCAGAAACCAATATAGAAGGGGATGTTGTCAACAAGATTGAAGCTCGCCACCAAGGTATTGAGTTAGAAGCTCGAGGTCAGTTTACAGATAAGTGGGACATTTCTGTGGGCTACAGCTACCTGGATGCAGAAAACAAAGAGACAGGCAAAAAGCCAAACGACGTGTCTGATCACTTGTTCTCACTTTGGAGTACTTACCAGCTAGACGATAACTGGCGTTTGGGTGGTGGTGTGAAATACGTAGGCGACCGTTACGCGGGTAATGATGAAGCGGTAGCGCTGGGTGACTACACCACGGTTGACTTGATGGCAGCATACACCGCGGGTCGTCACAAAGTTCAAGCGAATGCTTACAACGTGCTTAATGAGAAATACATTCTTGGTGCAACCAACGGCACGTCTGGTACTAACCAGATTGGTTACGGAGCGCCGGCCGAATTCATGCTCAGCTACGGCTATCAGTTTTAAAAGCTAATGCAGTTCTAAGAGTTAGTTCATTTCTAATAACTCTTTCTACTCTAAATCGATTGTTTTGTTCGCTACGAATGAGTGAACAGTTGGCCTTATTTTTAGGCCATTTAGCCCATAGGGTCAAAGCGCCGATATCAGTGTAAACACGGCCTTTGACCCTAACCTGCCTACTTAGGAGATTTTCATGCCTTACCAGAATTTGGATGGTAAACCCTGTACTCAATCACATCAGAAGTTGCGTCTAAGTGCCCTTGCAATGGCCATCGCTTCAGTGACTTCCATGGGCGCATTTGCCGCGTCTGATCCTCAAACGACGACCATGGAAACGGTTGTCGTGACGGGCAGCTTGATCGGTAATTCAGAACTTGAGGATGTAAAAGAGTATCCGGGAGCTCGTACTGTTCTGACTAATGAACAAATTAAAAAGACTGGCGCACTCTCGATTGATTCGGCCTTCCAAAGTGTACCGGGTATTAAGGTTCAAGACGAAACGGGCACGGGCGTTCTGCCTAACATCTCAGTGCGTGGTTTGAAAGCGAGTCGCAGTGGCCACGCTCAATTCCTCATGGATGGTGTACCACTGACTCTTGCGCCGTATGGTCACACGGGACAATCAATTTTCCCTGCAACGCTGTCGATGCTTGACCGAATAGACATTGTTCGTGGTGGCGCTGCTGTGCAGTACGGGCCAAACAACGTCGGTGGCGTGATCAATTTGGTGACTAAGCCTATTCCACATGAGTGGCAAACGGAAATCAGTAATCGCTTTACTGTATTCGAGGATGGCGATACGCCGCTCAACGACTTTTACCTGCGCACGGGTGGCTGGTTAACCGATACGCTGGCACTTCAAGTTGAGGGGAACTTCTTAAAAGGGGAAAGCTTCCGTGAGCACTCCGACACCGATGTCAAAAACTTCCAAGCCAAATTGCAATGGTTACTGAGTGATACTCAAGAGCTACAAGCTTTCGTTCAACGTTATGATGCTGACACTCAAATGCCGGGTGCTTTATCGCCAGATGATTACGAAAAAGATCGTACTCAGTCGAAGCGTCCATACGATGAATATCAAGGCACTTCAACGCGTTGGAGCCTGAAGTACCTGCATGATTTGAATCTTGCAGATAGCGCCGAATTAGAAATACTGACGTTTGGCCACCGTTCTGAGCGTTTCTTCCAATGGGGCTTTAACAGCGCTGGCGGTCACTGGGCGGACCCGGCATTGCCGTCAACCGATATTCGTACGTCACCACGTGAATTTGCTGTTTATGGTGTTGAACCTAAACTCGCGATGTACTTTGACGGTAATACCGTAACGCAAAACGTGATTGTGGGGGCACGCTACGTCAACGAAGATATCGATTACAAGCTGACTCAAACGCCAATTGCTGGTGGTGCTACAACAACCCCACGTGATTGGCATTTAGATACTGACGCTTTTGCTGGTTACATCAGCAATGAAATTGGCTTGTTCAATGACGTATTGAAAGTTACGCCGGGTATTCGTTACGAATCGATTGATATGACGTTTGATGATCTGGGCACAGCACAGAGCACAGACAACAAAGTGACGGAATGGCTGCCGGGCTTAACCGTGGCATACCATCTTACCGAGCAATGGGTTGGGTACACCAATGCACAGAAATCTTTGCGTGCACCACAAATCGCTTACATCCGAGGCAAAGGTGAAGAGGGCAGTGAGCTAGCGTGGAACTACGAGTTGGGTGCTCGCTACAACCAAGATTCAACCAGCTTTAACATCGCACTTTACCGCATTGATTTTGAAGATCAGCTGCAATGGCAAAGTGCTACCCAAACTTTCGATAACATTGGTAAAACCCTTCACCAAGGTGTTGAACTCTCTGGTCGTTATATTCCTCAAGTGATGCAAGCTTTGAGTTTGGGCGCTGGCTATAACTACTTAGATGCAACGTTAGAGGAAGAGGGTGCAAACAAAGGTAATCAACTTCCTTATACGTCTAAACATCAATTTAGTTGGGATGCGATTTACGCCTTTAGCAAGGTAGATACGACTCTGTCTGGTTACTACTTCAGCGAGTCTTACTCTGACAATGCGAATACAAGTGCCGAAGATGCAACGGGCGCGACAGGTAAAGTGCCGGCCTACATGGTCTGGAACTTTAACCTAGGTTCGGATTTGTACAAGGATGAAAACAGTAAGCTGCGCATGAACCTCGCGGTGAACAACTTGTTTGATGAAGACTATTACTTCCGCGGTATTGATACCAGTCCAGTTGGTCGTTATCCAGCCCCAGGACGTTCTTACACTTTGGATCTGAATTATCAATTCTAATACGTAATTTATTGAAAGTAATAACGAATAAAAGTCGCCAATACTCTTGGCGGCTTTCACGGTTCTAGCGTTTAAGGAAAATTAAATATGGAAAACAGCTCTCGCCTTTTGTTTTCGAATCCATTGCAGCTGTCGAACGGACTGCTGTCATTTAATAGGCCGTTTTTATTCAGCAGGATAGCGATAACCTTAGCTTTGCTGATTATTAGCTTGTTCTCATTCTCCAGTTCAGCACAAACCAGGGTCATACAAGATGAACAGGGTCAGTTTGAGATAGCGACTACTCCGCAACGTATTGTGGTGTTGGAGTTCTCATTTGTCGATGCGTTAGCTGCGGTGGGTGTTTCTCCTGTTGGTGTTGCTGATGACAATGATGCTTCGCGAGTGATTCCGGCGGTGCGTGAATTGGTTCAACCATGGGAATCGGTTGGCATGCGTTCTCAGCCTAGCCTAGAAGCCATTGCGATATTAAAGCCTGACCTGATCATTGCTGATGCAGAGCGTCATCGTACTGTCTATCAAGATCTACAACGTATCGCACCAACTCTGCTGCTTAAAAGCCGCGGCGAGACGTATCAAGAGAATTTGGAGTCTGCGCTCAAGATTGGCATCGCTCTAGATAAACAATCGTCAATGGAACAACGCATTCAACAACATCAACACGCCATGGCCGAATTCAAAAGTCATTTTTCCCTCAAACAAACCGTCCAGTTCGCTGTCGTGTCGGATAAAGGTATGTGGTTACATAGCCCAGCGTCTTGCGCAGGAGGCGTGCTGACCACATTAGGCATTGCGAGCCCAATTGTGAAACCAACAGAGAAGGCATATTTGCCAACCAGCTTTGAGTTGTTGTTGAAAACCAACCCGGATTGGTTGCTCCTTGGCGCTTACTCTCATCCAAATATTGTTGATGATTGGCAGAAAAATCCGTTATTCAATGTACTAACCTCTGCAAAAAAACAGCAAGTTGTAGAAGTGTCACCAGCACTTTGGTCACTGAATCGAGGCATGTTAGCGGCAGAACAAATGGCGAAAAATCTTGAGCAGATCTTGGATCCATCATGAGTACGATGTTGTTCTCTAAAAGTAAGCGATTCTGGCCAATACTGTCGGGGCGAGTCACGTTGTTTACCGGATTAGTGTCGTGTTTGGCACTATCTGGTTACGCGGCCTCTATGACCGGGTGGTCTAATTTCTCTCTAACATTGAGTGACTTAATTCACTACTGGTTTGCGTTTGATGAAAGCAGCATCACTCATCAAATATTGTCGACGCTAAGAGCGCCAAGAGCTTATGCAGGGTTATTGATTGGTGCGAGTTTGTCTGTCGCTGGGGTATTGATGCAGGGATTAACGCGTAACCCACTTGCGTCTCCGTCGATTCTTGGCATTAACGCTGGCGCAGCCTGTTTTATGGCGTTAGCTGCAATAGGTATACCGGTAGTTAGCGAGCTAAATCCAATTCTCAATGCGGTTCTTGGCGCGTTGCTAAGCGGCGGTGCTGTGATGCTTCTGGGCGGCTTTTTCTCCGCACGTTCTCATCCGTTACGTTTGGTTCTTGCGGGTATCGCCATTACGGCGTTATTGCTCGGACTGACACGAGCGGTGCTGATCCTTGCAGACGATATGGCTTATAGCGTCTTGCATTGGCTTACTGGCTCACTGTCTAGTGTGGATGATGGGCAGTGGCAACAGCTTTGGCCGCCTGCGGTGATTGGCTTGGTGTTGGCAATGAGCCTTGCTCGCAATCTCAACTTGCTGGCACTTGGCGAAGAAGTTGCCGTGGGGTTGGGCAGTAACATCAGGCTTACTCGCCTCGCTAGTGGGCTGACGATCGTGTTGCTTGCCGGAGCAAGCGTCGCTATCGCAGGGCCTATTGGTTTTGTGGGACTGTTAGTGCCTCATTTGGTTCGACCTATGGTTGGGCACAATTACCATTTACTGATTCCTATTTCCGCATTGGCTGGCGCAGCATTAGTCTCTTGGTCAGATGCATTATCACGAGCGATTGCTTTCCCGACTGAAACACCCGTTGGTGTTATTACTGCTTTGCTCGGGACACCTTGTTTTATTTTGATTGCGACGAGGAGATCTTAATGCACCATCACACTAAGATAGTTTTGTTATCCGGAATCCTCATATTAGTGGCATCTGTTGGTTTGTTTGTCGGCGCAGCGTCACTTTCTATTCCTCAAGTCATCGAACGTTTGGTCGCGTTTTCCAGTGACGACTTTGTTATCCATCAGTATCGGCTACCACGTATGCTGCTCGCGATAAGCGTGGGCGCAGGGTTAGGGCTTTCTGGGGTATTAGTGCAAGGCGTGATACGTAATCCGTTAGCATCGCCTGACCTTATGGGTATTAGCGCTGGGGCTGGCCTTGCTGCGACAGCGAGTTTAGTTTGGTTTCCCAATGCACCAGTCAGTGTGCTTCCTGTTGTAGCTATGTTCGGTGGGGTATTGGCTGCAGGGCTGATTGCTGTATTGGCATGGTGGTCGAGGCCAACACCCGCCAAATTGGCGCTGATTGGTATTGCGGTGAGTGCGTTTCTGGCCAGTTGTATCGACTTCTTGCTGGTTACCAATCCGATCGAGATCAACACGGCCATGGTGTGGCTTACTGGCAGCCTTTGGGGGCGAAACTGGCAGCAAGTTCCCTTTATTTGGAGCGTACTGCTCTTGTTGTTACCTATGGCATTATGGCTTGCTTGGCGATTAGATGTGATGGGGCTTGGCGAAGAAAGTGCGACCACATTGGGTACTAAGCCAAAACAGATTCAGGCTCTTGCGTTATTGGCCGCTGTTTTGCTTGCCAGTGTTAGCGTTTCTGTTGCTGGAACGATCAGTTTTGTGGGTTTATTGGCACCTCACTTAGCACGCTTGTTGTTTGGGCATAATCATAAGTTGTTAATCCCAGCATCTGCACTGGTGGGGGCAATTCTGGTTACCAGCGCTGATGGGTTAGCTAGAGGTCTACAACCACCTATTGAATTGCCAGCAGGCGTTCTCACGTCAGTGATTGGCGCGCCTTATTTCATCTTTCTTCTCTATCGTTATCGAGGTTGGTAACTATGCTTAAAACGCAGAATCTTTCCGTCGCGTACGGCAAACAAACGATCATACCAAACCTGTCGGTTTCTATCCCTAAGGGAAAAATCACCGCCTTGATAGGACCTAACGGGTGCGGTAAATCCACCTTGTTAAAGACGTTAGTAAGAATTAACAAGCCAGTGGCTGGAGAGGTGTTGTTTGAAGACAAACCGCTATCAAGCTATGGCGATAAAACGCTCGCTCGTTCGTTGTCACTTCTTCCGCAAATCTTGGTCAGCCCTGGGGGGATCACGGTCAGAAAATTGGTCGAATATGGCCGTTCGCCTTATGTCTCTCATTGGGGAAGGTTAGGGCAGGATGATCAAAGGATTGTCGAGCAAGCAATGCGAGATACAGGTGTGCTCGAGTTTGCTGATAAGCCTGTTGAGTCACTGTCTGGTGGGCAGCGTCAAAGAGCATGGATTGCGATGGTAATTGCACAAGATACGGAAGTAGTGATGTTGGACGAACCGACTACATACCTTGATATGTCTCATCAAGTGGAGTTAATGAACCTGATGCAACAGATGAATGCTAAAGGAAAAACGGTGGTAGTGGTGTTGCATGACCTAAATCAAGCGAGTCGTTACTGCGACCATCTAGTGGTTTTGGAAAAGGGATGCTTAATTGCAGAGGGCTCGCCTGATGAGGTGATGACAGAAACCATGCTCAGTAACGTATTTGATCTTAAAGCGAGCGTGTTTCGAGACCCTATTTCAAATACACCAATGTGTGTCGCGATTTAGTTATCTGTTCTGAACAACGAGATCACCAAGGCATAAAGAACAGAATACAGGCAAGGAAGCCACATTAGATTAGGTCGTCTAAACTTAGATTTGTATGGCATCAAAAGCCGAACAATTTGGGATCTAAAAACGTTCTCGAAAATAAACGTAAATTAATTCTTTACCTCAACTTGACTTGAAGTATTAGCATGAACTCCGTTGCTTACGAGAATACTTTAAGGAGAGAAGAATGATCCAACTTGAACATGTAAATTTAGTGGTAAAAGACATCCCAGAAATGCTGGTTTTCTACAAAGCGGCATTCCCTCATTGGTATGTCCGTGACGAGGGAAAAGGGGAGTGGTCGGGTAAGCCACGTAACTGGCTGCATTTTGGCGATGAGTACCAATACATAGCAATAAGTGATCACGGTGAAGGTGAAAATAGAGACTTAGCAGGGCACTCTGTCGGCCTCGCGCATTTCGCTTATGTAACCAATAACATTGAAAGCGTCACTCAACGTCTTATTGATGCGGGTTTCCCGATTGCCAAACCCGGTGCCGAAGAACCTTATCGCAAGAACGTCTACTTTGTGGATCCGGCGGGTTTTGAAATCGAGTTCGTTGAATATCTGAGTGATGATCCCAAACTTCGTAATGCGACAAGTTAGTAGAATGATAGTAGGGTAGAAAGTACTTAAAGGGCATTGTGGAATTTTCCGCAATGCCCTTTTTTAGATCAATTGACTAGCTGAGGGTTAGTTTGGTTGTCTACTTAGCTTTAAATGGCACCAATAGTTGTTTGCCAAACACATTGATTAGCGCGCCAGTTACGATTAGACCACCACCTAGGTAAGTCCAAACTGATGGGATTTCGTTGAAGATCCACACGCCTAACAGTGCCGAGAAGACAATCTGAACGTATGAGTAAGCCGAAGCTTTACCCGCGGCTTGTGTCTGCATCGCTTTGGTTAAACCGTATTGGCCTATTTGTGTGAAAATCCCGACTAGAACCAACATCATGGTTAGGAACAAACTAGGCCATACAAAGTCATTCCAGATAAGGGCTGTTGAGATTGGTAGAGCTACCAGTGGGAAGTAGAAGATGATGACTGAGCTGTCTTCCGTTTGGCTAAGCTTTCTCACAATCACATAAGCAATTGAGCTACCAAATGCGCCACATAACGCCACCATTATGCTAAATAGCGGTAACTCGCTGCTCGTGCCACTGCTCATGCTTGGCTGAACCATTACTAATAACCCTGCTAAGCAGAACGCAATGCAGATCATGGTCGATTTTTGGACGCGTTCTTTCAGAAATAGTACACCGAGCAATGCGGTAAATACGGGATGTACGTATTGTAGAATGGTCGCCTCTGCTAATGGCAAGGTGGTCACAGCGTAGTAAACACACATTAAGGCTGCTGTGCCAACTGCGCCTCGAACAAACAACAAAGGTTTGTTATTTCCCCAGATCGAAATGCCTTTTCGCTTAACGTCGATATAACTGATGATCAAAGACACCAGAGCCCTTGCTGCAACAATTTCGAATACAGGTATGCCGTAGTTGCTGATGTATTTCACACACGTAGACATCAGTGCGAATCCAAAAGCAGAGAGGATCATGAACCTAACCCCAACAGGGATCATTGAAAAAGAGAAAGAGGGCATAAAAATATCAATCGGTTGAGGGAACAGGAATCATAACTTAGTTTAGAAGAGCCGACCAAAGTCTTTGTCCTACTCTGGTCAACTTGATTCAATTAATTCTCATTTCATATCGATTCGTTTTTATCTCACATAAGATCGGCTACAACTCAATTTTATAAAATAGACATCAACAGAAGGTGACGCTAATTCAACTCTGATTTATCCGTCGTTTAAATTACCTTTCTTAGTCATATCATTCTCGTGAATTTATAATAAGAGATATGTTCTATGAAACCAATAAACACCCTACTCATATCCACGCTCACGCTTTGCTCTTTTAGTTCAGCTACTTATGCAGATACCATTTTGCATGCTTTCAATTGGAAGTATTCAGACGTAACGGCCAACGCTAATCAAATTGCTCAAGCCGGTTATAAAAAAGTACTGGTTGCTCCGGCAATGAAATCTAGCGGCAGCCAATGGTGGGCGCGTTACCAGCCTCAAGACCTTCGTACCATTGATTCACCTCTCGGCAACAAACAAGATTTAGCCGCAATGATTACCGCACTCAAAGGTGTGGGTGTTGATGTTTATGCCGATGTGGTGCTCAACCATATGGCGAATGAAAGCTGGAAGCGAAGTGACTTGGATTACCCAGGCACTGAGGTGCTAAACGATTATGCGAGCCGCTCAAGTTATTTTGCCGACCAGACTCTGTTTGGCAACCTAGCACAAGGCTTTGTTTCTGCTAACGATTTCCATGCCGCAGGCTGTATTTCAGATTGGAACGATCCCGGTCATGTTCAATATTGGCGTTTGTGTGGGGCTGATGGCGATGTAGGTTTGCCTGATCTCGACCCAAATAACTGGGTGGTTTCACAGCAGCGTTTATATCTGAAAGCGTTAAAGGATATGGGCATCAAAGGCTTCCGCATTGATGCAGTGAAACACATGAGTCAGTACCAAATCGACCAAGTGTTCACGCCTGAAATTACAGCGAACATGCATGTATTCGGTGAAGTGATCACCAGTGGCGGGGCAGGAAACAGCGGCTATGAGTCCTTCTTAGCACCTTACTTAAACAATACCAATCACTCTGCGTACGATTTCCCTTTGTTTGCGTCGATTCGAGCTGCATTTTCTATGGGCGGTGGCTTGAACCAATTGCATGATCCAAAAGCGTACGGCCAAGCACTCGATGACAACCGTTCAATTACTTTTGCTATCACACATGATATACCAACCAATGATGGCTTCCGTTACCAAATTATGGACCCACAAGACGAGCAGCTTGCTTACGCTTACATCCTTGGCAAAGATGGCGGCACGCCGTTGATCTACAGTGATGATCTACCGGATTCTGAAGATAAGGATAACGGTCGTTGGGGCAATGTTTGGAATAGTTCGAGTATGAAGAATATGCTGAGCTTCCATAACGCAATGCAAGGAAAATCAATGACGATGATTTCGAGCGACCAATGTACTTTGCTGTTTAAGCGTGGCAAAGAAGGCGTTGTTGGTATTAACAAGTGTGGCGAAACGCGTGGAGTGACGGTTGATACTTACCAACATGAGTTTAATTGGCATGTTCAATATAAAGACGTATTAAGCAGCGCGACAGAAACCATTTCTTCTCGTTACCATACGTTCAATCTACCACCGCGCAGCGCACGTATGTTTAAGCTTTAATGCTTATTCTATAGATCGAACACCACTGTTAAAAATCATAAGCCGCAGCACGTGCTGTGGCTTATTCGTATCTGAGTTTAAGGTCTATCGCTCTTGTTAATCGGTAATTACACCAAACCAATAGTTCTGATGAGATAGTGCTTTCAGTAACTCGATCTCTTTTGCTGTCTCTTCCCTAAGCCATTCAATAAGGTCGTTGATAATAGGCGTGTGAGTACGTTGGTGCATGAAGTAAGTCCAAGCACTGTGTTGGATCTTTGCATTCTTAGGGCAGTACAAGAAGCCTCGTTGGAGATCTTGTTGAACTAACAATAGATCCGTGACCGTCACCCCTTCACGCGATAAACAAGCACTGAGTGCCATATCTAACGATAAGAAGCTGGTATTTCTGACGGGTTTCTTCGGTGGGAATTCAACATCGGCCAACCACACTTTCCAGTCGTGATGATCTAAGGTCGGGTGCAGCCGTGGCATTGTTAAGATCGAATCGAGGTCGGTGTCTTTGGTGGTTAAACTGGTAGAACACACTGGTGCCATGAACTCTTCCCGCAAGAAGGTGATGTCTGGTGCTTTGTCATAGCGTTTTTTGAAGCGCGTGTGGAAGATCAGTAGGTCATATTCGCTGCTGTTGATTGATTCGTCTTCTTCAATCACAGGAACTATGACGATCTCATAATCTTGATAACGCTCGTTTAATTCCCGTACTTTAGATATCAATACCCGCGTAGCGAAACTCAGAGTCGCTTTGATCACGATACGCTTTTGTTTTGGCTCACTCCAAGAGGTGATAACAGCTTCGATATTGCCGTAGCTTTCTCGTAAAGCCACATACAAATCATGACCTTGTACCGTTAATTCTATGGCTCGATGCTTACGAATAACCAGTGATGCGTTTAACTCATCTTCAAGCTGTTTGATCTGTCGGCTTATCGCACTTTGTGTCACATGCAGTTCTTCGGCGGCCAGAGTAAAGCTCATCAGCCTTGCAGCCGCTTCGAAGGCTTTTAAGCCATTATGTGAGGATGGCAAGCTAGGATATGGAGTCATAATTCGTTCGCATGAGTTTATGGAATGTTAGGGTCGCAAATTTATCAATTGAACGCTACCGCCATCGATCGTATTTTGGGCGAAATTAACTGAGGCGCTCATGAAAAAAATACTCACTCTTGCATTCCCTTTGATCATTTCACAGCTGATCTCCATGGCGTTAGTCCTTACTGATGTTTGGATGATGTCGCGTATCAGTGTTTCAGCCCTTGCAGCTGGTGGCTTAGGTGCCTCTATTTACTTCTTCATCTTTATTATTGCGAGTAGCACCGTCGGTTGTGTCGCAAACCTGATCGCAATTGCTTATGGTCAGCGTGTAGCTCGCCCAGAATTTGGTAATACTCAAATTAGATTGGCTGTGAAAGGCGCAACCATGTTGGCGTTCGTGCTCAGCGTGACCTTAATGGCGAGCTTCTGGTTTGCTCCGTTGGTATTAGAAGCAGCAAAACAGCCGCCAGAAGTGATCACTTTAGCGATGGAATATGTGCATGCTTTGAAGTGGGTGATGTTGCCTTCGCTGATCTTGTTGGTGCTGCGTGGCTTAACCAGTGCGTTTGGGAATGTGCGTTCTATTCTGGTGATGTCGATTATCACAGTTATTTTGAATGTACCAGTCAGCTACTTCCTAACCTTCCAATTAGACATGGGCTTAACGGGTTTAGGGCTTGGTACGGCTATCGCGGCATTTATCGTGATGGTTGGATACACGGTTTGGGTATTCAAGCGTGACGAGTTCAAACAGTTCGCACCTTGGCTAAATACCGAAGAGTACTCAATTAAGCTGATGAGTCCGTTGTTGTTAATGGGTCTACCTATCGGCTTGGCGGCCTTACTTGAGCACGGCTTAATTTATGGTGGCACCTTAATGGCGGGAACGATCAGTATTGCTTCTCTAGCTCTGCACCAAATCTTACTGCAATGCCTAAGCTTTACTTGGAACTTCAACTTCGGTTTCTCGCAAGCTGCGGGGATTTTAGTTGGTCGTGATTTTGGTGCGGGTAACTACGAAGGGATCAAAAAAACCTCGATTCAAAGCTTTATGTTGGTGTCGGTGTTGAGTGTAGCGCTGTCTGCCGTGTTCATTATATGGCCTGAAATGATCGCTTCTATCTTCAAGCTGGACGATGGCACGGGTGCGATGACCTCACTGTTGGCGTCAGTTATTTGGGTTGTCGCGCTGTGCTTTATTGTAGATGCTTGGCAACTACTGGCGATTAACCTGCTAAGAGGGATGAAGATTGTCTCTATGCCAACCGTTATGACTGCCATTGGTTATTGGGTATTTGGCCTACCTGCTGCTTGGTACTTGATGCCGAAATTTGAGCTAGCAGGGATCTGGGGCGGAATCGGCGTTGGTTTAGG
This sequence comes from Vibrio sp. 10N.261.45.E2, assembly GCF_002875705.1. Lineage (GTDB taxonomy): Bacteria > Pseudomonadota > Gammaproteobacteria > Enterobacterales > Vibrionaceae > Vibrio. The sequence continues at coordinate 36,551 of NZ_MCZZ01000131.1, forward strand.
CGTGACAGGTATTTTGCTGCTGATTCATTTGATGGTCGTTCTAAACAAGAGCAGCAAGACACCAGACTTAGATTGTTCAGCTTACTCTTAAGTTAGCTGATAACGAAAAAGCCGCAGTCATCAAACGACTGCGGCTGTTGTTTATCTAAATTGATTCTTGGGGGAGTGAATCAATATCAGGATCAGGGGCAGCTATTTTCTGCCAGATGACTTATTACCAAATTACTTTCTACCAAACTACTTTCCACCAGACAGAGCAGACTTCATCATCGTCTTAAATTGCTCTTTCTGCTTTTCAGTTAACACATTATAAATGTTGTTTTTAAGACGCATCTCTTGCATCACCATCGACTTCTCGGTTGCTTGAACAGTATCAATGACCTTCTCCATCTCGGCTTTATTGAAATCAGGTTGAGTCACAAGGCTGATCTGTTTCTTCTTGAGTTCTATCGCACTATCCATGTCAATCTGTGTTCTATCAGATTGATAGTCTTCAATAAGGGAGATGACTTCCGCATGTTGTTCTTCGCTTAGGTTTAAAGAAGCAATAACCATTTGCAGTGGGCTCACTGCTGGTTGTGGCGGCTGTTGTGGTGATGAAGCACTCACAAACGGAGCGGTAACAAGTAGAGCTGAAGCAGTTAATACACAAAGTGACTTTTTCAGTGATTTCATTGAGTTTCTCCTGTTAGTGGAAACATGAGTATAGGTGAGTAAGCTGAACTCGATATGAACACGCTGTTCAGTTTAGTCCGGCTACTAACTACGTTGAGCAAAGTGCTACGTCTAGGTAAGCCGTTAAGCGCTTTAGACCTTGGTCTTACAGAAACCGAGCTAAAAGGTGACTAGAATGACTTAAGTCGCTCACCGTTTTATCAAGGAATACACAAATGGAAGTTGGATTGTTCTGGGCTGAAAAAGGGATGTTAGTGCTTGGCGCACTGTTTGTTTTGACGAGCATGATGCAGTACGGAAGACGCAGTAGCGATTGGAAAGGCGTGATTACTATGTTCTACAAACGTATCCCAATGAATATTGCGGAATACAAATGGTACCGTCTGGGTATCGCGTTGTTGGTTTTTGCCGTGATCATCCGCTTTGCATTGTTGATTTTATGGCCTACCTATCAGTTCTAGCTCTTCACATTATTTCTCTTATCATGGTTACATAAAGCCAATAAATGTATGAGCAAAGCGAGCCTTAATAAACTGACTTATTAAGGCTGCCATTAAATAAAAATAGTGCTGTTACTCCATAGTAAAGAGTGGTTATTACCTTTGTAGCATATTGTTTTTCATGAAGAATAATCCGAAATAATAGCTTACCCACTTGTTTCATCATTCTTACTAATAATCTGCACATAAATCCATTCACCCCGTACCTGATACCATAATGTTCTGTTACACTCATTCGAATTAGCTTTAATTTGTCAGTGGTGCATTTATGTCGTTCCCAGTTCTTATATGTGATGATTCTGCGTTAGCAAGGAAGCAGATGGCTCGATCACTGCCTAGTTCTCTAAATGCAGATATAACTTTTGCTGTTCATGGGCTTAATGCACTTGAAGAGTTAGCTCAAAACCAGTTCAAACTGATGTTCCTCGACCTCACCATGCCAGAATTAGATGGCTATGGCACATTGGAAGAGATGCAACGTTTAGGTGATACAACACCTGTTGTGGTTGTTTCTGGTGATATCCAACCAAAAGCGCAACAGAAGGTGATGGATCTAGGCGCTAAAGCATTTTTGCAAAAACCGATCGATAAAGAAGCGTTAAAAGCGATTTTACGTGAGCATGTTGAGCCGCCAAAACAGCCTCAACTCGTTATCCCTGCTGCTTTAGAGCTGCCAATACTGCGCCGTCGCGATATTTATATGGAAGTCGCGAACGTAGCGATAGGCCGTGCAGCTGATGCACTGGCTCGTCACTTTAATGTGTTCGTTCATTTACCATTACCAAACGTGAATATCTTCGAAGTGAGTGAATTGCACATGGCACTTCGTGACCTAGCCGACAACGACCAAGTGTCGGGTGTTTGCCAAGGCTTCAGCGGAGAAGGCATCGCAGGTGAAGCACTAGTATTACTGAGTGACTCTAGCGTAAGCGACCTTAAGAAGCTCATGAAGGTGCCAACAGAAAGCGAACAGCTAGAAGAACTAGAGTTGTTGATGGATGTATCGAATATTCTCGTTGGCTCATTCCTTAACGGGTTAGGGGAGCAATCAGAAGTTCGTTTCTTCCAGAGTTCGCCTGTGCTGCTTGGGCAACACATCTCGATTGATTCTGTGATTGAGAATACCAGTGGATCATTTAAGAAGACCATGACTTTCGAAGTCAGCTACAACATCGATGGCACTTCCATCCGTTGCGACCTTCTGTTTATGTTTGTTGATGAGTCTCTGCCACTTCTAGACAACAAATTGGCCTACCTAATGGAGGAGTTTTAATATGCTGAATCTTCCTGCTGAATTTGAACAGTTTCACTGGATGGTGGACATGGTTCAAAACGTTGATATGGGGCTGGTGGTTATTAACCGTGATTTTCAGGTACAAGTCTGGAATGGTTTCATGACTCACCATAGCGGTAAGCAATCGCATGATGCTATTGGTAAGTCTATCTTTGAACTGTTCCCTGAAATTCCAGAAGAGTGGTTTAGGCTGAAAACCAAGCCAGTCTATGACCTAGGCTGTCGCAGCTTCATTACTTGGCAACAAAGGCCTTATCTGTTTAAGTGCCGTAATGTTCGCCCTGTAACTCAACAAGCCGACTTTATGTACCAGAATGTGACGCTAAACCCGATGCGCTCGCCAACAGGGCAAGTCACCTCATTGTTCCTGTCTATTCAGGATGCGACTGCAGAAGCGTTGGTCTCTCAAAAAAACTAGAGCTTTCTATTCGCCAAACAACGCTTTCCTATATGCATATTAGCATCAGTCTAATCAGTGAATAAAAATGGCTAAGGTTAATCACCTTAGCCATTTTTTTTCTTTCTATTCGTCAAATCTTATCTTTTCCCCAGTTTTTAACGCCAACTAATCCTTTTCACTAAGCGCTTTGCAGATTGTTCCAGGCTAAAAGAACGAAAGAGGGAGTAACGAAATGTGCTTTGGGAACGGTAATGCTACGGGGTAAATAGAAATTGGATTTATAAAGTTCAAGGCTGGAGGCGCTATTTAACAGAGTGTGTAGGCTGAATTATCAAACCCAAGTGAGTATTGGCCTCTAGATTGAGTGTTTATCACTCTACTTTTCCTAGTTGATGCTAACCAACCGCACCATGAGTTTGCTGAATTTGGTCGAAAACAGAAAAATTTTGGAAAAAAATCGAATTTATTTAAGAAAAAAGGCATTTTTTTGTTGGAGAAAAGTGTGATTTTTATGTGATCTCGAGGCACTTTCTTCACATATTTGCTTAAAGAAGGCGATATTGTGTGAAAAAGAGAGGAAAACGATTGCGCAATAAACCGACAGCGTTTGCGTGATTGGTTCGCTAAGTTATTAATTAGTAAGAATTTAGTAGGAAAGTGTTACTTGGGAGGTTTTACCAGATATGGAATCTTCGAGAGGATAGCATAAAAAAAAATGAAATATCAGACTTGCTGTTACTAAATCACGACCTATAATGCTGAAAACCGGAGCGTCTGCCAACGCTCCGGTTTTTTTGTGTCCGAAGAAAAGTAAACTCGTCTGCCAACGGTTTTACTACGCATTTCGCGAGAGACACATAATTTTATGAATCAAGGAAAACACCATGCGTATCGAACAAGAACTTAAGTTAGGTTTCAAAGATGTACTCTTCCGTCCGAAGCGTTCTACCCTTAAAAGCCGTTCTCAAGTTGAATTAACCCGCGATTTTACATTCAAGCATAGCGGTCGTCAATGGTCTGGTACTCCAGTAATTGCAGCTAACATGGATTCGGTAGCAAGCTTTGAAATGGCAGCTGCTCTAGCAGAGCACGGTGTTATGACTGCAGTACACAAGCACTACACAGTAGAGCAGTGGGCTGAGTTCGCTAAAACAGCAGACAAGAAAACACTGAACAACGTATTTGTATCAACAGGTACATCTGAAGCTGAGTTTGAGAAAACAAAGCAAATCATGGCACTTAGCGAAGACTTCGTATTTATCTGTATTGATATCGCTAACGGCTACTCAGAGCACCTAGTTGAGTACGTACAAAAAGTACGTGCAGAATTCCCGAACAAAGTTATCTCTGCCGGTAACGTTGTAACAGGTGACATGGTTGAAGAGCTAATCCTCGCTGGCGCAGACATCGTTAAGGTTGGTATCGGCCCTGGTTCGGTTTGTACTACTCGTGTTAAAACAGGTGTAGGTTACCCTCAACTTTCTGCGATCATCGAGTGTGGCGACGCGGCACACGGCCTTGGCGGCATGATCATCGGTGACGGTGGCTGTTCATGTGCGGGTGACGTATCTAAAGCGTTCGGCGGCGGTGCAGACTTCGTAATGCTTGGCGGCATGCTAGCTGGTCACTCTGAGTCAGGCGGTGAAGTAGTAGAGCAAGACGGTAAGCAATACATGAAGTTCTACGGCATGTCTTCACAGTCGGCTATGGACAAGCACTCAGGTGGTGTTGCTAAGTACCGTGCTGCAGAAGGTAAAACTGTACTTCTTCCGTTCCGTGGTTCAGTTCACAACACAATTTCTGACATCCTTGGTGGTGTACGTTCAACTTGTACATACGTAGGCGCAGCAAAGCTTAAAGAGCTAACTAAGCGTACGACTTTCATCCGTGTACAAGAGCAAGAGAACAACGTATTCGGTAAAGAGTAACGTTTAAAACACTTGTTTAAAATTTTAAGAACTGAGCCACTTTAAAGTGGCTCTTTTTTTACCTGAAATTTGGCAAGTGGCGACAAAGTGGCGACAGACGAGCAAAAAATTTTTTGGCGACAGGTTACAGGTTAGAAAGAGGGGTATGGATAATTGCTTCAGATAGGTGATCAGGTGCGAAGTGGGCATAGCGCATTGTCATGCTGATATCGGCGTGGCCTAGAATATCCCTTAGTACTAAAATATTGCCGCCATTCATCATGAAGTGACTTGCAAACGAATGACGCAAAACATGGGAGGCTTGCCCTGAGGGTAGGGTGATGCCCAGTTTATTCTTCAATATGTAGCAGAAAGGTGTGTAGCATTCTTCAAAGAGCTTCCCTGAGGTTGGTTTGTATATCTCGTTATAAAGTCTCTCTGAGATGGGTACAGAGCGATTCTTCTTAGTCTTGGTGAACGTAACTTTATATTTACTTAACTGAAAGCCTTTCAGCTGAGCTGCTTCATTCCAGCGAGCTCCAGTGGCGAGACATAGTTTCACTATACTCTGCATATCTGTTCGGTTGTGTTTAGACACGTGTTCAAGCAATAAAGTAATGTGCTCTTTATGAAGGAAAGATATGGTACGTTCGTGATCTTTAAATGGCTTAACTTCTTCTAAAGGATTCGGTCCTTTCCATTCTCCAATTTCCTTCAACTTAGCAAACATAGCCTTGAAGCGTGCCAGTTCTGAATTGAGAGTAGAGATGCTTGGAGCACCTTTCTGCCATCGGTCATCGACAAAACTAATATGGCCAGCCATGTGTTTGCTGCGAAACTCAGAATAAATCTTAGCCGAAAAAACAGAAGCGATTGGGTTACCCATAGCATCAACCATCAGTTTGAACTTTTGAAATATCACATCACCATTAGCGAGTGTTTGCCCGTAGTGGGAATACCAAAGCTCAATAACATGAGAAAGCCTACGATGATCTGGCTTGTCACTCATCCAGGGCTTTTCTTCAATCTCTCGCATTGTGTGTAGCTCAAACGCTTTTGCTTCCCATTTCGTTGTGAACTTCTTACGAACACGCTTACCGTTGCGCCCGTTTGGGTAGCATTCAGAAATCCGAGGTTTCGTTGAACCATCTTTTAAATTGCGGACAGACATAATCAAGCCTAAAAAAGCTGTATATACAACCAGTTCAACTCGAGCTGAAACGTAGAGCAATGTTTTAGATTCAGGGGAATGGCACATGCCTCGCACCCTGAAGAAAGAGGCTGGTTCATTACAGCTTCGATAGAAGATTAATTAGGTTCTACTATGTTTTAATCAATTCAAGTGAGTGCTGGCTACAGCATTTTCAAAATGAACAGCGATGGCCCGGTAGGGGTAAGGGTAAGCACCAAGAACGATGGACAGTTTATCGCTTTTCTAAAACGTGGGAATCAATTTTCAGCACCGTTTGGTGGCTTTATTGAGGAAGAGAACGTCATTGGCCTACAAAAAGTAAAGCTGATCGACATTAAATACCTTTGTACTGATTTAGAAGCAGAAGTGGTTGAATACGTAATACAGAAAGATCACTACGTGGTAGGAACGAAGTGATTACTATCTGGTTTCCCCAAGCAACCTTCAAATATGCATTTCTCTAATTCATGCCCCTTATTGGGTTGCTGTGAGAACATTCTTGTCGAAATTAAGGAGTGAACGTCAGGTATTTCCTATGTTATTGGTCTCATTTACGTATTGATGAGATTCATATTCCTTAAATACTAATTTTTAAGTTTATTTTTGGAACTCAATCTATGAATCTTAATAAATCTTCCATGGTTAAAACTTTATTTGTAACCACAAGTTTGACAGCTTCAATTTCCGTCGCTAATGCTAGTCAATTTTCGTTTCCTCAAGGTGTGTATAACGGCGAGGAAGTCGTAGTAACCGAATTTGCTAACGGCGGAATTCTCAACGCAGCAATGCTAGAAAAAATTGAGACCACACAGCCTGAAGCAGCCTATGTTAAAGAAGTCACCGATGGCGTATGGGCTATCGTTGGTTATCATTATGGTTACAAAGCCGTCATTGAAGGAGAAAAGGGACTGATCCTGTTCGATACGGGTGACGATATCGAAGAAGCGCAGGAAATCTTAGACCTTATTCAACTGCATATCAGTGAAAAACCTATACATACTGTCATTTACAGCCATTCGCATTATGGATTCGGAACACAAGCCATCACTGCAAAGTTTGGCGAAGAAATTAAAATCATTGGGCACCCAGAATTAAATCGAAATGTCAGAGAAAGCAATGGGCTAGGTGCATCAATTCCAGAGCTATCGCCATCACTATACGCACGAACTCTACAGCAATTTTCTGCCTTCCTCCCAGATGAAGGTCCTGATGGCAAAGCACCGTCTCCCATAGGCAAAACTAAAGGTCTTGTTCCGGTTAATACACCTGTAGCAAATGGTCAAAGTATGACCATTGACGGTATAGAATTGCAATTCTTTACTGAATATGACAGTGACTCCGATGATCAAGTCATCGTTTATTTACCAGAAACAAAAACCGTCTTAAATAACCACTTATGGCCAACCTTCCCGAACTTTTATACCTTGCGCGGTTCTGTTTATCGTGACCCGACAGCATGGGCAGAGGGCATTAAAATGATTCGTGACTTAGAACCTGAGTATTTAATTAATACTCATGCAGCGCACCTGAGCGGGAAAGATGAAATACAAACGGTGTTAAATGGTTACTACGATGCCATTATGTACCTTTATGACCAGACTTTACGCGGGATTCTACATGGCAAAACACCAGATGAATTGCGCTACTGGGTACAATTACCTAATGAGCTTGCAGAGATGCCACATAATCAAATGAGCTATGGTGAGTTCTCTTACTATCCACCCTATATCTACAATTATGCTCTGGGTTGGTTTGGTCGTGATGTTGAAAACTTGAACCGTATCGCACCAAATGATCAAGCTCGAAAAATTATCGAAGGCTTTGGTGGTGTAGAAGCTGTCAAACAAGAACTAAAAGAAACCTTATCAAATAAAGAATTCGCTTGGTCTGCTGAGCTGGGTGGATATTTAGTCAAAACAGCGCCTAATGACGTAGAGGCAAGGCTGTTGCTCGCAGATGCAATGCGCCAAATGGGCTATCGTGCAGAAGCGTCAATCCCAAGATCATGGTATTTAACTCGCGCTCTAGAGCTTGAAGGTAAGATAGAGGTTCCAGCTGTTGCGCTCTTAGGCCTTGACTCAGTGATGTCTTCTCCTGCAGATACATTTGTTCAACAGTTCCGAGTGCGTTTAAACCCGAGCGCAAGCCTTGGTCAAGATAAGCTATTAGCCATCACTATCGAGGGTGAGGATGCCTCAACAATGGGACTCCACCTGAGAAGTAGTATTGCTGAATATATCCCAAATGTTGAAGACTATTCTCGTTCGCAAGATATGTCTATAAGCATGCCTAAACAGATTTGGGGCCAGTATTTCATGGGAGAAATCAGTCTAAGTGAAATGCTAAACGATGCAAGCGTGACAACGAACAATAAAGACGATGTTAAAACATTCTTTGAGTTTTTTGACCAAGTCGCTCCAAGCAAAGATCGCTTTATATCCGTATTAGAATAATGTTCTTAAATTAATATGGCTTAGTTGATCAAATTAGATAATAGATAGACCTCACCCTAGGTCTATCTCTAATTGATTTTTAAAGCTTCATTAACCACAAGTTAATCCTTATTTTGCTACTGAACCCTCCGGTGAGGTGCAGGTTACTTCGGCAACTCATGTTGTATTACTAGTCACTGAGAAACTCTCAGTGAAAACAAAGTTTATTCCATTAATAACACTGAGTGTAATTTCTTGCTCGAATTTTGCCGCGCAAGACATGAACACTGAAAATCGTGTCTGTTCAATCGATGCGATGCCCTCCTCTAGAGAACGTTCGATATATTACAGCGAAGATATTCAAAGAAACCTCTTCTTTGGTTGCTCTCGTGGTGGTTGTCAAGGTGTGATTGCTGCTCAACGCTTTCCTACAGATTATGATGTTATTGTTGCAGGTTCTCCAGTATATGATTGGACGCGTGCACTTGCAGGTCATATTACTGCAGTTTAAAAAATGTTCCCTACTGGCAACATGGATTACGCCGTGGTTGACACCGCAGCATATGAACTTGTTCTTGAAACTCTTGCAAAACAATGTAGCAACCGTGACGGTTCAGACAATGGTTTCTTAACTGAACATTGGAACTGTAGTATCGACCTTGCTGAACTTCAGTATGATGGTAGCTCTGACAAGTGTCTACAACACAACAAATTGATGCGCTTGACATGCTATATGGCAACCTATACGACTCAAGCGATAAGTTAATCCTTTGGAATAGTACGCACGACCTGGCAATTGCGCCACAAACGACCATTAACTACTACAACGAAGTGATTGAGCGTGACCCTACTGCGAAAGAAGACGTGACCATATTCATGCTACCTGGTGTAAATCACTGTGCTGGCGGTGAAGGTCCTTGGTTAACGGATTGGTTTGGAGCGGCCAACCAATGGAGTGAAACGGGTGTTGCCCCAACTGAGCTACCTGCAGCGTATGTTACTGAAAAAGGCATTGATGGGTCTGGTAAACTTTGTGCCTACCCAACTGTTGCACACTGGGATGGTAAAGGTGACCAACATAACGCAGCCAGCTTTAGCTGTGTGACTCCAGAGTAACCATCCAATTATACGATGACTTGCTAATGGGTAATTCAAAAACCTACGTAAGTTATCGTTATCCTGTTCAAAACATCAGCCAGATCAATCAATATAATCAACAATGATAGAAATGTACTTTCGAATATAAAAAACTAAAAGTGTTAACCTATTTTAGGTTTAATACTGAGGCTTAATTTCGCTAAAAAGACCAACTGAAGCCTAAATGCAGGCCTTTTTGCGCAACATCATAAACAAAGTCATTTTTATTATAATCAACATCAAAGTATCGATACCCCAATAAGGTACCAATAGATGATGTCCACTGATAGCCTAAATTTGTTTGCACATCATAAAAATATTTTGAGCTAAGGCCTCCGACATTCGCACCACCAGATAGATAAAATTTCGAATTTTCAAAGTGATGTTTCGCCCAAACCCCTAGCGTTGCATCAAACCATCTATCACTTGCTTCGCTGCTAAAGGTAATACTGTCGATTTTATATTGATAATCAACATCCCAGTATCGGGCACCTGCCAGTAACTTCACATTAGTATTGCTGTTTTCCCATACATCAAAGCCATAGGCTAATGAAAAGAGAGTCGTTTTTGTATTGACATTAAAATTCCCAATAATAGGACCAATCATCTCTTCACTACGTAGATCACTGTAACTGTAGTCAGCATATATACCGTGAGCCCCCTTTTGCGCAGCAGCAACGAATGAAGCGCTAAAGTGTGCATCGCTCAATAAATCTTTAGATGAAATATCTGCAGGCGGCAGTGCAGGGCTTCCACCCGATCCTTTATGGTCTGTGAGCCACATGTATGGGCTCAGTGAGAATTCCCAACTTTTCTGAACTGTATTCGGGGATGAAAAAGCCGATGATGAAGCCAATACCCCTGTTAATACAATGATGGTCTTTTTAAGCTTAGGTGACATCGTTTATTACTCTTAGTGACGTTAGATGCGCTCATCATAATCATCAAAAACAATAAAGACAGGAATTACAGAAATCCAGTTCTGACAATAAATTGAAAAAGTGAAACTACAAATGTGGATTTCTGTAAATCCTATTTTATTTTACTCACGCTCTTTATTATCTCGGCCCATACAAAACTGTCAGCAATAAGGTACTTTTTATGAAACTGAGTAAATTTAAAGCAATTAGCAGCATTACAATGGGGTTGTTACTTTCAACATCAGCTTATGCACAAAGTCATAAAATCAATCATGAGGACACTATTGAATTTTCAGACCCGACTGTTGTGTATTCATCAGCCGAAGTGGCATACGGAACAGAAGGTGCGACACTAGGCTTAGGCCTAGCGGCCCCCGTAAATGATAACTGGGCCGCCTTAGTTAAATACGAAGCAAAAGAGGATTTACAGCTGCATCGTTTAAGAGCGGCCACGAGCAACACCAATGTGGGAACCGGTTTTATGCTTGATTACATATGGGACACTGATTTTGCAGATGTAGGAGCAGATTCACACACCCTCGTGATCAATGCATTACAAGTTTTGCCAATCGGTGATAATGCACTGTTCGTACCTTTGTTGGGTGCAGGTTTCACCAGTAATGACTTGTCTGATAACAAGGCCTACATCGGGATGGCACAAGCCATGGTGGTTTATAACTTTTCACCTGATGTTTGGATGAACTTAATCCCACAATACACTTATGGATTTAATACATTCGAAATGAATCTTGGGGATGGTGTAGATATTCGTAAATTTGAGTTTGAAAGCGTGTTGGGTTACCGCTTTAACGGTAACCAAAATATACGTTTAATGTACAAGTATAATGATGACAAAGACCACGAAGGCACGTTAAGTTACACCTATGCATTTTAATGACGCAAGCATTGACTTAGTTAACCTGAATTCTCGTTAACGGAACAAAAAACTCTTCCCACCTTACGATTGGTTCTTTCGATCAAGCAACGATTTGAACGAAAAAGGTGGGCAGATGAATAACGTAGTGGAAATGTTTGTTATGTTGATGATCTTTGTTATCAATTTCCACTGCTTGTGGTTTAATTTATCGCCTTAACCTGTAATACTCCTAGATAATGCTGATAACCGTTAATGCGGCAAACCACGTAGTTTAGGGTGTGATAATGAAAAACAAACTGGAAGATCTGGATTTAAATCTACTGAAGATCCTTCGAGCCGTTACTGAAGCTCGCAATACACATGTAGCCGCTGAAAAGTTAGGCATCTCACAAGCCAGTGTGAGTCGTGGTTTAGCTAAATTACGAGAAACATTTGGTGATCAGTTATTCTTGCGAAAAGCGCATGGGGTCGAGCCCTCCGATCTTGCCGATAATTTAGCTAAAGCATCTGAGCTCATGCTCGACCCAATTATTGAAGTACTTGAATTTTATCAGGACTTTGATCCGCTCACCTTCGATCGACAAATATCTATTTTCATGCATGTGTTTATTTTAGAGGTACATGGAGTAGAAATTATTGCAGCGCTGAAAAAAGTTCTGCCTAAGGCGAAATTTAGGGTATTAAATTGGCAAAAACACTCTCTTGCTGAGACCCTTAATGGCGATGTTGATTACCTGATACAGTTAGAGAACTTACCTTTACCTCAAGATATCTACAGCCATACTTTAAAAGAGACTCCGCTTTCAATCATCGCCAGAAAATCACATCCAGTTTTATCTCAAGAATATGATTGGAATGATATTTATAATTTGCCTATCGGGCGAGTAATTATTGAAGGGGTTAACAGTAAACTTGCTCCGATTGAGACTTTTTACCTTAGTAAAGAAGCAAAAGCGGATATCGAGCTAGTCACTCATAGTCTACCATTGCTAGCAGACCAGTTAAAAAAGTCAGATATGATTTTTTTTAGTAGCAAGTATATTGCTGATTACGATCAAGACTTAGTATCGTATCCTTTACCCGATTCCCCCGAGTCATATTCATCAATAAAGGTTGTCGGAGGGTACCTACAAACTAAACGCAACCACCCGCTTAATCAGTTGCTAGATCAAGTGATTGATGATTTTTTTGAAACACTGACCTAAGATATGTTGTTTTATCTGTAGCCTCTTTAACTGCTGGTTTTCGAGCATGTGTCCCGTTGGGTTAGGCAAGCCGCCAGGGCGAACGCATGAGTTATAATTATGTTAATCGTTACACTTAATTAACTTGTGAAAATACTTACCTGCAAAAATAGATATTGATTTTCAATCAATCATTGCTGGTTAAGTGTGGATATAAAAACGTAGATTAGCTTCTAGCTACATTTTTAATTTGTTTCGTTAACAAAAAAACTACTCATGCGTTCACCCTGGGCAAGTCGCACTGTGTAGCTTGTAAAATTCACCTCATGCGATTGTAAATCGATTAACCAATGCCAGCAGGGCAAATAATCTTTTGCGCCTTAACGTTTTACTTCTGTTTTGATCGAAGCCAACACGATACATATCTGGATTTCTGTAAATCCTAGTTCAATTTATCAACACTCCTTACAATAACCCCCAACTACTTACTATGTACCGGTACTCAAGTTCCGATTATTTCGGAACCTACTATGGGTATTAATTAGTAGAAATAAGTTGTATTTCAATAGGACATTTAAAAGAAAGAATTATGACCATGGGAGGTTATAACGATCTACAGAATCTTGTCGTGTTGAAAATCGAACAGTTATTAAGAGGTAAACATGAAAACGAAAAAACATTTATTTAAAGCAGTTAAACTATTAACAATCACACTCATGAGTTTAGGTGTCTTTACGCACGCAAAAGCAACGCAAGATAATATTTTCGAATTAGATCGAAATCAGGTGGAAAATATAGTCAAACGTTCTTATCAATATGTTGCCATGTATAACGTTAATAATAAAACGGCGGAGACAGACGAGTCGAGCGCAATGGGCACCGGTGGTTGGAATCAACTATCGCTTAATACGAGCCTATTTGATGCGACCATAAAAAATATTGTTCGTCCAAATAACGATACCTTGTATCAAATTGCGATGCTTGATTTACGTGATCAGCCGATGATTTTGGATATTCCTGCAATTGACTCATCGTACGTATCGCTACAAACTTCAGCTTATGATCACTATGTTAATGTTCCGTTGAGTTCAGTTAAAGGCGATTATACTAAAGCAGAGACAGTACTTTTTTACACAGAACGTACTAAAGGTTATCAAGCTGGTGAGCAAATTCCTGGTATTGACCGCTACTTAGAAATGAGTGGAGACTTTGTTATCGCATTCCATCGCATTATGCCACACGCTAACGAGCCGGAAAAATTCAAGGAAATTACTGAAAAAATTGATTCGTTGAAACTTTTATCATTATCTGAATATCAAACAGGAAAAGTAATAGCCGCTTCTCCGATTATCTTCCCTAAAGTTGGCACAACCGATACTGACGTATTTAGAGATAATCTGTTAGAAGTAATGCAATTTATCTTCAACCACACGACATTTGATATCAACAACGAGATGGATCAAGAATTATTAGCGGCATATAAACCACTTGGTATTGTGCCAGGCAAAGAATGGAATCCGTTAACGCATAACAAAATTGATCATGATTTATTCCATGAAGTTGCTTTAGATGTTCAAAAAGATGTGTACAGAATGTTGAATGACCCGACTACTCCAAGTCAGTTAACATTTCTTTTTAAACCTAAAGGCGAAATTGGTTTACTTACGCAAACTATCCAGTCAGTACTTGGCCCAATCGGACTGCCTGTGGCAGAGGCAATGTACCCACCAGTACAAACTGTTGATGGCGAGCCAATGAATGCACTTAATGATTATGTCGTTAGGATGAAAAAAGATGACATGCCACCTGCGAATGCTTTTTGGTCAATCACATTATATGACAGCCACAATGGTTTCTTTATTCCAAACGCGCACAATAAATACTCAGTGGGTGAAAATGCTGGCTACAAATTAAATAGCGATGGCGGCATTGATATTTATATTGCAGCGGAAAAGCCAGCTGGCGTTCCAACAGAAAACTGGTTGCCAATCAATCGTAATGATGAAGGTATTGACCTTATTTTACGTATCTATGCCACTAATTTTGAGAAACTACAAAATTGGAAAGCACCTAGCGTAACGCTTCTTGAGTAATAGAGTGCAATGATGCTCTTGGTCAAGATGTTTTGACCGCTACTCCTTTTAATAGAGTAAACATAAATCGTGTAGGGTGATTATCTTATCCGACTAAAAGTGAAACACATTTAATAAATAGTTAACTTACTTTTTGAATATAGATACTTGAGTCAGTTAATGAATGAAATAGAGAGTTGAGATGAATACAAAAATGAAAAATAACAGACTAACAGCCGTTGTGTTTAGTTTAATTGGCGCATTAAGTCTACCAGTACTTGCAAGTGAGCCTGTTATTGTCAATACCGATAACTTTGTCAAAGTAGAAACGTCTATACAGTTTGAACGTGGCTATAGTAATTTACTTCACAATAAAATTAATACTATTGCACACTTTCATCAGCCATTAGCGTTAGATAGACAAAATGTTATCCGCATGAATAGAGACACTCTCTACAGTAATTCACTGATAGACATCAGTAAAGGTGCGACCGTTACTATACCTGAAACCAATGGTCGTTATTTATCTGTAATGGTTATCAATGAAGACGGTTACATTAATAAAGTCATCCACGGAAAAGGAACTTATTCTTTGACGATGGAAGAATTCGACACTCCTTATGTTGCGTTAGCCGTTCGTACGTTAATCGATGCTTCCGATCCTGAAGATGTGAAGATTGCTAATGAGCTGCAAAAAGGTGTTACCGTTAAAGCCAATTCAGCAATACCTTATACCCCAATCAAATACGATGAAAGCAGCTATAAAGCAACTTACGATGCTTTAATTTCGTTAAGTCGAGGAATGACAACAACAGAATATATGTTTGGCAGCAAAGAGCATGTTGACCCGGTTCGTCATTTAATTGGCACCGCTTTTGGTTTTGCAGGCATGTCAGAAGAAGAGGCCGCTTATATTAATGTTGAGCCTAAACTGCCTGTTGGTGCTTATCAGCTGACCGTAAAAGATGTCCCTGTCGATGGGTTCTGGTCAATCAGTGTTTATAATGAGTCAGGATTTTTTGAAGAAAATGAATATAACTCTTATACGATAAACAATTTGACGGCAACATCAAATGAAGATGGATCTTTTACAATTAACTTTGGTGGAGAACCCCATGCAGATAATTATTTACATATCAAAGATGGCTGGAACTACGTAGTGAGAATGTACCTTCCTGGTGCTGAGATCTTGGATGGTTCGTGGTCTTTTCCTGAGGTATCAACGATAAACTAAACTATTCAAGCCAACTAAAAGGCCAACAGTCGAAAACTGCTGGCCCCCGAATTCAACTGCGAAGTGCGACACTCTCCAATATCAAGCAGCCACTGCCATTTCTTTAAAGATAATCGCTGGTTGCTTGAAGTCTAAACACTTTTTGGGTCGATAATTTATCCGTGATACAGCGAATTCAATATCGCTGTCTGTTACCGTTGTTAAGTCGGTTCCTTTCTTCACATACTGCCTTAAAAGCCCGTTAGCATTCTCATTGGCTCCACGCTCCCAAGAGCTATAAGGATGGGCAAAGTACACATCAGCCTCCAACGCCTTTGCGATGGTTTCATGGCCTGCAAACTCTCTCCCGTTATCTGCCGTGATGGTATGGACATGTTCCTTATAAGGCATGAGTAGCTCTATGGTGGCTTTAGTGACATCATCTGCTGACTTCGATGGCACCTTCTTGACCACGTAAAATCGTGTTTTACGCTCTAAAATTGTTACCATAGCACCTGTGCCATGTTTGCCTAACACGGTGTCGATTTCCCAATCACCCAATCGCTTCTTACTGTCAACGATGCTTGGCCTATCATCGATAGAAACAGCATTCTTGATCGCTGGCGCTTTCTCTTTTCTACCGCGACGATACCGCTTGTGACCTTGCCTCAAGTGGCGATATAACTTGCCTCCCAAGCGTTTATCCTCCGCAACAAATCGATAGATCCACTCATGGCTGACAGCTGCACCGACTCTAGTTAATACACTGGAAATCTGCTCTGGACTCCAATCCGATTCTAAAAGGAGACGGATAAAATCAACACGCTCCTGAGGTATTCTGTATTTACGCGCTGATGTGCGTTTTTTGATTGAGAATACCTGAGCTTCGCTTGGGCAATAATGAATGCCTTTGCTACCGCGTTTAAGCTCCCGATATACCGTAGAGCGATGGCACTGAACGGTTTTAGCTATTTCAGAAACCGAAATTCCCCGTTCTAAAAGAGCAGAAATCTGGTATCTTCTGCCCTCGGTCAACTGCTGATAATTCATGGTAGTACTGCTTGTTTCTTTGGCGAGAAGAGCGTACCACTTTCAGTAGTTGGCTTCCTCTTCTACACCTTTCCATGAATGTCGCACTTATTATCTGAAATCGGGCCTTTACTATTTGTAAACAAAAATTCAACTAAGTTAATTGTTGTTTATGTGTTTGTCGAAAAAGTTTGAAATTTCACTTAGAGCATCTTCTGCTTCAGGAAATGGCCACACAATTGAAGCAATGAACTGGTGATGGGCTTGACCGTCATACACATGAAGATCGGCATCTACACCTGACGCTCGAAGTTTACGGTGAACCTGAACTGTATCGCTTAGCAGCATATCACGAGTGCCGGAAATTAGAATCGTTGGTGGGAAACTCGCATCAAAATCCCCGAAGATTGGTGAAATAAGTGGGTTTTTTAAGTCTTCACCGTTAGCGTAAATATTAAACGCCTCAGTAATAAAACCATCACGTTGACCTAGTTGATCGAGTCCCTTTAACGTATACCAAGTCTCATAAGCTTCTGCTAAGTTTACCGCTGGAGTTCCAGCAAAAAGAGCGCCTGGTACAGGTAAGTCTTGTTGTCGTAACGCATGCGCAGTGGCTAGTGTCAAATTACCGCCCGCAGAACCACCAAAGATAGCGGTCTCTTCTGGCGCTTGTGTTTTGATCAGCTCTTTATATACAGCCAGTGCATCTTCCAAGGCTGCCGGAAATGGGTGCAGTGGTGGACGACGGTAGTCAACAGAGATTACTTTTGCTCCAATACCATTTGCAAGCCATGCCGCTTCACGTGTCGCCACTTCATTGCCGCCTAGAACAAATGCACCGCCATGAAGGTGGATTAACCATTTGTCTTTATACTCAGGTGCCACTTCTTTTGGTTCAAGGAAAAAGACGTCAACGCCAGCGAACTGTTTTTTCTCCCACTTTATGTCCATTTTTTTAAGGACTTCTTTACCCATTTTAATGCCTGGAGCATCAAGAATCGCCTGCATTTCTAACCATTCTTCGGTGGTTTGAGGCACAGGGAGTTCAACTGGACGCGGTAGGCTCTGTTGGTAAGCTGCGAATTCTGGGGAAATGCCTGGAGTTGTCCCAATTATGCGCTGATCCATTAGCATGGTTCCGGCAGAGCTAGAAGTATCTGTCGGCGCGTCAGTGGCAAGGGCGCCAAAGCTTGCTAGGGATAACGCAACGGCAGGAAGTAGTTTGCAATAGGCTTTTAGCTTCATAATATGTTCATTCTCTTGTCATGAAAGAGCGCACAGCTAACTGGTAGTCAATAGATTTACAGACTATTCAGTCTAGATATGCGCAACGTGTCTTTTCTTTAGCAGTGAATCAGTTGATGTGCTTGTCTAAGAAAATACTCAGCTCTTTTGCGGCTTCTGCAGATTCTGGCAATTGCATTGCGAGATAGTCGCCGTGAGTCATACCTTCCCATACGTGCAATTCAGACTCTACACCTGCGTTACGAAGCTTACGGTGCATACGAACGCCATCACTGAGCAGCAGATCACGTGTTCCTGTGAAAATTGCAACGGGTGGAAAGTCTGCATCGATATCGGCATAAATTGGGGAAAGAAGTGGATCAGTGAGATCTTTTCCACCAGCGTATAACTCAAATGTGGGTATTACTGAATCGCGAGCACCTAGAGGGTCAAGACCTTCAAGTGTGTACCAACTGTCAGACGCTTGCGCCATATCGACTGCTGGCGTACCTGCAAAAATAGCACCTGGGACGGGTAATCCTTGCTCACGCATAGATAAAACGGAAGTCAACGATAGATTACCTCCAGCGGATGATCCCATGATTGCTGTTTCTTCAGGCTTTTGTGTCTTAATCACTTCTTTCCATACGGTAATAATGTCGTTGGTAGCCGCTGGTGCAGGGTGCAGTGGTGGTTTACTGTAGTCTATGGAGATAACTTTAGCGCCTAAACCATTTGCTAACCAGTTTGCTTCAAGAAGTACTGCGTCTTCGCCGCCAAACGCGAATGCGCCACCATGAACATGGATAAGTACTTTATCTTTGTATTGGGGCGCTACCGTTTTAGGCGTGAGGATATAAGTGCTTACACCCGCAATTTTTTCCTGCTCTACATTGATTTCAAGTTGCTCTGCGATAGCGCGCCCTGCGGCTCCGGCCATCGTATTAAATTGTTTTGCTGCCGCCAGCCACTCTTCAGTGGTTGTTGGTATGGGCATATCTTTAAATTGCTGGTTATCAAGGTATGTCGCAAATTCTGATGAAACTCCGACTGGTGTTGGTACTTCTCTCTCAGGTAAAACTTTCGTATTTGCCATTGTGACCGATGTCGTCATGCCAATAGTGAGTGCAAGTGCAATGTGTTTTATGTATTTCGCTTTCATCTTAGCTCCAAAAGTAAGCATATTTCGTTAGCTGTATTGTTAACGAAAGAGCAATGAAAAAATATGAATTACAGAAATTCAATTCAGGAGAAAGTACATACTTATATGCAAATATGAATCACTGTAATTCATAGAGATTATGGATTTGTCGAAATACAATTTAGTCACGTTGAACAGATTGGTTATAATTTTTAAAATGAAAGTGCAAAATTATTTTCACTAAAAATAAAATTTATCATTGTGTTCGTCAAATTCAATGTGAAATATAGTTAGAGTGATTGTTTTATGAAAAAGTTAATATTAATGTCAGGTTTAGTTTTTAGTGTTGGGGCGATTGCTGAAATAACAGAAAATACTTTTGAGACGGGTGTTGAAGAATTTACAGAATCGACGCTGGAAGTCAATGATGTCGATTTTACAGACCCAACTGCAGCGTATAGTTCTCTGCAAGTAGGCTATACAACTGAGGGCGTTGACCTAGGTTTTGGTTATGCAAAATCACTGACTGATGATTGGGCTGGTTTAGCTTACGCACAATCACTTGATAGCTTTGACTCTTACCGAGTACGGGCTGCAGCATTGAGTACTAATTTTGGTACGGGTCTGATGGGTGATTATATTTATAATACTAATAATCGTATACATACCAGTGCATTGAATATTGTTCAAGTTTTACCGCTTCACGAGAGAATTCTTTTGGCTCCGGTCTTGGGTGTAGGAGCTATTTCTGGAGAGAGCCTTGATAAAAATGTACCTATAGCGACGGCTCAGCTTTATACCGTATTTAGGTTTACAGACGACGTGTCAATGATGGTAGCCCCTGCCTATACTAAGTCTTTAAGTGATCAAACAATGAAAATAAACACGCTCGATTGGGACGGAAATATTTCGTACAGAGTGAATGGTAATCAAAACGTATCTTTTAGCTATAGTATTAAAGATATTGAAGATAATACATATGGTGTCAACTATACGTACGCATTTTAACGAAACTAAATTTCTAATGGAAATAGGCTTTATTGCGTAATTCGGTCAGAGAGCCAAACTGCCTGGAGTTGAGTGATTCTTATACAATACACTGAGTTTCAGGCATACTAAGCCGTGTAAGTTTGTTCAACGCCTTAATCATGGCGTAAGTTTCGCCAACTTGAGCGTTGTAGTTCCTCAGGTATAATTTCCCACCTAAAAACTGTTCCACTCGATACATTGCCGTCTCTGGTAGCGAGCGCTTATGATAGCCATACCGCTTTTCCCATTTCTTGTTGGAACCTAAGAGCTTCTTAAAACCTACTGCCAAATTGCGAGGATGTCCTCGCTTCCAGAGGGCAGCTCCTTCTCGTGGCAGGATAAGCGGAATCGCTCGTTTGAGCCGTATGGCATCGTGGCATTCCCTTGTGTCATATGCTCTATCACCAGATATCTCAATAATTCTTCACCGTATGTGCTTGAGCAAGTTAGGAAGGACTTCTGCATCGTTAACGTTAGATAAACTCAGTTCTGCCGCGACGATTTTGTGAGTGCAGGTATCTACCGTTAAATGCAATTTTCTCTAGACTCTACGCTTCCCGTCAGTGCCATGCTTCTTGGCCTTCCATTCACCTTCGCCATAAACCTTAAGGCCTGTCGCATCAATGGATAGATGCTGTATTGTTCCTCGAGTTTTGAGGTTAAATGAAACCTCAACGTCCTTAGCTCGACGGCTTATACAGGTGTAGTGCGGACAAACAAGCGGGATGTTAGCCAGCTTAAATACGGAGTCTAGAAAACCTTGTAGCGCTCTCAATGGCATAGAGAAAATGCGTTTCACCATCAGTGTAGTTGTAATGGCCAAGTCCCTGAATCGGCGAGGTCTACCGCGCTTACTTTTTTGCTTTGCTTACAATCGGCTATCATTTCCTCATTCATCCCAAAGGTCAGAGAACCACGGTTAATTAAAGATTGATCCGCACCAGAAGTTTT
>NZ_MCZZ01000132.1 GCF_002875705.1 Vibrio sp. 10N.261.45.E2
TTTTACTTGACCACTACAAAGATACTCACCGTCTTAGTATCTGGTTATCTCCAATCTAAATACGCTCTTCGTATCACGCATCTCGGTTACCCGAATCTAAACAAACTAAAAAACAAAAGCCCCGAGCAGCTTGGCTACTCAGGGCTTTCTCTATTACTTTAGCTAGAAGCTAGTCAGCTGGCAATTAAGCCTTAGCTGGACGTGCTGCGCGCTTACGTTCGTTTTCAGTAAGAAGCTTCTTACGGATACGAATGCTTACAGGCGTTACTTCTACTAGTTCGTCTTCGTCGATGAACTCAAGAGCTTGCTCTAGAGTGTGACGAATAGGTGGCGAAAGAACCTGTGCTTCATCAGTACCAGATGCACGAACGTTCGTTAGCTGCTTACCTTTCAGACAGTTTACTGTCAGGTCGTTTGAACGGTTATGAATACCGATGATTTGACCTTCGTATACTTCATCCGCGTGCTCAGCAAATAGACGACCACGTTCTTGTAGGTTGAATAGTGCGTAAGTCAGAGCTTTACCAGTAGCGTTCGAGATTAGAACACCGTTGTTACGTTGACCGATTACGCCGCCTTTGTGAGGACCGTAGTGATCAAATGAGTGGTAAAGAAGACCAGAACCAGACGTTAGCGTTAGGAACTCAGTTTGGAAACCGATAAGACCACGAGAAGGCATCATGAAGTCCATGCGAACACGGCCTTTGCCATCTGGAGACATATCAGTTAGCTCACCTTTACGTAGACCGATGTTCTCCATGATGCCACCTTGGTGCTCTTCAAGCACGTCGATAGTCACAGTTTCAAACGGTTCAGTTAGGTTGCCATCTTCGTCTTTCTTGATGATAACTTCTGGACGAGATACAGCCAGCTCGAAGCCTTCACGACGCATGTTTTCGATCAGGATAGATAGGTGAAGTTCACCACGACCTGAAACACGGAAACGATCTGGGTTATCAGTTTCTTCAACACGTAGTGCAACGTTGTGTACTAGTTCTTTTTCTAGACGCTCAAGGATGTTACGTGAAGTAACGAACTTACCTTCTTTACCCGCGAACGGAGAAGTGTTTACTTGGAACGTCATTGTTACTGTTGGTTCGTCAACAGAAAGCGGAGTCATTGCTTCAACATTGTTTACGTCACAGATAGTGTCTGAAATTTTCAGCTCACCAAGACCTGTGATTGCAATGATGTCGCCAGCGTTAGCTTGCTCAACTTCGTGACGGTCAAGACCTAGGTAACCAAGAACTGTACCTACTTTACCGTTACGTTTTTTGCCTTCTGCATTTACGATGGTTACTTGTTGGTTTGGTTTAACAGAACCACGAGTAACACGAGCAACACCGATAACACCTACGTAAGAGCTGTAATCAAGTTGCGAAATTTGCATTTGTAGTGGACCGTCAAGGTCAACTGCAGGCGCGTCTACTGTATCAACAACAGCTTGGAACAATGGTTCCATGTTCTCGCCAGTTTCGCCTTCAGTCATTGTTGCCCAACCGTTTAGAGCTGAAGCGTAAACAACTGTGAAGTCTAGTTGCTCATCAGTAGCACCTAGGTTGTCGAAAAGGTCGAATACTTGATCCATAACCCAATCAGGACGAGCGCCTGGACGGTCAATCTTGTTGATTACAACGATTGGCTTAAGACCGTGTGCGAATGCTTTTTGCGTTACGAAACGAGTTTGAGGCATTGGGCCATCAACTGCGTCAACGATTAGCAGAACAGAGTCAACCATAGACATGATACGTTCAACTTCACCACCGAAGTCCGCGTGTCCCGGGGTATCTACGATGTTGATGCGGTAATCATTCCAGTTGATTGCTGTGTTCTTAGCAAGAATGGTAATGCCACGCTCTTTTTCGATGTCATTCGAATCCATGACACGCTCTTCAGCTTCACCACGAGACTCAAGAGTGCCTGACTGTTGTAGCAGTTTATCAACCAAAGTCGTTTTACCGTGGTCAACGTGCGCGATGATCGCGATATTTCTTAACTTATCAATCTGTGGAGTAGACATGGATTCTCGATTCACTCATAAAAGTAGCCGTCACTTATCTCAAAAGTTTGGATAATAACCGCTAGCTTGATTTAAAAAACGGTCAATAATATACCAGATTCTAGACAAAAACCCAGAAATATGTGATCTGAACCAAGGCTTTTTTCTTTATTGTCGATTCATATCCGCTTAATTTTGATTCAGTACAGTGTTGAGCAGCCAAATTCGTAGGACTCTAAAAAAGTATCACCTGCGAGTGGCGAGCCAAATCTCCCGCAAATTAGCAAAAGTGGATTGACAACCTAGGCAATTCATTGCTGAATGGTGTTCGCTTATGTCTCATATTGGTGCACAGACAAACGATTGCACCAATAAGGTGCAACGAGAGATCATTTTGGTGCAAAAAGCAGATTAAGCAAAACTTAAAAACAGTTAAATCATTGAAATTAATGGAATAATTTTTTTGGCACGTTTTTGGCTATAGATAAATCAGCATCGATTAATGCACTTATAGACATTAATCAATGCTAGTTTCAACCGAATCGAGCTAATACCGAATTAATAACACTGGAGGTTATCCAAGATGTCAGTAGAAAATGTACTATCCCTGATCCAAGAGAACGAAGTTAAATTTATCGACTTACGTTTTACTGATACAAAAGGTAAAGAGCAGCATATCTCTATTCCTTCTCACCAAGTTGATGCAGACTTCTTCGAAGAAGGCAAAATGTTTGACGGCTCTTCAGTAGCTGGTTGGAAAGGCATTAACGAATCTGACATGGTAATGATGCCAGACGCAGCATCTGCTGTACTGGACCCATTCACAGAAGACGCAACGTTAAACATCCGTTGTGACATTCTTGAGCCTGCAACAATGCAAGGTTACGACCGTGACCCACGCTCTATCGCTAAACGTTCTGAAGAGTACCTACGTTCTACAGGTATCGCAGACACAGTTCTAGTTGGTCCAGAGCCAGAATTCTTCCTATTTGATGACGTTAAGTTCTCAAACGACATGTCTGGTTCTTTCTTCAAGATCGACGACGTAGAAGCAGCTTGGAACACAGGTACTGACTTCGAAGGCGGTAACAAAGGTCACCGTCCTGGCGTTAAAGGCGGTTACTTCCCAGTAGCTCCTGTAGATTCATCTCAAGACATCCGTTCAGCAATGTGTCTAGTAATGGAAGAGATGGGCCTAGTAGTTGAAGCTCACCACCACGAAGTAGCAACTGCGGGTCAAAACGAAATCGCAACTCGCTTCAACACGCTAACAGCGAAAGCTGATGAAACTCAAATCTACAAGTACGTTGTACACAACGTTGCTCACGCATTTGGTAAAACAGCGACATTCATGCCTAAGCCACTAGTTGGTGATAACGGTTCTGGTATGCACGTTCACCAATCTCTAGCAAAAGACGGCGTTAACCTGTTTGCTGGTGATAAGTACGGCGGCCTATCTGAAATGGCGCTTTACTACATCGGTGGTGTAATCAAGCACGCTCGTGCAATCAACGCGTTTGCTAACCCATCAACTAACTCGTACAAGCGTCTTGTACCTGGTTTCGAAGCACCTGTAATGCTTGCTTACTCAGCACGTAACCGTTCTGCTTCTATCCGTATCCCAGTAGTACCAAGCCCTAAAGCACGTCGTATCGAGCTACGTTTTGGTGACCCAGCAGCTAACCCATACCTATGCTACTCAGCAATGCTTATGGCTGGCCTTGACGGTATCAAGAACAAGATTCACCCAGGCGAAGCTATGGATAAAGATCTATACGACCTTCCTGCAGAAGAAGCAGCTGAAATCCCAACAGTTGCAGAATCTCTACAAGAAGCTCTAGCAGCGCTTAGCGAAGACCGTGAGTTCCTAACAGCTGGTGGCGTATTCTCTGACGACTTCATCGATTCTTACATCGCTCTGAAATCTGACGACGTACAACGCGTGAACATGGCTACACACCCACTTGAGTTTGAACTGTACTACTCAGTTTAATCTTCGGTAGAAGTAAGCCATTTCTTACTGCAACCTTGTAAGAATCGCTGATTAAATATTAGGCTCGCCTCGCAGGCGGGCCTTTTTTGTATTCTCTCTATGCTCCCCTCCTCGTACCATACCTTAGACAAAAGCCCTCAGAGGCTGTCGCACGAAACACAATAAAATCAAGACTAAAACCAACGCCAAACGTGAAATCACCTAGCGGTGAAAAAGAGGCTAACGATATGAAAAATATACTGTTCCTTCTTGGGTTAACGGTCGCACTCTCATGCACTGCTCAAACCGTATATACCTGGGTAGATGACGATGGCGTGCTCCACTTTAGTGATAACCCTAGCGATCAAGATGCCGAGGCTCTTCGCCTGCCAGATGTGCAAGCTTCAGCACCCGCCCCTAGATTTGAGGCATCGACTCCGGTCGACGCCGCAGCTTCATCTACAACTAAAACGCCAACTCAATCTAAAGCTCAGGCAGAAACAGAAACCACAGAGCGCGAGGTTCCCACTCAATTAGCACTCACTATGCTGACTCCCGTTCATGATCAAACTATCCGTAGCAACCGCGGCTTAATCCCAATTCAAATCGAGCTCAACCGAAAACTGGGTATTGGGGAGCAACTGCAATTGATACTCGATGGCCGTCGTTATGGTGCTCCACAGACTCAACCTATTTGGGAATTAAAAGGCATAGATCGAGGCACTCACACCATTGCAATTCAAGCACATAGAAGCGGCAAGCTTATTGCATCTACTAGTCCAGTCACCGTGTATTTACATCGAGCGACGCTCAAGTAGGCCTATGTGTTAAAAGAGACTGAATTATCTCTACTTTTCACCTAATCGAAGCAGCTTTCAGCGACTCTAATGAATTATCTTTAGCTTCTGGTTGATATGCGCCATACTTGAACTTAGCTGCGCACCAATTTGGTGCAGTGAGAAAAACACCAGTTCAAGGACGAAACAGTGAATCGATCAGCCAAAAGCGACAGCATAGATACACATCATCTTTCTAGCGCCATTCTCGACAATATGGTGACTTCGACATTGATGCTCGATGAGCAATTGTATGTCCGATACGCCAATCCAGCAGCTGAACAGCTCTTTTCACAGAGTGCGCGACGCATCGTTGATCATCCACTGAGTCAACTTATTCAACACGCCTCATTGGATTTGGCACTTCTGACGCAACCGCTACAAAGTGGCCAGAGCATTACCGACAGTGACGTAACCTTCGTTGTTGATAACCGCCCTCTAATGCTTGAGGTAACGGTTAGCCCAATCTCGTGGCAACGTGAGACGCTGCTATTGGTTGAGATGCGAAAGATAGACCAGCAAAGACGTCTCAGCCAAGAGCTCAACCAACACGCACAACAACAAGCTGCGAAACTGCTAGTGCGCGGGTTAGCTCATGAGATTAAGAACCCACTGGGTGGCTTAAGAGGTGCAGCACAATTACTTGGCAAGATGCTCCCTGACCAGTCTCTGAATGAATACACCCAGATCATTATTGAACAAGCCGACCGCCTAAGAGCTTTGGTCGATCGTCTACTTGGCCCTCAAAAGCCAGGAACTAAGTCAGAAGAGAACCTTCACCAAATACTCGAGAAAGTAAGACAGCTCGTCGAACTTGAATCGGGCTCTGCCCTCGCCATCGAAAGGGATTATGACCCTAGCTTACCGCCAATTTTGATGGATTCGGCGCAGGTTGAACAAGCCATGCTCAACATAGTGAGCAACGCAGCGCAGATTTTAAAGGCTCAAGATTCTGGAAAAATCACCATTCGCACCAGAACGGTGCATCAAGCCAATATTCACGGACAGCGACACAAACTCGCGGCTCGTATTGAGATCAGCGATAACGGTCCAGGCATCCCCGATGATTTAAAAGACACCCTGTTTTACCCAATGGTCAGCGGACGAGAAGGTGGAACAGGTTTGGGGCTATCGATTTCTCAAAACCTGATCGACCAACACAATGGGAAGATTGATGTTGAAAGCTGGCCGGGCAACACCACATTCACGATTTACCTTCCGATTTAGGCCAACAGAACCTTGCTATTGAACGGCAAGATAAAAGGCTTAAATCGGTAACACAAAGATTAAGACATCATAAAAACAACAATGATTATCACAATAGATTTGGCTGCAAAGGAATTGAATTATGAGTAAGGGATACGTTTGGGTCGTCGATGACGACAGCTCTATCCGCTGGGTAGTAGAGAAAACACTTTCATCTGCGGATATAAAGTGTGAAACATTTGCTGATGCTGAGAGCGTATTGCTTGCGCTTGAGCGCGAGACACCTGACGTATTGGTGTCTGATATTCGCATGCCCGGTATTGACGGGATCGAGTTATTGCACCAAGTTCATCAACGCTCTCCCGATCTGCCAGTGATCATAATGACCGCGCACTCAGACCTTGATGCGGCGGTGAATGCATATCAAAAAGGCGCCTTTGAATATCTACCAAAGCCGTTCGATATTGATGAAACTCTGACTCTAGTAGAGCGAGCGATCGCGCATAGCCAAGAACAAAAGCGCGAGCAAGCCAGTGAAGTTGCCGAAGAGACCAACGCACCAGAAATCATCGGTGAAGCGCCGGCAATGCAGGAAGTTTTCCGAGCAATTGGCCGTTTGTCTCGTTCATCCATTTCCGTGCTTATCAATGGTGAATCGGGTACCGGTAAAGAATTAGTCGCTCACGCTCTGCATCGCCACAGCCCAAGAGCTAAGAAGCCCTTCATTGCCTTGAACATGGCAGCGATTCCCAAAGATCTGATCGAGTCAGAACTGTTTGGCCACGAAAAAGGCGCCTTTACCGGCGCTAACAGCGTTCGCCAAGGGCGCTTCGAACAAGCCAACGGTGGCACACTGTTTCTTG
Source organism: Vibrio sp. 10N.261.45.E2 (assembly GCF_002875705.1). GTDB lineage: Bacteria > Pseudomonadota > Gammaproteobacteria > Enterobacterales > Vibrionaceae > Vibrio. The sequence continues at coordinate 6,877 of NZ_MCZZ01000132.1, forward strand.
ATGAGATCGGCGACATGCCACTCGATATTCAGACTCGCTTGTTGCGTGTCCTTTCTGATGGCCAGTTTTATCGTGTAGGTGGGCACTCTGCGGTTAAGGTTGATGTGCGTATCGTTGCGGCAACCCACCAAGATCTTGAACGATTGGTGCATGAAGGCGACTTCCGTGAAGACCTTTTTCACCGACTCAACGTTATCCGAATCCATATCCCGGCACTGCGCGAGCGTAAGCAAGACATTGAAAAGCTAACTCATCACTTCCTAGCATCCGCCGCTGAAGAGCTCGGTGTTGAAATGAAGACATTGCATCCCGAGACCATTTCTAAGCTCAACCAGCTCAATTGGCCTGGTAATGTGCGTCAGCTTGAGAACATTTGTCGTTGGCTCACTGTGATGGCGAGCGGCAGCGAAATTCTCCCTTCAGACCTGCCACCTGAACTATTGGAAGAGAAAGTCGTGACCACGGCTGGAACTGGAGATAACTGGCAACAGCTGCTTGCGAATTGGGCAAAGTGTGCGCTTGATTCAGGAGAAAAAGAGCTGCTGACTTATGCTCTGCCAGAGTTTGAACGTATACTGCTAGAGGCTGCACTCCACCATACAAATGGTCACAAACAGGATGCAGCTAAGGTTTTGGGATGGGGAAGAAATACCCTAACTCGTAAACTCAAAGAACTGTACTAGACCTTATATAATTCTCGATGCAGCTACTTTTTAACCCAAAAAAGTGTCGCTTGGTTTGAGTAGTGTCGGTACAATTACAGTACACTATTCACCAAAGTTGTAGCTAAAGATGTCTTTAAAAACACAAATTACCTTGAGAACCGCAGTGGTTCTGCCATTCGTGATGATTTTTCTGTTCACTATGGGTGTAATGGTTTTTACTCAAAAGCAAAGCTACAAAGAGATGGTGAGTGATGTTAGTGCACGCCAACTGACATCACTGACTGACAGTGTTCATCAAAGCCTATCCAATTTTTTAGAAAAACCATTTCACGCCAACCTCTCGCTCAGTCATAACATCGGCTACCACGACCTTTATCGATCGGGCAATCTTAGCAAGGTCCAAAACTACATTCTTTACACGTTTTCAGACCATTTCACGGCTATACCTCAACTCGATGTGATTGGCTTTGGTTCTGAAGATGGTGACTACGTCGGTTTCCGTAAAGAAGCCAACAAAGGCTACACCTTGATGGTACAAGACGAGCGCACCAATGATCAGTTAGTCATTTACCGAGACAGCGAAATTAGTGAAGACATTCGATCGGTGATTTCAGGTTACGATCCAAGAGTCCGCCCTTGGTACACTCCCGTAGCGACACAGAAAAAAGCAGCATGGTCAACCATTTATGCCAATGCTGACGAACGCCAAGACATCACCTTATCTGCTCTCGCACCTATCTATGACGATAACCAATTCAAAGCAGTCATCGTTAGCGACATCAAGATCAATACCTTCAACGCGTTTCTCAGAAAACTCAAAGATAGAACCGATGCCTCTGTTTACATCATCGATAAACAGCAGCGCTTAGTCGCTCACTCGGGTGGTGGCAGCGTAGTTTCATGGGGCACAGGAAGAACCAACAAAGGGCAACGCTTACTGGCCACAGAGAGTGCTAATCCTGTCATACGTGAGAGTGCGAGCTACGTTGATCAATTTCACCTCATCGATAATTTTGGCGAGGAGCGCTTTAGCTTCCTCTTAGACAACGAGCGGTACTTCAACCAGATCACTCCTTACGAAGATGAACACGGCCTCACCTGGTTTATTGGGGTGTCGATCCCTGAAAGCAATCTGCTCGGTGAGTTGCCAGAAAATCAAAGAAACAGCTGGTTGCTAGGGCTAGCACTGAGCTGTATTGGGGTCATTGCTGGGTTATTTGCCTTTAATCGCGTAACACAGCCTATCACTTCAACAGCAGATGCGGCAAAACGCTTGGCTAAGGGCGATTGGGACACGAGCATGCCTAAGACTGGCCATATCTATGAAACCAGCATGTTGGTGGCATCATTCAATGAAATGACCAACAACTTAAAGGCCTCGTTTCACGCCTTGCAGTCTCAGCTTACCTATGACTCATTGACCAAGCTCTACAGCCGCGAAGGCTTTATTGATGCAGCTAAGAAGCACCCGAATAACGAAAATGGCACGCTGTATTTGATTGGTATTGATCGCTTTCGAGACATCAATGACAGTCTAGGTCATTACAATGGTGACCAACTGCTTATCATTGCGGCTGCACGCTTAAGAGGCACGCTGCCATCTGAGTATCTTTTGGCTCGAACGGGTGGTGATGAGTTTGCCATTTATGCGCCAAACGTTACGCAAAGCAGTGATGTCCAACTACTGACTAATCGCTTACTTCAAACCTTTGCTTCCCCATTCCCAATGGAATCGGAAAGCGTGGTGATTAAGGTCTCGATGGGGATCGTGGATGTCTCGAATCTCGACGATATTACACTACTGCTACGCAGCAGCAGTATTGCACTGAGCAACGCGAAACAAGACAAAACCAGTGTCAGTACTTACAGCCCAGAGATGGGTAAAGCATCCAGACATCGCACTAAGATGCTAGCGCGAATGAACCGAGCGATTGATCTTCAGCAATTCGAGCCGTTTTATCAGCCTATTATTGATTTGGAATCCGGTTCGACGATTGGCGCTGAAGCTTTAGCTCGTTGGATAACCGATGAAGGGGTGATCTCGCCGCTCGAGTTCATTCCTCTCGCGGAAGAGAGCGGGCTTATTTACGATATCGGGAAACAGATTCTGTATAAGTCCTGTCGAGATACAGCAATCGCAATTGAGTCAGGAAAGTGGAGTAAGGACTTCTCGATACACGTCAATCTATCGGTCGATCAGCTAAGTGAAAGTGGCTTTGTCGAACAGGTTAAAGGCACTCTGCGAGACACTAAGCTACCAGCAAGCAACCTAACACTAGAGATCACTGAATCGCGCATCGTCGACAATGACCCGACCATCATCGATAACATGCTGACGCTAAAAGCATTAGGGGTCTCCATTGCAATTGATGATTTTGGTACCGGCTACTCTTCCCTCGCCTACCTGCAAAAACTGCCATTTGATTGCCTGAAGATCGATCGTAGCTTTGTTAGCAAACTTGAAAAAGAGAACCTAGACAGCTCGATTGTCGCGGCCATCGTTAACATCACCATGGGTTTCAAAGTAAGCTTGGTGGCAGAAGGCGTTGAAACACAACAGCAGGCAGAACTCCTCAAACAACTGCAGTGCCCGCTTGCTCAAGGGTTCTTATACAGCCGACCAGTTCCGTTTGACCAATGGCCTACCGACCTCATCAATGTTAAACAGAATACAAAGGTCAAAGAGAGCGTCATCTAAATCAGTCAGAAATCGAATGAGCCAGAGACAAAAATGCCAGCATAATGCTGGCATTTTTTATGGTTCTATTTTCTATCGAGCAATTAGATAACGCGAGAGAATTGCTGTTGGCGAGCCTTTGCACGTAGGTATTTATCGAAACACATACAGATATTACGGATCAACAAACGACCACGCAGAGTAACGCGGATTTCTTTATCATCGACTTCAACCAAGTCATCGTTGATGAAGGTCTGTAGAAGCTCTAAATCTTCTTTGAAGTAGTGATTAAAGTTAACCGAGAACTCAGATTCGATCATGGTCTTATCAAGCTTAAAGTTACAGATAAGCTGCTTGATCACTTCACGGCGTAGAAGGTCGTCACTGTCTAGTGCCACACCCTTCCAAAGTGCATGGCGCAGGTCATTCACCTGAGCGTAGTACTTCTTCAGCTCTTTTTGGTTTTGTGCGTAAGCATCACCAACCATAGAGATAGCAGAAACACCGAAACCAACTAGGTCAGCTTCGCCTTGGGTCGTATAGCCTTGGAAGTTACGATGCAGAATGCCTTCACGCTGTGCCACTGCTAGCTCGTCTTCAGGTAGAGCAAAGTGGTCCATGCCGATGAACTGGTAACCCGCCCCCGTTAGCGTCTCGATGGTATCTTGTAAGATAGCCATTTTCTCTTTTGCTTCTGGTAAGTCTTCATCTTTAATCTTACGCTGCGCAGCAAACAGCTGAGGCATGTGTGCGTAGTTAAATACCGATAAACGACCTGGCTTCATCTCTAGTACTTGCTTCAATGTTTCAGCAAACAAAGCTTGAGTCTGCTTTGGTAGGCCGTAGATCAAATCAAGGTTAGTTGAACGGAAACCTAGCTCTTTAGCACGTTGAACCATCGCAATGATGAACTCTTCATCTTGCTCACGGTTAACCAGCTTCTGTACTTCTTTATTAAAGTCTTGAACACCAATACTCAGGCGATTGAAGCCTTCATTACGCAAGTGGTCCAGAACGTCTAGTTCAATCTCACGCGGGTCAACTTCAATACTGATTTCCGCGTCAGCGGTGAAGTTAAACTCTTCACGCAGAATCATCATCAAGCGAGTGATTTGTGCTTTGGTCAAGAACGTTGGCGTACCACCACCGAAGTGCAACTGAGTCACTTCACGGCCATTCAATAAAGAGGCACGTTGGCGAATTTCATGTTCAATCACATCAAGATACTCATCCGCTTTATGCGAGTGACGAGTAATGACCTTATTACAACCACAGTAGTAGCAAAGCTTGTGGCAGAACGGGATATGTACGTAAAGAGAGAGTGGACGCTCAGGGTATTGAGTACACGCCATGTCGTAATCAGCGACGGTAAACGCTTCATGAAACTCCAACGCAGTTGGGTATGAGGTGTAACGAGGTCCCGAATAGTTGTACTTGTTTAAGATCTCTTGATCCCAAACGATTTGCTGATTCGTTGTTACTGGCTTGCTCGACATAGCGGTATTTCCAATTTAGATCCGCGAGAACCTAAGGTCTCTCAAATCATTTTACATACATTAAAATATAGACGGGTTATTTTGCCACACGACCTGTAAGGTCGTTCTAAGACAAAATCAATTTTTCAGATAAAAACTCAGAACTGCTAGCTTGATCACTAACAAAGCGTCGGAATTAACGAGACGCAAAAGGTAAGAAGGCTCATTTAACACTATCTATAAAGATAAGGTGCCTTAAGAACACCGTGTATTAAACAAGCCTCTATTTTAAGTCTTAGCGACTAGATCATCTGAATATTGATTTGGTTGTTGAGAGGCTTAACCCTCTCCTGCAACCTTTTCAAATCTTCGATAACCGCATCGTTCAAGCGAGTCTCTGCCTTGTGGCGTGTGAGATTCTGCTGCATGCGTTCTTTCTTCGTCAGTTCCTGTCTTTCGTCTCCGCGCGCCATATCTTTAACGATATGGTACAGCTCAGAAAGAGCAGGATATTCTGAATCAAAATCAACACGCTCATCACCCTGGACGTTATCCATAATGATACATACTCGGATACTGATCTCAGGTAAATCACACTGCCCTTGAATGCCCGCTAAGCACAAAGTATTTACGTTTTCGTAAATCGTTGCGTTACGTTTTTCAATGGCTAGTGCTTGATGCTGCTTTTGCAACTCCGTCTGCTTCTTCACTTGAAGTAGAAGGTAACCTGCGTAAGAGCCCAAGCCGAGAATGATAATTCCACCAGCAATTGCTAATAAGGTTACGTTCATTGGCTATTAACCTTTAAAGCTGTCTAAGTCGAAATCTTCGAATTGAGATAGCAAGTCTTCATCAGAGCTCGCCTTCTTCTTAGAGGCAACAGGTGCTTCTTCGAAGATCTCTTCTTCATCGTCTTCTGGCTCTAGTAGACCCAAACGGCCCATTAGATGTTCGATACGATCAAGTTTCTCATCAACAAACTTCTGTAGACCTGCACCTAGGTTTTCACCATTTTCGATACGATCTAGCAATGTATTCAGTTGAGCATCGTTCTCAAGCATCTCTAACTCTTGTTCGTTAGATAGCTTGCGCTCTTGTTTGGTCGGCTTCTTCACTGGTTCAACGATCAGTGGGATTTTTTTCTTGCTGCCTAAACGTGGATCACGAGCTTGTGCAGCTTTACGCTGTTTTGCTTCACTACCATCTGAATGGCGGCTGCCAGACTTAAGGCCTTTACGCTTTTTAATACGCTTACGTTCACGACCTTCAACATCAGATTCGCTACGGTTACGAGTAACCATAGGTTCCGGAGCGCCAAGTGCTCCCGGTTTTCTTGATTTCTTACTACGACCCATTACTGCACTTTCCTCAGTAAAATTACATCATTTCCAAAAAATTCTAGTTCGAGCTTATCCCGCTCTGCCAAAAACTGGAATGTTTGACGACTAAAGAAGACGACATGTGTCGGGTCATTCTTGTAGTGCCAACCAGCAAACGCGTCTACGTCTATTACTAGCTTAGTCATAAGACCAATCCAGCCCTTGGGTTTAACTAAATTCAACCATTGCTGCCACACTTTGTCTGGGTGATAAAGATGCTCTATCACCTCCGTGGCAGTCATAAAGTCATACGTTTTTTCCAACACAGAGGCATCTGGGTGGTAATAGATATCGTACAACTCCATGGTGTGTCCGGCTTCTTCTAACATAATAGATAGCGTAGGGCCTGGGCCACAACCAAAATCCAACCCTTGTGAGTTAGATGAAATTTTGTCTGTTAGTGGATCCGCGATGCGAGATAAAAAGCGGCGATAGCCTGCATCACTAGGATCGTTCTCATGGAGATCATAGTGTGCTTTTTCTTCTTTTGCTTCTAACCTTTGTTCAGGTTTAACAAATACCAGTTCACATTGCTGACACTGCAGATAGGCTCTGCGTTTGTCTTCAAAATAGTGATTCACGCCTTGGTGATGGCATAAGGGACAAGTATACATAGCACATCCTTAAACAGGGATGCGAAACATACCAGAAACTGAGTTTATAGTGGAGTGGTATTGGGTGTTTTTTCATCAAATCAATAAAAAAAGCGATAGGAAAACCTATCGCTCTCTAAATCTGCCTATATCGGCCAAAATTTGCATACTCAACTTGGTACACAAATCTCCATTTGTTATTGGTGCTTTCCATGCCAAATTTGTTTGTTGTTCATCATCCTGATGAGTTTTGGCTATCCTTTTCTAACACCTTGTTGCTGGGCTGTCCTAGCCTGATCCGTTTCTGTCTATACCGTTAGACTAGATGATCATCCATATCTAAGTCAGCTCCTAGCTGATGGCGGTTACTTTACCGTGTTACAAAAAGACTACAATAGTGCGACGTCACACTTTCGCACACAAATTGATCACACATAGATAAATTAGACATAAAAAGACAAAGCATCACTTATATCTATTGAATGACGCTTAAAAAAGAAAACGCCCCAATCATTTCTGATCAGGGCGTCTTCTTCAATCTCGCTCGAACGTACATTTCTTCACTCTGGCTAAGAGCAAGAAACCGACAAATTAGTGTAAACCACCAACGTACTTCGATAAGGTATCAATATCAGCGTCTGTTAACTTTTTAGCTACATCACGCATCATTGCATTCATGTCGTTATTACGGCTACCATCGCGGAATTTCTCAAGTTGAGCCTTGATGTAATCTGCGTGTTGACCTGAAATCTTAGGGAAACCAGAAAGTTCGGTACCATTACCACGAGGGCCGTGACAAGCAATACAAGCCGTTACGCCGCGTTCTGCGTTACCCGCAGTGTAAAGAACCTTACCTTCATCTACTACATTTTCAGGAGTAGAGTTACTAGAGATAGGTAGAGATGCGTAGTATGCCGCTAGGTCTGCCATATCTTCTTCAGATAAAGGCATCGCCATTGCACCCATTACAGGTTCATAACGACCTTGCTTACCACCACTTGTCATACCTAGCTTAAGCTCTTTTAACTGCTTCTCTAGGTACTTCTCATGTTGACCAGCCAGCTTAGGGTACTGAGTGATCAGACTGTTGCCGTCAGCACCGTGGCAGGCAACACATGTTTGTGATTTGGCTTTACCAGCTTCAATACTACCTTGAGCCCATACTGAGCAGCTGGCTAAAAGACTCAAAATTAGCGCTAATTTCTTCATGACATTCCATTATAATTATCAAGCTTCCAGTACCACTCTATGTTGCCACTCATGGTACAATAGGCGACCTTATGCCGAGCACGGTTATTTTACACAAATTCACAAAAAAGTAATCAATCGACTACACAAAGTCGAGATGGAGTTAACAGTGAGCGTAAAAATTCATTATCAAAACACGCATTTCATTACCAGTGCACCTGATATTCGTCACTTACCAGAAGACGAAGGGATCGAAATTGCGTTTGCAGGACGCTCCAATGCTGGTAAATCTAGCGCACTAAACCGCGTTACAAACCAAAAAAGCTTGGCGAAAACCAGTAAAACACCCGGTCGAACTCAGCTAATCAACCTGTTTAAGGTAACGGACGGTTGTCATATCGTCGATTTACCTGGATATGGCTTTGCTCAAGTACCGCTTGAGATGAAGAAAAAATGGCAGAAGTCGCTAGGTGAATACCTACAACGACGTGAAAGCCTGAAAGGTTTAGTGGTTCTGATGGATATCCGTCACCCAATGAAAGACCTTGACCAACAAATGATCTACTGGGCTATCGATAGCCGCATCCCAGTACAGGTTTTGTTAACAAAAGCAGACAAACTGAAAAGTGGTGCGCGTAAAGCGCAGCTACTGAAAATCCGTAACGACGCGAAATCTTTCGGTGGTGATGTTGCGGTTGATGTGTTCTCTTCAATGAAGGGAATTGGCGTTGACCAACTACGCGCCAAGATGGATGAGTGGTTCGCACCAGCGCTTGCTGATCAAATCATTGATGAGCTAACGGACGAAGAGCACAACGACTCAGAGTAATTCCTCTACTTATCACTATAGGTTAGAACACTTACAACAAGTAATTTAGCCTTATCAATGCCCCTCCTTATATAGGTGGGGTATTTTTTTGCCGATAAATTAGAGAGTTAAAATCAAAATTTGAGAATTAAAGACAAGATTAACCCGCTATAAGCAACAGAAGTGAACCATACTAAAAGACACATCTAAAGAAACAGAACAATGAGAAAGGAATACTCATGTGGAAAACACCATTGGCCATCATTGCACTTATGTTGGTCTCCCTGACAGGGTTTGCCTCTGAAGCAGAACAAGAACAAGCCCCACTGATCAATGTTGATATGACCTTAGACCTAGATGGTATGGAAAAGTACGCCCAAGATGCGAGTGAGTCTCTTGAGGTGATATCACAATCTTTACAGGCGATAGTCAACAACCCCAACCTAAGCGACGACCAACAACAAGCCCTGAATCAAACCGTTGAAAGCATCAATAAACTTGCGAGCTCTACCAAGACATCACTCAATCAACTCCCACAAGCCTTAGACCAATCTCGATTTGCCTTTAAACAAACCAGTCAAATGCTATTGGATGATATTCAGACCAAAATCATCATCGCACTGGCGGCCGTTATCGCCGTCATTATTATCGCTTTAACCGCCATCTATCTACTTATCCTGAAACCAATGCAGCAAACCTTGGTGAAAGCGACCAACAATATCTCTTCGATGGCGCAATCCATCCAGATCACCGCCGAAGCACTGAAATACAGCACCGAGAAACAACAGAAAATCATGGACTACATTGAGCATTCACCGACTCAATACACTGATAAATGAGGCGTGAGCCGTCAATCCTTTATCGATCACTTGTAAAATAAAAGTTATTTCAAGTGGTAAAACAATCAACTTAGAGACGGATTTAAATTACCAAAATCTGATCTAATTCCAGTTTTAAAGCAAATCAAGGGGTTATCACTGTACTTACGAAAGCGTCATAAAAGGCGCTAAAAATGAGAGGTTTACGGGGGAATGGTAGGTTGGAAATATTTTTCTTTCGCACAAGAAAAAACGCCCCAGTCAAATACTGACTGGGGCGGCTGAATCAGCCTAATCCAATAACGTGAAACAAAAGGTCTGAAAGATAGAACATCTTACCTCTGTACCCTACGAGATTTAATGTACAACAATTGCTCAGAAATGAAAACAATTTTTGTAGTTTTTTTTCATGAATGTTTTATTAAAACACCTAAATTCTTATTACGACTCAACTTTATTTTAGACAAAAAAAAGCCAGTGTTTGTGCACTGGCTCATACTAATTTGCTTATTAAAGTCAAAAACTGATTAGTGGGCTTGATCCCAGTTGTCACCGTGGCCAGCTTCCGCGACAAGCGGCACTTCTAGCTCTGCAGCGGATTCCATCAATTCTTGTACTTTACTTTCAATTTCGGCTAAAGATGACTCTTCAACCTCAAAGACTAATTCATCGTGTACCTGCATAAGCAGCTTCACACGACCATCGCCTTCAGCTTGAATCCACTCATCAACCAACAGCATCGCTTTCTTAATGATGTCTGCTGCTGTGCCTTGCATTGGCGCGTTGATCGCCGCACGTTCAGCGGCCTTACGACGCATGCCATTGCGAGATTGAATTTCAGGAAGGTGCAGACGACGACCGTAAATGGTTTCTACGAAGCCTTGCTCTGAAGCCGCGCTACGTGTGTCTTCCATGTACTGCATCACACCAGGGTATCGTTCGAAGTAAGTATCCATGTAGTGCTGTGCTTCGCCACGAGGAATACCCAATTGCTTAGCCAAACCAAAGGCACTCATGCCGTAGATAAGACCGAAGTTGACGGCCTTAGCACGACGACGTTGTTCAGTCGTCACATCCTCAATATTAACGCCAATGATCTCAGCCGCGGTTGCAGCGTGGATATCTTTGCCTTGTTGGAATGCTTCCAGAAGCGCTTTATCACCCGATAGATGCGCCATGATACGTAATTCAATTTGAGAGTAATCGACCGCTAGAATCTTCCAACCATGTTGTGCAACGAATGCTTGGCGGATACGACGACCTTCTTCATTACGAATTGGGATGTTCTGTAGGTTTGGATCAGTCGAAGACAAACGACCCGTTGCTGTCACCGCTTGGTGATAAGACGTGTGGACACGACCCGTTTCAGCGTTGATCATCTTCGGTAGTTTATCTGTGTAGGTAGACTTGAGTTTCGCAAGACCACGATACTCAATGATCAGCTTAGGTAGCGGGTAATCAAGAGCCAGTTCTTGCAGCACTTCTTCATTGGTTGAAGGCGCACCTGATGGCGTTTTCTTGATAACTGGCAGACCCATTTTCTCAAACAGGATCGCTTGCAGCTGTTTTGGCGAGTTCATGTTGAACTCTTGCTCTGCAATCTCGTAGGCTTTCTGTTCTAGCTCATCAAGACGAACCGCAATCTCTTGCGATTGAGCCCCCAGCAACATGTCATCGATGAATACGCCAGTACGTTCAATGCGAGACATTACAGGGATCAGTGGTACTTCGATTTCTTCATAGATGGCTTTTAGCTTTTCATCTTGCTCAATGTTTTCCATCAAACGGTTATGAAGACGTAAAGTCACGTCAGCATCTTCTGCCGCGTATGGAGACGCCTCACCCAGCTCAATCTGGTTGAAAGTAAGCTGCTTCTTACCTTTACCTGCGATTTGCTCAAATGAGATGCAGCTGTGCTGAAGGAAACGCAGCGCTAAGCTGTCCATATCATGCTTGCCACCTACGCTATTGAAAACGTAAGACGCCAACATGGTATCGTGTTTGATGCCTTTCATCTCGATACCGTAGCGCGCTAGCACACTCATATCATACTTAAGGTTCTGACCTACTTTTGCTTGTGCATCATCTTCAAGAATCGGCTTAAGCTGTTCAAGTACCCAATCGCGATCCAGCTGCTGCGGTGCATCTAGGTAATCATGAGCAACTGGCACGTAAGCGGCAACGCCTTCTTCAGTCGCGAATGACAGGCCAACGAGGTTCGCCACCATGTAATCTAGGCTGTCTGTTTCAGTATCAAAGGCAAACACTTCAGCCGCTTTCAGTTTCTCTAGCCACGCATTAAAAGAGGCTTCATCTAAGATGGTTTCATAGTTGCTACGATCAATCGTCACTGCAGAGGTGTTCATTTCTACGGTAGAAGTGGTTAATGCCGTATTGCTACGCACTGCGCCCGACTTTTCATCCGCCTCAACCACACCACTGCCACCTTCAAGTAGCTCGTTCAACCAAGACTTGAAGACCAGTTGACCATATAGCTTAATAAGCTCATCCGTGTTTGGTTGTGCTTTTACAAGCGACTCAGGTGTCTCTTCTAACTCGACGTCCAGTTTGATCGTTGCAAGCTCGTAAGACATCTCAGCGTTGTCTTTATTATCAATCAGCTTCTTAGCCATGGTTTTTGAACCACGGAAGCCAAGAGCGGCAATATCATCCAGGTTTTGGTACAGCTTCTCGATGCTACCAATACCTTGCAGTAGAGCTGTTGCTGTTTTGTCGCCTACACCAGGAACGCCAGGAATGTTATCCACTTTGTCGCCCATCAGCGCGAGATAGTCGATGATAAGCTCTGGTGGAATACCAAACTTTTCAATCACACCTTCACGATCCATGACCAAGTTGGTCATGGTGTTGATCAGGGTAACGTTGTCATCAACAAGCTGTGCCATATCTTTATCGCCAGTACTAATAAGCACAGGCATACCCATCGCAGAAGCTTGAGAAGCAAGCGTACCAATCACATCATCCGCTTCAACGCCAGGAATCGAGATAAGTGGTAAACCCATTGCACGAATCACATTGTGCAAAGGTTCGATCTGGCAACGAAGATCATCAGGCATAGGTGGACGGTTTGCCTTGTACTCTGGGTACATGTCATCACGGAACGTCTTTCCTTTCGCATCAAAAATGACCGCAATACGATCAGAAGCAAATTGACGCATCATGCTGCGCAGCATGTTCACCACACCGTAAACAGCGTTAGTTGGGATATCACCATTGCTCATTGTGCCAGGGTAAGCATGGAACGCGCGATATAGGTAAGAAGAGCCATCGATCAGAATCAATGGATTATCAGGAATACGAGCCATAATGTTTGTGTATCCAGTAAGTACAGAAATTATCTGTTAAGAATGCCACGTCTGTTGGTTGGATTCCACGTTGTCGATCTGTATCCGTTCACTCGGTTGTGTTCGTTATAATCGATTTGTTGTTATTTTTTGTTCTTAGACACAAGCGTTCTGTGGATAACTCTGTTTATATTATTTATCCACCCTGTTAAGAACTAAGGTGAACAACTCAGAAAACAACAATAAAACACTGAAAATAAAGAATAATTTTACAGATCGAACAGATGATCAACGATCTTTTCTCGATCTTGCGTTGTGGAAAAGAATGCTGATGGCGTTTTATTCATAAAAATACGTGCCACTAAATATGCATCTTGTTGAAATGGTAGATATAAAAAAAGCGACACCCGAAGATGTCGCCTAGCAAAAACCGGTAAAGCCATTCAAATTGAATACCACAGCTTTACCTAAAAGCTATAAATTACACTGGAAGCAATGTGAGCAATGTCGTGTCAAAAAGAACTTAGTACAAGTTCGCGAGAATTCTGTTGGGTAACCAAGTAGAAACTTGAGTACTTAACATCCTTGTGAACATTTCCTCATTCCCTAAGACGAAGTTAATAATAATGATTCTCATTTAATAGTCAACACTTAAATGATAATAAATCTCATTTAATTTATAAATCGTTAACGCCTGTGCTCAAATTTGCTTCAAAAAATGAATTCTATGGTCATTAATGTCTTCTTTTTCTTCTAATTTTTCGATTAGATAACCGTTTCTCAATAACAGTCGTAACATTGCGGGAAATTGATTACGAGATTTAACCTTTAACTGTTTGTATCCCTGCTCCTGTACCCACAACTCTTGAACGTCTAATTGCGCCTGCGCAACGCCTTTGTTCCTCGCAAGCGGTGACACACCACCCAACCAGCTATAAAAGGTGTGTTTATCCATTTCGTAGCCGATCTTAAAACCGAGCAACACGCCAGCTTCTTCAGCCACTAAGATAAGGTACTTTTTCCCCGAAAGTCGCTCAGAAAGAGAAACGACACTCTCTTTTCTAGCGAACTCAGAGATCTGCTCGACCACAGACACTACCTCTTCTAACGAGCCTTCTCGTACAACAACTGACATCTTATCCACCCTTATAAACGAAAGGGCTGGCACAATGGCCAACCCTTTTACTGATCACTTAAGTGAGCGAGCCTACATTGTTACTTTTCTTTTAAGTGCTCTGCGGCTTGTGCATTATCTTCTGCAAGCCACTCCGCGACATCTTTAGCAAAGTAAGTAAGAATGCCGTCGGCACCAGCACGCTTAAAGCACAGCAGTGACTCCATTACGGTTTCACGCTCTTTCAGCCAACCGTTTTGAATCGCCGCTTTATGCATCGCATACTCACCAGATACTTGGTATGCAAATGTCGGTGCTTGCAGTTCATGCTTCACACGGCGCACGATGTCTAAGTAAGGCATGCCTGGCTTAACCATCACCATATCCGCACCTTCATTAAGATCCATCGCGACTTCGTGAATCGCTTCGTCGCTGTTCGCAGGATCCATTTGGTAGTTCTTCTTGTTACCACCTTTCAGGTTCGAAGCACTGCCGACTGCGTCACGGAATGGGCCGTAGTAGCACGATGCGTATTTCGCAGAGTACGCCATAATCTGAGTATGAATATGGCCAGCTTCTTCTAACGCTTCACGGATCTTACCAATGCGACCATCCATCATATCTGACGGTGCAACCACATCCGCACCCGCTTCAGCGTGTGATAGTGCTTGCTTGATCAACACTTCAGTTGTCTCGTCATTCATCACGTAACCATCTTCATCGATGATACCGTCTTGGCCGTGAGTGGTGAACGGGTCTAGTGCTACGTCAGTAATAACACCAATGTTAGGCACATGCTCTTTCAGCAAACGTACTGCACGCTGCACCAAACCTTCAGAATTATAAGCTTCAGCTGCGCATAAGCTTTTAGCATCTTGGTTCACAACTGGAAATAGAGCAATCGCAGGAACACCCAGCTTTGACAGGTAATCTGCTTCCTCAAGCATGTAGTCGATAGACAAGCGTTCAACACCTGGCATTGACTCGACAGGCTCGCGGCGGTCTTTACCCATCAGGATAAACATTGGGTAGATTAGATCATCCACAGACAATTGATTTTCTGCCATTAGGCGACGGCTAAAGTCGTGCTTACGCATGCGGCGCATACGACGACCTGGGAATTGACCTTGAATTGAAACAGACACTAGATTCTCCTTGCCTAGTCTAAGTACCGAAATACTTAGATATGAAAAGTGCTAAATACAGGCAAAAGCATATCACTGATGGCTCAGGACGCTAACAGTAAAATATGAAACCCACTCAAAAATAGGGATAAATGGCAAAAAATGACCTTCTCCTCACACTGCCGTATACTCATGACAACTCAGTAAAGACCGCTTTCAGGACAAAACAATGATCGACACCCATGCTCATATTTACGCGAGCGAATTCGATGAAGACCGCGAACAAGTGGTGCAGCGCGCACTTGCTCAAGGGATTGATACCATTCTATTGCCAAACATCGATTTAGAATCTATCGAGCCAATGCTAGCGACGGAAGCTCAGTTTCCTGAGGTGTGCCGTTCAATGATGGGCTTACACCCTTGCTATGTCGATGCGAATATCGAGCAAACCCTCAAAACCATTCGAGCTTGGTTTGATAAACATGACTTTATCGCGGTGGGTGAGATTGGTATCGACTTGTACTGGGATAAAACATTCAAAGCTGAACAAGAGATGGCCTTCGTGACTCAACTGCAGTGGGCAAAAGAGCTCGACCTACCCGTGGTGATCCACACTCGAGATTCTATTGAAGAGACACTTACCCTACTTCGTAAAGAACAAGATGGCAGCTTACGTGGGGTATTCCACTGTTTTGGCAGTAGCTTAGAGGAAGCTCAGGCAATTAACGAGCTAGGCTTTCATTTAGGTTTAGGCGGCGTATCGACCTTTAAGAACTCAGGGATGGATAAAGTGATCCCACATCTTGATATGAATTACGTCATCCTAGAGACCGATTGCCCATATTTGGCACCAACACCAAATCGCGGTAAACGCAATGAACCAGCCTACACAGAATTGGTGGCAAAACGCATTGCTGAATTACGCGGAATATCCCTAGAAGAGGTCGAAAGCATAACCACATCCAATGCTAAATCATTGTTTAAATTATGATAAATCCATCAATAAGTAATTATTACGGATTTTCCCTGAATTTATTTGAGAAAGCTAAATGACATGTATAGTATCAACCACCTGCATATGGAGGTAGTTGATTATGTGTGACCATTCACAACACTTACAACGTCAGCATCGAACTCTATGGCATAAAATTTTGGGCATCAAAGAGCTCTATATATGTCAAAACTGTGGCTATCAGTTAAAGATTCGATAAACAGACATAATAAAAAAGCGGCCTAAGGCCGCTTTTTTATTATGTGATTTTTACTGAAGTATTCCGAATCAAGATTCAGCTTCTTCCTCTTCATCCGCATCAGGCTTACGTGTGTAAAAACGTGCGAAGAACAGACCAATCTCAAACAGAATACACATTGGAATTGCCAACAATGTTTGCGAGATCATATCTGGTGGTGTCAGCATCATACCAATGATGAAAGCACCCACGACAATGTAAGGACGCTTTTCAGACAAAGATTGAGGTGTTGTTGCACCCGTCCAACACAGCAAAATAATCGCTACTGGTACTTCAAAAGCAATACCGAAAGCAAAGAACAGCGCGAGAACAAAATCAAGATAGCTTGAGATGTCGGTTGCGAACTCTACTCCCCCTAATGATATGGCGGTAAAAAAGCCAAATACCAACGGAAATACAATGAAGTAAGCGAACGCCACACCACAGTAAAACAGCAATGAACTTGAAGCCAAAAGCGGCATGATCAAGCGTTTTTCATGCTTGTATAAACCCGGAGCAACAAAAGCCCACACCTGATACAAAATAAACGGAACCGCGAGGAATATAGACGCGATTAAGGTTAATTTCAGCGGTGTGAAAAATGGCGATGCAACATCGGTTGCGATCATCGTCGCCCCTTCAGGTAGACGGTCTACCAAAGGTGCTGATACGAATTCATAAATATCATTAGCAAAATAAATTAGCCCGATAAAGATCACTAGCACCGCGACAATCGCGCGCAGTAGGCGATTACGGAGTTCTAGAAGGTGGCTAATTAAAGGCTGTGTCTGCTCAGTCGAAGACATGTCAAACCTCTTAAACAGGAAGATCGAAAAGGAGCCGCGCGTGTTTCTATCTTACATAGCTATTTGCTTAAACATCTAGCTACTTAAGTATCTGGCGACTCCTCCTTGCGAGACTATTCGGCTTTCTTATCTGACGGTGCTGAAGCTTCGCTGTTGACCTGAATGGTTTCAGATTCCACAGTTTCCGTGACACTAGGTTTAGTCTCACTTGGCTTATCAGACTCAGGCTTAGCATACGGACGTTGAACCTCAGCAGCGGCCTGCTTGAGTTCATCGACTGACGCTTTAAGGTCTGGAGATAAATCTTCCATACCCATTTTTTCCGCCTTGCGCAGGTTTTCTTGCAGCTCTTGCACCTTAAGCTCGTGAGAAAGTTCGTCTTTCACACTGTTTGCCATGCTTTTCGCTTGTCCAACAAACTTGGAAATGCTGCGAATCGCCACAGGCAAACGCTCAGGCCCTAGAACCACTAACCCAACGACAGATATTAATACCAGTTCCCAAAAACCGATATCAAACACGATTTACGCCTGCTCTTTGTCTTTCTTTGTTTCAGCAGTCGCTTCTGTCTTCTGCTGTTCAATATTCTTTGGTTCGAAGTCTGCGTCTTTCTTGTCTGCAGGCTTTTCATCATCGCTCATTGCTTTCTTGAAGCCTTTAACCGCTGAACCTAAGTCACCACCCATACCGCGCAGTTTCTTTGTTCCGAATAGCAAAATTACAATTACAGCAATGATTAGAAGTTGCCAAATACTGATACCACCCATTGTCATTGTCCTCGGGTCTGTCTACACAAAAAAATATTAAGAGAGTCTACTGTCTAACGACGGTAAGCTCGCCAACTAAGCAGCCAAAATGTGACACCTGCGATGCCACAGCCCATAGATAGCTGCTCATAAGGGCTTGAAACTAATATTGCGGAGCATACGACTAA
This sequence comes from Vibrio sp. 10N.261.45.E2, assembly GCF_002875705.1. Classification (GTDB taxonomy): domain Bacteria; phylum Pseudomonadota; class Gammaproteobacteria; order Enterobacterales; family Vibrionaceae; genus Vibrio. The sequence continues at coordinate 24,992 of NZ_MCZZ01000132.1, forward strand.
AGTGGCTCCAACGCCAAACAAAAACTTTCCAGTTGCTTGCTGACGCTTACTATCTCTGTAACCTTGATAAAGCTGATCCATTCTGTGGTTCATCGCTTTACCTTGGCGCAAGCTGTCATAAAGTAGCTCTGGCAGCTCTGGCAGTTTTTCTGCCCAGAATGGCGCGCGCTCTTTTACTGCGTTAATCACAGCTTGCGGCCCCACCTGATTCATCATCCAGGTTTCAAGGAAAGGCTTGGCGGTTGCCCACAAATCAAGCTGCGGATACAACTGACGGCCTAACCCTTCTACATACAACAAAGTCTTCTGCAGAAGCACCAACTGAGGTTGAACCTCCATGTTGAAACGTCTTGCTGTATTAAATAAGTTTAGCAACACATGGCCAAATGAGATCTCGCCAAGTGGTTTAGCAAAAATGGGCTCACACACCATACGGATCGCGAACTCAAAATCATTGACGTTGGTGTCGTGTGGCACCCACCCCGAATCAACGTGCAGCTCGGCAACCTTACGGTAATCTCGATTGAAGAAAGCCAGCAGGTTCTCTGCTAAATAGCGCTTATCTTCACTGTTGAGCGTGCCGACTATGCCACAATCCAAACCAATCCATTGAGGGTTATCTGGATTCTCTGGGTTAACGAATACGTTGCCCGGGTGCATGTCCGCATGGAAAAAGCTGTCTCGGAATACTTGGGTGAAGAATACCGTCACACCGCGTTCCGCGAGCAATTTCATGTTAGTGCCGTTGGAGTTTAACGTCTCAATATCCGAAACCTGAATACCATAGATTCGCTCTGACACCATCAAGGTTTCACTGCTTAAATCAGGGATAACCTCTGGAACGTAAAGCTCTTCACTGCCTTCAAAATTACGTCGTAGTTGAATGGCATTAGCAGCCTCGCGGCGTAGGTCGAGTTCATCAAGTAACGTTTTCTCGTACTCGTGAACGACTTCAACGGGTTTCAAACGACGTGCTTCAGGAAGTGACTTAGCGACTATACGCGCCATTCGGTGCATCAGTTTTAGATCTGCATCAATCACCGGGCGAATATCAGGTCGAATGACCTTCAGAACAATCTCACGACCGCTCTCTTTAAGCTTTGCAGTATGCACCTGAGCGATGGAAGCAGAAGCCAGCGGCTCGATATCAAAGTCAGTAAACCAGTTATCTAAGCTGCTACCGAGCGCCTTTTCCATATCTTGCTTCGCCAGTTCACCATCAAACGGAGCCACTTGGTCTTGCAACAATGCCAACTGATCAGCGATATGAGGAGGGAACAGATCACGACGAGTCGACATCATCTGTCCAAACTTGATCCACACAGGACCAAGTTCTTGCAGCGCCAGACGTAAGCGATGGCCCAACTCTTTATCTTGATGCTTATTCTTGAGCCAGAACAGTGACTTTCGCGCCAGCAAAGGAGCTTTAGTCAGTTGATGCTCAGGCATCAATTCATCTAGGCCATATTCCAACTGTACCTTGATAATATGATAAAGACGTTTCAGTTCTGTTGGGGTCATGCTTTCTCCAACAGAGCGTTCAACTTAGCTTCAAGGCGAGCGGCAGAGCTTTTCACGTCATCAACCTGATCGCAAAAATGCGCCACTTCTAAGGGCGCTGGCGCAATTTTCCATTCTTCAGTTAATACCTGAGCAAGATGGTTTTGATGCTTAGTGGTTTGCTTTGCTACAAAACCACCAACATTCTTAACGCCTTGTACCAAGGTATGCGCAACCACATCACCAGTCACACGCGATAACCACTCTTCCAAGTCAGGTTTGCAGTCTGTCATCAGCTGAGCAAATTTCTGAGCCAGCTGAATATCACCCTCTAAGATAAGCTTATCTTGCTTGATCAGCTTGGTGATGTTCGATTGCTCACGCAGTTCAGGCAGTACCGATAGGTTCAAAGATAGGTAGCAATCTGGTTGCCCTTCATATTCAGACAACACATCGATTTGTTGGCTAAAAACGAAAGTGAGAGTTTTATTCAGCTCTTTCAAATTAACTTGAATGATCTGCCCCTTTAAACGAGACAAACGACGAACCAAAGCTGGATCATCGTTCACGAAAGTATTTAAAGAGGTTTCAATAACCGCGGTGACCAATGGATCAAATGGCATGACTGTCCTTACCTTTGAAAACGGATAAGCCTTAACCTATCCGTTCTGTCTTTATTCTTATTTTTTAGCACGCCCTACGAGCCTACTACCAAGTCCGACTAGAACTTGTAACCACGGTGCAGCGCAACAATGCCGCCCGTTAGGTTGAAGTATTTAGTGTTCTCAAATCCCGCTTCCTGCATCATGCCTTCCAAGGTTTCTTGGTTAGGGTGCATACGGATTGATTCTGCAAGGTAACGATAGCTGTCTGCATCGTTAGCAATCAGCTCACCCATTTTTGGCAATAGGTGGAAAGAGTAGGCATCGTAAACCTTTGATAGCGGTTCAAGCACTGGCTTAGAGAACTCAAGAACCAACAGACGACCACCTGGCTTAAGCACGCGGTACATAGAACGCAGCGCTTGGTCTTTATCGGTTACGTTACGTAGACAGAAGCTAATAGTAATGCAATCGAAGTAGTTGTCTGGAAATGGCAGTTCTTCAGCGTTTGCTTGTACGTAATGTACATTGCCAACAATGCCGCTATCACGCAGTTTATCGCGGCCAACATTCAGCATTGAGTTGTTGATATCAGCAAGAACCACGTGGCCTTTTTCACCAACGATGCGCGAGAATTTCGCAGTCAGGTCGCCGGTACCACCACCAAGATCAAGGATACGTTGACCAGGGCGAACGCCACTGCAATCAATCGTGAATCGCTTCCACAAACGGTGAACACCACCCGACATTAAGTCATTCATGATGTCGTATTTAGCGGCTACAGAGTGAAATACCTCTGCTACTTTCGCGACTTTTTCGTCTTTTGCGACTGTTTCGAAACCAAAGTGTGTGGTTTCTGACTCTACTGCTGAATTTGTCTGCACGCTTGTGTCCATAATGCTGTTATCTACCATGGTAAGTTCTCATCGACAGCGCTCTTTGTATTTAGAGGCGCTGCGGCCGATTAGTTTACTTTATCCTCAGCAGGTTGTCTTTCTACTAAGGAGGCATTTTCTGAAAAAGCCTCATTTTGCGCCATTTCAGCCAAACCAATCGAGATCGGTTTCTTCACTTCAACACCCAGTTGCTTGAAGCTTTCCGCCTGACGAATCACGTTACCACGACCTGTCACCAGCTTGTTCATCGCCCCTTGGTAGCTTTGGTTCGCTCTATCAAGTGAGCTGCCAAGGCCTTCCATGTCATCCACAAACAAACGCAGTTTGTCGTAAAGCTTGCTCGCACGCTCAGCGATAACCTGCGCGTTCTGGTTCTGTCTTTCATTGCGCCATAGGTTATCAATAGTACGCAGTGCCACCAGCAAGGTGGTTGGACTGACCAAGATGATGTTTTGCTCCATCGCATTTTTAACCAAGCTAGGGTCCGCCTGAATCGCCACTTGGAATGCTGGTTCAACCGGAATAAACATCAGCACGTAATCCAAGCTCTGTATGCCTTTGAGCTGATGATAATCTTTCTGGCTCAAGCCTTTGATGTGCGCTCGCAGTGACACCAAGTGATCACGCAATGCGGCATCACGCTGTAGGTCGGTCTCAGCATTGAAGTAGCGTTCGAACGCCACCAGCGCCATTTTTGAATCGACCACCACTTGCTTATCTTGTGGCAAATGCACGATCACATCCGGCTGATAACGCTTACCCGCCTCATTTTGCAGATTCACTTGTGTTTGGTATTCGTGGCCTTCACGCAACCCTGATTCTGCAAGCACGCGAGCCAATACCACTTCGCCCCAGTTACCTTGTTGTTTGTTATCACCCTTTAGCGCTTGAGTCAGGTTCACCGCTTCACGCGTCATGCTCTCATTAAGGCGCTGCAGATTCTTAAGTTCATGCACCAAGGTGTGACGCTCTTTAGCTTCTTGACTGAAGCTGTCGTTCACTTGTTTCTTGAAGCCTTCCAATTGCTCTCTCAATGGAGACAACAGGCCTTCTAAGCTCTGCTTGTTCTGCTGATCGACCTTGGCGGTTTTGGTTTCAAACAATTGGTTCGCTAACAGTTCAAACTGCTGCTTAAGTCGAGATTCCGCTTGCTCTAACAACTGAAGCTTTTCGCTATTGGCGAGGTTTTCTTGATCATGTCTTGCTTCTTGCTCTCGCAACTCGGCTTCTAATTCAGACTTATGCTCCTTGAGCACATTGATCTCATCAGCATACTGCTGGCGCTCTTGCTTGACCGCCTCAAAGTAACGCAGCTTTTCCATTGCAGCCATCACCTTACCGTGCGCTTGCTTGAGCTCGAATGCCGCTTTGTCTCGGTCGTCGTCCAACTCATCGAGCTCTTGTTGCGCCTCTGCGAGTGATGACTTGAGCTGAGATTGTTGAGATTCATGCAACAAACGATCGGACTCTAGTTGCTGCTCGAGCAATCGCTGCTGAAAAGAGAGCTTCTGTTTAATCCACCAACCCACGACGCCACCGCTGACGAACGCGCCAGAAATTGCAGCAATAAGCGTTGCCTGATGTTCGATAATCCATTGCATGATAATGATTTAGCCTAATTGGAAATAACTCATTAAATGGTATTTTGATACTGGATAAATGTCCAGTTTGCCGTATTAAAATTCGGCAGATAGACTAAGCGCTCCGTATTCTGTCCTATCAAATTAGAATGAGTTGCCATGAACGAACGTCGTGCCTTGGGCTTTGGCCTTTCCGCAGTACTGCTGTGGTCAACGGTCGCTACTGCTTTTAAGCTGACCCTTGCTGAATTTTCACCGATTCAAATGCTGACCATTGCCAGCATTGTGTCGTCGATTGCGCTGATCGCAGTCTGCGCCTTCCAAGGTAAGCTCTCTCAACTAAGCACAACGTTCCTATCAAACCCTTGGTACTACCTACTGCTAGGCTTGGTTAACCCTCTGGCTTATTACCTAATTCTATTCAAAGCCTACGACCTGCTGCCCGCTTCTCAAGCTCAAGCCATCAACTACAGTTGGGCTATCACGCTCACCTTAATGGCAGCAGTTTTTCTGGGGCAAAAAATTCGCAAGCAAGATTGGGTAGCGTGTACCTTCAGTTATGCGGGCGTGGTAGTGATTGCCACCAAGGGCGATGTGTTAGGCATGCAGTTCGATAGCCCACTCGGTGTGGCATTAGCACTACTTTCAACTCTACTTTGGGCGGGCTACTGGATCCTGAACACCAAAAACAAAGCTGACCCAGTAGTGGGTGTATTGCTTGGTTTCTTAGTGGCCTTACCCTTCGCGATCGGTTTAACCATTTTTGAGGGCGAGAGTTTTAGCCAAATTACGGCGAAGGGCTGGATGGCGGTGACTTACGTTGGTCTGTTCGAGATGGGGATTACCTTTGTATTATGGTTATCAGCCCTCAAGCTAACCAACAACACGGCACGTATCAGCAACCTGATTTTTGCCTCACCGTTTATTTCGCTAATGTTACTTTCAACGATTATCGGCGAAGAGATTCACCCAGCGACACTGTTTGGTTTGGTACTGATCATTGCTGGCTTGGTAATTCAACAGGTCAAGTTTTCAAAAAACAAACCAGCGTAAATAGTTGTGAAAAGAATCGATTGAGCACAAAAATTATCGATGTAGTCGAATCTAGAGCTAGATAAAGACGTTAGATACAAAAATGGCGAGTCGTATGACTCGCCATTTTTATGCTATTTAAAATCTAATGGATAAGCTTATGTTTAGGAGCAATAAAGT
>NZ_MCZZ01000133.1 GCF_002875705.1 Vibrio sp. 10N.261.45.E2
TTGTTTAGGTAACGTTGCGCTGTCATCGCTGAAACGTTTGTATTTACATTCACTGCCATGGTGATTTCTCCAATTGATTTTCCGGTATAGCGGTTTCCGACGTCTCGGAAAACCAAGTAGTTCTCTCAAAGTTACTTTTAATAACGGCGTGATTGGCGAAACCTTTAGGAAAAAAACAACAAAATTAAAGAAATAGCGATAAAGGAGAAGAAAGCGTGACTGGCAGTAAAATTATCAAAAAAAGATTAGAAAAACGCTAAAGTTGTCGAGAAGTCAGTCGAGTGAAAACTTGTATTTTAATTAACCAAATGGACTGATTAAGCTAAAATGTCTTTATAAGATTAGAGGTAATTTATTAGCCTAATAAAGTTAAGGCAAGGTTCGGCGCCTGCTTTGCTTGAGCCAGTATTGTGGTACTCACTTGCTGCAGTATTTGTTGCTTAAGCATTTGAGTGGTTTCTTTGGCGTAATCGGTATCTTTGATTCTGCTGTTGGATGTCGCCAAGTTCTCATGAACATTTTCAAGATTATTAATCGCATGATCAAAGCGGTTTTGCATTGCCCCTAACTCTGAACGATGACTATCCACGTACTTCATCGCTGTATCCAAAATAGAGACTGCGCGCTGCGCACCACCGACATCGGTCACGTTGATGTCATCGACTGATTCGTAATAACCCGCCGACATCGAAAGCTCACTGGCTAAAGAACCTGAGAAAGATATGGTGCCCGCAGTATCTTCACCAGACATATAAATCTGAAGCTGTCCGTCATCATTCACAGAAGCCGACACGAGATCCGTTTGACCATTAATGTAAGTCGCTAACTCTTCAATGTCGTCACCCGCTTTAGCGTTAATGGTGATCTCTTGAGGCTGACCAAAACGATCCGTAAACGACATAGTCATATCATTCTGGTTGGATTTAACTTGCCACGAATCACTGGCCATGCCATTAGCAACGTAACTGAAACCACCCATTTTGATGTCATCGGTACGCATGCTTTTCAAGCCTATCTGAACCGCTTCACCAGAACTGCCACCAATTTGAAATGACGTACTACCAAAGTTGCCATTGAGAAGTTTTTTTCCACCGAATGACGTGGTCTCTGCAATACGATTCAGCTCGTCGTTTAAGGCAGTAATTTCCTCTTGAATAGCCGTTCGTTCTGACTGGCTATTTGAACCATTGCTCGCTTGCAGTGACAAGTCTCGCATGCGCTGCATGATATTGGTGGTTTCATTCATCGCCCCTTCTGCGGTCTGCATGATAGAGATACCGTCATTCGCATTTCGAACAGCAACATCAATACCGCTCATCTGCGCTTCGAGTCGATTCGAGATTTGCAGGCCAGCAGCGTCGTCTTTTGCGCTATTAATACGGCTCCCTGAAGCTAAGCGCTCCAAAGATTGGTTCAGCATGTTGTTGGCATTAGAGAGGTTTCTCTGGGCCACCAGCGCCGAGACATTCGTATTAACAGTTATAGCCATAGACCTTCGCTTACAAAAAGAGGAATAAAACTCATGATTGCTCTTATATCGACCAGTTCACATAAAGCTTTAATAAAAAAGGAGCCCTGAGGCTCCCTTTATCTATTGCAGATGAGACGATTTACTTAATCGTTAATGCGCTCAACATGTCAATTGAAGGTGCGAAGTAGTAAGCACCCGTCACTGCTTTCGTAAAGCGAAGCAGTTGGTCTGTTTTGCCATCTGTTGCGCCGTACATGCTCTCTAGCATCGCATCAAAGTTATGACGAACATTACAGTAAGCAATGAATAGCAAGCCGTGATCACCAGTAGCAGTACCGTAAGGTAGGCTGTGGCGAACAATCTTAAGACCTTTGCCTTCTTCTTTGATATCTACACGGCCAACGTGAGACGCTGCAGGAACATCATCTAACTCAATTGAGTCAGGTTTAGTTCGGCCAATCACTTTCTCTTGTGCTGACACATTCAGTCGATTCCAAGCTGGCAGGTTGTGCACAAAACGCTGCACCATCACATAACTACCACCAGCGAATTCACCTTCAGGAACAATCGCTACTTCAGCGCGTTGTACGTCTTTCGGGTTTTCAGTGCCATCAACAAAGTCTGTCATGTCACGAGAGTCTAGGAAGCGGTAACCATACGTTTCATCAACCACTTCAACATCAGCCGCTACTTCAGATAGCAATTTACGCAAGATAAAGAAGTGCAGGTCATGTCGGTTTGAATGACAGTGAATCAGAACATCAGACAGAGTGCTCGGCGCAGTGACATCACCCTCACCAAGCTCAGGAAAATCAATCAGATCAGCAGGGGCTGCTTGCTCAAACTTATCCCAAAAAACTTTTGAGAAAGCAACTGATGCCGTTAAGTTCGCATCAGGTTGAGTTTGGTTTAGTTCGTCGATTAAACTCGGAAGCTTTTGAAGTTCCGCTAAAACATTAGCAGCGTTAGCATTCACTTTCAGTTGAACATAAAGAGCGAAAGGCCCAGCTTCTGGCAAGATAGCGCTTTGAATTTTAGGCTGCTCATTTGAGATGTTAAGCATAGATTAATCCTTTCATTTTTTAGCTTCTAAGTATAATTGGGAATGGGACAAATGTTTTGATGAGAATCAGTCTTCGTGTTCAACCATTTTAAAGCAATCCTTGGCAGCATGGCTATTAGTAAGGTAAAGCGACAACCATAATAGCAGCAGTAAAGTGATGCCATTGGACCAACGAAACCATCCATTATCCAAATAGATTAAATAAATCGTATGGGAACCTTGCGCCAAAATAGCCGTCATGGTGACCCAACGCCCCCAAGACACAACTTTATTGAGGCGTTTTCTATCTGGAGATCTTAGTCCAAACAGCCACATCAGTAGCAAACTGGGCACACTCAACGCGATCCCGACATAAAACATCTGATGATCAGGATAGATAATTTCGAGTATGTCAGTGCCCGACTCTCGGCTTGCACCTGCGACAATGAAAACAACCAGAGCTTTCGCCAGAAACAGCCAACCTAACCATAATAAGATTGGGGCTTTTAAAAAGCCGTGCTTGTCGTATTGTTCTATGGAGTACCGCACAAATCTCACTTTCACTTGTTTTCAAACCAACACTTTAACGCAAATCATTCATACTTAACTAGGTTTGCGTTATCTTATTAGTTAATCCGTTTTAATTATCGAACTCAGTATGAAAAAGAAAACTAATACACCGTCTGTTGAATCTCAACAAGAAGCACTGAAGATAGCCAAAGCGACACAAAAGCCAGCTCAAACCAAAGAACAAACTAAGTTAATTGCTCAAGGTATCGAGAAAGGCATCGCACTCTATAAAAAACAGCAAAAAGAACGCAGTCGCCAAGCCGACAAAGCAAAAAAGCGAGTGCAGAAAGAGAAGCAAACTCAGCAAGTTAATCAAAACAAAGAACAGAATGTCGACACGATTGTTGAAACAACATCAAATCACGCCAGCAAATTACCGTGGTTACTATTAATCGCTAGCTGGATAGGCTTCGCGATTTATTTGATGAAATAACAGGACAAACGTATGAAAAAGGAATGGGTAGCGTTAGCGGTAAGTGGAATGTTGTTGGGTTGTACAACACCAACATCACTGCCTCACAAGGAAGCTGATAGTGTGAAAATGGATTATCACGGTCTCATTGATATCGAACAGTGCGAGTATAAAGGGGAGGTCACTGGAAGCGAAGGCCACTGGTACAGTTACCTGTTTTTCCCGAATGACACCTTAATTCAAGGCGCTATGAATGAACTCAAATCGAATACGATTGAGCTAGGTGCAGATACTGTGATCTTCACACTTCCTCAAGATTTTTCCACTTCCGTAACCATGTTGGGAACGGCTTACTTGTGCGAGTAAGCAAATAAATCGACATATTGGTATGCTTCGATTTTATTACGCCCAAAAGAAAGCCAGCTTTCGCTGGCTTATGCACTAAATCCAAGGCTTGTTGCTATATCGCCTTTACGCTGGATAACCCATTGACTGTCAAATGGCCCCCAGTCGGATAACTGGTAATAACCATCATTATGACGTCGCCCATCTTGAACAAACATAAGTTCGATACCGATCCCCGGTAACGCCTTGAGTACATCTTGAATAGTACGACGAGGCCACCCCGTTTTTTCGATGAGTTTAGGCACATTTGGCCTATCAAGGCTTTCCACTAACAATGCTAAATATAGCCGCCTTGCAAAAACAGGACTCAACTCCATTGACACCTCCTATATATGTGCAACTCAATTATTTCTTTTTTCGCTGACAACATGTTGAGGCTGATCAATAAGTCTCCAATAGTGACATTTTCTTACGCTTTTTTTTCACTCTATGAAATATTCATCACTCTATTTTGTCTGAGTTGCCGCTTCCTGATAGGATTCAACTCATAACAATGAAATAAAATCACTCAAAGGAAGAATAATGACTATCACTATGTTTGGTATCCCAAATTGCGACACCATTAAAAAAGCAAAGAAATGGCTCGAAGCTGAAGGTATCGAGTTCGAATTTCACGATTATCGCAAACAAGGCATCACAGAAGATCTAGTGACAAACTTCTGCTCTGAGCTAGGTTGGGAGCTTGTGCTAAACAAACGTGGTACGACTTATCGCCAACTTTCTCAAGAGCAGAAAGACACCTTAACGGAAGAAAAAGCGGTGGCTTTACTTGTTGAACAGCCTGCGATGATCAAGCGCCCTATCTTAAAAGTCGAGGGTAAGCTTCACATCGGATTTAAAGCCGACCAATACGCCGCTATTTTTTCTTAGATCGTCGTATTTTTATAGACAGACAACTGGACGTTGATCATTGAATCAGCGCCCTAAAAATTCACGACTAGACGTTTTATTTAAACAAGGAATTCAAGGATGACAGATAGCCCAACTTTGGCTCTGGCAAAAGACCTAATCAGCCGTCAATCGGTAACACCAGAAGATGCAGGCTGCCAAGACCTGATGATTGAACGCTTAAAAGCACTTGGTTTTGAAATCGAAGTGATGGTATTTGAGGATACGACGAACTTCTGGGCTCGCCGTGGCACAGAAGCACCTCTGTTTGCTTTTGCTGGTCACACTGATGTAGTTCCGGCTGGTCCAATTGAGCAGTGGAACACCAAGCCATTCGAACCGACTATCGTAGATGGTTTCCTACATGGCCGTGGCGCTGCAGATATGAAAGGTTCTCTAGCTTCAATGATTGTTGCAGTAGAGCAGTTCATTGCCAAGCACCCTGACCACTCAGGTTCAATCGGTTTCCTTATCACATCAGATGAAGAAGGTCCGTTCATCAATGGTACCGTACGTGTTGTTGAGACACTGATGGCTCGTGGTGAGAACATCGACATGTGTATTGTTGGTGAACCTTCAAGCACGGAATTCGTGGGTGATGTCGTGAAGAACGGCCGTCGTGGCTCTATCACTGGCGATCTAACGATTAAAGGCACACAAGGTCATGTTGCCTACCCTCACCTAGCAAATAACCCAGTACACAGCTCTCTGCTAGCAATCAACGAGTTGGCAACAACTGAATGGGACAAAGGTAATGATTACTTCCCACCTACGAGTTTCCAAATTCCAAATGTAAGCGCGGGCACTGGCGCATCAAACGTCATTCCCGGTGAGTTTAACGTTCAATTTAACCTGCGTTTTAGCACAGAGTTGAGCAATGACATCATCGTTGAACGTATCACAACAATACTCGACAAATACGATTTCGAGTACGACCTAAAATGGACATTCAATGGCGACCCGTTCTTAACAGACGCTGGTTCATTGCTTGATGCTATTGTTGATGCAGTAGGTGACGTGAATAATGTGAAACCAGCACTTCTCACGACTGGTGGTACGTCTGATGGTCGCTTTATTGCACGTATGAAAGGACAAGTGGTAGAGCTAGGCCCCGTAAACGCGACGATTCACAAAGTTAACGAGTGCGTGAAAGTAGCGGATTTAGAGAAGCTAACTGACATGTACGAAAAAACATTAGTGAACCTGTTTGCCAAATAGTTCTTCAACCAGCGATTCATAGCATCTAATTCTTGAGAGACACGTTATGACACCAGAGCAGCTTACCGGACAATCAGATTCTCACTTGGAATCTAGCCTCATTGGCACCAAGACCTTCTTGGTTCACAGCGAGGTCAAAGATGATCTAAACCATTTGATTGAAGCTGCTCAACTCGCGGGGTTCAAAATGGAGATTGCCAGTGGCTTTCGAGACTACGAAAGGCAATCTCTAATTTGGAACCGTAAGTTTTCTGGTGAAGCTCCAATATTAGATTCTGAGAGCCAACCACTTGATGCTTCCACACTGACTGAGCATCAAAAGTTATCGGCGATCTTGAGATGGTCTGCTCTTCCTGGAGCGAGCCGTCACCATTGGGGTTGTGACTTTGATGTATTTGCTCGAAACGACTTACCTGAAGGCACACAGTTGCAATTAGAACCATGGGAATACCTTTCTGGCCACCAGCAAGCGTTTTACCAATGGCTATCGGCTCATGCTGCGCAGTTTGGGTTCTTCTTTCCGTACAGCCAAGACCTTGGTGGCGTGGCGATTGAACCATGGCATATCAGCCACCGCAAAGTATCGGAGTCATGTTTATCACAGTTATCTCCCACTTTACTTGGCAAGCAACTCCAATCTAAGCCAATATTAGGGTATGAGATTATTATGGAGCAGCTAGATGAGATCTACGCACGCTTCGTAGCGAACATCAGCCATTAGGAGCGCTTATGTTGGAGTGGCTTACAAACCCTTGGGTTATCATCATCATCGTAGTTAGCGTTGTGGTGGGTAACATCGCCGCGCTCAAACAGACCGCGAATATGGATCTGACTGGTCGAGGTAAAACAGAGCGAGACTTAGATAAGCTCAATCGCTTGGATAAACTTAACCAAGAGAAAGCTGAAAAAGAAGGGTCCAAAGACAGTAAAGACGCATAGCTTTTTGCTTTGGTGAGCCAGTCTGATTGACCAATAAACAGCTGAAAACGAATACAAAAAAAGAGGACACATTGTGTCCTCTTTTTTATTGGCTCTAGCTAATCACAGGGCTAATTTAAATCAGCTCTGTGACTGCTTAAGTGCTACTACTCAGCTTTCGCTTCTTTGTCATCTTTGGTCTGGTCAGCAATATGCGCTAATACCGGAACCATTGACTTAAGCAGCTCTTCTTCTACTGGCTTGCCTGATGCATCCGTTACGTTGATTGACGTGCGGTTGCCAAGGTCACCAAATAGGAAGTTATAAGTGCCTGGCGCTAAGTCGATAGGCTGTAGGCCAATTTCTTCCCAGAACTCATCATCTGGTGCTGCGTACTTCGCCTTCACCGTACCCTGAGATTGATTGCGTTCTTCAAGCTCAAAGCCCATTTCAGGCAACAAGTTAGGCAGACGCTGCCAGAATACATTGTATGGTGTACGAGCAATAATTACAGGGAAACCACTGCGGTCAGCACCCATAGAGATTGGAATACGCTTCACCAGCTCTTGCGCTTTCAACGCTGCTTCAGCACGAAGGTTTTCATCGTACTTAGCCATTACAAGGTTCGTCAAGAACGCGTTGTAACGCTCTTTATTGGTTGCCGTTATCGGTTTCTCTTCATTGCCTTCGCGCCAATCAATCAGATTAATCTTGAAGCCATGACGGTTGTTCGCTTGGAAACGAGAAATAGAGTAGCGACTGCCAATCTCTACGTCTTCATCTTCAGAAACCCAAGTTACCCAATCGGTCTCAATATCATTCTCTGATTGCTCACGAATACCGATACCACGCTGAGCCAGCATATCTACAGCCGTTTGCCACACGCGGTCTGCCTCTTCAGCACGAAGAAGCCATAGTGTCACTTCACCGTTTTGACGCTCAGCACGAGCACCTGGGATCAGTTCAAGAACCTGTTGTGGTGGACGAATATCAACGGCAGGACCTACACCACCAGCGAACTCACCGCTTGGAATGTCAAAGTTTGGGTAGAACTGAGGTTGAGCATCTTCAGGCAATTGCCATTGTGAAAACTCAGGTGTTTCTAAGTATTCGAAATCATCTTTGGCTTGGCGACGTTGAGTCGGGCTGCCAGAACATGCTGTAAGAACGAAAACAGCCAGTGACCCAATCACTAGCTGGTGAGAATACTTCATTTATACTCCTAAATGCCAAAGGTTCGCTTTGGCATCACTTCATACGTTTTTAGTAAATGCACGCTTCAGACATTGCTTGAGCAACGACAGGTTGAGCTGGCTCTGACAGTTCAGTCAACGGTAGACGTAAGCCACCTTCAGCAATCAGACCCATTTTATGAACCGCCCATTTTACGGGAATAGGGTTAGACTCAACGAACAAATTCTTATGTAGAGGCATCAAACGCTCATTGATCGCTTCTGCTTCTTCAAACTTACCTTCTTTCGCTAGCTTGAACATGGTTGCCATATCAGCGGCTGCAACATTGTTCGTTACAGAGATTACGCCATCGCCACCACGCTTAACAAATTCTAGACCTGTTAAGTCATCACCACTTAGTAAGATAAAGTCTTCGCCACAAAGTTCACGGTGAATTGCAATTCTGTCGAGATCACCCGTCGCATCTTTAAGTGCAACGATGTTTTCGATCTCAGCAAGGCGAGCAACCGTTTCTGGTAACAAGTCTACCGCAGTACGACCCGGTACGTTGTATAGGATTTGTGGAACGTCACTCACTTCAGCAATTGCTTTGTAGTGTTGGTACAAACCTTCTTGAGTCGGTTTGTTGTAGTAAGGCGTTACGCTCAGGCAGCCCGCAATACCAGAACCATTCAACAAGCGGCTGAATAGAACAGATTCGTGAGTTGCATTTGCACCCGTACCAGCGATAACCGGGATACGACCATCAGCAAATTCAACGATCTTATTGACGACTTTGACATGCTCTTCAATTGTGAGTGTTGAAGACTCACCTGTTGTGCCAACCGCAACCAGACCATCACTACCTGCAGCAACATGGTGATCAACCAACTTTTTAAGGCTGTCGAAATCCACTTCGCCATCTGCGTTAAATGGCGTAACTAGCGCAACGATACTTCCTGAAAACATGTCTATCTCCCTTAATTTATTCTTTTTGCATGTTACTGTAAGCCAATCAATAAACACAAGACATTAAAGTGGCTTACCGGCAACATCTGCAGTAAATATTGTCGTATGTTTGAGGTAAAACGACTTCTAACGGCGTTATACCTGTAATTTAGGTAACCTGCGCTCAATCTAGCGGATAGCACCTAACTGGATGTCAGTAACAAGTAAGCTGTGCTCTCATCACTCTATCTCACTTTTTAATACTCTAGATATTCTTATCATTAGTTACGTATGAGAAGCAAGATGCCTCATAAAAAGCCCCGTACGCACGCTTATTCCACGAGCTAACTGTGCTAACATGCATGAATCAATGGAATATAAAGAGACGTGATTTTATGACTCAACATCTAGTAATCACAGCTGTGGGCACTGACCGCCCAGGTGTATGCAACCAAGTGGTTCATTTAGTCACCCAATCTGGCTGTAACATTATTGATAGCCGTATCGCTCTGTTTGGCGAAGAGTTTACGCTAATCATGCTACTGTCTGGAAAGGCAAACAACATAACCCGTGTTGAAACCACCCTGCCCTTGCTTGGCCAAGAGCACGACTTGATTACGATTATGAAGCGAACCTCGCCTCATGATGTTATTGAGAACTCCTACACGCTAGAAGTTTTCGTTGAGTCAGACGACAAACTCGGTCTAACCGAGCAATTCACTCAGTTCTTTGCAGACCGAAACATCGGCCTCGATTCGCTTAGCGCGCAGACCATCAATAAGTCCAAAGTTCAGCTCGATAACGACCAATTCCATATCTCTATTACCGCTTCTGTGCAATCAGAATGTAATTTGATGCAGCTACAAGAAGAATTCAATTCGCTGTGTCAGAGCCTATCAGTCCAAGGCTCGCTCAACTTTATCAAAAACAGTCTTTAAAAAGGAAATGTCATGAATACGCTAACGGCTGGTGTTCCAGCTCCTGCTTTTTCTCTTCCAGATCAAGATGGCAATATCGTATCTCTTGGTGACTTCAAAGGTAAAAAAGTACTTTTCTACTTTTACCCAAAAGCAATGACTCCAGGTTGTATTGTGCAAGCTGAAGGCCTGCGTGATATCAAAACACAGCTTGATGACCTAAATGTGGTTGTTTTAGGTGTGAGTGTTGACCCAGTAAAACGCCTACCAAACTTCGTTACGAAGAAATCTCTAAACTTCACACTACTATCAGATGAAGACCACAGCGTTGCTGAACAGTTTGGCGTTTGGGGCGAAAAGAAATTTATGGGTAAGATATATGATGGTCTACACCGTATTAGCTTCCTAATTGATGAAGAAGGTCAGATTGAACACGTCTTCAACAAGTTCAAAACAAAGACTCACCACGAAGTGGTTCTAGATTACTTTAATCAAGAAGCTTAAGGCGATTTGAGTAAGTTAATGACTTTGATTCACCACTCTTCTAAGACAAGACCAACACTCATTAAGCTAATGATTTAGCCAAGAGTAAAAAGGGCCGAACATCATGGATGTTCGGCCCTTTTCTATAATAAGATCAATTACTTTTGATGTTCAGGATCATCGTCTAATGCATGACTCGGTAAGGCATTCCAAACTGCTTTAACTAACGTTGCCAACGGGATAGCAAAGAACACCCCCCAGAATCCCCACAAGCCACCAAACACTAACACGGCAACAATAATTGCCACTGGGTGTAGGTTCACCGCTTCAGAGAAAAGAACCGGAACAAGCACGTTGCCATCGAGTGCTTGGATTATACCGTAAGAGAGAAGCAGCCAATAAAACTGAGGCTCTAATCCCCATTGGAATAAGCCAACAATCGCCACAGGAACAGTCACAGCTGCGGCACCGATATAAGGAATCAGTACCGAAAAACCAACGGCGACGGCCAACAAAACTGAATAGCGCAGATCCAGAATTGCGAAGGTTACGTAGCTCACACCACCAACGATTAAAATCTCTAAGACTTTACCGCGAATGTAGTTCGAAATTTGCTGGTTCATCTCTTCCCATACTTTGGTCGCCAAACGACGATTTCGAGGAAGTACACCGCTCGCCATTCTGATCATCTCTTCTTTATCTTTTAACAAAAAGAAGATCAGCAGTGGTACGAGAATCAAGTAAACCGCTAAGGTCGCTAAGCTCACAAGAGAAGCAAGAGAGCCTTTGACAACACTTTCACCAAAACCTAACGCTTTGTTCTTCGCGTTAGACATAATCGACTCAACGATCTGTAGGTTTGCTAATTCTGGGTAGCGTTCAGGAATCGTCGCAATGAAATTTTGTAAGCTGCCATACATGCTTGGAATATCATTGATTAGGTTACCCACTTGTTCCCAAATAGTTGGTACTAAACCAAAGATCGCAAGTAGCATCACGCTAAAGAACATCATGATAACCAACATCACCGCGGGCGTTCTTGGAACACCGAATCGTTGAAGTTGTGTAACAGGCCACTCAAGCAAGTAAGCCAACACAATGGCAACCAAGAGTGGCGCAATGAGGTGACCAAAGAAGTAGATCGTAATAAAGCCGAAGAGAATGATGGCAACCAAACTGACAGCATGTGGATCAGAGAAACGTCGTTTATACCAACGATTGACCATTTCAAGCATCTGACTGCAATTCCTTTTTAGTGACGAGGAGATGATGGTAATTAGAGCAAACCTCAGTGATGACGTCATAGGCTTGCTTAGACAAAAAAGTAACAATATCTTTCATCGAGCTGTTATCAGAGACATAAATTGACAATGATTGCCCTACTTCTAACTTTACACTGTGACGCTTGGCTAATAATAGCGCCATTGGACAGCGCTCTTGGCGTAAATCTAGAATATTAGGTGTCATTCTTGAGCTCGATGCTTATTATAAGGGTCGTATTGTAATCTGTTTTTGAAAACGCGCCATCATTCATTCATCTTCCTTCATGATAGCGCACGCTCTTGGCAAAGGTTAAACCAGATAAAGAACCAATTTGCATTGCACTTGTCTTACTGTCAGAAGAAACGGAGTATTACTGACTAATATGTTTAAACGCGCTCGCTCAATTGCTTGCTTATGCATCGCAGCTACATTAAGCACCCCAACATTGGCGAATACCAATAGTTTGGAGCTACCAGATATAGGTACCGCTGCTGGCGGCACACTTACTATCGACCAAGAACTTATCTATGGTGATGCCTACATGCGCATCATCAGAAGCAGCCAGCCTATCGTAAACGACCCAGTTCTAAACCTGTATATTGATACGCTTGGCCACCGTCTGGTCGCGAACGCAAATGATGTAAAGACACCTTTCCAGTTCTTTATGATCCGTGACCGCAACATCAACGCCTTTGCTTTCTTTGGTGGTTATGTTGCTCTGCACTCAGGTCTGTTCCTGCATGCACAATCTGAAAGTGAATTGGCTTCAGTATTAGCGCACGAAATCGCGCACGTAACTCAACGTCACTTAGCGCGTAGTATGGAAGATCAAGCTCGCCGTTCTCCTGCAACCATTGCGGCACTAGCGGCCTCTGTATTACTGGCGATTGCAGCTCCTGAAGCTGGCATTGCAGCCCTAACAGCAACCACTGCGGGTAATATGCAAAGCCAAATCAACTACACACGTAGTAATGAAAAAGAAGCTGACCGCTTTGGTATCAACACGCTGGCAAAAGCTGGTTTTGATGTAAATGCAATGCCGCGTTTCTTCGGCCGTTTGGCTGATGAATACCGCTACGCAAGCACACCACCGCCAATGCTGCTGACTCACCCATTGCCAGAAGACCGAATTACCGATTCGCGTGCTCGTGCTCGTAGCTATCCACCACTGAAATTGGCTCCATCACTGGATTACCACCTAGCAAGAGCCCGTATTGTTGCGCGCTATGCCGGCATTAATAACGATGCAGCTCTTGATTGGTTTGCGCGTCAACTGAAGAAAGCCCCGAAAGCCTTGGTTCCGTCATTAGAATATGGTCAAGCACTCGTTTACCTAGATTCTAAAAAACTAGACAAAGCAGAGCCAATTCTGAACAAGTTGATTAACAGCGACCCGACCAACCTGTTTTATCTAGATGCGATTTCGGATCTACACATTGAGAAAAAGCAGCCTGAGACTGCGATTAAAGAACTCAAGTCTGCACTGGTTCGTCAACCAAACAACCCGGTTCTGACAATCAACTATGCCAATGCACTGATTGAAAATGAAGAACTGCAAGAAGCCGTTCGCGTATTACAGCGCTATACGCACGATAACCCAAACGACACCAACGGCTGGCACTTGCTTTCAAAAGCGAACACTAGCCTTGGAAACAGCGACGAAGATCTTGCCGCTCGCGCCGAAATTTTGGCTCTCCAAGCCAACTGGAACAAAGCGATTCAGTACTATACGCAGGCGAGCCAAATCGCAGAATTAGGAAGCCTAAAACAAGCACGCTACGACGCTCGAATTGATCAGCTAATGATTCAGAGAGAACGCTTCTTGTCGCTACAATAATATGATTATTGGTGGCCGCTCGTTACCAAAGTAGTAAGAAAGCTCAACGTTACAAAAAAGAAGTCACCTCTTGTGGCTTCAGCTAAACAACTAAATCAAAAATAATAATGAGGAAGAACCATGTCTGTCGTGATTTACCATAACCCACGCTGCTCAAAGAGCCGTCAAACTTTAGAGCTACTTCAAGAAAACGGCGTACAACCAGAGGTAATCAAATACTTAGACACCCCTTTGACTGTTGAACAGCTGAAAGTGCTTTTCACTCAACTGGGTTTTGACAGTGTTCGTGACATGATGCGTACCAAAGAAGCGGATTATAAAGAAGCAAACCTTAGTGATGCTTCGGTAACTGATGAAGATCTTTTCGCCGCGATGGCAACCAATCCAAAACTGTTTGAGCGCCCAGTCGTTGTCGCGAACAACAAAGCAAAGATTGGTCGTCCACCAGAGCAAGTGCTAGAGATTCTATAATCCAATATGAGCATTAACATCCTTGTTCTTTACTACAGTCGTCACGGCAACACACAAGCTCTAGCAAGGCAGATTGCACGAGGGGTGGAGTCCATCCCTGACTGTGAAGCCATGCTAAGAACGGTGAACGACGTGTACACGGTAAAAGAACAGCCTGATTCACGTCATCAACCAACGGATCCTATTGCGTCATTACAAGAGCTTCGATCTTGTGATGGTTTGGCGCTAGGCAGTCCGGTTTGGTTTGGTAACATGGCCGGACCGATGAAGCACTTTTGGGATAGCACAACATCACTGTGGATCAATGGCGATCTCATTGATAAGCCAGCTTGTGTATTTACCTCTTCTTCTTCACTGCATGGTGGTCAAGAGACGACACAACAAAGCATGATGCTGCCCCTACTTCATCACGGTATGTTAGTAGTGGGCATCCCTTACTCAGAACCTGCACTGCATACCACTCAAACAGGTGGCACGCCTTATGGTGCAAGCAGTACTGGAGAGAGTGCTTCACTTAGCAAAGAAGAGATTGAGTTGGCTCAGAGCCTAGGCAAACGCCTAGCGCGCATCGCAATAAATCAGAAGGGAATATCTCAATGATGTACATGCCAGAGAAGGCTATGTCTCCCAAAACCAAGCTATTTCGCTACCTTGCTTTAGCGGGCAACTTGTCGCTTTTGTTCTGGGTAGTGGCTTGGCAGATGACACTTTCACCGCACCCACATCTCAGTAATGTCACGCTAGCGATTGCTTGGGCTATACCGCTGTTACTTCCATTACCGGGCATTTTAGCAGGTAAGCCTTATACGCACGCTTGGGCGAATTTCGTCTTAATGCTCTATTTCCTACACGCACTCACTATCTTGTATGTAGACGATGGTGAACGTTTATTAGCGGCTGTAGAACTGCTTCTGACGACTCTAGGTTTCGCGGGCAATATATTATTTACTCGCTTTAGAGCCAAAGAGTTAGGCATCAAGTTGAAGCGTCTTTCTGAAGTAGAGAAGAAAGAGAAAGCGAAATTCGAACAGTAGTATTGATTCGTTACTCTTGAACTGACGTTAGATAAACAAAAAGCCCTGCGAGATTGCTCTTGCAGGGCTTTTTTCATGTTTTAATTTCAATCAATCATGTCTGCTGACAATTATGAACGAACCCACTCGTAGACCAAGCTTGGCTTAGCATGTACTGGCGCAGTTATGGTTAGATCTTCTGTGCTAGATTCCTCTAACGTTGCGTCAGGCGTGTTTGTTAGCTCGGTATCTATTGATACCTCGTTGCCCTTAATCACTTCTACACCTGATTCAGTTTCATTACCAACGACTTCAGCAGCGTCTGTTGAATCATCACCTACAGACATGGTGTTGTCTTGAGTTTCAAATTCAGGGCTCACTTCGGGTTCAATGTAAGATTCTTCAACCTTCGCGACTTGGCGAATACTTGCTACTTCTTGCTCAAACTCTTGTTGAGTCGACAGTAAGTGAATTCGGAAAGTTACTTCGTTGTTCTGAATCTTCAGAATATCTAGGCTTGCCACCGAGTTTAGACGCTTAAGTGCGTTCTCCAACTGGAAGAAGTCTTGAGCATTATTCAGGCTAATAAACTGCGTTAAAATCGATTCTGATGACTCACTCGCTACCGTCACAGCACTTTTACCTGCGTAGTAATTACTGATTTGGTCGACTAACTTCTTAGAAGTCGTTGCGCTATTACCTGATAAAGAACCACTTACAGGCGATGTTGGTGCGCTCGTCAATTGACTTGGCTTTTGATCGTATAGAGTCCAACGTAAACCTGAAGATTGAGCCTTTATCACCAACACAGCATCAACAGGGTAACGCTGACTTGCTTGACTGATTGGCGTAACAAAGCTGCCCCACAAATCAGAAGTCGCAATGCCCGTAATATCGTCAAAGTCACCCACAGGCAGAGTCAAAGGCAAGCCACGCTCTTTTGCGTTTGCTTGTAAGCCAGCAGCCAACTCTGAGTTAGAGTGTTCCCACACGATATTCTTGTCGTAGTTGTCTTCTTCCACCAGCCAAACAAGGATGTTTGAACGCGTGTCAGGCCAGTACGGTAACTGTGCTTGAGTCAGTAGAGAACGGATTTGTGCACCGTTAAAGCGCATACGCAATGTTGATTGGTCATTGCTTTCGCCAAAACTCATTTGAGACATGTATTGCGAACTCTTACGCATCGCCTTTTGAATCGTCTCATTCGAAGCGACATCAGTTTGGCCTGTCGCACGTATCAATACCTGCTCCATACCTGTATTTCTTGCCACTTGTTCTGGCTGTTTGTCTTCAGCGTTAATCGCAACTTCAGCACTAAAAATATCTACTTGAGTTAAGGCATAACTCGGAGAGGCTAATAGTCCCATCAACAACAATGCTATGTAGCGCATACTGATCCTAATATTCAAATCTTGTGCCTAGATGATAAGCAACTATGGATTGAGGGGCAAGGTCGATAGCGCCCACTGTGTTTAATAACCACAAAATATCACCTGGCCATGATAAATCGCTCACTTACTAGATGGAATTTTTCGAGCTTAGATAGCTATAAAACATCACTAAGATAAATAAATTTGATCTATCTGGTGTAGCAATCGATTGCTAAGTGATAGAATCCCGCGAATTTTATTTTTCACTTTTCATATAACGACCATTTTTAAGGACATATCATGAAAAATGCTTTGCAAGGTGCGCAAATGCTGTTCGTAGCTTTTGGTGCACTTGTACTTGTGCCGCTACTAACAGGACTTGATCCTAACGTTGCACTCTTTGGCGCGGGTATCGGTACCCTTTTATTCCAACTTATTACACGCCGTTCAGTGCCAATCTTCTTAGCGTCTTCTTTCGCATTCATCGCGCCTATCATGTTTGGTATTCAAACTTGGGGTGTAGGTGCAACCATGGGCGGCCTTATGGCGGCAGGTGTTGTGTATGTACTAATGGGCGCATTAATAAAAGTTCGTGGTGTTGGCTTCATCCATAAACTGCTTCCACCTGTCGTGGTTGGCCCAGTGATCATGGTTATCGGTTTAGGGCTTGCGCCTGTTGCGGTTAACATGGCACTAGGTAAGACTGGTGATGGTGCGGTTCAGCTTGTTGATGCAGACGCAGCATTGTGGATCTCTTCGATTTCACTGCTAGTAACAATTGTCATCAGTGTGTTCTCAAAAGGCTTCCTTAAACTGCTGCCTATCTTCGGTGGCATTGTCGCAGGTTACATCACAAGCTTGGTTTACGGTGTCGTTGATTTTACCCCTGTAGCTCAAGCATCTTGGCTAGCACTGCCAAACTTCACAGCACCTGAGTTCAACATCAACGCTATCTTCTTCATGGTATTTGTTGCGATTGCACCAGCCGTTGAGCACGTTGGTGACATGCTTGCGATTTCTAACGTGACCGGCAAAGACTATCTTAAGAAGCCAGGCTTACATCGCACTATCACTGGCGACGGTGTAGCAACAATTGCAGCTTCTATGCTGGGCGCGCCACCAAACACGACTTACAGTGAAGTAACAGGCGCAGTAATGCTGACCAAAGCATTCAACCCTGTGATCATGACTTGGGCTGCTGTCACTGCCATCGTTCTTGCATTGGTTGGCAAGCTAGGCGCGCTGCTTCAAACGATTCCAGTTCCTGTAATGGGCGGCATCATGATTCTATTGTTTGGCTCTATCGCAACCGTTGGCCTTAACACGCTAATCAAGAACAATGTTGATCTACACAAGTCACGTAACCTTGTGATTGTGGGCATTACTTTAGTCTTTGGTATTGGCGGCATGGCATTTGGCATCGGCGACTTTAGCCTACAAGGCGTAAGCTTATGCGGCATCGTGGCGATCCTACTTAACCTAGTACTTCCAGATGAGCTAGGTGACAACACTGTGGTAGACAAAGCTCAAATCGACTGATGAGTTAATCAGATTAGATTTAAAAAATCACAATTCGCAAGATCAAAAAAGGGAGAGCATCAAATGCTCTCCCTTTTTATTAGTACAACTAATTCAGCGAGTTAAGAAACTGTTCACAGTCTCTTAAGCTGGAGCCGAATTACTTAGTACCGAAGATCTTATCACCAGCATCGCCAAGACCAGGAACAATGTAGCCCTTGTCGTTTAGCTTCTCATCGATTGCAGCCGTGTATAGCTCAACATCTGGGTGCGCTTTTTCTAGAGCAGCGATACCTTCAGGAGCAGCTACAAGCACAAGAATCTTAAAGTGCTTACAACCTTTCTCTTTCATCAGGTCGATAGTTGCGATCATAGAACCACCAGTCGCAAGCATTGGGTCTACCACTAGAGCAATACGCTCATCGATGTTAGATGCAAGCTTGTTGAAGTATGGTACTGGCTCAAGTGTTTCTTCGTCGCGGTAGATACCAACAACGCTGATACGTGCACTTGGGATGTGCTCAAGAACGCCGTCCATCATGCCTAGACCAGCACGTAGGATTGGCACTACAGTTACTTTTTTACCTTTAATTTGGTCAACTTCTACTGGACCGTTCCAACCGTTAATCGTCACACGCTCAGTTTCAAAGTCTGATGTCGCTTCGTATGTTAGAAGGCTACCCACTTCTGTCGCTAGCTCACGAAAACGCTTAGTGCTAATCTCACCTTCACGCATCAGGCCAATTTTATGTTTTACTAGCGGGTGTTTCACTTCAACAACTTTCATTTCCAACTCCGGCAATATTTAAACAAACCTGTAGATTATACACGAACTCTAAGGTTATTTCAGAATCTTTATTCTAATAAAAAAAACCGCGCAAACGTTTGCTCTTGGTAATCAAGCCCTGTTAGAATAGCGCCGTTTTCACATCCAACTTAAGTTCGAGGACTATCCCGTGAGTGGTAATACTTCTTCTCTAAGCTACAAAGACGCTGGTGTTGATATCGACGCAGGTAATGCACTAGTAGACCGTATTAAAGGTGCTGTTAAACGCACTCGTCGCCCTGAAGTAATGGGCGGTATTGGTGGCTTTGGCGCCCTATGTGAACTTCCAACGAAATACAAAGAGCCGGTACTTGTTTCAGGTACTGATGGTGTTGGTACTAAACTTCGCCTTGCTTTGGATCTGAAAAAACACGACACCATTGGTATCGACCTAGTGGCAATGTGTGTGAACGACTTAATCGTTCAAGGTGGTGAGCCGCTATTCTTCCTAGACTACTACGCAACAGGTAAGCTAGACGTAGATACAGCAGCAGACGTTGTTTCTGGTATTGCCGAAGGCTGTGTTCAAGCTGGCTGTGCACTAATCGGTGGTGAAACGGCTGAAATGCCGGGCATGTACGAAGGCGACGACTACGACGTAGCTGGCTTCTGTGTTGGTGTTGTAGAAAAAGCTGACATCATCGACGGTACTAAAGTAGCAGCAGGCGACGCACTTATTGCTGTTGGCTCAAGTGGTCCACACTCAAACGGTTACTCTTTAATTCGTAAAGTTCTAGAAGTTTCTGGTGCTGATAAGAGTGAAGAACTAGAAGGTCGCACTATCGGTGAACACCTACTAGAACCAACTAAGATTTACATCAAATCAGCGCTTAAGATGATTGCTGAGCATGACATCCATGCTATCTCGCACATCACAGGTGGTGGTTTCTGGGAAAACATCCCTCGCGTACTTCCTGAAGGGACTAAAGCAGTCATTGATGGCAACAGCTGGGAATGGCCTGCTATCTTCAACTGGCTACAAGAGAAAGGTAACGTGGAAACATTTGAAATGTACCGCACTTTCAACTGTGGTGTAGGCCTAGTTGTTGCTCTACCTAAAGATCAAGCAGACGCTGCTGTTGAACTACTGAAAGCTGAAGGCGAAAACGCTTGGGTTATCGGTGAGATCGCAAATGCTGAAGCTGGCGAAGAGCAAGTTGAAATCAAATAAGTGATACGTTCACTTACTTAGTTAATCAATGAGGACCGAATGGTCCTCATTTTGCTATTTAGCCCGCAGAAAACCTTAATTTATGTAGGTACATTGTAAACAGTTCAGTTAATCAATCGTATGACCCACTCTATGAAAAACAATCACTCAAGTAAAACCAACCACTCTACGAAAAACATCGTTGTGTTAATTTCAGGAAGCGGAAGCAACTTACAGGCGATTTTGGATGCCTGCGATAACGATATGATTGATGCGTCAGTTAAAGCTGTCTTCTCAAACAAAGCAGAAGCTTTTGGATTAGAGCGAGCGAAAACGGCAGGTGTTGACGCTCACTCAGTGAATCCAAAAGACTTTGGCTCACGTGAAGAATTTGACCACGAATTGATGGTTCAGATCGATGCTTACCAGCCTGATTTAATCGTACTCGCTGGTTACATGCGAATCCTGAGTTCTGAGTTTGTTCGTCATTATGCCGGTAAAATGGTCAACATCCACCCTTCACTGTTACCTAAGTACCCTGGCCTACACACCCACCAGCGTGCCATTGATGCACAAGATAAAGAGCACGGAACTAGCGTTCACTTTGTTACCGAAGAGCTCGATGGTGGTCCTGTTATCTTACAGGCTAAGGTTCCGGTATTTGAAGATGATGATGCTGATATTCTAGCAAGCCGCGTGCTTACTCAAGAACACTGCATTTACCCGATGGTCTGCAAATGGTTCGCGGAAGAACGTTTGTCAATGCTAAACGGGCAGGCTGTCTTAGACGGTAAGGTATTAGGTAAGCACGGTTACGCAGAAGAGTAGTGCCAAGAATATAGAACAAAAAAGGCCGTTAACTGGTTGAGTACAGTGAACGGCCTTTCTTTTATCAGTAAACAGATGTTTAGCTTAATGGTTCAGTAGGAGCTTGGCTCGCGACCTTTTTAGGTGCGTAAGCAACATCTTCCAACGCCTGATGGTTGTTGCCAATCAGTTCACCAAAATGAAACAGTGCGTATTCGCCCGGCTTCATTCTGAACCACTTTTCATTGTCGGTAAGAGGTTGAGTTGCGACGACCGTCACCACATCATTCGGCGTGGTCTCTTCTTGGAAGTTAATCTCAACATCTTCATCAATTAAGCTCGCTTTACCAAAAGGTGCACGTCTGGTTATCCAGTACAAATGGTTAGTACAGTAAGTCATCACGTACTCTCCATCACTCAACAACATATTAAACACGCCTTTCTCGCGTAGCTTGTCGCAACACTCAGCCACGAAACGAAACATACCTTCCATGTCTTGAGGTGGCTCAGGAAAACGCTCTTCAAGTTGTTTCAGTAGCCAACAAAAAGAGAGTTCACTGTCCGTTTCACCGACAGGTCTAAAACGCCCACTCACCAGATCATCATAATCGGATAATTGACCATTGTGAGCAAAGGTCCAGTATCGCCCCCAAAGCTCACGGGTAAAAGGGTGTGTATTTTCTAGATTAACGCCACCACGGTTGGCTTGACGGATATGACTGACAACAGCTTGGCTTTTAATTGGGTAGTTTTGAACCAACTCAGCGATCTTAGATTCACAGCTAGGGTTAGGATCTTTAAATGTACGAAAACCCTTTCCTTCATAGAAGGTGATACCCCAGCCATCGCGGTGCGGGCCAGTATTACCTCCACGCTGCATAAGGCCAGTAAAGCTAAAACAAATATCAGTTGGCACATTCGCGCTCATACCGAGCAATTCACACATGGTTTAATCTACTCCCTATTAAAACCAATGGAGCCACAAAGCTGGGCTCCAAATGTCTGTAAAACTATTATTCCATCTCTTTTTCAACAAGCTGAATCACAATGTGAATGATCTTAATGTGAATCTCTTGGATGCGGTCTGCGTAACCAAAGTGTGGAACTCGGATTTCAATATCGGCACAGCCTGCCATTTTACCGCCGTCTTTACCGGTTAACGCGATGGTTTTCATGCCTTTAGCTTGAGCCGCTTCAATCGCTTTTAGAATGTTGCCTGAGTTACCAGAAGTCGATAAACCAAATAACACGTCGCCTTTACGACCTACCGCTTCTACGTAACGAGAAAACACGTGGTCGTAACCAAAATCATTACTTACACAAGATAAGTGGCTAGGGTCTGAAATCGCAATGCCAGCGTAGCCTGGGCGATTTTCGCGGTATCGGCCAGTTAGCTCTTCCGCAAAGTGCATCGCATCACAGTGTGAGCCACCGTTACCACAAGAAAGCACTTTACCTTCTTGCTTGAATGAGTCAGCAATCAGTTTTGCCGCCGCTTCGATTTGAGCGATGTTATGGTCATCACTCAAGAACTTATTCAGAACGTCAGCAGCTTCGTTCAATTCACTTTTGATTAGGTCATGGTACATAAGGCTTATCTCTTATTTTTATGACGCAGCTTAACGTGCGCGAAATGAGAATGAAGGGTTTTCCCCTCTTTATAGCTGAGTTTACCCACAAACATGAAATAGTGTCGACACTTAAGCCCAAAGATTGCCACCTTAATTAGAGTCTGTTGGCCTTTCGAGCTGATTTTTGCAGCACTTTGTGGGAAATTTATACAAGGCAGAGGCTTTGACATGTAGTTAGCCTACATGAAAAGCCAATAACGTAGTAGAAATGAACCACAAAGGCTGCCCGAAGGGTTCGGCTAAAATCGTTTTATACTTTGTTGAAGAATATTTGCTTAGAATGACTAGGCTACATACTCTTCGCCGCGCCTAAAACGATTCTGACTAGGCGTCCCCATCCGAACAAAATTGAACCACGCAAGATCAACAGACCCTAACCTCTCACTGCCGATCCGTCCAAATAATCACCACCAACCTCTCACAATTAGAACTTTAGCTCTACTCAGATCACTTTTTACCCAACTTTTAGTTTTACAAATATTTAATATTTTGTTTACACTTGACTGGTTAGACCTCTTACCTAAAGCTTAATAACAATAAGTGATCTCTGAAAAGGAAATCGATCATGAACATATTGCTCTCCCTACTCGGCATGACAGCCATTTTAGGCGTCTGTCTTTACCATAGAGTTAGTCTGGTACGTGCGTTAGTTGTATTAACCGGCGCAATGGTAGCATTAACACTGTTTGGCAACGTGGCTGTCACTGGCTGGCTTTGTTACCTATTAGCTGTTGCTATCTTTGCTGTGCCGACAATTCGTCAGACGCTAATCAGTCAAAAAGCACTCTCTTTATTTAAGAAAGTTCTACCGGCGATGTCTCAAACAGAAAAAGAAGCATTGGAAGCCGGAACCGTATGGTGGGAAGCAGAGCTGTTCAAAGGTAAACCTGAATGGAAAAAGCTTCAGAACATTGCTGACCCGAAGCTCTCTGAAGCGGAGCAAGCGTTTTTAGATGGTCCAGTAAATACCGTGTGTGAAATGGTCAATGATTATCAAGTAACACATGAACTTGCTGATTTGCCACCAGAAGTGTGGCAATACCTGAAAGACCACAAATTCTTCGCCATGATCATCAAGAAAAAATACGGCGGTTTAGAATTCTCAGCTTATGCTCAGTCTTTGGTTCTACAGAAGCTAACAGGTGTTTCAAGCGTATTATCATCAACGGTTGGTGTTCCTAACTCGTTAGGCCCAGGTGAACTGTTACAACACTACGGAACAGAAGAACAAAGAAACCATTACCTTCCTCGTTTAGCGGAAGGTAAAGAGATCCCTTGTTTCGCACTGACCAGCCCAGAAGCAGGCTCTGATGCGGGATCTATCCCAGATTACGGCGTGGTATGTAAAGGGGAATGGCAAGGTGAAGAAGTACTGGGCATGCGCCTAACTTGGAACAAGCGTTACATCACTCTTGCGCCTGTCGCGACTGTTTTGGGCTTGGCTTTTAAGCTACGCGACCCGGACGGCCTACTTGGTGACCAACAAGATCTTGGCATCACATGTGCGTTAATCCCAACAGATTTAAAAGGCGTACAGATTGGCAACCGCCACTTCCCGCTGAATGTTCCGTTCCAGAACGGTCCGACTCAAGGTGATGATATCTTCGTGCCTATCGATTTCATCATTGGTGGCCAGAAAATGGCAGGTCAAGGCTGGCGTATGCTGGTTGAATGTCTGTCGGTGGGTCGTGGTATCACACTGCCTTCAAACTCAACGGGTGGTATCAAAACAGCCGCACTTGCTACTGGCGCTTACGCTCGTATCCGTCGTCAATTCAAACAACCTATTGGTCGCATGGAAGGGGTTGAAGAGCCACTTGCACGCCTAGCTGGTAATGCCTATGTAATGGATGCAGCAAGTAACCTCACCGTTGCAGGTATCGACCTTGGTGAAAAACCTTCAGTTATCTCTGCCATCGTTAAGTACCACTGTACTCACCGTGGACAACGCAGCATCATCGATGCGATGGATATCGTAGGCGGTAAAGGTATTTGCTTGGGCCCATCGAACTTCTTAGCGCGTGGTTACCAAGGCTCTCCAATTGCGATTACGGTTGAAGGTGCAAACATCCTGACTCGCTCGATGATCATCTATGGTCAAGGTGCGATTCGTTGTCACCCTTACGTTCTTAACGAAATGGAAGCGGCTTACTCTGAAAGCAGTGATGCTCTGGATAAGTTTGATTCAGCGTTAGCAGGACACGTTAGCTTCACTATGAGTAATCTAGTACGAAGCTTATGGTTTGGTTTAACCGATGGTCGTGGTTCAGATGCGCCAACACCTTCAAATAAAACAGATAAACAGACACAACGTTACTACCAACAGCTAAACCGCTACAGTGCAAACCTAGCGCTACTGTCTGATATCTCAATGGCAGTTCTAGGTGGCTCACTGAAGCGTAGAGAACGTTTATCAGCGCGACTGGGTGACATCCTGAGTCAACTTTACCTTGGCTCAGCAACGCTGAAACGCTTTGAAAGTGAAGGCAGCCACGCCGAAGACCTACCGCTAGTACATTGGGGGATGCAAGATAGCTTACGTCAGACTGAAGTGGCAATTGATGAGTTCTTGGCGAACTTCCCTAACCCTGTAATTGGTCGTCTGCTTCGTGTTGTGCTAATGCCATTTGGCCGTATCCGCCGTGCACCAAACGACAAGCTGGATAGCAAAGTCGCGCACATTCTACAAACACCAAGTGAAACACGCTCTCGTATCGGTCGTGGCCAATACCTGGAAGCAACGGAATACAACCCAGTAGGTAAGATTGAAAAAGCGCTAGAAGTGATTCTTCAAGCTGAACCTCTGTTCGACAAAGTCTGCAAAGAGACACATCAAAAACGTGCCTTCTTACGACTTGATCTTGTTGCTCAGTTGGGACTTGAAAAAGGCATCTTAACGCAAGAAGAAGCAAACCTTCTGATTAGCGCTGAGGAACATAGACTGTACACGATTAATGTGGATGACTTCTCACCAGAGGAGCTTGCGGCAAAGTCGCAGTATCCAGACCAATCGATTGATAACGTCGCCTAGGCTCAGGATTAGAACAAAAACGGGACTCCTATGAGTCCCGTTTTTTTATTCTCAGCACAGTTATTATGAGCAAGAATGTTTTTAATCTCCGAGTAGCTCAGTGATACGAACGAATTACTTTGGTGCCTTGAGCTGCATCTCAGGGAGTGCTTTTTTCTTAGCTGTCACTTTACGAACCACAAACCAAATCAATAAGCCCAATAGAATAGCGACCACATTACCCACCGCAATAATGATCATACTGCGCTGTCTATCGTCTTCACGTTTTTGAAGAATCATCAACTCTGTTGCGATACGCTTCTGTTCAGCAAGCGCTTCTTCTTGAAGGCGTCGTGACTCTGCTAAGTCGATATCCTCAACAACGCTGTACGACTGCTCGGTAATTGGAAAGATCAGTGGGCGCTGACTTGAAGCATCAGTGGCATAAACCATCCCAGACCAGTTATAAATCCCTAAATCGCCATTATAAGGCACCTCTAAAGCGACTTTCATTGTGTCGACTTCAGCTTGCCCCTGCTTGTACATAACATATTCATCAGGCGCCTTGTGCTCAACATGAACCGCCAAAGAACTCGGTGCGATCATGCCCTGTTCACCAGACACCACAATAGTATGAGGTAAGCCCTCTTTTCGAGACTGAATGAAGGTGGTAGTGAGCGGTGTTGGGTAAACCAAGACTTCTTGTTCTTGCGCTCGCAGGAACACGCCATTCCCAGAAGTAATACGTGCTCGATATTTACCTGGTTCGATATCTATTGGCAAAGAGACGGTGAACACACCATCCCCGGCTTTTTCATCGAGATCCACACCGTCATCGGCAAACTCTCCCATCACAACAGGCACCGGGCGTGCTTCTCTCACCAAAGATTCTTCATTTTCAACAAACTTGGTAAAGGTGACCTTAAGCTTCACGCGGTCGAGAAAATCACGCAGCACCAAAGGCTTACCATCAGAAGTCAGTTGAGCAGTAAATTTGATACGTTCGGTTTGATACAACTTATCGGGAAATTCATTAGCATCCAAAACAAGATGAGATAGGAGCTTGATGTTGTTCTTAGGGGAAACTTTACCGACTGCTTGCCATGGGCCAGGCATTGGCTTGTCGATAGAGATAATGTCCATGGACGACTCTTCGTACCAACGGACATTATCAGCATTACGCCAAGAGTAGTATTTCTTGCCGTCAGGGCGAACCAAAACGACAGGCTTAGAGTTATCGGCTCGATAAATCACAAAGGTGACTTGTTCAATACTGGGGTCAACGCGAAAACGGTTGTCCAATAAACTCATTACGGATTCCGTTGCCGCATGTAAGCCAAAGCTTAACAGCAATAAGCAACTGGTAGCCAATACCCTTAACATACTTTCTCCCTACTGACGCCAGAGGCAGCTTCCGCTTTTCTCGACGAGATCTAAACGACTTTGATGCGCTTCTACTTCATCGGCCGTAGCTCGTAAAACCTTTAGGGATTTTCGACCACTTTCTACTCTTCGTATGCTTTCCGCTTCGCCTTCTTGTTGGCCAGCGTTAAATTGCAGCGAAGTTTGCCCACCCGTCATCAATAGGTAGACGTCGGCTAGGATTTCCGCATCGAGCAATGCGCCGTGGAGAGTACGGTGCGAGTTATCAATACCGTAACGGTCACATAAGATATCTAGGTTGTTTCTTTTACCTGGGAATATCTTCTTCGCCATTGCCAAGGTATCGGTAACTTTACAGTAGTCATCCGTTTTACCTATCGCAGGGTTAAGCTTCTCAAATTCATAGTCCATAAAGCCCGTATCGAAGGGCGCGTTATGAGCCACCAGCTCAGCACCTTTGATAAAGTCGAGAAACTCTTTATGTATGTCTTGGTATTCAGGCTTATCAATCAAGAATTCATCAGTAATACCGTGAACGCCAATCGCCTCTTCTTGAATCGCACGATCGGGCTTGATATAGACGTGAAAGTGACGTCCTGTCAGCCTACGGTTGATGATCTCTACTGCACCAATTTCAACGATGCGGTGCCCCATATAGTGAGGGCCACCTTCGGTATTCATACCGGTGGTTTCGGTATCGAGTACAACAATGCGCTTGTTTTCGTTCGAACTGTTTTTTTCGCTCGTGCTTTGTTCTGGAGTGCTACTGGTATTCATAAGGATAACTGTGTCAGACTATGCCGATAATGTGCTTGAGGTAATAGTATCAAATCATGACGAAACAAGTTGAAATTTTCACTGATGGTTCTTGTTTAGGCAACCCTGGCCCTGGAGGCTATGGCATCGTACTTCGCTACAAAAAAGTCGAGAAGACGCTAGCAGAAGGCTTCACGCTAACAACCAATAACCGCATGGAAATGCTCGCTGCTGTCGTTGCTCTCCAAGCCCTCAAAGAGCCTTGCTCTGTGATTCTGACCACAGATAGCCAATACGTGCGTCAAGGTATCACACAGTGGATTCACAACTGGAAAAAGCGTGACTGGAAAACAGCCGACAAGAAACCGGTTAAAAATGCCGATTTATGGCAAAGGCTTGATAAAGAAACGGCGCGTCACAACGTTGATTGGCGTTGGGTAAAAGGACACGCTGGACACAGAGAAAACGAAATGTGTGATGATTTAGCAAGAACCGCAGCTGAAAACCCAACTCAAGAAGACACGGGTTATCAACCGAGTTAGTCATCTTTACTGAATAATATGTGAATAGCTTAAGCCGTGTCTCATCCTAAAATACGATAAAAAACGAAAAACCGACTACGAATCGGCTTTTTCTGTTTTTAAAGGGTATGAAGCTTTAGCTGTATCCATTGTACGACGCGAGTTGGTTCTAAAACTTGCTCCAACCGGTGAGAAACGTCGCTTAAGATGCCAATGTGGTTTGATAGGTTTGAGTGGGTAAGTACGTTTTCGAGCAACAATGAAGTATTGGCTTCCTGCGAAGGATGCACAACCACCTAAGGCATTCTCTAACCACGTCCACACCGCTTGATACTTACTCATCGGAAACAGCGCGTAGGTATCACAATGAATCACTTCATAGTTAAGTACCCCAAGCCAATCTTTAATTCGATTTGGCGTGTACATACGCCCGCTCCAAGGCAAACTATTCTTTCTCCAAGGCATCAAACTGGCAAGCCCAGTGACACTGAAAGGATTAAAGCCGGTGATAATGATATAGCCATCATCCATCATCACTCGGTCAACTTCTCTCAATAATCGGTGTGGGTCATTGCTATAATCTAATTGATGACTAAGCACCACAACATCAAAACTTTTCTCCAAAAAGGGCAAATTATAGCCATCCGCTATCACATTATGTAATGGGTTCTGGATATCTAGGTTTACTTGATGTTGAATGTTGCATGTGCAGCTAGAAATCTCACTACTGAGGCCGCCGAGCTTGAGCATATGGTAACCAAATAGCTTTGGGCACCACTCATCGAGTCGAGTTTGAATTGATTCTCTCAACCAGTCCCCATTGTGCAATTGCGCCCAAGTGTAAGGACGTTCAAACTTCTTCCTGCTACGTGCTGGCTTCATCAATAATCTGTCTCACTTATTCTGTCGCACTGAAAGTGACTGGAGAACCAATAATGTTACATATCAAAAGCATACCTGCATTTAACGACAATTACATCTGGCTGATCCAAAATAGCGATCGCCGTTGTGCTGTCGTCGACCCTGGTGATGCGGCTCCAGTATTAGAATACTTAGCACACCATGAGCTAACTTTAGATGCAATCTTGATTACGCACCACCACCACGATCACATTGGTGGCGTTCCAGAACTCGTTAGACAATTTCCTGGTGTGGATGTTGTTGGCCCTCGAAATGAACCTATCCCGACCTTAACTCATCCCGTTGATGATGGTGACCAATTAGAACTGTTTAGCGAAGTATTCCTCGTCTTAGGGCTCAGTGGCCACACCGCGGGTCATGTTGGTTATGTGGGTGATGCCAAACTGTTTTGTGGTGATGTGCTGTTCTCTGCAGGTTGCGGGCGCATCATGGAAGGTACACCACAACAGATGTTCGATGCACTGAATAAGATCACGGCGCTACCTCAAGAAACTGAAGTGTATTGTGCACATGAGTACACTGCAGCCAATATCGCGTTCGCATTAGCAGTTGAGCCTGATAACCAACATTTGCAGCAATATCGCGACCAAGTGAACCGACTTCGCGCTCAGAATAAGTCGACCATCCCCACAAATTTGAGACAAGAGAAGTTTGTGAACCCATTCCTGCGCTATACCGAGCCAAGTGTAGTGAAATCAGTATCTAATCGCACCGAGCAGACCGATCCTTTATCAGTATTCACCGCTTTACGTGCGTGGAAGAACGAATTTTAACAAATACAGACTTGTCACTCATAGGGGGTGGCAAGTATTATCATCGGCCGTTAATTAAAAAGGCTGTAACATGCGAGTTAAGTACAGCTGGGCTTTGGTATTACTACTTTCTGGTTGCCAATTAACTCAGTCAGAGAATCCAGACCAAGCTTCCGAGCAAACCAACACACCTCCTACAGAAGTTTCTCAAGCGAACGTTTCATCAGAAGCAACAGCCAAAGAAGACCAAAAAGTTGAAGCACCTGCCGTTACTCCACAAACACAAGAAGATGTTTGGAAACGTATTGCGATGCAACTTGAAATGGAAGTACCAGACCATAAGAAAGTCGACTACTACCGAACTTGGTACCTCAAGCACCCGAGTCATCTAAAAACCGTATCAAAGCGAGCTGAACCTTTCCTTTATCTGATCACGACTAAGATTGAAGAGAAAGGCTTACCACTAGAACTGGCCCTATTACCCGTTGTAGAAAGCTCTTTCGATGCGTTTGCCTACTCACATGGCAGTGCAGCTGGTCTATGGCAATTCATTTCAGGCACAGGCAAAGACTATGGGCTTGAACAAAACTTTTGGTATGACGGCCGCCGCGATGTTGCCGCTTCTACCGACGCGGCATTGGACTTCCTCTCAGACCTTAACCGACGTTTCGATGGCGATTGGAACCATGCGATTGCTGCCTACAACAGTGGTGGCGGTCGAGTAAACAGCGCTATCCGCAAAAACAAAAAACTAGGTAAGCCAATCGACTTCTTCTCTTTGGATTTACCAAAAGAGACCAGCAGCTACGTGCCTAAGCTACTTGCACTGGCTGACGTGATTGCCAACCAAGAAAAGTATGGCATCGATATCCCTGCGATTCCAAACAAGCCTGTACTGACTCTGGTTAACCCTGAAGAACAGCTTGATCTAGCGATTGCTGCAAGCTACGCAGGTATTCCGGTTAAAGAGCTGCAAGGCTACAACCCGGCTTACAACCAGTGGGCAACGGCACCAGAGAAACACCAACAGCTATTACTTCCTCTAGACTCAGTTGAAAAATTCAACAAAGAAGTCGCTGCCAATAAAGGCAAAGGCATGAAGTTGGTGCGTTACAAAGTTCAATCTGGTGACAGCATTAGCGTGCTAGCAAGCAAATACAACACCACCAGTAAAGTGATTCGCTCTGCAAACGGTTTGAGCAACAACAATATTCGTATTGGACAGCACCTGCTAATCCCAACATCAACTAAAGATGACAAGACATACGCACTAAGCGCTTCAAACCGCCTAGCAAGCACACAGTCGAAGAGTCGTGGTCAATATAAGCTCAGCCATACAGTAAAAAGTGGTGACAGCCTATGGACGATTGCACGCGCAAATAAGGTATCTCACCAATCACTGGCTAAGTGGAACGGTATGGGACCACGCGACACGCTGAGAGTTGGTCAAGAACTGGTCATTTGGAAGAATGGTTCAGACGGCGCCATCATCCGCACGATCTTCTATAACGTAAGATCTGGTGACACAGTCAGCGGTATTGCATCAAAGTTCAAAGTAAAAAGTACAGATGTTGTAAAATGGAACGCTTTGCAGAACAAGAAATACCTACAGCCAGGACAAAAACTCAAGCTGTATGTTGATGTAACTAAGGTAAGTGTATGAACCCGTCAAGTAACCCACTCGTCATGCTGTTGGATATATTCCGTTCACCAACAGCGTGTTTCTTAGCGCTTTATCAGCGAAGTGCTTGGGGATGGCAACCCTACGTCGTATTAATGCTCAGCCCATTTTTGTTTTGGGGTGCTTATTTTTCGAATGTCGATTTTGCATGGTTAAGTGCAGAGCTATCACAGCAATTGGCTCAAACTAACCCTGACCAATTGGCGTTACTTGACAGCAACACCCTACTCGCAAGTGAAATCATCAACGACGTATTTAGCCGAACGCTAACCATCGTTTTGTTGGCATTCTGGTTTAACCTAGCAACAAAGCCAAGCCAACATCAACATAGCTTTTGGCGATGGTTTGCAGCGGCATCCGTTATCATCTTCCCTGCAGTTTTAGGCGACATTGCGAGCTACGCAAGCCTGATACTCAAGCATGGGCATGTGATGAACTACGCCGCTGATTTGAATAGCTTAAACGGCTTAATCAAGTTACCGCTAACCAATGATTGGTCGCAGTTTGCTAGCTCATTACCACTGTTGTTGCCTTGGTACATTGTGTTGGGTTATGCCGCTGTATTGACGTGGACTGAGTTTGAGCGTGGTCAGGCACTGGTCATCTCTGGCTTACCATGGGTCGGCTACTACCTAATCTGGGCGCTCTACATTTTAATCTTTTAAGTTAAAGATATAAGGCTAGCGAAAACTCTCTAGCCTATTTAGCCTTAAAAGTCACTCGCATAGGGTTATGATCAGAAGCGTCCGTAATGGGCGCTTTTGCTTTTTCTACCTCTAGCCCTCGATAGAACACATGATCGAGCACCAGTCCTGTAATGAACTGAGTTCTGTTGTCTGGGTCAAAGGCAACTTCCGTCAAACCAACTTTCTCCAACGCTTCTTTCAATACAGTAAAACGAGCTTCACTCCAGCTATTAAAGTCCCCAGCAAAAATAACAGGCCCACGATACTTTTGCAGATTGTCAGTTAAGCTCTTGAGCTGAGCTTTGTAATCTTCCGTACCAAAGGTAAAGTTCACAGCATGGATGTTAATCACGGCCAGTTGTTCGCCGTTACTAAGTTGGTAACGCGACCAAAGCGCGGATTTTGGTAATTGAAGCCAAGGTTCTTCATGAGTATAAGCACAAGCTTCGATAGGCAAATGCGTCGCTAGGTTAAGTACACCAGCACTTTGCTCAAAGGCTTCAAACGCATTAACACGAGTGCTTCCCCACTGGCCACTCGTTACCCATTGGCGAAGTTCTTCTGTCATGCTCGCTTCTTGTAGCAAGACGAGGTCACTGCCGGCTGACAGCTTATTTAACTCACTTTGCCAATTACTTCGATTTTGCTTATAGATATTCCACACCGTAATATCTAAGCCATCAGACACATCAATCGCTTTCGGTGCAGAGTTTTGATAGCAGCTGTAGATATCGTTGCTGGTACCTTGAGAAGATGTGATCAGGTTGGGTTTGTTCGGGATCACGAAGATCAGATGAAAACTAACGACAGCAAGCGTTATCAGTAGCGTGATAACAATGATGGTTTTCTTTAACATATAGCACCCTACCAGAAATGAAAAAGGAGCGATAAACGCTCCTTTTAGGGTAATAGTTTTTTTATACGGCGTCTTCGTCTTCTTCACCAGTACGAATACGTACCACACGTTCAACGTCAGTAATGAAGATCTTACCGTCACCAATTTTACCGGTTTGAGCCGTTTCGATAATAGTATCAACACATTGGTCAGCTACTTCGTCGGTCACAACAATTTCCAATTTCACTTTAGGTAAAAAGTCGACCATGTACTCTGCGCCGCGGTATAGCTCAGTATGACCTTTCTGGCGTCCAAAGCCTTTAACTTCAGATACTGTCATACCCGTAATGCCCACTTCTGCAAGTGCTTCACGTACATCATCAAGTTTGAATGGCTTGATAATGGCTTCAATCTTTTTCATGTTCATCCCTTAAACTGTGCGAATAGCTCATTATCGGTTAGCTATAGTAAACATTCAATGAAAAAAGCCAGAGCTTTAAAGCTCTGGCTCGAAATTTATCATCTTGTTTAATCAGCGCTTTGAGAAGGTTTTACTTAAGGCTTGCGTAGTAAGCGGCTAGATTCGCGATGTCTTCGTCGCTCAGCATAGAAGCTTGAGCCTGCATCACAGCAGCCAAGCCACCATTACGTTGCTTTGTTTTGTACGCTTTGATTGATGAAACGATGTACTGTTCGTTTTGACCCTTCAGGTTTGGGTAACCAGGTATCATAGCGATACCATCGGCGCCATGACAAGCTGCACAAATTGCGGCTTTAGCCTGACCCGCAGCAACATCACCCGCCAGAGCGTTACCACTCAAAAGTCCTAAGCCAAGAACTAATCCTAGTGTAATTTTCTTCATTGCATATTCCATTGATTATTTTTATTAAAGTAGTCCAAATTGTGACACAAACTTATTCTACTTGCTCCAAAGCGCTTCACAATCTTGACCTTCGTAGTTTTTATCTACGAATAAGCCTAAAACAGCGATCACTCGATCGCCATCCATTAATATCGGTGTTCTACGTCTTAACCAACTGGGTACTTGGTATTCCTGAAACAGCTTCTTGAGCTTTCTACTATGCCCGCGCCCAACAGGGTGAGCCGACAACCCTTCCGGATTAAAAACCACTCTTAGTGTTCCGCTTGTATCCGACCAACTAAAGCTTTGCACATCACGGTTGTTCGATTCGCCATCACTCAGTGCTGAATTTAAGCGTAGCTCGCCTAAGCCATCGGGTAGCGTCAAAATCTCTCCCATTGAAAGATGGCTTTGCCAGCCGGATAGGTCTTTAGTCTCTCTCACTAAATAGAGCTGATGATTAAAGCGTCGAACTTCGGCATCATTCAACACTAGCTTAGGGTTGGCGTCCGCCTGAGCGCATGCGACTTCATTCCAAATAAGCTTGAGCTGTTTTTGACTCGGCATTGATTGCTTACATTGGCTAAGCCACATTCTTAACAAACGTGCGCGCAACAAATCAGAATGCTGAGATAGCGCCTCAACACTTAAGCTTTGGTTTTGACTGCTACTTAGCGCTTTCTGGAAATGTGGTTCAAGCAACTCATCGAGCAGTAGCTCTTGCTCTGCACAAAGCTGAGCGCTGCGACTGACCGACTCTCGAAAACTAGGCCAGCGCTCGGTCAGCGTTGATGTTACTTGATGGCGAATAAAGTTACGGTCAAAACGCAGATCTTGATTACTCTCATCTTCAACCCAAGTTAGCCCCATGTCGTGAGCCGATGCTTCAATATCAGTTCTAGTCACAGACAGCAGAGGGCGAACAATAAAAGCTTCGCCAAACGACATTACTTTTGCCATTGAAGAGAGCCCTTTCGGACCACTTCCACGCTTCAGCGCTAACAAGAAAGTCTCAAGTTGATCATCGATGTGTTGACCTGTAACTAGAACGTCACCAAAATTCAGGTGCTTCTGGAGCGCATTATAACGTGCGTCTCGAGCCAGCTTTTCTACGCTATCACCACTGTCGATATCCAGCGAGACTCGTTCTATAGCTAACGAAACCGACAAAGCATCACACCATGTTTGGCACTGCTCTGCCCAATCATCTGCATTCTTGCTTAGGCCATGGTGAACATGAACCGCATGGCAATCAATGTCGTACGCTTGGGCATATTGAGCCGCTAACTCCAACAACACTCGTGAATCAACACCACCACTGAAAGCGACGACCAACCTACGAGGCTGAAGTGCGCTTTGATCAAGAACCGATGTAAAGGTATCAATTAAGTGTGTCATGAGGCGAATAAACCAAGAGAACGTATTTGAAAGGATAGTGTTTTAATAATAAAAAAGGGTTGGCACTGAGTCCAACCCTTTCATCAACTTGTTTGTATAGCTAGCCTTATCGCTAAGGCAGCTTATCAGCAGTAGCCGTAGCTCATTAGACGCTGGTAACGACGTTCAAGAAGCGTTTCGTTATCAAACTGCTCTAGCTCTTCTAGCTGTTTAACTAACATGTCTTTCATATTCTGAGCAGTTTGTGCAGGGTCGCGGTGCGCGCCACCTAGAGGCTCAGGAATGATTTCGTCGATAAGCTCAAGCTCTTTAAGACGAGGCGCAATTAGGCCCATCGCTTCAGCTGCTTGTGGTGCTTTATCTGAATCACGCCATAAGATTGAAGCGCAACCTTCTGGAGAGATTACTGAGTACGTAGAGTACTGAAGCATATTCACGTAGTCACCAACACCAATAGCTAGTGCACCACCAGAACCGCCTTCACCCACAACGTTACAGATAACAGGAACTGAAAGACCAGCCATCACTTTTAGGTTTTTAGCGATAGCTTCAGATTGACCACGCTCTTCAGCACCAACACCAGGGTATGCGCCCGCTGTGTCGATGAAAGTGATGATTGGCATGTTGAAACGCTCAGCGGTTTCCATTAGACGTAGCGCCTTACGGTAACCTTCTGGCTTTGGCATACCAAAGTTACGGATCACTTTCTCTTTAGTCTCACGACCTTTCTGGTGACCAATAACCATAACAGGACGGCCATTTAGACGAGCCATACCACCCACAATAGCTTTATCGTCAGCGTAAGCGCGATCGCCCGCCATCTCTTCAAACTCTGTGAATGCATGCTCCAGGTAATCTTTGGTGTAAGGACGTTGAGGGTGACGAGCAAGTTGAGCTACCTGCCATGCACCTAAGTCACTAAAGATTTTCTGTTTAAGCTCTAAGCTTTTTTTCTCTAGTTGTTCGATTTCTTTGTCTAGATCTACCGCTGTGTCACCACCGTGACGCGAAACGTCACGTAGCGCTTCGATTTTTGCTTCAAGTTCAGCGATAGGCTTTTCAAATTCTAGAAAGTTCAGGCTCATCTATGAATCCTTGTTGATTCAGCTCCGCATTCGCGAAGCTAAATTTTAGTTAAATTCGAGTTCTACTTGGCTATTTCCAAGCAGCTGTTTTAATTCGTCTAGTAATGTATCACTTGGCGTCACACGCCATTCTGTGCCCAATGTTAACCGCGCTCTAGCGTCGGCACGCTGGTAGTATACATTGACTGGGACCGTTCCGGCTCTATAAGGTTCTAAGATTTGACTAAAGCGTTCAAAAAATTGACCGTTAATTTGGGATTGGTCGATAGATATCGACACCCCACGAGCATATTT
Source organism: Vibrio sp. 10N.261.45.E2 (assembly GCF_002875705.1). Taxonomy (GTDB): domain Bacteria; phylum Pseudomonadota; class Gammaproteobacteria; order Enterobacterales; family Vibrionaceae; genus Vibrio. Next base: position 36,517 of record NZ_MCZZ01000133.1, read on the forward strand.
CTCACGGGCGCTTCCTAAGTCCATGACCTCGCGCGCGGACATTTTAAGCCCGCCATTGAAATCATCAAAGCTGACCTGTCCGGAAACGACCACAATTTTGTCTTTTTCGAGCAATTCTGCGTAGCGATCGAGCGCATCAGAGAACAACATCACTTCCATTCGACCCGATCGGTCATCAAGAGTCATCAAACCGATTCGTGTACCGCGCTTCGTGGTCATTACCCGAGCTGCAATCACCAAACCTGCAATCGTTAATGATTGATCACGACGCGTTGGTGTCGCATCTTTCAGACGACAGCTGGTGTATTTCGCTAACTCTTTGATATAAGCATTCACCGGGTGACCCGTTAAATACAAACCAAGCGTCTCGCGTTCACCTTCAAGCCAAACCTTTTCTGGCCATTTAGGCACTTGAGTATACTTGTGTTCAACCTCTTCCGGAGCATCGGTCAACACACCAAACATATCTGATTGACCGAAAGACTCAGCATGATGATGTTGGCTCGCTGCCTTAACCGCATCAGGCAATGATGCCATCATTGCCGCTCGGTGAGGACCTAATCTATCTAAGGCTCCAGATAGAATCAACTTTTCGATAACACGTTTGTTGACCTTCTTCAGATCAAGGCGTGCACAGAAGTCGAATAAATCTTTAAAGTAACCACCCTTATTTCGCGCTTCAATGATCGCTTCAATAGGGCCTTCACCTACCCCTTTGATCGCACCGATACCATAAACAATCGCACCATCTTCATCCACATTAAAGCGGTATAGACCCGAGTTGATATCTGGTGGTAAAAGCTTGAGCTTCATACGGAAACACTCATCAACAAGGCCAATAACCTTCTCAGTGTTATCCATATCCGCTGTCATTACCGCAGCCATAAATTCCGCTGGATAGTGCGTTTTTAACCATAGCGTTTGATAAGAAACCAGTGCGTATGCAGCCGAGTGAGATTTGTTAAAGCCGTAGCCCGCAAATTTCTCTACCAAATCAAAGATCTTCATGGCCAGTTCGCCATCAACACCGTTGGCTTCAGCACCCTCTTTAAAGGTACCACGCTGTTTCGCCATCTCTTCTGGCTTTTTCTTACCCATAGCACGACGCAACATATCCGCTCCGCCAAGCGTATAGCCCGCCAGAATCTGTGCGATCTGCATTACCTGTTCTTGATACAGGATGATGCCGTAGGTAGGTTCTAGTGTCTCTTTCAATGATTCGTGTTGCCACGTTTCATCAGGGTAAGAAACCGCTTCTCGGCCATGTTTACGGTCGATAAAGTTATCTACCATGCCTGATTGCAGAGGGCCGGGACGGAACAGGGCTACCAATGCGATGATATCTTCAAAACAGTCGGGCTGTAGACGTTTGATCAGGTCTTTCATACCACGCGATTCCAGCTGGAATACCGCGGTGGTTTCAGAATTTTGTAATAGGTTAAACGACGCTTGATCATCAAGAGGAATCGACTCGATACGAACCGGTTCTTTACCCTCTTTCTTCAAGCGTGGGTTCACTAGGCCTAACGCCCAGTCGATGATGGTCAGGGTACGCAGACCCAAGAAGTCGAACTTAACCAAGCCAGCTGTTTCAACGTCATTCTTATCGAATTGCGTTACTGGGAAGTTACCTTCAGCATCGGCATAGATGGGCGCAAAGTCAGTGATCGTAGTTGGTGAGATTACAACACCACCTGCGTGTTTACCTGCGTTTCGCGTACAACCTTCAAGGATGCGACACTTATCGATCAGTTCACGAACTTCTTCATCGCCATCGTAAAGCTCTGGCAATGCTGGTTCAGCAAGAAAGGCTTTCTCTAGCGTCATACCTGGATCTGGCGGTACAAGCTTAGAAATACGGTCTACGAAACCAAACGGGTGACCCAGTACACGGCCTACGTCGCGGATTACCGCTTTCGCTGCCATGGTACCAAAGGTGATGATCTGAGATACCGCATCACGACCGTACATTTCAGCAACGTGATCAATAACTTGGTCACGCTTATCCATACAGAAGTCGATATCGAAATCGGGCATCGAGACACGTTCTGGGTTCAAGAAACGTTCGAAAAGTAGATCGTATTCAAGTGGATCGAGGTCGGTGATATCTAAGGCGTAAGCCACAAGAGAACCGGCACCGGAACCACGGCCAGGGCCTACTGGCACATCGTTGTCTTTTGACCACTGGATGAACTCCATTACGATCAAGAAATAACCTGGGAAACCCATGTTATTGACAACTTCGAGCTCGATCTTGAGTCGCTCATCGTATTCAGGCCTACGCTCAGCACGAACTTTTTCATCAGGGAACAGGAATGCTAAACGTCGTTCAAGACCTTCTTCAGATTTCTTGATCAAGAAGTCTTCAATCGCCAAACCTTCCGTAGGGAAGTTAGGCAGGAAGTATTCACCCAAACGAACCGTAACGTTACAACGCTTGGCAATCTCAACACTGTTCTCTAGCGCTTCTGGAATGTCTGAGAACAACTCACACATCTCTTCTTCACTACGTAGATATTGCTGAGCGCTGTAGTTCTTAGGACGACGAGGATCGACCATAGTGAAACCATCGTGGATAGCCACGCGGATTTCATGAGCATCAAACAGGTCTTCGGTTAGGAAAACCACTTCGTTGGTTGCAACAACAGGCAGGTCTTCTTGCTCAGCAAGCTCTAGCGCAAAGTGCAAGTATGACTCTTCGTCCGGCCGTCCGGTACGAATCAATTCCAAATAAAAACGATCGGCGAAGTACGTTTTGTAAAACTCGACGCTACTTGCAACCAACTCACGGTTACCTTTCAGTAACGCCTTACCAATCTCACCTTCTTTCGCACCCGATAGAATGATCAGGCCTTCTGCATTCTCAATTAGCCACTCTTTATCAATAACAGGCTGATGCTGAACATGACCACGAAGGTAAGCTTTCGAGATAAGCAAGGTAAGGTTGTTATAACCTTTATTGTCCGTCGCAATAACAGTGAGTTTGGTCAACTCGTCACCGAATTCCGGAGACTGCATCAAGAAGTCAGCACCAATAATTGGTTTAACCCCACACCCATGGGCAGTACCGTAAAACTTCACCAAACCACACAAGTTGGTAAAGTCGGTCAATGCTAGAGCTGGCATACCCATCTCAGCGACTTTTTTAACTAATGGTGGCACCTTAGATAGGCCATCCACCATCGAAAAGTCACTGTGTACGCGTAGGTGAACAAATTTTGGATCTGACATTATTTTTCCTGAGTTCTAGACCGGAGCCTAGGATTACAACTGAATGTATTCTATTTTTTTCTACTGCTAGTAAGCAAATTTATTCGAAGCTTAGATCTTATCTATGTAGAACTTAATCAATGCCCAGAATACGCTTTACTGGCTTAAAGCTCTTACGATAGTGCTCGGTAACACCATGCTTTTCAATGGCCTCGAAATGCGCCTTCGTCGGGTAACCTTTGTGTTTAGCAAAACCAAACTCCGGATGAAGTTTATCAAGCTCTTCCATCTCTTGGTCACGAACCACTTTAGCGATAATAGACGCCGCACTGATTTCAGCTACTCGTAAGTCACCCTTCACAACCGCCAGACCGTCCATCGGCAGTTGTGGGACGCGGTTGCCATCGATTAGCGCCATATCAGGTTGAACGCTCAACCCCGCGATAGCTCGCTGCATTGCAACCATCGTCGCTTGCAGGATGTTCAACTCATCAATTTCTTGTGGGGAACAACGGCCGACAGACCACGCCAACGCTTTCTCTTTGATTTCAGGAAGCAACGCAAGACGCTTTTTCTCTGACAGTTTCTTTGAATCGTTCAAGCCTTCGATTGGGTTATTTGGATCGAGAATAACCGCAGCGGTCACCACGTCACCAACCAAAGGGCCACGCCCAACTTCATCCACACCAGCAAATAACTGGTAGCCTTGCGGATATTCAAATGGAGGAAGCTCTTTTTTCTCTTTTACTGCCATGACAATTCTCTTTGTAACTTTTAAGCAAGTGCTTTTTAAATAAGCGCTTTATGATTCAACAAACTCTCGACCGATTAATTTCAGCACCGCGTTGGCAGCTTGCTTATCAGCATCTTTACGAATCCAGTGATGCATCTCGGTAAAGCGCTCAATCAAACCGGTGTTATCTGCTGATAGCATCTTATCGACAGACGGGAACAAAAAGTCTGGATGGCACTCTTCAAGAATGTGCTCTTTCACTATCTCTTCGCCCGCCAGAATGTTTGGCAATGATACAAACTCAGTGATCGCTAGCTTCTTCACAATGTAACCCGTCAGCTTATTTACTTTGTAGCCAACGACCATAGGACGCTTCAGCAACATACATTCAAGAGCCACTGTTCCGGATGCCAAAAGCACAGAGTCAGACGCGGTAATCACATTTGTCGCCGTATCTTCAACGAGTGTAAATTCAAGCTCAGGCGCTGTTACTTGCCAGATTTCAGTAAACTGCTTTTTGCGCTGCTCATTAACGAGCGCAACAACAAAATTGATATCAGGATACTTATGCTTTATACGCTGGCACGTTTCGATAAATGGTTGAGCAATCAAGCCCATCTCACCACCGCGACTGCCCGGCAATACGGCTAACCACTGCTTGTCTTGATCAAGACCTAACAGCTCTCGAGCGTCTTTTTTACTTGGCTCTAAAGGAATGGCATCTGCCAACGTGTGGCCAACAAACTCACAGGCAACGTTATATTTATCGTAGAACGCTTTTTCGAACGGCAAGAATGCCAGTACCAAGTCGGTTGCTTTGTCGATTTTAAAGATACGCTTAGGACGCCAAGCCCATACTGAAGGGCTCACGTAATGTACCGTTTTGATACCGGCGTTCTTTAGGTCTAACTCTAGTCTTAGGTTGAAGTCAGGCGCATCAATACCCACAAAAACATCGGGCGGGTTTTGAGTAAAATACTTCACCAGCTCTGCTTTCACTTTCAATAAGCGAGGTAAACGGCCAAGCACTTCAACTAAGCCCATGACAGCTAGCTCTTCCATCTCGAAAAGAGACTCACAACCAAGCGCTTTCATTTTTGGTCCGCCAATACCCACGAACTCAGCATTCGGGTACTGCGATTTGATTGCTTTGATAAAACCTTCACCAAGCGTGTCACCAGAGAGTTCGCCGACAACAATGCCTACACGCAGTGGCTCGTTGGAAACAAAGTTCGAGTTATTGGTTTGTGCTTCTTGCTGTGCCATAGTTTTCCAATTCCCTTCTCGCCTAAAACAAAAAAGATCGCCTTAAAAGTAGCGATCTTTTTTATATCAATCACACTTGGTATTAACGAATAATACCGCGCTCAGAGTTCTCTAGCATCTCTAACATAGGAGCTACCGAAGCAAACTCTTTCGCCATTTCAACTAAAGCCGCTTTCGCTTCTTCGAGTGTTTTGCCAGAGCGGTAAAGCTCTTTGTACGCTTTCTGTAGTGCACGAATTTCAGGTTTCTCAAATCCGTTACGCTTCAAACCTACTAGGTTAAGACCGAATGGTGCAGCGTGGTTACCCTGTGCAAGCACGTACGGTAGAACATCTTGAACAACGGCAGAACAGCCACCAATGTAAGCGTAAGCACCAATCGAGCAGAATGGGTGAATCGCAGAAAGTGCCATTACACCAGCGTAGTCGCCAACCGTAACGTGTCCGCCAAGAATAGCGTTGTTGCCAATGTGAGTGTTGTTACCAACAATAACATCGTGCGCTACGTGAGCATTAACACAAAGTAGGTTGTCATCACCAATTACAGTGGTTGCTTTATCTTGAACCGTACCACGGTGGATTTGAACCGCTTCACGAATCACGTTGCGATCACCGATCACAACCGTCGTCTCTTCGCCACCGTATTTCTTGTCTTGGTTTTCTTCACCAATAACAGCGTGTGGGAAGATACGGTTTTCTTTGCCAATGGTTGTGTGACCTTTGATCACAACATGCGACATCACTTCAGTGTCGTCACCAATTGTCACGTTACCAGCAATGTAAGTGAAAGGCCCAACCGTCACGTTAGCACCGATAGTTACATCACCTTCGATTACTGCTGCCGGGTGAATTTTCGCTGTTTCATGAATCATATTAAAACTCTCTACGAGCACATTTAAGTTCAGCTGAACATACAACGTCGCCGTCAACTTTCGCTACACCGTTGAAAGATGCAATACCACGTCGCTCTTTTAAGAATTCAACTTCGATAACCAGTTGATCACCAGGCACTACTGGCTTACGGAATTTAGCTTTATCTACGCTAGCAAAGTAGTACAGTTCGTTGCCAGAAGGCGCACCAAAAGATTTAAATGCTAGAAGGCCTGTTGCTTGTGCCATTGCTTCTAAGATCAACACGCCTGGGAATACAGGAAGTTGTGGGAAGTGGCCTGTGAACTGAGGTTCGTTAACAGAGACATTCTTAATCGCAGTCAGTGTTTTTTCTTTTTCAAAGCTAGTCACACGATCAACCATTAAGAATGGGTAGCGATGAGGTAATAGTTCCTGAATTTCAGTAATGTTCATCGTTGTCTGTTCAGTAGTCAAAGTCGTATTCCTATGTATATTCTTTATTTAATTAGAAGGATTATAAACGAAAAAGACTCGCTGTACGCGAGCCTTTTATTAGAAATGCTGGAATTATGATTCCGCGCTCTTCTCAATAAGTTTTTCAACGGTTTTCAAACGCTTGTTCATTTCATCAATACGATGAACACGCGTTGCTGTTTTACGCCATTCTTTGTTTGGCTGTAAAGGAATACCCGAAGAGTACATGCCTTTCTCAGTGATGCTGCGCATTACCATCCCCATACCGGTGATTGTAACGCCGTCAACGATTTCAATGTGACCATTAATCACACTGCCGCCACCGATAATACAGTACTTACCTATCGTCGTGCTGCCTGCAATGATAGTACCACCCGCAAGAGCTGAACCATATCCGATGTGAACATTGTGAGCAATTTGAAGTTGGTTATCTAAGATAACGTTATCTTCAATGATTGTGTCATCTAATGCACCGCGGTCGATAGTAGTACACGCGCCGATTTCTACGCGGTTACCAATGCAAACAGAACCGACTTGCGGGATCTTAACCCACTCGCCTTTTTCGTTCGCATAACCAAAGCCATCAGAGCCGATAACCGTGCTTGATTGAATCAAACATGCTTCGCCAATCACAACTTCATGGTAAATGCTGACATTAGCCCAAAGCTTAGTGCCCGTGCCAATTTTTGCATTTTTGCCAATGAAGCAGCCCGCGCCGATGATCACATCGTCACCAAGAACAACACCAGACTCAATCACAGCGTTTGCACCAATAGACACGTTTTGCCCAATTGTCGCATCGCTTGCAATCGAAGCTGAATCAGCAATAGCCGCAGCGGGTGCAGGAGTAGTATCAAGCGCTTGAGCAACTTTCGCAAAAGCAACGTAAGGGTCATTAACCACAATAACGTTAGTCTTACACAGTTCACGCTCACTCTCTTTAACCATAATAGCGGATGCTTTACAGTCACCTAGGTGCTTGCTGTACTTCACGTTAGAAAGGAACGTAATGTTACCTTCTTGCGCTTTATCCATAGGAGCGACTGCTGAAACGGTAATAGTACCATCTCCGTGTAGCTCTCCCCCGGTAATCGTTGCCAATTCGGCTAAAGTCAGATTCTTCATAAAACTTATTTCAGTGCTTTAATTACTTTCTCAGAGATGTTGTATTCTGGCTTGCCGTATTGCAGGGCTTGAATATCAACGATCATGTCGTAGCCTTCTTTCTCTGCAACTTTCGTTACAGCATCTTGAATCACTTTGAATAGCTTCTGCTTCTCTTGTGCTTCACGACGTTGGCTTGCTTTTTCTAGTGCTTGAGCTTTGATTTTGTACTTGCTGTCTAGTTGGCCTACTTCGATACGTAGCTTCTCAACTTCGTCAGGACCTAGTAGCTCGCCATCACGCTTAAGCTTTTCAATCTTCGTTTTTGCTTCAGCTTGAATGCTTTGTAGCTCAGCTGCTTTGTCTTTGAACTCTTCCTGCATTTTTTGAAGAACAACTTCACGCTGAGGTAGAGCCTGGAATACTTGTGCAGTATTTACATAACCCACTTTTTGCGCAGCTTCTGCAGCTGTTGCAAAGAAAGAAGAGCTAAGAACTACAAGGCCTAAACCTGCTGCTTTAATCATATTTTTCAAAATATTGTCCTTTAAATATTAGAAAGTTCTACCAATGGTGAATGTGAAGAATTCCTCATCATCACCTTCGTAAATTTTAATTGGTTTCGCTAGAGAGAAAACCAGTGGGCCCATCGGTGACATCCATTGAAGGGCTGCACCATAAGATGAACGGTAATTTGTTGGATCAGAATAATCGTAGTAGTACTGGCCGCCACTGTTAGGTGCGCCACGGTCTACGAATTCTGTATCCCATACACTAGCCATGTCAAAGAAGACACTGGTTCGGATCTGACTACGCGCTTCATCAGAAGCAAACGGAGTCGGTACGATTAACTCTAAACTTGCCAAAGCAACCGCGTTACCACCTACAGAATCATCGGTAGCGGTATCGTAGGTTGGGTTGTTACCCGTGCTGCTTCCGTAAACCGCTTTCGGACCAGCCGAGTTAGAGCCAAAACCACGTAGGGTTGTAAAACCACCCGCGTAGTAGTTTTCATAGAATGGGAACAAGTTATCGTTACCATCCGTTTGACCATAGCCATTACCATAGCCTAATCGGCCACGCATCAATAGTGTGAACTCATGCTTTTTGGTCAGCGGGATGTAATGTTTTACATCGTACTGCATCTTGAAGTACTGAGCATCAGAGCCCGGAACTGTCATTTTAGCGAAAGCACGTTGGTGGTTACCCTCGGTTGGGAAGAAACCACGGTTCAGGTTGTTACGTGTCCAAGAAATATTGATATCGAAGTCATCGGTCAAGATGTGCTCGTCACCATATTGGTCGATACTTCTCGCAAACTGTTCAACTTGGATATACGTCGGTACGTTACCGATCTTGTTGTGCGTATAACCAACACCAAACTCAATACGGTTGAGCTCATCCATAGGGAAACCCCATGTTAGGCTAGTACCATAACTTTGGTTGGTATAGTCGACGATACCCGCTTCAGATGCTTCAAACTCGTTGTAGAATATCTTACCACCCAAGCTCACACCATCTAGGTTCCAGTATGGGTCACGGTAGTCTAAGCTCACGTTCTTTTGGTAATCGTTCATCATGGCACTTACGCCAACACGATTACCAGAGCCCGCAAAGTTATCTTGTTGAAGACCAACTTGGAAGCTGACACCAGACTCAGTACCGTAGCCAACACCAAAGTTGATGCTGCCTGAGTTTGCCTCTTTAACATTGTAAACCAAATCGACTTGGTCTTCGCTGCCTGGAACTCGAACTGTTTGTACATCAACTGTTTCGAAGAAACCTAAACGGTTTAGACGGCTCTTACCAGTATCAATTGACTTAGAGTTAAGCCAGCTACCTTCCATCTGACGCATTTCACGACGCAACACTTCATCTTTCGTTGAGTTGTTACCCGTGAATCGAATGTCACGAACGTAGATACGGCTACCCGCTTCTACATTGATAACAAGTGATACTTCTTTGGTCTCGTCATTGAATTCTGGAATCGTGCGAACTTGCGGGTAAGCGTAGCCTGACTCACCAAGGATGCGTTTTACGCCCTCTTCAAGAGAGGTCACAGAAGATCCGTTGTACGTATCTCCATCTTCAAATGGGACTAGAGCATCAAAATCAGCCTCGCGGCCAATAAGCTCACCGCGGAACGATACATCTTTAACTGTGTAAGCTTCGCCTTCATCAAGACCAAGCGTGATGTAAACGCCTTTCTTATCTGGAGAGATCGCTACTTGTGTTGAGTCAACCTTAAATTTTAGGTAACCGCGGTCAAGGTAGTACGATTTCAGCGCTTCAATATCACCAGCCAGTACTTGCTTCTGATATTTCTCATCAGCTAGGAAGTTCCACCAAGCAACATCTACATTGAGATTGAAACGGCTAAGCAGTTCTGCATCAGTGAAGACTTCGTTTCCGATAAAGTTAATTTGCTGGATCTTAGCGGAAACGCCCTCAGTAAAGACAAACTTAAGGTCAGAACGGTTACGTGGCAAAGGCGTCACAACCGCTTTTACTGTCGCATTGTATTTACCAACACTGTAATAAAAATCTTCAAGACCTTTCTCAATGTTACTCAGCGTTGTACGGTCAAGAGCTTCACCTTCACGAACACCAGACGCATCTAGGTTCTGCTGAAGCTGCTCTTCTTTGATCGCTTTGTTGCCTGAGAATGAGATGCTTGCGATGGTCGGTCGTTCTTTCACTTGAACAACTAAAACACCTTCATCGCGAAGGACTTTTACGTCTTCAAAGTTACCCGAAGCATACAATGCACGAATGATCTCAGATACATCGCTCTCATCCACTTCATCGCCAATACGCACTGGCATTTTCAGTAGAGCTGCACCAAGTGCAACACGCTGTAAACCTTCAATCTTGATATCTTGAACTACAAAGTTTTGTGCTCCGTTCGCTGCCACACTAGTGGCTAGTAGACTTGCGAACAGAATTTGCTTAATCGCCATACTTATTCTAATTATTCCTTGCTACTACCAATGCCTGTGAGAAACCATTCACAGACGAGTAAAATCATTAAATATTGCCAGAGCCATCAAAGAGAAGAGGATTGCACCTCCCACCCTGTATCCCATCTCCTGAACTTTCTCAGGGACTGGTTTACGAGTAACGGCCTCAATAGCGAAAAAGAGCAAATGTCCGCCATCAAGCATAGGCAGCGGAACCAAATTAATAATACCTAAGTTAACACTAATCAGAGCTAAAAAGCCTAAGAAGTAAACCAAACCGTAATCGGCGGTTGTACCTGCGCCTTTAGCAATTGAAATCGGGCCGCTTAAGTTGTTTAAGCCTACATCACCAACGATGAGCTTCTTCAGCATAGTGAGTGTCAGACCAATGATTTGACCTGTTTTATCAAATGCTTTTCCTACAGACTCAATTACACCAAATTGTAACTCAAAGCGATAATCTTCTGGCCATTCTGCGACTTCTGGAGCAATACCCGCATAACCGATTGTTGAACCATCAGAAAGTTCGCGGCTTTTCGGCGTCATAACCAATGACTGTTCAGCACCATTTCGCAATACGACAAGATCCAAGGATGTCATCGGATTTGATCGGATTAAATCAACAACCGACTGCCACTGTTCAATAGGTTGCCCGTTAATCTCAACAATTTTATCGCCAGCTTCAAGACCTGCGTCATATGCAGCGCCATCATCAATGATTTGAGCCAATACGGTCGATATCTCTGGAGAATACGGTCTAAAGCCCAGCGTTGTCATTGCAGATTCAGTTTCTGGGTTGAATGACCAGTCTGAAATATCCAATGTCATCTGTTGCTCAAAGCCGATATCGTCTTGAGAAGCAACCGTCACAGTCATCGATTGGTCGCCAATATGTGATATCAAACCCATATTGACTGATTCCCAATCTGCGGTTTTGATTCCTGAAATAGATTTAAGTTCCATTCCAGTTTCAATTCCGGCTTGTGCAGCAATAGATTGTGGAGTGACTTCACCAATGACAGGCTTAACCGCTGGCACACCAATCAAAAACACCAGCCAATACGCAAAAACAGCAAAGATAAAGTTAAACGCAGGGCCTGCACCAACTATCGCCGTTCTTTTCCATAATGGCTTCTTATCAAAAGCGTATTGTTGTTCGTCTTCAGAAAGGTCATCAACTCGACCATCAAGCATCTTAACGTAGCCGCCCAATGGAATGACTGACAAGCTGTATTCCGTACCATCACGGCCAACTTTGCTCCAGATTGATTTACCAAAACCAATCGAGAATTTCTCAACTTTTACACCACAGCGACGAGCAACCCAGAAGTGTCCAAACTCATGAACAGCGACCAGAATGCCAAGCGCTACAATAAAGGATGCGAAGTTCCACAGAATTCCACTCATGCTAGCTGCTCTTTAATAAATTGATTGGCTATTTGACGAGACATATTATCTAGCTCGAGAAGGCTTTCCAAGCTATCTAAGCCCTCAGAGTTATGTTGTTCACATACTTTGCTCATAACATGTTCGTTAATAACAGCAATATCGGTAAACTTCACTCTATTGTTCAAGAAAGCATCGACTGCAATTTCGTTTGCCGCGTTAATTGCGGTTGTAGCGTGCTGACCTAAGTAACACGCTTCAATCGCCAGCCTTAAACATGGGTAACGGCTCAAGTCTGGTTCTAGGAAAGTAAGCTCACCCACTTTGGTGAAATCCAGAGGCTTAACACCCGCTTCAGTGCGCTCAGGGTAAGACATCGTCAAAGCGATGGGCGTCGCCATATCAGGTTCGCCCATTTGAGCAAGCACAGATCCATCCTTATATTGGACCATAGAATGAATCACAGACTGAGGATGAATAATCACTTTCAACTGCTCTTGAGAAGCATTAAACAACCATTTCGCTTCAATGTACTCAAGACCTTTATTCATCATAGTCGCAGAGTCGACCGAGATCTTAGGCCCCATAGACCAGTTAGGGTGCGCAATCGCGCGTTCAGGGGTCACTGATTCGAGTTCAGCTACATTGGTATAGCGGAAAGGACCACCAGAACCTGTTAATAGAATATGGTTAATACCGTTCGCTTCTAAATCACAACGACCCAAATTGGTTTGTACGTTTTGAGGCAAGCACTGAAAGATCGCATTGTGCTCACTATCAACAGGAAGGAGCTCAGCACCGTACTTTTCCACGGCATCGATAAACAGTTGCCCTGACATTACCAAAGCTTCTTTGTTAGCAAGCAAGATACGCTTACCAGCCTTAACCGCAGACATCGTAGGAAGCAAACCTGCGGCACCCACAATTGCGGCCATTACTGTGTCCACTTCATCTAGAGAAGCGACCTGACACATGCCTTCAGTACCTGAAAGTACTATTACATTAGGGTAATTAGCGGACAATACTTCAGTCAGCAGAGACGCAGCATCTGGGCAAGCCATAGCAACATAGCTAGGTTGCCACTTTTCAACTAACGCCAGCATCTTTTCAACATTCGAGCCGGCAGCCAGTGCCACGACTGAATAGAGGTCTGGGTTTTGCTCAACGACTTTTAGTGTACTTGCACCAATTGAGCCTGTAGCGCCAAGAATAGTTAGATTTCGCATCACATATGACCGTAGAAATGTAATAAAGGGCAGAAACACTGCCCTCTTTTATTAGAATGCTAAATAAAGCAGAGCAAAGACAGGGAATGCAGCCGTTAAGCTATCTATTCTATCTAGTATACCACCATGACCGGGAATCAGATTACTGCTGTCTTTCACCCCAGAAACACGTTTAAACATGCTTTCAACAAGGTCACCAAGCACAGAGATAACGACGGTCACAAGAGTAATAACAATCATGTGAAGAGGACTTGTAAATTGGATATCAAACAAGTCAGCAAAAATCCAAGCCACGATCACTGCTGTAATGATGCCACCAATAAGACCTTCAATCGTCTTGTTAGGGCTTACCGCTGGCGCCATTTTACGCTTACCAAAACTCTTTCCTGAAAAATAAGCACCGCTGTCCGCCGCCCAAACGAGCAAGCAAACGAACATCACCAATTTAGCACCGTGGTAAGGATCAATATCAATACCGTTAGCACGCAGGATAACCACACTCCAGAAGAATGGAAGTAGAGTCAGCACACCGAAGGCGTGGCGAAGAAGGGAAGAGTCTTTCCATGCAGGCATAGACTTAGGATAAGTCACGGCCATGCCACTCGCGATTACCCACCAAATAGAGCCAATCGTTAGAATGGCATAGTGAGCAGTAGACAAGTTATTAAGGCTGAATGCATCAAAAGGGATAAAAGCAAAACTTGCAGCACTGACCACAACCGTAGGAATCAACGCTAAATAACGCGATTTGCTTTCAACAAATTGAGTCCACTCCCAGTACCCCAATAGCGAAATAACCGCCAATGAAAGAATAAACGTGGGAAGTGATAACTCGAAAATTCCTAGAATAACTAGGGGAGCCAAAATCAACGCCGTAATAATTCGTTGTTTCAAACCAAAAAATCCTTATTAACTGTCCATCAGAGCTTTAATTTGTTCACCGGTGCATCCAAAACGACGCTCACGGTTAACAAACCAAGTCACAGCTTCTACTAAGCTGTCTTCATTAAAGTCTGGCCAGAATTGTTCAGTGAAATACATTTCGGCGTAAGCCAACTGCCAAAGCATAAAATTACTAATGCGGCATTCACCACTGGTGCGGATAAGCAGATCAACTTCAGGAATATCTGCCATAGTCAGGTGCTGTGTAATCATAGCTTCATCAATGTCTTCTACATTAATATCGCCAGACTTTACCTGTTGAGCAATCGAGGTCATTGCTTGCTGGATATCCCACTTACCGCCGTAATTTGCTGCAATATTAATAACCATACCGGTATTGGTGCTAGTCAAAGCTTCCGCTTCTTCTATCTTCTTTTGTAGTCGAGCATTGAAACGACTTTTATCACCAATAACACGAAGTTGCAGATTATTTTTATGAAGCTTTTTTACTTCACTCGATAGCACTGAAATAAACAGTTCCATCAAGATACCGACTTCTTCTTCAGGACGACGCCAGTTCTCGCTACTAAACGCAAAAAGAGTAACGGCTTTAATGCCAAGTCTGGCTGCAGAAGAGATGGTTTTTCGAACGGCTTGAACACCGTTTTTATGACCAAAGACGCGAGGTTTGCCCTGAGCTTTTGCCCAGCGACCATTACCATCCATAATGATAGCAATGTGTTTAGGAAGAGAGTCTGTGAACGCTTGAGAATTATGCATAAAAGAGTGAATCAAATTCTAATAGTCGAACAGAGTAGCATAAAAAAACGCTGCACCGTGAGTACAGCGTTTTTCCGGAAAGAAAAGAATATGGAAAATTAAACTTCCATCAACTCTTTTTCTTTAGTTGCTAGAACTTCATCTACGTTCTTAACCGCAGCGTCAGTTAGCTTTTGAATTTCGTCTTGTGCTTTACGATCTTCGTCTTCAGAGATTTCTTTATCTTTAAGAAGCGCTTTTAGATCGCCATTCGCGTCACGACGGATGTTACGGATAGCAACACGGCCACCTTCAGCTTCGCCACGAACGATTTTAACTAGGTCTTTACGACGCTCTTCCGTTAGCGGTGGAAGTGGAACACGGATAACCGTCCCCGCAGACATAGGGTTTAGACCTAGGTCAGATGTTAGGATTGCTTTTTCAACTAGAGGAGTCAGTGTTTTATCAAACACTGTGATAGCTAGTGTACGCGCATCTTCAGCGATAACGTTCGCTACTTGAGTCAAAGGTGTTGGAGCACCGTAGTACTCAACAGTAAGACCAGAAAGTAGGCTCGGGTGCGCACGACCTGTACGAATCTTTTGCAGGCTGTTTTTTAGTGCATCAACACTTTTTACCATGCGCTCTTGAGCGTCTTTTTTAATTTCGTTAATCACAATTTCACCTTGATTATGTTCTTTCTTCAAGAAAGCTTTTTATTTGGAGTGATAAGGATAAGCTTACCAAAGTATAACACCTCAGTAAGCCCGAAAAATTAGTCAGCGTCGCTGATTAATGTACCTTCAGTTTCACCCATAACCACGCGACGTAGTGCGCCTGGTTTATTCATGTTAAATACACGGATTGGCATTTTGTGATCACGTGCTAGCGTAAATGCAGCCAAGTCCATTACTTTCAGTTCTTTATCAAGAACTGTGTTGTAAGACAACGTATCATACAGCTCTGCGTCTGGGTTTGCTACAGGGTCAGAAGTAAATACACCATCTACTTTTGTCGCTTTTAGAACTACGTCAGCTTCGATTTCGATACCACGTAGACATGCAGCAGAATCCGTAGTGAAGAATGGGTTACCAGTACCAGCAGAGAAGATCACAACACGACCTTGACGTAGTTGGCTGATTGCATCTGCCCAGTTGTAGTCGTCACACACACCTTTAAGAGGGATTGCTGACATTACACGTGCGTTTACGTAAGCACGGTGTAGAGCATCACGCATTGCAAGGCCGTTCATTACCGTTGCAAGCATACCCATGTGGTCACCAACAACGCGGTTCATACCTGCTTCTGCAAGGCCTGCACCACGGAACAGGTTACCGCCACCGATAACAACGCCCACTTGAACACCTAGTTCAACCAATTCTTTTACTTCTTGAGCCATACGATCAAGGATCGTCGGGTCAATACCAAAACCTTCTTCGCCTTGTAGTGCTTCACCGCTAAGTTTTAACAGAATACGTTGATACGCTGGTTTAGGGTTCGTAGTCATGGAGTTTACCTTCCAAAGAGTTGATGATTAACAGTCATGGATAAAAACTGAACATGTCAGTTCGCATTCATAACAGCTAACGTTGCAAGCAAAAATAATTCACTATTCATAAAAAGACCGCAGCATTTGCCACGGTCTCTTTTCAAACAATACGCTAAGGATTAACCTTTTTGTACCGCTGCAACTTCGTCAGCAAAGCTCATTTCAGCTGCTTTCTCGATGCCTTCACCAACTTCTAGACGTACGAAGTTAGATACTGAAGCGCCTTTCTCTTTAAGGATAGCACCAACAGTTTGCTTAGGCTCCATGATGAAAGCTTGACCAGTTAGAGAGATTTCGCCCGTGAATTTCTTCATACGGCCAACAACCATTTTCTCTGCGATTTCAGCTGGTTTGCCTTCGTTCATAGCGATTTCAACTTGAACTGCTTTCTCTTTAGCAACTACGTCTGCAGGTACGTCTTCTGGGTTTAGGAACTCAGGACGTGATGCAGCAACGTGCATTGCAACGTGCTTAAGAGTTTCAGCTTCGCCTTCACCAGCAACAACAACACCGATTTTCTCACCGTGACGGTAAGAAGCTAGTGCAACACCAGAAACGTATTGTACGCGACGGATGTTGATGTTTTCGCCGATTTTTGCAACTAGAGCAACACGAGTCTCTTCGAACTGTGCTTGTAGCTCTTCAACAGTAGCTTGAGAAGCTACTGCAGCAGCTGCAACTTCTTCTGCGAATGCAGTGAAGTTAGCATCTTTTGCTACGAAGTCAGTTTGGCAGTTAACTTCAAGAAGAGCAGCTACGCCGTTCTCTTCTTTGATGATGATTGCGCCTTCAGCAGCAACGTTACCAGCTTTCTTAGCTGCTTTCGCTGCGCCAGACTTACGCATGTTTTCAATTGCTAGTTCGATGTCAGCGTTTGCTTCTACAAGCGCTTTCTTACATTCCATCATGCCAGCGCCAGTGCGCTCGCGAAGTTCTTTAACTAGAGCTGCAGTTACAGTTGCCATTCTCTATTCCTCAGTAAATTCTAAAAAAGATAAAAAACAGGGGCCTAATTAATTGGCCCCTGATATTGACTGTATTCAGTCCGTTAAGCCACCGATTATGACCGCTTAATATGAACTAAATATGGCTCAGAGCCGCTATTATTCAGCTTCTACAAAACCGTCTTTTTCAGCAGCTACAGCAGCAACATCTTTGTTGCGACCTTCTTTAACCGCGTCTGCAGCAGCATTTAGGTAAAGCTGTACTGCACGGATTGCATCGTCGTTACCTGGGATAACGAAGTCAACACCGTCTGGGTTAGAGTTAGTATCAACTACAGCGTAAACTGGGATACCTAGGTTGTTTGCTTCTTTAACTGCGATGTGTTCGTGATCAGCATCGATTACGAATAGAGCGTCTGGAAGGCCGCCCATGTTCTTGATACCACCAAGAGATTTCTCTAGCTTCTCCATTTCACGAGTACGCATTAGAGCTTCTTTCTTAGTAAGCTTGTCGAAAGTACCGTCTTGAGCTTGCGCTTCAAGTTCTTTCAGACGCTTGATAGACTGACGAACAGTTTTGTAGTTCGTTAGCATACCGCCTAACCAGCGGTTGTTAACGTAGAACTGGTTGCTGTTGATAGCAGCTTCTTTAACAGCTTCAGATGCAGCGCGCTTAGTACCAACAAAAAGAACTTTACCTTTCTTCTCGCCAACTTTAGCGATTTCAGCTAGAGCTTCGTTGAACATTGGTACAGTTTTTTCTAGGTTGATGATATGTACTTTGTTACGAGCACCAAAGATGAATGGCTTCATTTTTGGGTTCCAGTAACGAGTTTGGTGACCGAAGTGAACACCAGCTTTAAGCATATCGCGCATTGATACAGTTGCCATTTTAAAATCCTCTATGGGGTTAGGCCTCCACATCCCCCATGAATCCGACCCCTAACAACTAACCACTTTTCAGCCGTTATCTGTGTTGTTGAGGCACCCCGGAACATGTGTCGGAATGTGTGTGATTTAAAGAAATAAGTTAGTGGACACAAAGCTTGTTTCGCCTATTGGAGAAAACAGTCCTGATGTCCGGCGCGCTTTATACCATATTTTGTCTATCTATGGCTAGAAAAAATTCTAAACATGGCGACTGCTATACTGATCCTTAACGGCGAATTTTACCTATAAATAGTGTCGCTATTCATTCACTTCTGCGTCAATAAATCGGACACAATTGACTCGGGTTGATCAGTATCCACCAGCTTTGTATGGACATGGGAATGTTGCGCTAAAATGCTGTACTGATAGAATAGCCCCAATATGCACACTTAGGTGCTACCAAATTAAGAGATATGCAATGGCTGTAAAAATTAAAACTGCTGAAGAAATCGAGAAAATGCGCGTCGCTGGCAAGCTAGCTTCTGAAATTCTAGAGATGATCGAACCTCATATTCAAGTGGGTACAACGACAGAAGAGCTAAACCAAATCTGCCACGAGTACGCTTTAGAAAGAGGCGCATACTCAGCACCACTTGATTACCACGGTTTTCCTAAGTCAATCTGTACGTCTATCAACCACATTGTTTGTCACGGTATTCCAGCATTACAAGATGAAACTGGCAGCACAGGTCAATTCAAGCCTGCAGTGCTAAAAGATGGCGACATCCTGAACGTTGATATAACGGTAATCATCCCTGATGACGAAAACGCAGATCTAAGCACTCGTCCACAAGGTTACCACGGTGACACATCTAAGATGTTCCTTGTGGGTGAAGTTTCACCAGCAAACAAGCGTCTATGCATGGTTGCTCAAGAAGCGCTTTACGAAGGCATGCGCCAAGTTAAGCCAGGTGTTCAACTTGGTCAAATCGGTACTGCTATCGAGAAGTACATCAAGACCAACAACAAGAACAACCCACGCGCTAAGTTCTCTATTGTAAAAGATTACTGTGGTCACGGCATTGGTTCTGAGTTCCACGAAGACCCACAAGTGGTTCACTACAAAAACAACGACCGTACAGTGCTTAAAGCGGGTATGTGTTTCACTATCGAGCCAATGATCAACGCAGGTAAGTTTGGCTGTCGTCTTGATGACCAAGATAGCTGGACTGTATATACAGCAGATAGTAAGAACTCAGCTCAGTGGGAGCACACTCTAGTTGTAACAGATACGGGTTGTGAAGTACTCACACTACGCAGCGATGATACGATCCCACGTATCATGAAGAACGCTTAGTTCACCGAACTGAACACATCAGCCTTTTAAAAGTATCCTCGCATTGTCGAGGATATTTTTTATCCGCTCAATTTCGATTTTCCATCAGCTTCTGTTAAATTGTTTACTATTCTCATTTGCTTGCACGGATAGCAGACCATATGCCTTATCAATGCCCTCTTACGTTCAATGACGAACAAATTGAAATCTGCGAATTAAAAAATCAACTCGAGATCTTCACGCAGTATCAAAAAAATGAATTTCTGAATCACCATCCAGTCACCGATTTGGTTTTACTGCGCTCCGAATATATGGATTTACTTCTCAATCGTTTGTGGGAGCATTTCGGATTCAACAAACTGCCTCATATTGCCCTTGTCGCAGTGGGCGGCTATGGCCGTGGTGAACTTCATCCTTTGTCTGACATTGATATCCTTATCGTCTCGCAAAAAACATTGCCACCAGCCTTGGGGGAGAAAGTAAGCCAATTCATCACCCTACTCTGGGATCTAAGATTAGAAGTCGGCCACGCGGTGCGTACCATTGCCGAATGTCTTGAGATCGGTATTGATGATTTGACCGTTGCGACCAACCTGCAAGAGTCTCGATTACTGTGTGGTAGTGAAGACACCTTTCAAGAACTGAAGCTGAAGATTCATTCGGATTCATTTTGGCCTAGTGAAACCTTCTACAAGGCTAAAATTCAAGAGCAGAGAGAGCGCCACGCTCGCTACCACGATACCACTTACAATCTAGAGCCGGACATCAAATCAACTCCAGGCGGGCTCAGAGACATCCATACCCTGAGTTGGGTTGCGCGTCGCCACTTTGGTGCGACCTCTTTGTTAGAAATGAGTAAGTATGGTTTTCTTACCGATGCGGAATACCGTGAGCTAGTGGAGTGTCAAGATTTCCTATGGCGCGTCCGTTTTGCTCTGCACATTGAACTGCGCCGTTACGACAACCGCCTCACTTTCGCTCACCAAGCTCAAGTTGCAGAACACCTAGGTTATACCGGCGAAGGAAATCGTGGCGTCGAGATGATGATGAAAGAGTTCTACCGAACCCTTCGTCGCGTGGCAGAACTCAATAAGATGCTGCTTAAGCTGTTCGATCAAGCGATCATCAATGGCGGTCAGACCCAAGAAGCAGAGATTCTCGACAATGACTTCCAGCGCCGAGGTTCGTTGATAGAAGCGCGCAAGCCTGCCCTATTCCAGGCGAGGCCGGAAACCATTCTCGATATGTTTATCCATATTGCCAATGACTCATCCATCGAAGGCGTTAGCCCTCCAACATTACGACAACTACGTACAGCACGTCGCAGGCTCAACCGCTTCCTGCATACTATTCCTGAAGCGCGTGAGAAATTTATGACCTTGGTTCGCCACCCCAATGCATTGCACAAAGCGTTTAGCTTGATGCACAAATTGGGCGTGCTCTCGGCGTATCTACCGCAGTGGAGCCAGATCGTCGGCCAGATGCAATTCGACCTGTTCCATGTTTATACCGTGGATGAGCACAGTATTCGCCTACTCAAGCACATCAACCGCTTTGGTCAAATCGAAAACCACGACAAGCACCCTATCTGTTGTGAAGTGTACCCACGGGTACAGAAGAAAGAGTTGCTAATCCTTGCAGCCATCTTCCACGACATCGGTAAAGGCCGTGGCGGAGATCACTCAGAAATTGGAGCGGTTGAGGCTTATTCTTTCTGTATCGAACATGGGTTATCAAAACCTGAAGCAAAACAAGTCGCCTGGTTGGTACAAAATCATTTGTTGATGTCAGTAACGGCTCAACGTCGTGATATCTACGACCCAGATGTGATCACCGAATTCGCAAAAAAAGTTCGTGATGAGGAATCACTCGAACTACTGGTCTGCTTAACCGTAGCCGACATCTGTGCGACGAACCCTGAGTTATGGAACAGCTGGAAACGCACCCTACTCGCAGAACTATTCCACTCTACACAGCGAGCACTGCGCCGCGGCTTGGAAAACCCTGTCGATGTTAGAGACCGTATTCGTCACAATCAACAAATGGCATCGGCACTATTGCGTAAAGAAGGCTTCACCGCTCGTGAAATTGAAGTGCTGTGGCAGCGCTTCAAAGCCGATTACTTCTTACGTCATACACACAAGCAAATTGCTTGGCATTGTGAGCACTTACTTCGCTTGGAAGACCCAAGTCAACCTTTAGTGTTAATCAGCAAAAAGGCGACACGTGGCGGCACTGAAGTATTCGTTTACTGCAGAGACCAAGCCGCATTGTTTGCGACCGTCGTTGCCGAGCTTGACAGACGCAACTTTAATGTTCATGACGCTCAGGTTATGGCGAGCAAAGATGGTCATGTTCTGGATACCTTTATCGTGCTGGATCAGCATGGCAAGGCGATTGACGAAGCAAGACATAAAGCGGTCGCAAAACATCTGACCCATGTTCTAGCCGATGGTCGCCCAACGAAGATTAAGACACGTCGCACGCCACGTAACTTGCAGCACTTTAAGGTAAAAACCTTAGTTGAGTTTCTACCAACTAAGAGCAAGAAACGCACCCTGATGGAATTAAGAGCCCTTGATACGCCGGGGTTATTAGCTCAAGTCGGTGCAACCTTTGCGGAACTAGACATCAACTTACACGGAGCCAAAATCACCACCATCGGCGAACGTGCAGAGGATTTGTTTATTCTGACCAGTGACACCGGCGGGCGACTTTCTGAAGAACAAGAACAGGCACTAAGAGAGCGATTAACCGAGCACGTTTCGGAACTCGCACCTTAGAAAGCGAATTCAGTCTATCAGCAGGTTTAAAAACTAAATAAGAGTGGGTAAAGATAGAGAGCGATCTTGCCCACAACTTACAATCAATTCACAGATATCAACTATCTAGCTCGTCGTTAGGCTGCTACATTGATCAAGTCAATTACATAAAAGTATTACATTCATAACCTAGAGGTCGCTTATGTATCCAAACCTCACTGGCTTAGGTATCCACGAACCTAAACAGATTGAACGTTACTCCCTTCGCCAAGAAGCTCACAAAGATATTCTGAAAATTTACTTTCGTAAGCAGAAAGGTGAACTGTTCGCGAAAAGCGTTAAGTTTAAGTACCCACGACAAGTAAAAAGTGTGCTTGTTAGCGGTGGCAATAATCAATACAAAGAAGTGACCGAGATTAACCGCAACCTCACTCTTGTGATTGATGAACTCAACAAGATCACCAAACCGACGCCAACGGCTGAGGTGGATGTGAAGCAGAAGATCCTTACCGACTTACGCCACCTAGAGAAAGTGGTATCAAGTAAGATCGCTGAGATCGAAGCTGATCTAGAAAAGCTAAAATGATCTCGAGAATAAACAACTAGCGAGCACGATTAGTTGTTGCGCTCAGATCACACAGACATTAAAAAGGGCTGATATCACTATCAGCCCTTTGTTTTACTCTACTTTCTATGCTTACTTAGACGAACATGCTTTAGCATCGATTAAGTTAGTATCCCACTCAAAGGTTTCAAACAACCTTAGCCAAGTTTCATCGAGGTTGGCTTTCATCACCAACTCTTCTTTAGTAAAAGGATGAATGAAGCGTAACTCAGAAGCATGCAACAACAAACGGTGCGAATCTAAATCATCACGGAACAATCGGTTATGTTTACCATCACCATGTGAAGTATCGCCCACAATTGGGTGTCTTAGATGAGCCATGTGACGACGCAATTGATGCTTGCGGCCGGTCTTTGGCATCATCTCAACCAAGCAATAACGGCTAGTTGGAAAACGTCCTATTGAGTATGGCACTTCCACTTTTGCTAGCGGTTCATAAACCGTCACAGCCTCTTGCGCTTCTTTGTCTTCTTTCGCGAACTTATCTGCGATCTTATCTAACTCAACCTTTAGCGCGTAATCAAGCGTATCGCCCTCTTCTATCCAGCCACGAACAATCGCATGATAGGTTTTTTGCATCTCATGATTAGCAAACATTGGCATTACCTCAGAGGCAACCTCACTCGATAACGCAAACACCAGCACGCCAGATGTCGGTCTGTCTAAACGATGTAGTGGGAATACGTGTTGACCAATTTGATCGCGCAATGTCTGCATAACAAATTGCGTTTCGTGTTTATCCAACCATGAACGGTGCACTAGCATGCCAGCGGGCTTATTCACCGCGACAAAAAACTCATCTTGATAAATGATCTCTAACATTACGCGCATACCTCATCAATATTCTGAATCGTCACTAGCAGTTCGGCCTTGTCTGCCTCATTTTTCCATACTTCACCAAAGTAAGGATGAATCGCAAAGCCCTTTGGTAAGCTCATTTGTGCATCCATCATTGCGTTGATCTTAACGATGAAGATCCACTGTAACCATTCTTCAGGTTGCAGAGAATCAATCGCGAAAGGCTCAACACTGGCCAGAGCTTCGTCCGAAGGTGGAACATCACTCCACAGCGAACATTGGCGCATTTGTTGTTCTAATTGTTGAAGTAAAGGAGGTAACTTTGTGGCAGCTGTCATTTTTCACCAAGTTATTTATCTAGTGACCTTGAAATTGGGGCATAGAGTACCATCTATTTAGGAAAGAAAGTTAGGAGCTTTATTACTATGGAAACGATTCACACGCTCACTCAGTTACTAAAGAATAGCGGTTGCCAATACGATATCTACGACCTAGGTCGTCGTATTCAGAAAATCGACAACACCTTATTCTCTGATGTTGAGCAAGGGAAACAGCCGTACCCATTTCCACTTCAGAAACAAGCTCACTTAGCCATTAGTTACTGGAACGAACACAAGCAACCTTGGATTTGGTTCCTAAAGTTCAAGCTGGACGAAAGAGGCCTATTGCATCAAGGGGATGTCGGCAACTTCCTTAAGTTTGTTATCGAAGCGATGGGCACACGTCTAAACGGCGAGATCAGCGAAGAGCAGCAACAAAAGCTGTCTAACAACCCATACACGTTTAAGCCTTCAGAAGACAAGATGGCCGTGTTCCATAGCCAAGTAAGAGCAGGTATAGAGCTGGCGACGAGCCAATACTACGAACACGCTCAACACTACTTCACGGGTGATCTAGGTTGGGACAACTGGAAAACAGTTGGTCTTCAAGGCATCACAGATATGTGTGCTCGCCTAGGCAGCCAGCAAAACGGTGTCGCGATTCGCAAAGCATTGAATAAACTGCCGTCAGAACCTCTATACGCAACACTAGGAGCGCTTGAGCACACGCAAATCAATGACAAGCTCGCTCAACGCTTACAAGAGATGGCTGAAAGCGAGATTAATAGCCAAGAACCGGATCTGTTTTTACTGTCTGCGTTGGTTCGTGCCCTTTCTGGTGCAGAGCAAAACACAACGAATGCCGTAATTAACCAAGTTCTGGCGAGCCCACGCTTAAGTCACCAAGAGGTATTAATTGGTTTGGCTGGTCGTAGCTGGCACGCATTGCAAGATCCAGCGATTGCTGAGCAATTCTTGCTGCGTCTCGCACAAACAGGTAACCAAAACTTATTCAATCAGTTATTTGCAGATTTAGTGATGATTCCGACACTGAGAATGGTATTTTTACCGTTATTGAACTCAAACCCATCACCAGAACTCGCCAATGCACTTGTTGAACTGCAACAAGCGGCTAAAGCTAAATAAGCTCACAAAGAGATTCACCCTATAGCTCATTAAAAAGCGCAACAATCGCAATTGGAATGAAGAGATAAAAAGGAAGTATGGATTAAATGATAGATAACTTATTGGCTATTTTGTTTCTGTGCTTCTTTTGCTTTCTATTTTGGCAACAGCGCAGGCAATCAGAGCTTGCGAAGGCTGCCATTGCGAGAAAGTGTAAAGAGCTGGACTTACAATTGTTGAGTGTCGCTTTCAGTGGTCATAAGCTTAAGATGCGCCATGAGTTAACCACGATTTGGCGCTGGCATACTGTGTACCAATTTGAGTTTTCGGCGTTAGGCGATGACCGGTACCAAGGCAAACTGACCATGGTAGGCTTCCGCTCTATGCGGTTTGAGCTACAGCCTCATAGAATGTAACGTCGCAATACTGGGTATAACGATATTCATGATAAGGGCCAAACTGATCTTGTTTGGTCTCTTTAAACGCAAAGCCTAATTTTTCTAATAACTTAATGGATGGGTTGTGGCCTACATTCACAGTCGCGACAACATTCGATAGGCGCTCTTCAAAGCACGCCAAGCTAAAGAAAGGTTTTAGCACCTCGCTAGCAAAGCCTTGATTCCAGTATTCTTTATCCAAAATAAAGCCAAGTTCATGCTTACCCTTTTCAGATGAAACAAAGACATGCCCAAGATATTCACGGGTTTGGTTGTGAATGATCGCACGGCAGAAGCCGACGTTGTCTTGTAGTATTTCTTGAAAAAGATGCTTTGCAGAGGCAACAGAGTGAGGCCCATTCATTTCAGCACGATTAATGGGGCAGCAGTGTAACTTGATAAAGTCGAGTTCTAGCTGTTCAGTATAAGGTACCAACAGCGTTCTTGAGGTTGCTATCGTCATAAAACACTCCTTGTGTTGACCATTAGCAGAAAAGCAGATGTCGCGCTCTTAGATGAAAAGCTCTCGATTAAAAAAGCCCCTAGATAGAGAAAGCTTCAAGAAAAGAAAAGCCCCGACACCGAAGTGTCAGGGCTAGGGTCTTACTCGCAGCAGTCCGGCTACTAATTAATGCTCCATGCATCATCCATAATAGTGGCTGTAATCCTTCAGCTCTTTCCTTTACTTCGCCGTCCTAGCGGTGTCCAATCATCCTGAAAGCTAACAATCCTAGTTAGCGCACATCACTTGTTCCGTGAGCGGTGTCCTTTACATCGTCCTGATGCTAATCCAACCCTTTAATCCTAAAGGTGTCCATTGTCATTCCGTTGCAGCTAACTTCCTGTTAACTGACTGTATCCCTACAATGTCCTTACGCTCCATGCTTGATCACTCAATCCTAAGTAACCAAATCTTCATCCTGAAGATAACCAAATCCTTGGTGCTTTCCTGTTCCGTGTCAGAATCCTTCCGACAAGGTTTAATTTACGCGATTTAAGATTTTGGACAATAGATTTGCATCACATTTTGAATTCAACTGAGTTGTTAATTATATAAAACAATTAAAATTCAACATCTTAACTGTATGCATATCAATCTCTCTAGACAACTATTCGTGTTATCTCACAGCCTTTGTAAGAGATCTCTCACAAGCTATGGGATGTTTTATGATTCGCTATCATCCACTGGAGCGAGTAAAATGAGCAAAGACTAAAAATGGAGGTCAACATGCTGACAAAAGATGTTTCTGAAGAGTTGAAATCGGTGCTTGAAGGACTGCAAGCGCAAGGTAAAGAGCCGACCGTTGCGTTAGTGAAAGCTCGCATGAGTACATCGGTTCCAATGCCTGCTTTAATCACAACCATCAAGAGCTGGAAAAGTGCGAATCGCGTCCCTAAAGTTGAAGTCGCGACGCAAGAAGAGCCAGCACTAGACCGTGTTAGCCAACTGGAAAAGCAAATCCTAGAACTTACCGCTCGTGTTGCCACACTTGAAGCCAAATTGACTGAGTAATAAGTTAACCGATAAATAAGCTAACAGAGAAATAGAACACTATGAAGATATGGGTTGATGCGGACGCTTGTCCCAAGGTTATCCGAGAAACCATCGTACGCGCAGCTGAGCGAACAGGTGTTGAATGTACCTTTATCGCAAACCACGTTGTTCCTGTACCAAAACGAGTGAACATCCACTCGATTCAAGTACCAAGCGGCTTCGATATTGCCGACAACGAAATAGTAAAACGAACAGAGCAAGGCGACCTTGTCATTACTTCAGACATCCCTCTGGCTGACGAAGTGATCACCAAAGGCGCGCTAGCTCTAAGCTCTCGCGGCGAGCTTTACACCAAAGAAACCATTAAAGCGCGTCTCAACATTCGTGATTTTATGGAAACCATGCGTTCAAGTGGTATCCAAACTGGCGGACCAAGCACCCTTTCTCAAACCGACCGTCGTGAGTTCGCAAACCACCTCGATCGCTTGTTAGCAAAACGCTAACCTAGACGTTTCTTATTAAGAGATAGTTCAAAGCCATCTCCTAGTCGCAATAGCCCAGATGAAATTTTAATCGACATACTCCGTTCTTGATATTTATTACAATAACGGAGTATTGATTATGGTTCGTCGCATCACCTTAGCACTGTCCATTATTTTAGGAAGTACCCAACTTTCCTTCGCCAATCAAGAATACGGCATCGTTGGCGGTAGTCTCACCTACGGTGAAAGTGTTTTTTCTACCAAGAGTGGTCCTCAACTTGGTGCGACACCCAACCTCTTCTATTCTGATCCTAAAGGCTTTATTGATGGCAGCTTAGCAAACTGGCAACTGCTGCCTTTTGTCGGGCTATCTGGAAACTGGCGATTCGCTGAGGTATCAGACACCTTCGTTGACCTACCCAATGGCATTCAAAACAGAGATGGCAATGGCGAACTAGGGATAACGCTGGGTACAGTAGGCGCTAGGCTGACCTACTTACACGACGTGACCTCAGAGCATAACGGTTACGAAGTTCAGATCCACTTAGGCAGAACGTTAGAAACATGGGCAAAGCCATTAACTGTTACCCCCTACCTCGAAGTCGATTATCGTGACAGAAAATTATCTAATCACCTCTACAGCATTTCTAACCGCGAGTCTTCTGCGTCAGGGCTAAATCAGTTTGATGCAGGGTCTACCTTTGTTTATCAAGCTGGGCTCATTGGTCTCTATGAATATACACCACGTTGGATTGGTATTAGCAAAATGGAATTGACTCATCACGACTCGAACAGCCCTCTCATCCAAAGGGATGTAGGGTGGTCGCTGGAGATTGGGTTAACCTACCGTTTTGCGGGCTTGTAACCGCTATCTTCCAATAAAGAAAAAGCCCGCACAATGTGCAGGCTTTCGGTGTAATCATAAAACAATGATTAGATTCTATGGCGTGTAGTACGTTGCAGCACCTGGGCCTACTGGTAGACCAAACACGAATACCCAAACGTAGAACATTAAGCTCCAACCCACCAAGAATACGATTGAGTATGGAAGCATAGTTGCAATCAGAGTACCGATACCTAGGTTCTTCATGTAACGCGTCGCTACCGCAAGGATAAGACCGAAGTAGCTCATCATTGGCGTAATAATGTTCGTTGTTGAATCACCGATACGGTAAGCCGCTTGAATCGTTTCTGGTGCGTAGCCTACTAGCATTAGCATTGGAACGAAGATTGGTGCTGTTACTGCCCACTGAGCAGAAGCTGAACCTATCATTAAGTTAATGAAGCCACACATTAGGATGAATGCGAAGAACAACATTGGACCCGTTAGGCCGATATCTTGTAGGAAAGTAGCACCTGCAACTGCGAATACTTGACCGAAGTTAGTCCACTTGAAGAAAGCAACAAACTGAGCAGCAAAGAACACAAGTACGATGTACATGCCCATTGAAGACATAGACTTAGACATTGCATCGATAACATCTCGGTCTGTTTTCATTGTGCCGGTAACTTTACCGTAAACGAAACCAGGAACTGCGAAGAATACGAAGATGAACGCTACGATACTTTTCAGGAATGGAGAACCTGAAACCGTACCTGCGGCTGAACGTAGAACACCGTCAGCTGGAACAATAGTCCAAGCAAGAAGCGCTGAAACCGCTAGCACTGCGATACCCGCAAGCTTAAGGCCTTTCTTCTCAACGTCTGTTAGTTTGCCCATCGAATCATTTGATAAATCTTCAGATGCTTCTTCATCGTTGTATTTACCCAGTTTTGGCTCAACAATCTTCTCAGTTACAAATGCACCTGTAATCGCAATGAAGAAAGTCGAAACAAACATGAAGTACCAGTTTGATTCAGGACCGACGCTGTAAGTCGGATCGATCATTTGTGCTGCTGTTTCTGTAATACCAGAAAGCAGCGGGTCAACCGTACCGATTAGAAGGTTTGCAGAGTAACCACCAGATACACCAGCAAATGCTGCCGCTAGACCCGCTAATGGGTGACGACCCAAAGAGTGGAAAAGCATTGCTGCAAGAGGGATAAGTACTACATAACCTAGCTCTGAAGCCGTGTTAGAGATAATACCGGCAAAAACTACGGTTACCGTAACCATACGCTTAGATGCGCCCATTACCATGCCACGCATCGCCGCTGATAATAGACCTGAGTGTTCAGCAATCGCTACACCTAGCATTGCAACAAGCACGGTACCTAATGGCGCAAAGCCAACAAAGTTTTTAACTAGATTAGTAACAATGAGCTGTAAGCCTTCAGCATTAAGTAAGCTTACAACGTAGATCATGCCGTCAGCAGCACGACCTGGAGCACCTTCTGGACGAGGGTCCATAACAGACACTTCAAAATATCCTGCGATACCTGAAGTAACTAGAATAGCGACACAGAAGATTGCGAAAAGAGTGATCGGGTGGGGTAATAGGTTCCCCAAATATTCAACACCATCGAGAAAACGGGTAAAAATAGGTTTCTTTGGCGAGTTGTTTTTTATTGAAGCTGATGAACTCATCAGTTCCCTCCTTGTAGTGATTCCTATGCAATTGTGACAAAAATGTTCAAATTGCCAGCGAAGGGTACGCGACAAAATTATCAATTAGAAATTCAAAATGTTACAAAATGTGTAATAAACGACGATTTTTAACTCTATTTGAACAAATAATTAGCAAATAAATCTACATTAAACACAAAATATAGATTTATAATTCACAAATACACATTCACTACAAATATAACTAACGATATAACCCATTGATTCATTTAAAAATAAAACACGACATACGTTAAGTTGATGCGCTATATTTTGCCTGGTTCTTCTCGAGGGAAAAGAAAAACAGACAAATGAATGAAGTTTGACTTTCCCCTCGTTTTTACACTCGCGTCACATCAATTTGACTGACTATTTCTGAACCGCTTTGAATCTCGGGTTAGTTTTGCAGATAACATAGTGACGACCTCTGCGCTTTACTATCTGGCAATCCGGGTGGCGGCTCTTCGCACTTTTCAGTGATTTCACAACTTTCATTCTATTTCGCTCCCTTACCTAATTGACCAAAACGACGAGTGAAGTTGGCAACACGTCCCTCTTTATGTAGCACTCGTTGTTTACCCGTATAGAAAGGATGTGACTTTGACGACACTTCAATTGTGAAGTAAGGATAAGTATTGCCGTCTTCCCATTCGATAGTGCGGTCTGTTTTAAGCGTTGATCCGATTAAGAAGTACTCATCGACACTGGTGTCATGAAAAACCACGGGACGGTAATCAGGATGGATATTCGGTTTCATTGGATTTTCCCTAAACAATTAATTTTGATACGTTATAACATATCAAATGATAATTATTATCAAAAGAAAAACAAGCGATTTTATGATATTTTTCCGTCTTAATCGTAATCAGAGAACACCCAACTATGTACACCATTGAACCTGTTGGCTTTATTGAATCTCCTTATAAAGAGAAGTTCGCTGTGCCAAGGCAGCCTAGGTTGGTACCCACATCCACCTCAAGAGTCAGGTTGACTAACGCAGCAAACTGCCTTGAGTCTGTTCGTGATATTGAACAATTTAGCCATGTTTGGTTACTATTTCTGTTCGACAAGAACCTTGAAGCGGGCTGGAAACCAACCGTGAGGCCACCTCGCCTTGGCGGAAATGAGCGCATTGGTGTATTCGCGTCCCGTGCCACATTCAGACCGAATGGAATTGGCATGTCCGCGGTTGAATTGAAAGGTGTATCTCAAGAGAAAGGGCAGACTTGGTTGGATCTAGGCAGCGTCGACTTAGTCGACGGCACACCGGTCATCGACATCAAACCTTATATCCCCTATTCAGATTCGATTCCCGATGCATTGGGAGGGTTTGCCGCTGACGAACCAGAGGTGCTCGACGTTAACTTTTCGCAGCAAGCGCAAAGTAAACTCGCAAGCCACCCACAAGCTCGCCATATCATTCAGGTGATCAAAGAAGTATTAGGCCAAGATCCTCGTCCTGCCTATAAGAAAGGCAAGCCAGACAATAAAGAATATGCGGTAAATTTGTTCGATCTTAACGTGAAA
This sequence comes from Vibrio sp. 10N.261.45.E2, assembly GCF_002875705.1. Classification (GTDB taxonomy): domain Bacteria; phylum Pseudomonadota; class Gammaproteobacteria; order Enterobacterales; family Vibrionaceae; genus Vibrio. The sequence continues at coordinate 68,183 of NZ_MCZZ01000133.1, forward strand.
TTCGTTGTTGAAACACTTTTCATCAATGTAACTGACATTGAACGCTTTTGAGATCCCAAATAGGCTGATATTATATACGGCTATATCAGATTTGCTGTGGTCACGAACGACAGCAAATTTTCTTTTATCAATGATGAAACGGATACCATAGAATGCGTACCAGTAACTACCTTCTTTCTACTTTGAAAGAGACTCCAAACGACGCAGAAGTTATCAGCCACCAGCTGATGCTACGTGCAGGTATGATCCGTAAGCTAGCTTCAGGTTTATATACTTGGCTACCTACTGGTCTACGTGTACTGCGTAAAGTCGAAAATATCGTTCGCCAAGAGATCGATAATGCAGGTGCCGTTGAAATCTTGATGCCCGTAGTTCAACCGTTTGAGCTTTGGGAAGAGACTGGCCGTTCTGAAAAGATGGGCCCTGAGCTACTTCGTTTCACAGACCGTCACTCTCGTCCGTTTGTTCTTAGCCCAACAGCTGAAGAAGTGGTAACGAGCCTAGTACGTAACGAGATCAGCTCTTACAAACAGCTACCTCTAAATCTGTACCAAATCCAGACTAAGTTCCGTGATGAACGCCGCCCTCGTTTTGGCGTAATGCGTGCACGTGAATTCTCTATGATGGATGCGTACAGCTTTGATATCGATAAAGAAGGCTTAGAAAAGTCTTACCAAGCGATGCACGATGCTTACTGTAAAGCATTCGACCGCATGGGCCTTGAGTACCGTCCAGTATTGGCAGACTCTGGCGCAATCGGCGGCAGCGGCTCTCAAGAGTTCCACGTTCTGGCTGAAAGCGGCGAAGACCTAATCGCATTCTCAACTGAGTCTGATTACGCAGCAAACATCGAAAAAGCAGAAGCACTTGCTCCTACTGAAGATGCCGCAGCACCAACTCAAGAGATGGAACTGGTTGATACACCAAACGCGAAAACTATCGCAGAATTGGTAGAGCAACACGGTCTAGCAATCGAGAAAACAGTTAAAACTCTATTCGTTAAAGCTTCTGATGAAGTAGACGCTGATATCATCGCGCTAATCATCCGTGGCGACCACGAACTTAACGAAGTGAAAGCAGAGAACCTTCCACAAGTTGCTTCTCCGCTAGAGATGGCTTCTGAAGAAGAAATCCGCGCACTTGTTGGTGCAGGTCCTGGTTCACTTGGCCCTGTAGGCCTAGAGCTACCATTCATCGTTGACCGCTCTGTTGCTGTAATGAGCGACTTCGGCGCTGGCGCAAACGTAGACGGTAAGCACTACTTCGGTATTAACTGGGGTCGTGACGTTGAGCTTGCTCAAGTTGAAGACCTACGTAACGTTGTTGAAGGTGACTTGAGCCCATGTGGTCAAGGCACAATCCAGCTTAAACGCGGTATCGAAGTTGGTCACATCTTCCAGCTAGGCAACACTTATTCTAAAGCGATGAACTGTAACGTGCTTGGTCCTGATGGTAAGAGCGTAATCCTAGAGATGGGTTGTTACGGTATCGGTGTTTCACGTGTTGTTGCATCAGCTATCGAGCAAAACCACGATAAATTCGGTATCACTTGGCCAGACGCACTAGCACCGTTCCAGGTTGCTATCGTACCAATGAACATGCATAAATCTGAGCGCGTTAAAGAAGCAGCTGAGAAGCTATACGCTGAATTAACAGCTATGGGTATCGAAGTACTATTCGATGACCGTAAAGAACGCCCAGGTGTTATGTTCAAAGATATCGAGCTAGTGGGTATCCCTCACACAATCGTTATCGGCGATCGCAGCATGGACGAAGGTAACTTCGAATACAAAAACCGTCGCACTGGTGATAAAGAAGCTATCGCGATGGACACGGTTATCGAGCACCTTAAAGCTCAACTAGCTTAGTAATCCAATTACTCACTAGATAAACATTGAAAGGCTGCCATTAGGTCTGTCTCTTATACACAAATC
>NZ_MCZZ01000134.1 GCF_002875705.1 Vibrio sp. 10N.261.45.E2
TGTGATCAAGAGACAGCCTCTCGAGGCGCCTTTTGCTGTTATTCGCTAACTGTCATTTGCTCAATCTTATTGGAAAGTAAGCGAGTAACAAGATTGATTACTGCTCTTGCTCGCGCGCAATCGCACGGTAACCAATGTCATTGCGGTGGAACATGCCATTCCAGCTAACTTGCTTCGTCAACGCGTAAGCGCGCTCTTGAGCTTCAGAAACCGTATTACCCAGTGCCGTTGCACAAAGTACACGACCACCGTTCGTCACTACATCGCCAGCTTCGTTATTTGTCGTACCTGCGTGGAAAACCTTTTGGCCTTCAACTTCGCTTGTTGGTAGTGAAATAACGTCACCTTTTGCGTAGTCAGCAGGGTAACCGCCAGCCGCAAGAACAACACCGATAGAAGCGCGTGGATCCCACTTTGATTCTGCTTCGTCTAGTTTCTCGTCGATAGCCATTAAGCAAAGCTCAACAAGGTCTGACTCCATACGCATCATGATAGGTTGCGTTTCTGGATCGCCGAAGCGGCAGTTGTATTCGATAACCTTAGGTGTGCCGTCAGCATCGATCATTAGACCAGCGTATAGGAAACCAGTGTAAGGTGCGCCTTCTGCGTCCATACCACGTACCGTTGGGTAGATAACTTCCTCAAGGATACGGTTGTGGATTTCAGGAGTCACTACTGGAGCTGGAGAGTAAGCACCCATGCCGCCTGTATTAGGGCCAGTGTCTTTGTCGCCAACACGTTTGTGGTCTTGGCTGGTGGCCATAGGAAGCACGCTAGAACCATCAACCATTACGATGAAGCTTGCTTCTTCGCCTTCTAGGAACTCTTCGATAACCACGCGACTGCCCGCTTCGCCAAATGCGTTGCCCGCTAGCATATCTTTGATTGCGTCTTCAGCTTCTTCAAGTGTCATCGCAACGATAACGCCTTTACCAGCCGCAAGACCATCAGCTTTTACTACGATTGGAGCGCCTTGCTCACGTACGTAAGCGATAGCTGGTTCAATCTCAGTGAAGTTTGCGTAAGAACCCGTTGGGATGTCGTGACGAGCTAGGAAGTCTTTAGTGAAAGCTTTCGAGCCTTCAAGCTGTGCTGCCGCTTGAGTTGGACCAAAAATTGGTAGGCCCACTTCGCGGAATGCGTCAACCACACCAATAACAAGCGGTGCTTCAGGGCCAACGATGGTCAGTTCGATTTTTTTCTCTTGAGCAAACGCGACTAAACCAGCGATATCTTCAACGCCGATGTTTACGTTCTCAAGTTTCGGCTCAAGTGCAGTACCTGCGTTACCTGGAGCGATGAATACTGTTTCAACGTTTGGGTTTTGTGCTGCTTTCCAACCCAAAGCATGTTCTCTACCGCCAGCGCCGATGATTAAAACTCGCATTGTAAAATCCTTAACTTAAATTGCTTAAGCCTCGATAAACAGTTCGAGGCTTTGAATTGTTTCTAGGACCTAGAAACCAAGTGACTTTTAATGATTAAAGTGACGCATGCCCGTAAAGATCATCGCCATGCCGTGCTCGTCTGCTGCAGCGATAACTTCGTCATCACGCATAGAGCCGCCCGGTTGGATAACACACTTGATGCCCGCTTCTGCAGCCGCGTCGATACCGTCACGGAATGGGAAGAATGCATCTGATGCCATCACACAACCTTCAACTTGTAGACCTTCGTCTGCAGCTTTGATGCCTGCGATTTTCGCAGAGTAAACGCGGCTCATTTGGCCTGCGCCCACACCGATAGTCATGTCACCTTTCGAGTAAACGATCGCGTTAGATTTCACGTACTTCGCTACTTTCCAGCAGAATAGGGCATCTTTTAGCTCTTCAGCGGTTGGTTGACGCTTAGAAACTACTTTAAGGTCATCTTCAGACACCATGCCTTGGTCGCGGTCTTGAACTAGCAAGCCGCCGTTAACGCGTTTTACGTCAAAGCCAGTTGTCTTAGTTGTCCACTCGCCACACTCAAGCAGGCGAAGGTTTTTCTTAGCCGCTACGATTTCTACTGCTTCAGCAGAAACTGATGGTGCAATGATAACTTCAACGAATTGACGCTCAGTGATAGCCGTTGCAGTCGCAGCGTCTAGCTCACGGTTGAAAGCAATGATGCCGCCAAATGCAGACGTTGGGTCGGTTTTGAATGCACGGTCGTAAGCTTCAAGGATGTCTTCACCTAGTGCTACACCACATGGGTTAGCGTGCTTAACGATCACACATGCAGGTTGGTCGAACTCTTTCACACACTCAAGTGCTGCGTCAGTGTCAGCGATGTTGTTGTAAGAAAGGGCTTTACCTTGAATTTGGCGAGCAGTAGACACTGACGCTTCTTCTGGGTTAGCTTCAACGTAGAATGCCGCAGCTTGGTGGCTGTTCTCACCGTAGCGCATGTCTTGCTTTTTCTCGAACTGTTGGTTGAACGTGCGAGGGAATTTAGACTCTTCATCACCTTCTTTGTTCTCACCGTAAGATGGAACCATAGTGCCGAAGTAGTTAGCGATCATGCCGTCGTAAGAAGCGGTGTGCTCGAATGCCGCGATAGCTAGGTCGAAGCGAGTCTCTAGCGTTAGAGATTTCTCGTTCGCGTCCATTTCAGCCACAACGCGCTCGTAGTCGTGTGCGTTAACAACGATAGTGACGTCTTTGTGGTTTTTCGCTGCAGAGCGAACCATTGTTGGGCCACCGATGTCGATGTTCTCAACAGCGTCAGCAAGGGTACAACCTTCTTTAGCAACGGTTTCTGCGAATGGGTATAGGTTTACAACAACCATATCGATAGGGTTGATACCGTGAGTTTCCATCACGTCATCATCTTGACCACGACGGCCTAGAACACCACCATGAACTTTTGGGTGCAGAGTCTTAACACGGCCATCCATCATTTCTGGGAAACCAGTGTAGTCAGATACTTCTGTAACAGAGATGCCTTTTTCAGCAAGCAGGCGAGCAGTGCCACCGGTAGATAGGATATCTACACCACGGTTAGCAAGAGCTTGTGCAAATTCAACGATACCAGTTTTGTCTGATACGCTGATTAGAGCGCGGCGAATTGGACGAGCGTTATTCATGCTTCCATCTTCCTCAAATTCATGGGGTTAAAATAAAGATATTTGCCAAAAAAGAACTTGTTTCTATCTTCTTAGCGTGGATTATCTTAGATACCAGTAAGAGATAAAATATTGGCCAGTTTTGGTAAAGACCTTTTGGGTTAGTCCTATGATTAAGCTATAAGATAACCAACTCCAAATTTGATGGCGCAGATTCTAACTAATTTATTACAAAAAAGCTCGCGCAATCGTTTGGCATCTCAAAATTAATTATGAAAAGTGCCATTTCAGCCTGAAAAGTAACGATAAGGTTAATTGTGGAATGGGCGAAACAGTAGGAAAAAACATGTTCCAGATCGGTGAATTAGCGAAACGATGCGGTGTGACAGCCGATACCTTGCGATTTTATGAGAAGAATAACCTGATCGCACCAGCCAGTCGCAGTGAGTCGGGGTATCGCCTATATGATGAAAATAACCAGAAACAGGTGACGTTTATTCTCAAATCTAAAGCCTTGGGGCTGAGTTTGGACGAGATTAAAGAATTACTTGAGATTCGCCTCGAGGCCACACAGCACAGTTGTGCCGAAGTGAAGTCGATTACCTCAGCAAAATTAGAGATGATTGATGAGAAGATTACCGAGTTAACCAAGATTCGCACTGCACTTAAAAAGATAAATGATGCGTGTTGTGGTCATGTAGATGACGATGCAAGCCATTGTTCGATTCTGGCAGCCTTGGATTCCGCAAACATCGACAAAGGGCGTTGTTGTCGCACAGGAGAGTAATTAGCTGCCTATCACTGATCGACAAGCCAAAAAAAAGCCAAATTCAAAAATGAGCTTGGCTTTCAATTCAGTAAATTACGAAAGAACGATTAGTTCATGCCGTATTTTTTAAGTTTCTTGCGAAGAGTACCGCGGTTAATACCCATCATGGTTGCTGCGCGAGTTTGGTTACCGCGAGTGTACTGCATGATAGTGTCTAGTAGTGGCTGTTCAACTTCAGCTAATACTAATTCGTATAACTCGCTGACTTCTTGACCGTTTAATTGAGCAAGGTAATTTTTCAATGATGCTTTAACTGAGTCACGTAGTGGCTTCTGCGTGATTTGGTCTTGTGATGTAACTGTAGTTACTGTCAATGCTTCTGAAGTCAGATTTTGTTCGAACATATTCGGTCTAGCTCTTCTCGTAATTATGGTGCAACGTTATCAAAAAAACCTTCTAGCGCTTCAAGCTGCAGATCACCTGCTTCGAATGCGTTGAAGGTACGGCGAAACTCACTCGCTTGTTCATGTGCTTTTAGATACCAACCCACATGCTTACGAGCGATGCGAGGGCCTAAAAACTCTCCATAAAATTCATGTAGAGCGTGCACATGACCAAGCATGATGTCTTTCACTTCCGAAATCGGGAGTGGGTCCATCGTGGTGCCGTTTTCCAAATAGTGTTGGATTTCGTTAAAAATCCAAGGACGCCCTTGGGCAGGTCGACCTATCATTAAAGCATCAGCGCCGGTGTACTCCAGCACAAACTTCGCTTTTTCCGGACTATCGATATCACCGTTAGCGATAACCGGAATAGATACTGCTTGTTTCGCTGCTTTAATGTGTTTGTATTCTGCCTCACCTTTGTACATACAAGCGCGTGTTCTTCCATGGAGGGCAAGAGCTTGTATGCCGCAGTCTTCGGCTATTTTAGCGATTTGGACACAGTTTCTATTGTCTGTATCCCAGCCTGTGCGCGTTTTCAACGTTACTGGAACGTCGACAGCATTTACCACGGCTTTCAGAATTTCTTCAATGAGTTCTGGATGCTGCAGTAGGGCTGAGCCCGCAAGCTTCTTATTCACTTTTTTGGCTGGACACCCCATGTTGATATCGATGATTTGCGCACCGTTATCTACATTAAATTGAGCAGCCTCGGCCATAAGCTGTGGATCTGCACCAGCGATTTGTACTGAACGAATGCCCGATTCGCCTTCATGTACCATACGCTGCTGAGACTTTGACGTTTTCCAAACTTTCGGATTGGAGGACATCATTTCACTGACTGCCATCCCCGCGCCGTAGCGAAGACACAACTCACGGAATGGTCTATCCGTTACGCCAGCCATAGGAGCGACGATTAGATTGTTCTTAAGTTGATAATTTCCGATTTTCAAAAATGTCATCACAGTTCTGTACCAGCAAGGGCGCGCATTTTACGCATTTTTTCGCTGCGTGAAAAGACTAATATTTGAGCATTTACAATTTGTTTTTGTAATTTGTTTAAAATTCAGTCAATTAGCGCCCAGAGTCTTATCTAGCCTTGCTTGCGACCTGAGATTCGACACCATTCTTGTTGTTCAACGATCGGATCAATGTGAAGCTCATCACGATAATAAGTCGCAACATCTTCTGCTTGTGTATCTAAAACACCCGACATCGCAAGTACACCATTTGGCTTAACTAGGCCTTTGATGATGCCAGAAAGGTCGCGTAATGGACCGGCAAGAATGTTGGCAACAACAACGTCTGCTAGCAAACCTTCCGGTTGATCTTGTGGTAAGAACACCTCTAGTTGCTCAGCAACGCCATTGCGTTGTGCGTTGTCTTTTGATGCAAGCAGAGCTTGAGGATCAATGTCGATCCCGATAACTTTTGCCGCGCCTAGTTTGATCGCAGCGATCGCTAGGATGCCTGAGCCACAACCGAAGTCGATCACGGTTTTGCCTGCAAGGTCTAAGCCTTCAAGCCACTCCAGACACAATGCCGTTGTCGGGTGAGTACCTGTACCAAATGCAAGGCCTGGGTCTAGCATTACGTTTACAGCGTCAGGTTCAGGGATGTCACGCCAGCTAGGGCAGATCCATAAACGCTCACCAAACTTCATTGGGTGGAAGTTATCCATCCATTCACGTTCCCAATCCTTGTCTTCAATTTGCTCTACTTTATGAGCAAAGTCTGCAGGGAACATGTTGCTTGCTTTAATCTGCGCTAGAACGACACCAGTATCAGTCTCAGCGTCGTAAAGCGCGAGAATGTCAGTATCACCCCAAAGGCGAGTTTCACCCGGCAGAGGCTCAAATACAGGGGTATCTTGTGCATCCAGGAAAGTTACAGATAGAGCACCAGTCTCTTCCATTAACATGTCGCCGATTTGTTCGGCATTTTCATTGGTAGCATTAAGCTTGATTTGAATCCAAGGCATGGCTGCATCTTCTATATGAGAAAAATTGGATGGCGAGTCTAGCAGAAAATATGAGCAAATTCACCAAAACCCCACGGAATATAATGGGGATTAAAGATTGAGTTTTTCGGTGGCTCAAAAACAAAAATGCTCACCGAAGTGAGCATTTTGACTGTTCTTAATCGAACCGATTATGACAAACCAAGTTTCTTCTCAAGGTAGTGGATGTTTGCGCCACCGTGTTGGAAGTTTTCGTCGTTCATAATAGACAGTTGAAGCTCAGTATTAACGTTAATACCTTCAACAATCATTTCACCCAATGCGTTCTTCATACGAGCGATAGCAACATCACGGTTCTCACCGTAAGTGATCAGCTTACCAATCATTGAATCGTAGTGTGGTGGCACTGTGTAACCAGTGTAGATGTGAGATTCCCAACGTACGCCCATGCCGCCTGGTGCGTGGAAACGTTCAATCTTACCTGGAGAAGGTAGGAAACGAACTGGATCTTCAGCATTGATACGACATTCGATTGAGTGGCCGCGAAGCTTAATGTCATCCTGAGTGAATGATAGAGGCTGACCAGCTGCAATACGTAGCTGTTCTTTCACTAGGTCGATACCCGTTACCATTTCAGTAATCGTGTGTTCAACCTGGATACGAGTGTTCATTTCGATGAAGTAGAACTCACCGTTCTCGTATAGGAATTCAAATGTACCTGCACCGCGGTAACCGATCTCAATACATGCACGAGTACAGCGTTCGCCGATGTACTTACGCATCTCTTCAGTGATACCTGGAGCTGGCGCTTCTTCCACAACTTTCTGGTGACGACGCTGCATTGAACAGTCACGCTCACCTAGGTGGATAGCATTGCCTTGGCCATCTGCAAGCACTTGTACTTCAATGTGACGTGGGTTTTCTAGGAATTTCTCCATGTAAACCATGTCGTTGTTGAAACATGCTTTTGCTTCAGCACGAGTCATCGCGATAGCTTCTGTTAGTTCTGCTTCAGAACGAACAACACGCATACCACGACCGCCGCCGCCGCCAGATGCCTTGATGATTACTGGGAAGCCAATGCGCTTAGCGTGCGCTTTGTTTTTCGCGTCGTCGTCATCAAGAGGACCGTCAGAACCTGGTACACACGGTACGCCAGCTTTCTTCATTGACGTGATAGCTGACACTTTGTCACCCATCATGCGAATGGTTTCAGCTTTAGGGCCAACGAAGATAAAACCACTGCGCTCTACCTGTTCTGCAAAGTCTGCATTTTCAGATAGGAAGCCGTAGCCTGGGTGAACCGCTACTGCGCCTGTCACTTCAGCAGCGCTGATGATACGAGGGATGTTCAGGTAGCTATCGATACCACGAGCTGGACCGATACAAATGGTTTCGTCTGCAAGCAGTACGTGCTTAAGATCACGGTCAGCAGTTGAGTGAACCGCTACCGTTTTAATGCCAAGCTCTTTACATGCACGCAGAATACGTAGTGCAATCTCACCACGGTTCGCGATTACTAATTTATCTAACATAATGAGTGCTCTCTATTATTCGATAATTACTAGAGCTTGGTCGAATTCTACTGGTTGACCGTCTTCAACTAGGATAGCTGTTACAACACCAGATTTGTCAGCTTCGATTTGGTTCATCATTTTCATTGCTTCAACGATACATAGAGTTTCGCCAGCAGTTACAGATTGACCAACTTTAACGAATGGTTTTGCATCTGGGCTTGGAGCACCGTAGAAAGTACCAACCATTGGAGAAAGAACTTGGTGACCAGCTGGAGCTGCAGGAGCCGCTGCTTCTGCTGCTACAGGTGCCGCCGCAGGAGCTGCCGCCGCTGCTACAGGAGCTGGAGCTGCTGCATATTGAACAGGTGCTACAGGTGCAGTGCTGTTACGACTGATTCGTACTGACTCTTCACCTTCAGAGATCTCTAGCTCAGAAATACCAGACTCTTCAACCAATTCGATTAGCTTTTTGATTTTGCGAATATCCATTGTTTCTTTCTCTTTATCTGTTAATTGAACTTACTCTTTGACTGAGTAGGTTAGTAATAGTTCGTTGTTTATGTTTACTTTGAGTTGAGCTTGCTGAGCGCAGCGGTCAAAGCAAATTGATAACCTTGGGCACCTAAGCCACAAATCACACCTTCTGCTTTATCAGATAGGTAAGAGTGGTGGCGGAATGGTTCACGCGCGTGAACATTCGATAGATGAACCTCAATAAATGGGATTGCAACGCCAAGTAGTGCATCACGCAGCGCCACACTGGTATGTGTAAAGGCTGCTGGGTTGATAATAATAAAATCAACATTTTGATAAGCACTATGGATCGCTTCAATCAGTTCATACTCGCGATTTGACTGTAAGTGAGATAGCTCAACATCGTGTGCTTTCGCTTGCTCGGTCAGTGAGCTAATAATCTGGTCAAGTGTTTGAGAACCGTAGTGTGCAGGCTCTCTAAGGCCTAACAGGTTAAGGTTTGGGCCATTTAAAACTAGAATGCGAAACTTTGTAGACATCGTGGGGCTATCTTCCTATATCGTGTTTACGAACGTGAATGTTGCCATTTTATTGAAAATTTGCGGTTAATTTCCAGTGAGAAAAACCCAAATTTAAAAATTAGAACCAGATTATAGCTAATTCAGCGCAAATCGCAGCAATTTACTGGTCTAATCTCCTATTGATACAGCGTGGAATTGTTACCAACTTAACAAAAAAGCGTCATAGCCTTAATTTTGTCGAGGATATTTGAGATCAAGATCAGCCATAAAAAAACCGCCACATAGGTGACGGTTTAGGTAAGGTCTGTTTTAAACAGTAATTCAGGGTGTAACGGGTTGCTTATGCCAGTTCTGCTTTCTCAGCAATCAGCTTATCAACCACGCTTGGGTCGGCTAGTGTTGAGGTATCACCTAGGTTGCCTGTATCTCCGGTAGCAATCTTACGCAGGATACGACGCATGATTTTACCTGAACGAGTTTTTGGCAGAGAGTCAGTCCAGTGCAGTACATCTGGTGTTGCGATAGGGCCGATCTCTTTACGTACCCAGTCTTTCACTTCTTTATGAAGCTCTGCGGTTGGGAATTCACCATCATTCAGCGTGATGTAAGCGTAAATTGCTTGGCCTTTAATATCATGAGGAATACCTACTATCGCAGCCTCTGCAATCTTATCGAACGCGACTAGAGCCGATTCAATCTCAGCAGTACCCATACGGTGACCAGAGACGTTAAGTACGTCATCAACACGGCCTGTAATCCAGTAGTAACCGTCTTCATCACGACGAGCACCATCACTGGTGAAGTACATGCCTTTAAATGTAGAGAAGTAAGTCTGTTCGAAGCGGTCATGATCGCCATGAACGGTACGCATTTGGCCTGGCCAAGAGTCAAGAATCACTAGGTTGCCGTCTGTTGCACCCTCAATGATATTACCCATGTTATCAACTAACGCTGGTTGCACACCGAAGAATGGACGCGTCGCTGAACCCGGTTTTAGATCGGTTGCGCCTGGTAGCGGTGCAATCAAGATGCCGCCCGTTTCTGTCTGCCACCATGTGTCGACAATTGGAGACTGCTCATTACCGATTGTTTTGTAGTACCACTCCCACGCCTCTGGGTTGATAGGTTCGCCCACTGAGCCCATGATTCTTAGGCTGTCACGCGAGGTACCTTCAACGGCTTCGTTACCTTTCGCCATCAATGCACGAATAGCCGTTGGCGCAGTATAAAGAATATTAACTTGGTGTTTATCGACCACTTCACTCATGCGGCTGGTATTCGGGTAATTTGGCACGCCTTCAAACAGAATAGTTTTTGCACCATTAGCTAGTGGTCCGTAAACAAGGTATGTGTGGCCTGTAATCCAACCCACATCCGCTGTACACCAGAAGGTTTCGCCTTCTTGGTAATCGAATACATACTTGAAGGTCATTGCTGCATAAACAAGGTAACCACCTGTCGTGTGCATAACGCCTTTAGGCTTACCGGTTGAGCCTGACGTATAAAGGATGAATAGTGGGTCTTCTGCGTTCATCTCTTCTGGTGGGCAATCTGCAGATACATTAGCAATAGCATCGTGCCACCACACATCGCGGTGTTCATGCCAAGCAACATCACCACCAGTACGCTTGAATACCACAACCTTCTCTATGTTTTTCACTTCAGGGTTAGTTAGGGCTTCATCAACGTTTTTCTTAAGTGGTACAGCACGGCCGCCACGCACGCCTTCATCGGCAGTGATAACAACTTTAGAGTTTGAATCGATAATACGGCCAGACAGAGCTTCTGGTGAGAAACCACCGAATACCACTGTGTGAACCGCACCGATACGGGTACATGCCAGCATTGCAACTGCAGCTTCTGGAACCATTGGCATGTATAAACAAACCACATCACCTTTACGCACGCCTTGCTCTTTTAGAGCATTTGAAAATAGGCACACTTCTTTGTGTAGTTCATTAAAAGTTAGAGTTTTGTCATCCGCCGGGTCATCGCCTTCCCAAATAATAGCGACTTCATCACCGCGCTCAGCAAGGTGACGGTCGATACAGTTAGCCGATACGTTAAGCGTGCCATCTTCAAACCAGCGAATATCAATGTGCCCAGGGTCAAAAGAGGTGTTTTTCACTTGTGTGAAAGGCTTGATCCAATCAACGATTTTTCCGTGTTCACCCCAAAAGCCTTCAGGGTCAGAAACAGATTGCTGGTACATGGCTAGGTAAGTGTCATTATCCGCGTGTGTGGTTGATTTAATATTTTCTTTTACCGGATAAACGTGGGCTTCACTCATTGCATCTCTCCTTGTGCCAACATTCCTAATGAACTGGCAACTTCCTTTGTGTTCAGTTTCTAGGTCTATTACAGAACCGTCTTTGTGTTATCACTCTCGGCTAGGACGGCGATTTCCACAATTAGACTTTAGGATGAGACGCTGCTTTTCACTTACAAAATAGCGAGTTAAGTTCATTTTTGAGATGTTGCTCTCTATGTGAAGAGCCAGTGGTTGAATTAAGAATAAGAGGAGTTGAAACGGGGCAAATCACCATGTTTCAGGCGCACAAAAATCAGCGCAGCAGAGATAGCGTCTTGTAATGCATCATGTTTATTGACGGGGATGGGTAAATCGAGCTGGCGACAGATGGCGCCCATACTGAGATCAAAATAGGCATTGGGCAACTGTCTTTCGAGTTTGTCTTGATAGAGTTGGCTCACTTCGACTAATCGGTTAGGTAGCGGAAATCCAAGCTGTTTTAAACAGGCACGGTCGAGGATTTTTTTATCATATCGGATGTGATAGCCGACTAAAGGACGATTTCCGATGAAGTTCAGTAGTTCGATTAAAGCTTGTTTCTCTTCGATGCCGTGCTTTAGATCTTGATGACGAATACGGTGAATTTTTATCGAATTGCAATCGAGTGATTGAGGCGCGCGCAATCGGACTTCAAAAGGTTGACTGGTAATGATTCGGTTGCCAATGATCTTGGTCGCGGCAATAGTGACTAATTCCGCCTGATTGGGGTCTAGGCTGGTGGTTTCACAATCGAGCGATACATATTCATGATCCACAGGCGCACTAAACAGAGGCTGATAGAGAGAGCCTTTGAGCTTGTGATGCCAGTAATAGCGAACCAACCTATTCATCGTTCAATCGCCTAATCCCGTATCTGATAGTGGTAGCCGAGCCATTGCTTGAATTTCTTCACCACATGCAGGCTATGACGAAGCAGATCCCGGTCAGCTCGCTCCATCAGTTTGACGTTAATCTTGTTGCTGCTGTGCTGTTGAGAAAGCCTTTGGGCTAAGCGCCACTTAAAGAATTGTTTGAGTGCTTCACTGAGGTTATCCGCGGTGCTTTGCTCAAGCACTTTCTTGCTGACCAACTGTTCAATGCGTTCGAAGGTGTTGTTTACCGTAACACCATGTTCTAAGCAGAGCGCTCTAACACCATGCACGATAGGGAAAATACCGCCTTGTTTGATATCGAGCCCTGACTTGGATTGCTTCACATTGCCAAATAGGGTGAGGGGGACTGAGAAGTTGAGCGCAGGGCGGCAGAACTCCGTCAGAATCAATTCCTGTCCGAGCATCAAATCACTGAGATGCTGCTTTACGGGTTTTAATAACTCCCTATTACCCGCCACAGCGTGTGCATCTGCCATGATCGCGATATCCATCACGGTGTCTGGTGTGGCTTTTTTTACCCAACGGGTGAGGGTTTGTTTCCACTCTTGTTCTGAATGTACCCATTTCGGATTGTTGACCATCACGTTGCCAGGGCACAGTGGGTAACCCAATTGTTGAAGGGTATGGGTGAGCTCGTTCATGGCACTTTGGCATTGGTGCCACTCCAAGCCATCTTGAATGATGAGTGCGTTATCTTGATCGGTTTTGAGAATTTGTTCCCCACGACCTTCGGAACCCAACACGATTAGGCAGCAATGATTATGCAGGGCTGGTGGGATAACTAACTCAAAAGCCTTCTCTATGATCTGTTCGTTGACCGCAGAAATCAGCTCCATGATAAAGCGTGTGCGAATTCCGTTACTGAGCAAGCTCTCGACCAGTTGGCGCTGTTTGTTAGAGGCCATTGCTAATTCTTCAACGCTGGTGGCGCGCGCAATACGCAAAGTGAGAACGTGCGAGTGTGTGGAGAATGCACTGAGAATCTGTGTCATATCCACCATGCCGACCGCATTTTTACCATCACAAACCATCAACCTTTTTACTCGATTTCTGGTCATGGTAATCATGGCATTAAATAAGAAATCGCCTTGGTTTACGTGCATCACCGGAAACGTTGCGATCTCACCGACAGGCGCATCTAGTGGGAAATCATCGAGCATCACAGCATGCAATAAATTGGTTCGAGTAACGATTCCATACGGAAAGGAACATGATGATCCAAAAGCTTTTGGATCATCATGTTCCAAATGAATGAGAGCCGAGTCTAGGCCTTGTTCTTTAAGGGTGTGAGTGACTTGGTTGATAGGTTGGTTTGGTTCAAGTATCAGTGGTGGGTGATAGATTGAGTCATCCACTTTGGTCAGTATAAACTCGGCTAGATTTTGCTGTTGTTGAGCGGCTTCAATCAGAGCTTTTCGTGTCGAGAGGTTGCTATCAAAGTAGGCGGCGAATTGACCATTGGCGTGGTAAAGCTCAAGAAAAATATCGGTTGGCAGCAGATAGCTTAATGTATCTTCGAGCGCGATATATTGGTGTTTAGTGTGAGGTTCAAATTGGCTACGGACATCAAAAATATCATCATTGGCATAGTGTGCGTAAATCTCGCCATCACTGCTTGCACGCTCTTCAACTGCCCCTTTGATCAAAATGTGCAGGTGTCGGCTCGGCCTATCGGCTTCCAGTATCACTTCTTGAGAACGGTAGTACACCACGTCTAATGAAGAGCGAAGCTTCAACTGTTCAGAATCGGACAGGCTGTCGAAGGGTGGGTGCTGCATATTAAATTTGTCAGGCATAAGCATCACAACAAGAAATGGGAGTCTTCAATCAGTCTGACAAAATACCAGCGAAGCTCCAGACGACTTTAGTCTAAATGCGAGTATGGGTATTGATGAGCGTGAAATCTCTTGTTGAAATGCGATATCCACACCCATTGAATATGGGAATACTATCCCAGTAATAATTCCCTTTTTCATCGTATGCGAGATAGGCATAATTGGTGCTGCCTTTTTCCGCACACTTTATAGGTCATTTATGTTTAGCCCTTCACCCTATGGCTGGATCTCTCAGTATTTTCTTGGTTTCTTTTTTGCGTATGGCGTGTACTTGCCATTTTGGGCGTTGTGGTTTGAAGACCAAGGCGTGTCAGCTGGTGATATTGGCGTATTGATTGGTATCGGCTTTGCGACTCGTTGTGTTGCCAACCTAGTGATTACACCGCGTATCCATAAAGTTGAACACCTGATGCCAGCTCTGCGCTGTTTGAGTTTCGCTGCGTTGTTGTTTGTCGGCTTCCACTTCTTTACTGGTGGCAGCTTTATACTGATGTTGTTGGCAACGGTACTGTTTAACCTCTGTTGTGGGCCGATTATTCCTCTCTCTGATGCCATGGCTAACCATTACAGTCGTTTGAAAATGCTCGACTACGGCCGAACTCGACTTTGGGGCTCAATTGCCTTTATTGCAGGTTCAACGGTTGTTGGTTATTTGGTGGCGCAATTTGGCACCGACATGATTTTGTATACGGCTCTTGCGGGCGTGTTGTTGTCATTAATTCTGGCGATGAGAAACCCTAACGTGATGCCAGTTACGCAATCTCAGCAACAAGCGGTGCGACCAAAACTAGGTGAACTGCTGCGTGAGTCGTCCGTGGTGAAATTTTTAGCCTTGATGGCGCTGCTACAAGGTAGTCACGCGGCTTACTACAGTTTTAGTGCGATTTATTGGAAAGAAGCGGGTCATTCAGAAGCGATCATCGGTTATTTATGGAGCCTAGGTGTTGTCGCTGAAGTGGCAGTATTTGCTCTGAGTAAGCGCTTATTCTCTGGTTGGTCACTACGTACTTTGTTTGTTGTCGCGGCTGTTGGTGTGATGGCGCGTTGGGGTATTACCGCATCAACGACAGCGATTTTTGCACTGGTTATGGTGCAACTGCTGCACGGTGTGACGTTTGCGATGGCACACATCGCAGCGATTCAATACATCCAATCTGAAGAACAAAACAAGATGGTTGCACTACAGGCTCTGTATAACGCGATTCCATTGGGTGCTTTTATTGCACTAATGACTACATTAAGTGGTTGGGGTTATGAGCTTTGGGGCGCAAATATCTTCTGGGGTATGGCCGCAATGGGTGCACTTGCTCTGTTCATTAAGTTGGATGAAAGAAGTTCAGTGGTTGAGATGAATCAATCAGATTCGGAGCAGTCAGAATCTCACAGCAAATGCTGATAATTAGAGTCTAAAGCACAGAATTTAAGCGATGCGATTGAGTTAACTCCTCATCCTTAGTTAAATGAAACCTCTCCCTTATGGAGAGGTTTTTTTATGGATGAAAAAGGGTTTTCAATGCAAGGATGGATAGTAATTCCAGTCTCTTTAGCCTACTTGGGCGTGTTATTTCTGATCGCTTGGTATGGAGACAGACAGGTTCGTTGGCTATCGCGTTGGCGCCCGTGGATCTATAGCCTTTCGATTGCGGTTTATTGTACCTCTTGGACTTTCTACGGAACGGTTGGGCAGGCGAGCAATAACCCCTGGTCCTTTTTACCCATTTATCTCGCCCCGATTCTGGTTTTTACACTAGGGTGGCGGATCTTGGCGCGGCTGATCCTGATTGCGAAGCGGGAACACATCACCTCCATCGCCGATTTTATCGCAGCTCGTTACGGAAAATCTCAGGGCTTAGCGGTGGCGGTGACGATTATCGCAGTGGTCGGTATTCTTCCTTATATCGCGCTGCAATTGCGTGGTATCACCATGGGGTTGGATATTGTTGCCCCCAACTTAGCGGCTGATTTTGGTTATCAGGACTATCACGTCTCTTGGTTTGTGGTTGGCGCTTTGGCGATTTTTACCATGCTGTTTGGTACAAGGCACATCGATAACACGGAACACCACCGTGGCATGATGATGGCAGTGGCGTTTGAATCTATCGTTAAGCTCGCAGCATTCCTGATTGTTGGCTTGTTCATCATGTATCTGGCGATGAGCAGCGACAAAATCGACCTGCTTGATGTGGCAGCTTCCACCTACGAGTCGCCCAATATTCCGACTTTAATTATTCATACCGTGTTAACCATGCTGGCGATTGTCTGTCTGCCACGCCAATTCCACACCATGGTGGTAGAGAACGAACGTCCGCAAGATTTGCATACCGCGCGTTGGTTATTTCCGCTGTACCTGATTTTGATGGGACTGTTCGTGCTGCCAATTGCTTGGGCAGGGCAAGGGCTACTGACCGACATGCCAGCGGATACCTACGTGATCAGTGTACCAATGGCAGAAGGCGCTAATCACATTGCATTGTTGGCTTTCCTTGGTGGTACTTCTGCGGCGAGTGGCATGGTGATTGTCTCGACCATTGCGCTGGCGATCATGGTATCGAATGACTTAGTGATGCCATTGCTACTGCGCCGTATGCGTCTAACTCAAAGAACCCATCGACATTTTTCTGGCCTATTATTGGTGATTCGTCGCGGGCTAATTTTACTGCTACTGCTTGGTGCTTGGCTGTTTTATCAGGCGCTCGATACCATTCATTCACTGTCGGCGATTGGCTTTCTTTCGTTTGCTGCGATTGCTCAATTCGCGCCAGCACTTATTGGTGGTTTGTACTGGCGTCCGGGTAACCGCAAGGGTGTCTATGTCGGCCTAATGGTGGGCTCGTTGATTTGGCTTATTACCTTAATGAGCCAAACCAGCATGTTGGCAGGCGATAGCGAAAGTAACCTTTTATTGTGGATAATCACGCCGCCAGAGTTACTCAGTAGCTGGGATATCAGCAGCTCGAACTGGGGAATTGTGCTGAGTATTGTGCTTAATACCTTGTGCTATGCCGTGGTCTCTGTAACAACCCGTCCGAGCCTAAGTGAGCGCTTACAATCAGCGGCATTTGTTGGTACGCCACTGCCTGAGAATGAGAATATCAGCCTCTACCAGAACCGTGTGACAGTCGCTGAATTAGAGATGCTGGCATCGCGTTTTGTGGGGCGCAAGCGAGCGAAAAGTGCCTTACATAGCTATTGGCAGCAACACGGTCAACCGTTGCTTCCTAATCAACAAGCGCCTGCAAGTCTGATTCGACACGCTGAGCGCGTGCTCGCCGGTGTATTCGGTGCGTCTTCTGCTAAGTTAGTACTTACTTCTGCTTTGCAGGGCAGAAATATGCAGCTTGAAGAAGTGGCGACCATCGTTGATGAAGCCTCTGAGCTGTACGATTTCAGCCGTGGCTTGTTGCAAGGAGCGATTGAACATATCGGCCAAGGCATCGCAGTAATAGACAAACAAATGAGGCTGGTGGCGTGGAATCAACGTTACCTAGAACTGTTTGAATTCCCTGTGGGCTTGATTCAGGTCGGTCGACCCATTTCCGATGTGATTCGTCATAATGCCGAGCAAGGTTTGTGTGGCCCGGGTGATCCGGAAGATCACGTTCGCCGCCGTGTTTATCACCTTGAGCAAGGCACTCGACACACCTCTTCTCGTATTCGTCCTGATGGTCGAGTGATTGAGGTGCAAGGTAATCCTATGCCAAGTGGCGGCTTCGTAATGAGCTTTACCGACATCACGGTATTCCGGCAAGCAGAGCAAGCACTCAAAGATGCCAATGAAAGCTTGGAATCAAGAGTACATGAGCGAACTCAAGAGCTCGAGAAACTGAATCATCGTTTGGTAAAAGCGACTCAAATTTCGGATCAAGAATCCCAATCTAAGAGTCGTTTTCTGGCCGCAGTAAGCCACGATTTAATGCAACCGCTCAACGCCGCACGTCTGTTTGCTTCGTCACTTTCTGAAGTGGCAAAAGAGCAAGAGGTGAAGCAACTGTCATCTCACATCGAGAGTGCGCTAGGTGCTGCAGAAGATTTGATTGGTGATTTGCTGGATATCTCTCGATTGGAGTCAGGAAAATTAGAAACCAACATTCACGCGATTGCTGTGCATGATGTTTTGACCAACTTAAATGCGGAATTTAGTGCCTTAGCGAGACAGCAAAAAATTGAGTTTCAGATGATTCCATCGTCATTGTTCATTCACTCAGATCCTAAGTTGTTGAGGCGTGTGATTCAGAACTTTTTAACCAACGCGTTCCGCTATAATCCAGAAGGGAAAGTAGTACTGGGTGCAAGGCGCGTGAATGGTCAGGTTCGAATTGATGTATGGGATAACGGAACCGGTATCGATGAAGACAAGCAACAAGAGATTTTTGAAGAGTTTACACGTGGTAGCCAAGTGCGATCTGACCAAGGGTTAGGGCTAGGGTTAGCGATTTCGAAAGGTATCGCTCATGTACTTGGTCATCAAATTTCAATGCGCTCATGGCCGGGTAAAGGCAGTGTCTTTTCCATTACTTTAGCTCGGGCGGAAAAAGTGGCTCCGGTTGTGCAAGCTTCGACGCCAATGACTACTAGCGACATTGAACACCTGAAGATATTGTGTGTCGACAATGAGCGAGAAATCTTAGTCGGCATGGAAAACCTGATTGGTCGTTGGGGCTGTGAGGTTAAGACGGCGGTTGATCTGGTCGAAAGCTTGAAGTGCCTTGATGAGGGGTGGCAGCCAGATGTCATTTTCTCTGATTACCGTTTGGATAATGGTAGAACCGGACTCGAAGTATTGCAGCAGTGTCGCTTGCGCCTCGGAGATTCTTTTGAAGGGGTTATCATCAGTGCTGATAGAACCGATGAGATGTTGGCCGCGATTAAGGCCAACAGCTTTAGTTTTATTGCCAAGCCAGTGAAGCCACTAAAACTCAGGGCAGTATTGAATCGGGTGAGTTGATACTGCCCTTAGATAGACAAAGGCCTCTGGTGAGGCCTTTTTCGATCCAGTAGATCTGTAGTGGGTGATGGATTCTGTTAACTCGCGATACCACCTTGAGTTAAAGCGGTTGGGTCAAGCAGCTTGCTAAGCTCTGCTCGGCTGAGATCCGTTTCTCGCTCAGCAACATCAAGGATAGGTAAGCCTTCTTTATAGGCTTTCTTCGCAATATCCGCCGCCTTGAGGTATCCAATCACAGGATTAAGCGCAGTTACCAGAATTGGATTTTTTGAAAGCGCTAGATCTAGATTGTCTTGGCGTACCGTGAAGGTTGCGATGGCTTTATCTGCTAGCGCGACTGAGCTATTAGCTAAAAGCTCGACACTTTCTAATACGTTATGAGCAATCACTGGCAGCATCACATTGAGTTGGAAGTTGCCTGATTGGCCTGCGACAGTAATGGTGGTGTCGTTACCAATCACTTGCGCTGCTGCCATCGCAGCAGCTTCTGGAATCACAGGATTCACCTTACCCGGCATAATAGACGAGCCCGGCTGAAGCGCCTGCAATTCAATTTCACCCAAGCCTGCCAATGGGCCAGAGTTCATCCAGCGAAGATCGTTTGAGATCTTCATGATCGCAACTGCTGCAGTTTTGAGCTGCCCCGAGAATGCAACGATCGCGTCTTGGCTGCTGAGGTTGAAAAAGAAGTTTTCACTCGAGTTAAAGCTGATCTTTGTCGATTGAGATAAATTACTTGCAAACTTATCGGCAAAGCGTGGGTCTGCATTGATCCCTGTACCTACCGCCGTTCCACCTTGAGCAAGCGCTTTAATAGCGGGCAGGGTGCTTTCAATAGCTTGCTTAGCGTGCTCAATTTGGAATTTCCAGCCACCTAACTCTTGGTCAAAGGTAATTGGCATCGCATCCATTAGGTGAGTACGGCCGGTTTTCACGACCTCAACAAGCTCTTGCTGTTTAATGGTCAGGGCTTCGGACAGGTGAGTTAGTGCTGGTAGCAGTTTGTTTTCAGCAGTAAGTGCGACACTGACTTGAATTGCAGTTGGCACCACATCGTTACTGCTTTGGCCCATGTTGACGTGATCGTTCGGATTCACGTTGCCTTGTAAACTTCTTGAAGCAAGTGTGGCAATCACTTCATTGGCGTTCATGTTGGAGCTAGTACCAGAGCCAGTTTGGTAAACATCGATCGGGAATTGATCGAGGTGTTTACCATCAATGATCTCTTGGCTCGCATCGGCGATCGCATTGGCAATATCGCCTTCCAGTAGGCCAAGCTGAGCATTGGTATCGGCGGCGGCCTGCTTAATCAGCGCCAGTGCTTGGATAAAGCTGGTGGGCATCTTGTGCGAACTAAACGCGAAGTTGTCTGCAGCACGCTGAGTTTGTGCTTGGTATAGCGCATCAGCAGGGACTTTAACTTCGCCCATGCTGTCCTTTTCAATTCGATATTGTAGGGTCATCTTCTATCCTTGTTAGCCAAGTGGAGCTTGGACTTGTTGTAGTGTTTGGCTGAGATTCAAAAAACGCGCTTGGCCTTGAGGTTGCTGGCAGTAGTGGCGTTTCAGATAAAATAGTGGTGAGTGAATAGAGTCTAGACAGATATGACGAAAGGCGAAGCTGCGTTCAGGGGACTCAATCGCTTCAATCAAATGGAAGAAGACTTGGCGCAGGTACAACTCGCACAACAAGATGTTTTCTTGGGCGGCATGCTTTTCATAGTAAGCGGAAAGCGTGAGTGCGCACTCGATGTAGTCTCGAATCACAAACGGCTCGTGGCCTTGAACTTGGTCTAATGAAACAAAGCGATCCTGTGCTTTGTAAAACCTTGAGTAGAGAACCTGCTGCTCTTTCATCATCATTTGCATCTCTTTAATGGATGTTAATGATAATTATTATCAAATGAGATTTTAAAAACAACCCTTTGTTTCTGTTTTTATAAAATGGAGAGCAAAAGAAAAAGCCGACACATGACGTATCGGCTTTCTGAGATTCAGTACCTAATCCCTACAATGTAAGTACTGATTCATTTTTTGCTAAACATCTCTGCTTAGTGGTCGTGAGCTTCACCAGCACCTTTCGGGTATCGGATGTTCTCAACCATATCTTGTACGTCTTGTGGTACTTCAGCTGTTACTTTGTTTACCGCAATCGATACTACGAAGTTCAGACACATACCTAGCGTACCGATGCCTTCAGGGCTGATACCAAACCACCAGTTTTCAGGTGTGCTTGCTGCTGGGTTAATGAACTTAAAGTAGATGATGTAGCTTGCTGTGAAGGCAATACCTGACAACATACCTGCAATTGCGCCTTCCTTGTTCATCTTCTTGTAGAAGATGCCTAGGATAATCGCTGGGAAGAAGGATGCTGCGGCTAAGCCGAAGGCAAACGCTACTACCTGAGCTACGAAACCTGGTGGGTTAATACCTAAGTAACCTGCACCTACAATCGCGACCATGGCGGCTAAACGAGCGGCTAACAGCTCCTGCTTGTCGGTCATGTTTGGTTTGAAGCCTTTCTTCAACAAGTCATGCGAAATCGACGTTGAGATTACCAATAGTAGACCAGCGGCTGTTGATAGTGCGGCTGCTAGGCCACCGGCTGCCAGTAGTGCTACAACCCAGTTTGGTAGTTTCGCTAGCTCTGGAGAAGCCAGTACGATGATGTCACGGTTAATCTTCATCTCGTTGCGTTCATCGCCCGAGTAGAACATTTTGCCATCGCCGTTCTTATCTTCCCAACCTACTAGGCCAGTGCTTTCCCAGTTTTTGTACCAGCTTGGTGCGTCTGCTGCTGCGACACCTTGCATGTCAGGGCCGTTGATTGTTTCGATCATGTTTACACGAGCGAATGCTGCAACACCTGGTGCTGTTGTGTATAGCAATGAGATGAACAGTAGTGCCCAACCCGCTGAGATACGAGCATCACGTACTTTTGGTACCGTGAAAAAACGAATGATTACGTGTGGAAGACCTGCAGTACCGACCATTAGCGCCGCACAGATGAAGAATACATCCACCATGCTCTTGTTACCTTCGGTATAGGCGGTAAATCCGAGTTCTTCAGTGAGTCCATCCAGTTTATCGAGAAGATAAACATCTGTGCCTGATAATGTAGAGCCCATACCAACTTGTGGAAGTGGGTTACCTGTCATCATGATTGACGTAAAGATTGCTGGAACAAGGAAGGCGAAAATGAGGACACAGAATTGAGCTACCTGCGTATAAGTGATGCCTTTCATGCCACCAAGTACTGCGTAGAAGAACACAATACCCATACCAATGATGATGCCTAGGTTAATATCAACTTCTAGGAAACGAGAGAATACAACGCCCACACCACGCATCTGGCCTGCAACGTACGTAAACGATACGAAGATTGCACAGAATACCGCTACCATACGTGCTGTTTTCGAGTAGTAACGCTCACCGATGAAATCAGGAACCGTAAACTGACCGAACTTACGTAGGTAAGGTGCTAAACATAGTGCAAGTAGTACATAACCACCTGTCCAACCCATTAGGTAAACGGCACCGTCGTAACCAACGAATGAGATGATACCTGCCATTGAGATGAATGATGCTGCCGACATCCAGTCAGCGGCGGTCGCCATGCCGTTTGCTACTGGGTGTACACCACCGCCAGCAACGTAGAACTCACTCGTAGACCCTGCACGAGCCCAGATTGCGATGCCGATATATACTGCGAAAGTAATACCGACGAGAATAAACGTCCAAGTTTGAATATCCATGTTCTAGCCTCTAGTCTTCCTGTACGTTGTATTTTTTGTCGAGCGCATTCATGCGAACAACGTAAATAAATATCAGCGCCACGAAGGTGTATATCGAACCTTGCTGAGCGAACCAAAATCCTAGCTTGAACCCGCCAAACTGAACGGTATTGAGGGCATCCACAAATAAGATGCCAGCGCCGTAAGACACCGCAAACCAGACCGCGAGCAGTGTTCCCATAATTCCCAAGTTTTCCTTCCAGTAGGCTTGAGCATGTTCCGTAGATTCGAACGCCATTGCCTTCTCCTTTATTCCGTTTTCGTAGAAACCGTTTTTGTGAAATTGCGTTGTTAACGTAATGTTACGATTTAGAATGTAGCAAGGATGAGTCAAGGGATCTGTGCAACTTTAGTCGGGACGCCATTGGCGCTAATCCACTGAAATATGGGAGCTGGAAGGCATAACCATAGAAAAATGTGATGTTACAATGTTGTTAAATTAGCCAAAGGTCTAATAAAGATGCATGAATTAGAGAGCGAGTCATAAAATTTAACAACTAAATGACCGATAAACGCTATTTAGTCCTCCATATGACACGAAGCTAAACATAAGTTTGTTATAGTATTTACGGTACTTTACCGACCGTATTTTGTTTAACGGCAGAAGCTCAATAAGCTAACGGTAAAAGATCAACAGGCTTAAAGCTCGGGTTTTATTCTTTGGGGGGGACGAATTGGACGCAATAACTATTAACCACTTATTTCTAACTGGTGCCGTGCTCATCGCTATCAGTGTGCTTTTTTCGCAAGTGTCCTCTCGCTTGGGCGTTCCTATTCTTTTGATCTTCCTTTTCGTTGGCATGTTGGCCGGTGAAGATGGGCCTGGTGGCATCAATTTTGATGATTACTCGCTGACCTACTTGGTGAGTAACCTTGCGCTTGCTGTGATCCTGCTTGATGGCGGTATGCGAACCAAGGTAGCGAGTTTCAAGGTCGCTTTTTGGCCATCGCTCTCGCTAGCGACAGTAGGTGTGGCATGTACCGCCACTCTTACAGGCTTAATGGCGGCGTGGTTGTTTGACTTGTCGTTGATGCAGGGCATCTTGGTTGGTGCGATTGTGGGCTCGACCGATGCGGCTGCGGTATTTTCTCTTTTAAAAGGGCAGAGCCTTAACGAGCGTGTTGGCTCAACCCTAGAAATTGAATCAGGCACTAACGACCCAATGGCGGTGTTCCTGACGGTGACCTTAATTGCGCTACTCGGCACTCCTGATGCTGAAATGGGAATGAACTTCCTACTGAAAAGCTTCGCGATGCAGTTTGGTGTCGGCACGCTTATCGGCCTTGGTGGCGGTTGGGTTCTATGGAGTCTTATCAATCGAGTGCAGCTGGCTGACGGTCTTTACTCTATTTTGGTGCTCAGTGGTGGTGTGGCGCTGTTTGCGTTCTCTAACATGCTTGGCGGCAGCGGTATCTTATCGATTTACTTAGTGGGCTTGTTCATTGGTAATCGTCCAACACGCTCTCGACACTCTATTCTTAATGTCCTTGATGGCATGACGTGGTTAAGCCAAATCGTGATGTTCTTGGTATTGGGTTTACTGGTGACGCCATCGACGCTGATGGATATTGCTCTGCCTGCGCTAGCATTGGCTTTCGGTATGATTTTGTTTGCACGTCCACTGTCTGTTTGGTTGGGCTTGCTACCGTTTAGAAGCTTTACCACCAAGGAGCGCTGGTTTGTTTCTTGGGTTGGGTTACGTGGCGCGGTGCCGATCATTTTAGCGGTATTCCCGATGATGGCAGGATTACCCAATGCTCAGCTGTATTTCAATATCGCCTTCTTCGTGGTTATGGTTTCGCTGATTGTTCAAGGCGGTAGCTTGATGAAAGTCGCAAGATTAGCTCAAGTGACTTTACCTCCAACGCCAACACCTATCTCTCGTACCGGTATGGAGATTTATCCGACCAGCGAGTGGGAGATGTTTGTTTACAAACTGAAGGAAGAGAAGTGGTGTGTTGGTGAGCCACTTAAACGTTTGTCTATGCCAGAAGGGACGCGCATTACGGCACTATTTCGACAAGATGCTATGCTCCACCCATCAGGCAGCACAGTGTTAGAGGCGAACGATATCTTATGTGTGCTTGGCCAAGACAAAGACTTAGACAGCTTAAGTGCGCTATTCAGTGAGGCTCCTCTAGCAGAAGAAGCAGCACGATTCTTTGGTGATTTCTTCTTGGATGTTGAGCTGTCGGTTGCTGCAGTGAGTGATTGTTATGGTATTGAACTTGGCTCGCAAGAAGAGCGAGAAATGACGCTAAGACAATTGGTTGCTCAAGAGCTTGGTGCACACCCTGTATTGGGCGATAGTTTTGAGTGGCATGACATCACTTGGGTGGTCGCAGAGATAGAGGATCATAAAGTCGTCAGGTTGGGTTTATGTTTACCTAAGACGACTTTAGAAGAGGAAATCAGCGAAGCTTAATTGTGGACTTCTTGTAGCAAGATAACCGCTTGAGTGCGATTTTTCACATCCAGTTTACGGAAGATGGCCGTCATATGTGCTTTGATGGTCGCTTCCGAAACATTCAATTCATAGGCAATTTGCTTGTTCAGCAAGCCGTCAGAAAGCATTCCTAATACCTTGTATTGCTGAGGCGTCAATGTGGCAATTTTTTCCGCAAGGTCGCTACAAGCTGCATTATTGGTAATAAGCCCTTCAGGGAAGAACGGGTCGCCATTCAGCACTTGGTTCAGTGCACTCACCAATTCACGCATATCACTCGACTTTGGAATAAAGCCAAACGCACCGTGGCTCTTCACCTGAGTAACAACACTGGCATCTTCACTCGCAGAAATCACCACAATCGGCAGATCGGGGTATTCAGCACGAAGTTGAATGAGACCAGACATGCCATTGGCACCCGGCATTTTAAGGTCGAGCAGTAATAGATCCGGCTCGTCTTCTTTCTTTAGTAGAGTCAGTAAGGCATCGAGAGAATCGGCCTCAAGCAGGTTCGCACCGCTGATCGCCATATGAACTGACTGAAATAGGGCGTTGCGAAAAAGAGGGTGGTCATCAGCAATGATGATGGTATAGGTCGAGTCCATGACGTTCATACTTTTAACAATTTAGTTAATATTTATTATCATCCTGATTGAGTATGTGGACAATATCTATGCATTAAAAGTCTGAACCATATCGACTTTTATCCCTGTTCTTGGCAAGTGTTTCCTATAATCACAAAAAAGCCGTACTGCCATCTCGTTATGAGGAGCGGTGCGGCTTTTGTTAATGCTTGTATTTAGATGAATGTTGTCGTTATAGCTGGTGGTCTTGCATGTGTTTTAAGAATACATCGGCAGGCATAAAACCGGTGACACGAGCATTTGGAACATGGTTACCCTCACCGTCCCAGAACTCAATCGTTGGTAAGCCGAGCACCTGCAATTGCTTAAGCAGTTCAATGTCTTGAGGCATGTTTCTCGTCACATCAGCCTGCAGCAGTACAAAGTCAGAAAGCTTGTTCTCGACATCAGCTTGATGGAATGTGTACTTCTCGAACTCTTTACATGCCACACACCAATCGGCGTAGAAATCGAGCATCACAGGCTTACCCAGTTTCTTCGCTTCGATGAGCTGGATTTCTAATTCTTCAACGGTATTGATGCGCGCAAATTGGATATGCTGTTGTTCCACCGTTACGCTTTTCTCAGCAAACCAATAGTTTAATGCGGGTTGTGCAGAAGCAAATAGACCAAGCATCGCGATGATGCCCACAGCACTCTGCTTCCAGCCACCGAATGGCAGTGCATTCTTGCTGTGGTAGAGCCAACCAAAGGCGATGAAGCCAAGGCCAGACCAAAGCACGGTTGCCCATAACTCAGGGATAATACGCTCTAGTAGGAAGATTGGCGCTGCCAACAAGATAAAGCCGAATACGATTTTTACCTTGTCCATCCAGCTGCCTGCTTTCGGTAGTAGCTTATTACCAAATACCGCAACCAAGATCAGCGGGATACCCATCCCCATGGCTAACGCGTAGAGAGCAATTGCGCCAGTAAACAGGTCACCACTTTGAGCGACATACAGCAGCGCACCCGATAGTGGCGCAGTGGTACAAGGCGAACACACCAAGCCCGAGATGGCACCCATCGCGAACACACCCAAGGTATTGCCACCTTGTTGCTTGTTACTTTGGTTATTGAGCCAAGTTTGGATGCTACTTGGCAGTTGCAGGTTATAAACGCCAAACATCGACATTGCTAACGCCACGAACAGAACGCTCAACGCAATTAATACGTAAGGATGTTGCATCGCAGCTTGGAATTGCATGCCCGCAGAGGCAACCACTAAACCTAATAAGGTGTAGGTTAACGCCATGCCTTGCACGTAAATGAACGACAGCATCAACGCACGACCTTGGCTGAGCTTGCCGCCCCCTAAAACGATACCCGTAAGGATTGGGTACATCGGCAGCACACACGGTGTAAAGGCTAAGCCAACACCGAGAGCTAAGAACAATAGCGGAGTCCACCAAGTGTCACCGAGCTTATCGGCTAAGCTCGCTTCCTTTGAAACGGGTGCACTTGATTGTGGAGTGGTGTTACTTGCCACATCCACTTTTGGAGAAGGAACTTCTGGTGAGGTGTTCGCTTGGTTGCTGGCAGTGTCAGTAGCAGTGTCGCTTGAGCCCGTCGCTTCAAACGGTGCAATGTCGATGACGCGAGTTTCTGGTGGATAGCAGAAGCCTGCCTCTGCACAGCCTTGATACTTAACGATCAGCTGTGAGCCATCTTGGTAATTCTGTAGCGGAACTTGCACGAATAGCGGCTGAGTATAAACACTCACCTCGCCAAAAAATTCATCTTGGTGTGGTTGCCCATCTTCTAATTCAACACTGCCGATCGCGAGATTTTGGCCTGTGAACGAGAGGCTATGTTGATAGAGGTAGTAGCCCTCTTTTACCTGCCAGTCGAGAAGTACCTTGCCGTCTTGCTGGTAGTAATTGAAAGGGAAAGCTTGGTCTACAGGGACAAAACCATTGTTATTGCCTCCGAAGCTTGGCTCGGCGTTGTCGTTCCCAAAAAGCGCCCACGCAGGCTGGGTGAATAGGGAAACACAAACAAAAAGTAATGTGGCAAGTCGTCGCATACTATTTAGTCATCAAAATGGAGTTAAAGGTATCTTAACTCAATCAGACCGTAATAGTTTGCTATTAGTTTCATTGACCAGTAAATATCCGCTAGGGCGGGTGAGCCACTTTCTTAGGCAGTCGAGAGAGAGTTAGCAGTGCAACTGCAGTGAACGGCCTTTGCCAATAAGACATTTAGGCAACACCTAAGCGTGCTCTTACTACTTGTTCGCAAGCATCAATATTCGTCGTATCTTTCGGAATAATTAACACCGTGTCATTACCACCAACAGTACCGATAATCTCGGTATGTGGGTCGATATCAACTAACCTTGCCACTAGTTGTGCGCAACCTGGGTTTGTTTTTACGATCACCATCGCTTGGTTGTGAGTGATTAATTCGATTTGCGATGAGATGGAGGCATCGACACGCACAGGCGCGCTTTCAACCGTGATGCAGTAAACCTTTTTACCACAGGCATTTTGAATTTTGACAACGCCAAGCTGTGACAAAATGCGAGATACGGTCGATTGACTGATACCTGTATAGCCAATGTCGACGAGTTTCTCGCGCAGTTGGTTTTGGGTCGAGAAGCTTTGTTGTTGTAGTAAGCGTTTGCACGCTGCAGTTAATGTTTTGTCTTCAGCTGAATACAAGCAACCGTGCTCTGTGATTGGATTCATGAACAACTCCTTAAGGTCAATATGTGAATATCGCTTGTCCATAGCGCCGAGCGCACTCCCAAAGCCGTAGAGTACGATTGTTAAGTAGGGCCTACCGATGAATCTCGAAATAAAGAGGAAAGGTATGCGTGGTATATGATCGTCTATGCACCGAGTCTACCACTAAAGGATAGTTATCTTTTTGAAGGGGATCACCAAATAAAATTCTAGTTATTTGCTTTTATTTTGGAGTTTTATTCTTTTGTTAAATGGATATTTATTCCGAGTTTGGCATAAATATCCATCGCTATTAGGGTGCTTTGGAGACTGTGATAATGACGCTAAGGGTTAGCGAATTTCACTCATAATCTCGCGAGAGAATACTTTTTCACAGTAATGGCATTTTAGCTGCACATTTTCCTGTTTTAGCTGCACTTTAAAGCTGCTTTCAACGGGTTCTCCGTGCGAAATACAGTTGCTATTTGGGCATGAGAATACGCTGTTGATTTGCTCTGGCAGTACAAGAGTCAGCTTGTTTACTACCTTGTACTCTTCAATCTGATTGACCGTCGCTTGTGGTGCATACAGAGCCAATTGGTTCGCCTGTTCTTTGGTTAGAAAGATATTCTCAATTTTTATCAGGTCTTTGTGCCCCAACGCGGATGATGGCAGATTTAATCCCATGGTGATGCGCTGTTCCGTTTTGTGCATCTTGAACAGTTTGAGGATTTTGATACCAAGGTGAGCAGGGATGTGGTCAATGACGCTGCCGTTACGAATAGCTTCTACTTGTAGCTGAGTTTGTTTAACCATGACTGTTTTCTCCTGCTTATAAAGTGTCGTTAAGAACAAGGGCTAATAGGGCTTCACGAGCATACACACCGTTTTCTGCTTGCTCGAAGTAGTATGCGTGTGGCGTTTTATCGACATCGGTTGTGATTTCGTCGACACGTGGTAGTGGGTGAAGTACCTTCATGTTTTTGCGTGCATCTTTCAGCGTATCAGCCGTTAGGATGTAAGCCGACTTCATGTGCGCGTATTCTGACGCATCAAAGCGCTCTTTCTGTACACGAGTCATGTACAGAACATCCAGTTCAGGCACCACTTCTTCAATGCTGCTGTGAGTGCTGTATTGGATGCCCATCTCTTCCAATTCTTCACAGATATAATCCGGCATCGCTAACACTTCAGGTGCGATAAAGAAGAAACGCACGTTATTGAATTTTGATAGCGCTTGAGTCAATGAGTGCACGGTACGGCCATATTTTAGGTCGCCGACGAAAGCCACATTGAGGTTGTCGAGCGTGCCTTGCGTTTCGTAAATCGAGAACAGATCCAGCAAGGTTTGCGTTGGGTGCTGGTTTGCGCCATCACCGCCATTCACTACCGGAACACCGTTAGAAAATTCAGAGGCTAAACGTGCTGCGCCTTCTTGTGGGTGGCGCATCACAAAGGCATCGACGTAAGAGGAAATAACCTGCACTGAATCGGCAAGCGTTTCGCCTTTCTTCGCCAGCGATGTGTTACCGCCATTATCAAAGCCGATGACTGTGCCACCAAGGCGTTGCACTGCGGTTTCAAATGAAAGGCGAGTTCGAGTTGAAGGCTCGAAAAAGCAGCTCGCGACCACTTTATTTTTCAGCAGCTCCGGATTTGGATCGGCCTTGAGTCTTGCTGCAGTATCGACGATAAGCTCCAGTTCATCACGAGAGAGCTCTGGAATGGAGATGATGTGCTTGTTAAATAACGAATGCGCCATAACGGGTCTTCCTTTTTCTATGCATACAGTCAAATTGCGGACAAAAAAAAGCCCCCTAAAAATAGGAGGCTTCGAAACGATCAATAGAGCAAAATAAAAATGAGACCACCGCCAATCTTTGGCGTGTAGTTTGACAATCATGTGCGACAGAATTGCGGTTCATTTTTTGCTCTCTTAAGACAAATTGCGGAGGATTATACCCAGATAAAAAGGCCATGCAATACTTTCTGTAAAGTATTCATTTAATGGGTTTTTATGCGAAATCACGTCCGTTTATAGCTTCCATTTAAGCCTTTGTTGGAGCTGCGAATCTCAGGTTTTTTAAGGTAATAATCTCTTCTCGCACATGAAAAAAAATGCGAGTTTTATCCAAGGTCAAAATCCCAAGAATGCCACCCGCATTTCCCTGTTATTGCACTTAACTTGTCAATGTTTCGCGAACAAGTGAGTGCTTAACTTTTTAACTTCGTAACTTTTTAGCTTATTAGCTGCCTAGTGTCGCAACCATGACTGCTTTGATGGTGTGCATGCGGTTTTCTGCTTCATCGAACACGATAGAGTATTCAGACTCGACTACTTCATCCGTCACTTCTACGCCATCTTTAAGCTGCGGATATTCAGCAGCAAGCTGTTTTCCTACTGTTGTATCTTCGCCGTGGAAAGCCGGTAGGCAGTGCATGAATTTCACATGTGGGTTGCCCGTTGCTTTGATCATGTCCATGTTCACTTGGTAAGGCATCATTAGGTTAATGCGCTCAGCCCACGCTTCTTTCGCTTCGCCCATTGATACCCAAACATCGGTGTATAGGAAGTCACAACCTTGCACGCCTTCTTGAACATCTTCTGTTAGCGTGATTTTGCCGCCAGTGTGTTCTGCGATTTCACGACATTGAGCCAAAAGCTCTTCTTGTGGCCAGAATTGTTTTGGAGCAACAAGGCGAATGTCCATACCCATTTTCGCAGCGCCAACCATCAGAGAGTTGCCCATGTTGTTGCGAGCATCACCTAGGTAAGCAAAGCTGATTTCATGCAGTTGTTTACCACGGCCGTATTCGGTCATAGTTAGGAAGTCAGCAAGGATTTGTGTTGGGTGGAACTCGTCTGTCAGACCATTCCATACCGGTACACCTGCGTAAGCGCCTAGCTCTTCAACGATCTCTTGACCGAAGCCTCGGTATTCAATGCCATCGTACATACGACCAAGAACGCGAGCCGTGTCTTTCATTGATTCTTTGTGGCCAATTTGAGAGCCAGATGGGCCTAAGTAAGACACTCGAGCACCTTGGTCGAATGCCGCTACTTCGAATGCACAGCGAGTACGAGTTGAGGTTTTCTCAAAGATAAGCGCAATGTTTTTGCCAGTTAGTGTTGGCTGTTCGTAACCGTTGTACTTCGCTTTTTTTAGCTCCATAGAAAGATCTAACAAGTGTTGAATTTCGCGTGGAGTGAAATCTAGTAGTTTTAGGAAGTTACGGTTGCGTAGGTTAAAAGCCATGATGTATTCCTTCTTAGATTTATGCGCTTTCTTGTTACAGGGAAAGAAAATTCAAGAAAGCGCGATTCAATTTTTGTGTATTAATTTCAGTTCAAACGGTGATTCAGTTTTCTCGCAAGGTTTGAAAATCTCGCGAGTGGATTAATCTTTGGTGATATTGGTGCCTGCTTGGCCTTGCAAGATTTGCAAGCCATCTTCGAGTGCGCCGATACCCACAACTTTGCCGCCTTGTTGAATGAATTCGCACGATGCTTCGATTTTTGGCCCCATTGAGCCCGCATCGAATTCAAACATCGCCAATTCACTTGGTGTGGTGCTGCGCAGTGCGTGTTGAGTTGGTTTGCCCCAATCAAGGTATACAGCGTCAGCATCGGTCAGAATAAGCAGTGCATCTGCATCCAATTGTTTCGCCAAGAAAGCCGCTGACATGTCTTTGTCGATAACCGCTTCAACACCGACTAATTTGCCGTTCTCTTTTTTCACTGGGATGCCACCGCCGCCAGTACAAATCACTAGATGGCCTGCATCGATAAGCTGTGTGATCGCTTCGTGCTCAACAATGCCGGTAGGGCGTGGGCTTGGCACAACGCGACGGAAGTGTTGGCCGTCTGGTTTGACGATCCAGTGGAATTTCTCTGCCAGTTCACGAGCTTCTGCTTCTTCGTAGATCGGGCCAATCGGCTTAGTTGGATCGGCGAATGCAGGATCGTTTGGATCAACGGTCATTTGCGTCAACATGCATGAGATGTTGCGATTAGGCAGATAGTTTTTGAACTCTTGCATCAACATGTAGCCGATCATGCCTTGAGTCTCACTGCCCAACACATCTAGCGGATATGGATTTACTTTTTTGTATTCCAAACCTTGCAGAGCAAGTAAACCAACTTGTGGGCCATTACCGTGCACTAGAACCACGTTGTACACTTTCGCAATTTCAGAAATGGTCTTAACAGCTGTTTCAATATTACGGCGTTGAACATCGGCTTCTAACGGCTCACCGCGACGAAGTAGGGCATTACCGCCGAGTGCAACAACAACAGTTTGCTTAGTCATAATTGTGTTCTCTCATTTTGGCCAAGTTGAGGTTATTTAAGATCGTTCAACTTGGCCGTTTCGTCTTAGTGATTAGATACCATCACGCTCAATTGGGCAGCTCATGCAGCGTGCGCCACCACGACCGCGGCCAAGTTCATCTCCAGGGATAGGAAGAACTGTGATGCCTGCTTTGTCGTATTTTTCATTGGTGTAAGTGTTGCCTTCGTAGCCAATCACAACGCCAGGTTTAACTGTTAGAACGTTGTTTGCATCGTTCCACTGTTCACGTTCTGCATGGAAGTTGTCACCACCCGTTGTGATTAGGTTTAGCTTGTCTACGCCGAGTGCTTTTTCGATAGCCGTTACGAAGTAGCCTTCTTCTTTCACTTTTACCGCGCCCGACTCATCACCAGTAAGGTTCCAGCACTGCACGTCTTTACTCACCACTTCAGGGTAAACAGAGAACGTGTCTTCGTTCATGTGTGTCATAACCGTGTCTAGGTGCATGCAAGAGCGGTGTTTTGGTAGTTGCATTGCGATAACTTGTTTCGCTTGACCGTGTTTGAATAGGCTAGATGCTAAGTGCTCAACACCTTGTGCTGTTGTACGCTCAGACATACCGATAAGCACCGTGCCACGACCGATAACAAGAACATCACCACCTTCAATGGTTGAATTGTCGTAGCTGATGTTTTCTTCATCGCCGAAGTATTTAATGAAGTCTTGGCCTGCGAATGTTGGGTGCCAACGGTAAATAGCGCGAACGTGGTTGGTTTCACGTTGACGAGCAGGTTTTGCCATTGGGTTGATGGATACGCCACCGTATACCCAGCAAGATGTGTCGCGAGTAAATAGGTGGTTTGGTAGAGGTTCGATAATGAAGTCAGTTGGTGCGTGCATGCCTTGCATCATTGAAGATGATTTCATTGGCATTTCAGCGTAAGACAGACCGCCCGTTAGGATTTTCGCTAGCTCTAGGTTTGGTAAGTCGCCCAAGTAGCAGCGCACATCGTTAGCAAAAGTTTTACCTAAGCGGTAATCAGAAACTTGATGACTCAAAAGCCAATCTTTCGCTTCTGGCACGGCTAGCGTGTCTGCTAGTAGGTCAGTAAGAAGAAGAACCTCAACACCTTGATCACGTAGCGTTTGAGTAAATGCGTCATGCTCTTTACCTGCACGCTCAACAGCCAGTACGTCATCAAATAGTAAATCGTGACAGTTAGAGGGTGTTAGGTGAGTCAGTGCGCGTCTTGGGCGGTGAACTAGAACGCGGCGTAATTGACCTATTTCAGAACCTACATAGAACTTACTCATGATCGTCTCTCTCTTATATATTTGAATTACTTTTATCGCTAAGAGTAATTATTTATTTTCAGTTGAGAAGAATGAATTATTTATTCATATCTCTTGTCTGGAATTAATATTACGCTTGCTAGTCAGGTATTCTTAGAGATCTATCACAAATCGTTTTTTATCCCGCAGCCCTTTAAAAATAAGGGTTTTAACAAACTTTATGCACTTTTAATCATGGTTAGTGCACTCTAAATAGTTAGCTGTTAGGGAACTTTATGCACGCTTTTTTGACGAAAGTTCCTAGAATTTAATTTACGAGAGATTATATGCAGAATAACTTTATTGATAAGAGTGTACTTAGCTTGGAAGTATGCATTGTTTTTATTTAGATATTTAATTTTGGATATGGAATTAATTATTTATTAACAAAGTAAATGCGAATAAAGCTGTTGTGATCACATTTTAAAATCGACCGTTTAAGTGTGTTTTTGATAAGAAATGGCATTAATTTTCGGCTGATTATTAGGATGTAAATTAATTTAAATATAATTAACTCTAATAAGCCCGATTTCAGATAAT
>NZ_MCZZ01000135.1 GCF_002875705.1 Vibrio sp. 10N.261.45.E2
AACTTTATTGTTCCAAAACACTTGAGATATCTTTTGCTGCCGCTTTGATCTTAGCTCGCAACCACTTGTGGCTTGGTTCGTTAGTGCGGCTTGGGTGCCAAATCATACACATGTCGAGGTCTTCCAATTCGAAGGGTAAAGGCAGTGTTTTAACGTCGTACTTTTCAGAAAAACAATGCACCGATGAAATAGGAAGCATACCGATAGCATCCGATCCCTCAATCACAGGCAGCATCTCAACAACACCCGCAGCACGATAGATTATTTTGCGTTTTTCAAGGTCACTATAATGCTCTGAGCTCAATAAGCTTTTACGTGCATGCCAACGAGAAACAACCACATGTTCAAGCGATAGAAACTGCTCCATATCGATAGTATCTTCAATCGCGGGATGATCTTTACGACACACAACCACCAGTTCTTCTCTAGAAATCACCTCATGCTTAAGCATGGTTCTTCCTTTTGGCGTCATATCAATAATAACGTCGTGTCTTTGAAGCCTTAAATCTGATTCATAGTCTTCAGTAAATAGGGGATGAACTTCCAATGCGATACCAGGTGCGACTTGGCTAATCAACTGCATAACTCTTGGCATCATTTCGTAGCTTGCCGGTGACACACAGGCAATGGAAAACACGCGACCAGAAGTTTTCGGATCGAAATCTCTTGATGCCGATAAAGTAGAAGTGAAATTCTTAAGTGCTGCAGCCATTGCTGGATAGATATCAATCGCGAATGTGGTTGGCTCTACGCCTGATGTGGTGCGGTGAAACAGTGGCTCGTCGTAAATATCTCTCAACCTTGCAAGTGCTTTACTCACAGCCGGTTGACTTATATCCATGCGATTAGCAGCTCTAGATAAGTTCTGCTCTTCATAGATAGCGACAAAAATAGGAATTAAATTTAGTTCGGTACTTTTCATACAGTTCCATATTAAAGAGGCAGGTTCTCCATAGTAGAGAACCTGCCGATGATGTTCGATGCGAATAACTAAAGTTTGCTACTTAGTTCTATTTTTTAAGTCTGGCAAGGCTTTAGGGATTTTCAAGCGAGCAGCAATTGAACGAGATTTGTTCGGGTTTGCATTGTTATTGGATAAGTGACGTAAGCCTTTCCATAAACGCGTAAATACATTTTTATCCTCGCGTCCTTGTTGAAGCGCTTCGCTATCTTCCATCCAACGCTTTTGGACATTCAATTTACCAAGTTGCGCTTTATCCAGTTTCGCTTTGGCCAATTCAAGTTGAGAGGTTTCATTTCGTAATTGACGATAGATAAAGGTTCTTAGTGCAGCCCAATTATTTTGCTTAAGTAGGCGACGTAATACCAGCCAACTTGGTGTGGGGCGGTTTGTGTAATAACGTTTAACAGCAACAATGAACACAACACAAACGATCAGAACCAAACCAGCAGTAATAAATACAGGCATGTAAGCCTTGATGAAAGATTGGACTGTGTGTCTAGCCTCAAATACATCCCCTTTTATCACCACGTTTTCAAGACGTTGATTTTTGCTGTCCCACCACTGAAATGAGAAATCCGGCAACGTAAACTCACCACCTTGTTGAATGACATACACCGTTTCTTCAACTCGGCTTGAACGGTAATCACCACGCTCTTGTGTATCGTCTAAACGATTAGGCTGTGGGTAAGCTTGATACTGTTGTGTGGATTCATTACTCAACACATCTGGAAGTAACACAGACAAGCTGTCTTTCGCTTTTATCGTCACCGTTCGAGTAATCGCGTCGCCGACTTTTAAATCTTCATTCGAACGTTGCCATTGCTGATCTACATCCACGTCTGTTGCCGAAAACCACGGTGTTTCATTATCCAGTAAACCTGACGGCAACGAGGCTTCAAACTTAATCGGCTGTGTGTAAAGCGTGCCGCCAACGTTCGAACCATCTGGCGCAGACACTTGAACACGTACCGGCACTGTAGGAATCACAAACTCGCCAGAAGCCATCGGATAAAGTGTCACTTCCCAACGCTGACGCGACCATGTAGTGCCACCGACTCGTTCCGTGTAGTTAGTCGCGAGTTGGTTACGCTGTTTGGCAATCACATTAGGGATTTCGATACTACCGATTCGAGTACCACCTGTTAGCCAACGTGGCGTCGCAACCTCAATCGTCAAGATCACTTGCTCATTAACGCTCACTTTCGCCGGCGTAATCTTCTCTCCTGATTTCGGCTTTTCCCCTATCCAAGCGATCAATTCAACGTCACCGCTTTTTTGGAGATCGAAGATGTCGGCAGCAGAAGCAACGGCAGAAAAAATGCAACTCAACATGAGAGTCATCGACAGTAACCACGTAGGGGTGGTGAATCGGACTCTCTTTGCCTGAGTGACCTCAAGAGCTAAATCGTATCGACTCATTGTGTTTGCTCCTGTTTTGATACCTGTTCTGGCGTCTGTTCAATCGAAGGGGCAGGTTCTCGTAGCTGAATTTGGAATTTCGACTTCAAGAAGAACTTAGGATCCGCTTCTACTCGTTTTAACCACTTGTCAGCAAGCTCTTGGCTACCCAAAATCTCATTAGCATTAAGCGTTTCTTTGAGCATTAATTCAGCGACTGTTTCTTCTTCAGCACCATCACCGGTTCGTGGCTGATCGTCTTCAAGCTCCAAAGATTCCTCAGGGCCATCTGTTGTCCCTGACTGGCTTTCACTGGTTCGATTTACCTCTTCAACAATCCCACTAAGCACGGCGAGATTGTTATCGACATCCGTTCGCAGCTCTGCTGACAGGTCCTCTTTCTCACTTAATGATTTCAAAAGATCTCTCGCTGCCAGGTATTCACGTTGTCGGGCTAACGCGCTCGCTGCATTGTATAAACCAAGGTCAGTTTTAACTTGTAAGAATGCGCTATGAGCTAACTTAAATTCACTGGCGTAGTAGTAAGCCGCTCCTTTTCGCATCGGATCCCTGAAATGTTTCGCCGCTTGAAGGTATTCCTTTTGGTTCAACAGGCGTTGACCTTGTTGGTCAGGCGTTAGCCATAAGTCCCACCACCATTGGGCTGTTTTATCCCAAGCGGTAAGTGACTCCACCACAACCGGTTTCTCAGCGGTTAAGTTGACGGTTTTCGCCCAAGTGCTTGGCGAGTAAATGCTCCCCGAAATCATCAGGCCAACGACACACCACTGTACCAGCCACCCTTTTCTGAACCATAACAACATGATGATCGCCATTGGAATCAGCAAGCCATAACCCATGTCTTTCCATGGCATAGAGGATTCACCGTTAAGTTGCATGTTTCTTTCAACAGCTTGATTCAGTTGTTGTATGTCCGAATCATCAACGGTCACCTCAATCACTCGACCACCAGTCTTATTCGCTAAATTGCGCAATGAATCTAGATCGACTGGGTTATCACTCACAACATCGCTATTACCGGCAGCCAAAATCAACAACTGATAGGGGTTTTCGTTGAAGAACGTTTCAAAAGCTCGTGTCGTGCTTGGGTTCACACCATCTGATACCAGCAACACCGACGAGCCCAATTCACCAGACAGTTGCTGATTTATGAGTGGCAACGCTTCTTCCGCTGACTTACCGGAAACCGGCATGATGTCAGGTGTAATCGCCGCAAGAAACGGTTCGAACACCTTGCTGTCTTGAGTCACAGGCATCGCCACGTGTGCGCTGCCTGCATAAACCACTAACCCTGTGTTACCGCCCTTGCGAGCTCCCAATAAGTCTCTAATTTTCTGCTTAGATCGTTCCAAGCGACTTGGTGGTAAGTCTTTGGAAAGCATAGATTCACTGTTATCAAGCACCACTAACATCGACGCTTTATCTTCACCAAAAGGCGATGCCTCACGTTGCCATGTTGGGCCCGAGCAGATAAGGATGGCGATGGTCACAATCACAACTAACAGCTTCAACGGTAACTGTTTGCGCCAACCTGTTTCACCAATGGTCAAAGCATCACGTAAATGGGCAGGTAGAATGTCTTTCCACGTAGGTTTGGTCTCTTCTCTCCAGCGAACCCACAGTAGGAAAAACATAGGAACAAAGGCCAGCAACCAGAATGGTCGGATAAAATGAAATTGGGTAAAGAACTGTTGGATTGTGAGAGAATCAAGCATCGTCCTCTCCTTTCAATTTCTTAGTTGTAGAGGCTAAAAGCGATTTTCGGCGTATCGTTGCTAAGCTGAACGCAGTCAAATACATCACTACGACAATCGCCATCAAGTAATGGTGCAGACCCTGTTTAGGACGATAAGTGGTGCTTTCATACAATTGAGGTTCTAACTCACCAATCTGAGCGTAAGCTTTGGTCAATTCGTCGCGGTTAAGCGCTTCAAAGGCTTCGCCTCCAGACTCTTTAGCCACACGTTTGATGGTGTCCATATCCAGAGCAACCTCTCCAACCGTTTGCGGGTCTCCCATCGCAATCACGTGGATACGAACGCCTTTAGCCTTTGCGACTTTGGCTGCATCGATAGGCTCAACAAAGCTTCCTGTATCGTTACCATCAGTCAATACGATCACGACTTTCTCTTTTTCATTAGTGTCGACGCTTGAATCTTTAACTGCGGCACTTTGCTTTTCACTTTGTTCAAACACCTTGATAGCAAGCCCAATGGCATCGCCTAAGTGGGTACTTTGTCCAGCCATCGCAACATCGGTTTGATTAAGAAGTTCCAGCCATACATCTTGGTCTGCAGTAAATGGCGTCTGCACAAACGCAGCATCACCAAACAAGATCAAACCGAGTCGGTCGCCTTTTCTGGTTTTTGCAAAGTCAGCTAACACTTCCTTGGTCGCATCTAAGCGAGAGATTTTATCGCCTTGCTTAGATGTGAAATCTTGCTCCGCCATCGAGCCGGACAAATCGACCACTACCATCACATCACGACCTAATTGTTCGCGAACCTGTGGCTCACCAAGAATGGTTGGTTTCGCTAACGCACACACGACCAATACCCAAGTAATAATGAGCGTCGTTCGTTGCCACCAACTGGGTGTTAACTGGCTTGCACCCTCTGATGGCGCTTCACCAATCGCGTCAACCAGCTCGCGGAAAAATGGCACCTTGATAGCCATTTGCTTGGTTCGATATGCAGGTACAACAAAGTAGACTAAAAACGGCAGAGGTAATGCGATAAACCACAGAGGGTGCGCAAATTCGAAGCTAGCAGATAGAACATCAAACATTGTCTTGCCCCTCAAGCGTCACCTGTACATCTGGTTTGTGGAGTTTTAACCACATCATCGCGGTTTGAATTACGTCTAAACGTTGTTCAAAGGTCAAACGCACATTCGGGTCTATTAAGCTCTGCATCCATAAGTTCGAAATGTCGTCAGGAAAATAGCCTCGGCGATCTGAAATCGCTTTACCCTTGATTGGTAAATAAGCATTCAAACGCTTCACGTAAGCTTCTCCAAACAGTTTTGCATTGCTGCTGTCTAGGTAACGAAGCACGACTTTGAGGACTTTAAAGGTTCGCTCGGTTGAGTTCTTGTCTCTGGCGTCCAGAAGGGTTAACGCCTTGAGTGCCTCTTGGCGATAACGGTTATTCCACCATCTTAACACCAAGCGATAAGCCAAATAGATAGCAACCAACAGCAAAGCGACACCGAGGATCTTCCAACCAATAGTTTGCGGCATCCAGCTTACGCTATCGGGAATCGCGACATCATGCAGGTCGCGAAGGATATA
Organism: Vibrio sp. 10N.261.45.E2; assembly: GCF_002875705.1. GTDB lineage: Bacteria > Pseudomonadota > Gammaproteobacteria > Enterobacterales > Vibrionaceae > Vibrio. The sequence continues at coordinate 5,676 of NZ_MCZZ01000135.1, forward strand.
AGTACTTGGAGGCGTATGTTCAACAGACATCTAACGACCTCCCACCAGCTTTTGAAGCTGCGATATGTGATTGCCAGACGTGTCTAATTCGATATAAGGGAGGTTTTTCATCGCCATCAATTGAGCAAGAGACTGTTTCTGAAGTGCCGCTTTTTGGGCGAGGCTTTCACTCGCTAGGTTAACCTTAGATTGGCTATCTAGATTAAGTTGAAAGCGACCATCACCGACCACCCAATTTGCGCTTGCGAGATCTTGAGGTAACGACTGTTCTAAAGGATCCGTCACCATAATGGCTAAGATATCGTTGTGTTGTTGCAGTTGTTTTAGATGGTCGAGATGCTGCTCTTGGCAATCTCGCCAGTCACTAATAAAAATTAAGGTTGATTGCTTCAGCCTCATGCGCTTAAGCAATTCAATCCACTGACTAAAACCAACACCTTCACTGTCACTCACACTAACACCTAAACTCTGATTGGCTTTGGTAAGGTGCTTGAGCTGAGCCAGTAAATCCGATTGAGAACGTTGCGCTTTAGTATGGAACAGTTTTTGGTGTGAGGCTAAAACAAAGCCGACACGGTCACCATCTTTCAGCACGCGCCACCCACACAATGCGGCAACTTCGGCCGCGACAACAGATTTCATGGTATTTTGAGAAGCAAAGAACATAGAACTGCGTTGATCGACACAGATCATCACATTACGGTCTTTCTCTTCGGTATAGCTGCGAACGTGAGGTTTACCTGTTCGCATGGTCACTTTCCAATCGAGGTTACGAATATCATCACCAAGTTGGTAATGACGTAACTCCTCAAAATTCAAACCTCGACCTCGGAACAATGAGTTGTGTCTACCCGAAAGCACACTGCCCGCCTTTAGGTGAGGCAATAGAGAAAACGACTCTGCTTGAGCCTGAATTCGCACCAGTCTTGAATAATCACAGTAAAGCCTAGGATCAAGGCCTTGCGATTTGGGAGCTTGTATTGGCTTCGCCATAACGCCCCCTAATTATCCGATCTCAACATTATCAAGCAGTTCTTCAACCACTCTTTGATGGTCGACACCATCGGCCAATGCGTCATAAGACAACGAGAATCGATGTCCTAATACGGTCGGTAGCATGGCACGAACATCGTCTAACGTGACATGGTCACGCCCTTGAAGCCATGCATAAGCGCGAGCACATTTGTCCAATGCGATAGACGCACGCGGGCTCGAGCCAATCTCTATCCACTTCGATAGATTTGATTCTGGGTAACGTTCGGGTTTACGTGTCGCCATAACCAACGCCACAATGTAGTTCTCAACTAAATCGGAAACGGCAATTTCTGGAAGCTGGCGGCGCGCTTCAAGGACCAACTCAGGCTCAATGTGTTGCGGTGTCACTAATTCTGAACTGGTTTCGCTGCCCAGCTCTTCACTGCGAACCAGTCGAATGATATCGCGTTCAGCTTCATCTTCTGGATAGTCGACCGTCACTTTCATAATGAAACGGTCCATTTGTGCTTCAGGAAGTGGATACGTACCTTCTTGCTCAACTGGGTTTTGAGTTGCTAGTACCATGAATAGATCAGGCAAAATATGCGTTTGACCACCCACCGTAATCGTCCCTTCCGCCATTGCCTCAAGCAGAGCCGCTTGTACCTTTGCAGGAGCACGGTTCACTTCATCGGCTAAAACAATGCTATTGAAAATCGGACCCGGTTGAAAATGCAGTTGAGGTTTACCATCCAGCTCTTGATACACTTCAGTACCCGTTACATCTGATGGCAACAAGTCTGGTGTAAACTGAATTCGACCAAAGCTAGTGTTCAGTAGGTTCGCGAGCGATTTCACTGAACGAGTTTTCGCCGTACCCGGAAGCCCTTCTAAAAGTACATGGCCATTAGTCAATAACCCTATTACCAGAGCCCGAACGACGTGGCTCTGACCGATAACACTTTTCTCTGTTTGTTCAATCAGTTGGTTTATTGCTTGTTGCGCATGGTTCATAGGTCTTCCCTTAATTCAATCTGGCTGCGTACATCCTACTCACAAACCCCATAACTATTAGTTATAAGCACCATAAATTTATAAGCGTATCGCCACGTTGATCATGGCGCTCTATTTCAGCCTAACTTGTTGCTCGATAAGTGCTTTCTACTTGCTAAGTACTTTTGCTTTCAACTGCTGAATTGCCTCCGGAGGTGCTACTTTGCTCAATGATGAAATACATTGCTCAAACGCCTTTGGTACACCCGGTTTATGACTGTTTCGCGCTAACACTTCACATTGGGCATACAGATGCTGTGGGCTGCGACTAAATTGGTAAGCCTTGTTCAATGATTTACTTGCAGCAAGCACATCAGACTTCTCCAAAGCCAACCCATACACATACCAATATTGAGGGTCGGTTTGTGCAGTTTCCGCCGCTTGTTTAAGGTACTCGGTCGCTTGTTCGTAATCTTTCACACGAAGCAGAGCTAACCCTGCGCTGTAAGGCAATACACTTGATTTCGGCTGAGCTTCAATACCTTGCTTCAATGTCGACAGCGCTTTTGATTCGTTACCTTGCGCTCGATACAAATCCGCCAAGTTGGCGTAACTGTTTTCAAAATAAGGTTCGATTTCGATAGCCCCCAAATAGAAATCTATCGCTTTTTGATATTGGCCTAAATCTCGGTAAACGTTACCTAGGTTAGTGCGACCAAACCCTCTGTCGGCATTGAACTGTTGTATCTCTATGTACTCTTCCAATGCTGGCTTGATTTGGTCTTTCTGCAGAGGATTCATTTCCCCCCAATAGCGCACCAATGCACCTGCAGTTTCGGAGCGAATCGACAATACAGGATCTTTCAGTAGTGGCTCTAGAATCTGCCAACGATCAGTAAATGGGAAACCGGAAGAGCCTTGCACCACACCCAAGCGGATCATTTCGTCATCGTGTTTCACCGCTCTTGCTAATGAGATGAGCGTGTTCTTCCCCGTATTACCACCCAAACGTTCTAAGCTCGATGCGCGAATGATATTACTTAAGCTTGAATCCTGAGCTGAATACGCCAAAGCATCTTCTGCACCTCTGTGCCCTATTGAATCTGCATAAAAGGCAATGGCAAAGTGCTGCTGGTTGCGATACTTAGAGTCAGGGAACCACTCACCAATTTGCTTATCGGCCCATTGATCAGTTTGATCTTCATGACAGCTCGTACACACGTTCGGTGTTTTAATGTGTTGGCTAATATCAGGGCGTGGGATATGCCAGCTGTGGTCACGCCTTGGGTCAACCTCCATGTAAGTTGTCTCTGGCATGTGACAAGTCGTACACTGTGAAGCTTCGGTATTCGCTTCATGGAAGGTGTGCTTTTCAGGCGTGTATTCAGAAGCAATGTGACATTGACTACACACAGCTTCTTCGGCAATTTTCAGTTCTGCAGTATGGGGATCATGGCAGTTAGTACAAGTGACGCCTTTCTCTGCCATCACTGATTGCAAAAAGGATCCATAAACGTAATCTTCATCGTAGATTTGACCATCATTATGATAAAGCTCAGGAGTAATTAAGCTCAGGCGATACTTATCAAAGAATGATCCGTTAACGTGGTCTCCCGTTTCATTTAACTGAGTACGTCGGCTGTGGCATTGACCACAGGTTTGAACTTGATTGGTATGAATGATGTCTTTGGGTTGCAGGGTTGAGTTACCCTCTTGGTAGATCCACTCTTTCACCGACTTCGACAAGTCGCGATCAAACCCATAATGCGCCGAGACTTGAGCACCCTTTCCGCCGTTGGCTTTTGCTGGCTGATCTTTGGTAAATTGAGCTTCGGCTAACTGAGCTTGCTTAACATGCTCGCTTGCAGGGCCATGACACGCCTCACAACCAACATTAATCTCAGACCAAGTAGTGTTATAGGTGTTGCTGGCACTGTCGTAATTCTTTTCTAAATTTGTCGAATGGCAATCGGCACACATGAAGTTCCAATTCTGCCCACTGTTAGTCCAGTAAAACTCATCGGTGTTGGTGGTATCCGGATAGAGGTGAAACCAGCGTTGACCGCCTTCACCTTCAGTGCGAGAGTCCCAAGCGAAAGGAATCAACTGTACACGGCCGTCTTCAAACTCAACCATGTATTGTTGCAGTGGCTCGAAAGCAAAGGTATAGCTAATTTTGTAATCTTTAAACTGTCCGTCTGGCCCTTCGATATTGACCCAGAACTCTTTACCGTTGCGAAAAAATCGGTTGGGTTTCCCGTTATGGGTGACCGTTTGATCGTTGAAATCGCCTAGTACGGATTCATCTGTCGCGTGCTTCATCGCCATATCATGATGAGAGCCCTGCCACGCTTTGACTTCTTCGCTATGACAATCAACGCATGCTTCCGAGCCGACATACGTGGGTTTGGAATTTGCGTACACATTGAAACTGAGAAGTAACAGAATAAGTGGAGACAAGATTACGGATAATACTGCGACTCTCTGGTGTTTCAATCCGTTCACTAGCGAGCACAACCATGCAGACATAACATTCCTTGTTTTTATACATCCTTATGCTTAATAAGGTAGACGTAAAAACAACGGATTTACAATTATTTAGTGGCAGTTAGCTCGATAGTTGTGACTCATATTCACGACCGGGATCTACTCATCGGTATGCGCATAAAAAAAGAGCTCCGAAGAGCTCTTTCTAGTTGTCAGTTTCATTAAGCTATTATTTCATCGAGCCAGAGCTTACTTATTATGGTTCTCTTGAAGCTTCTCCATAACCTGATCCAAGCTAAAGCTGGCTGCTTTTTGACGTGGTGGGTATTCAGCAAACGTTTCTAAGAATTTGCCAACATACGCCTGAGCAGGAACGAACATATAAGCATGGTCTAACAACCAGTCGTAGTAGGTGTTCGATGTAATGTCTGCGTTTTCGTATGGATCCATACGTAGGTTAAACAGCTTAGGAAGACGTAACGTCACGAACGGTTCTGACCAAATCTGCATGGTACCCGTTGCACGTTGCTCCATGAACACCGCTTTCCATTGGTTATAACGAAGCGCCGCTAAATCACCATCATCGGTAAAGTAGAAGACCTCATGACGACGACCTTTTTCTTCTTCACCGGTTAGGTAAGGAAGGAAGTTGTAACCATCTAGGTGAACCTTAAACGTTTTATCACCCGCTGTATGACCTTTCAGCAATTTCTCTTTGATTTGGTCATCACCAGCAGCCGCAACGAAGGTTGGCATCCAGTCCATATGGTGCATGATTTCATTAGAGATACTGCCCGGTTCAATCTTACCAGGCCAACGAACCATTGCTGGTACACGGTATGCGCCTTCCCAGTTGGTGTTCTTCTCACCGCGGAACGGAGTTGTACCTGCATCAGGCCAAGAGTTCATGTGTGGGCCGTTATCCGTTGAGTAGAAAACGATGGTGTTGTCTTTGATACCCAACTCGTCGACTTGTTTTAGTAACTGACCCACGTGTCTATCATGTTCTACCATGCCGTCAGCGTAGTTACCGACGCCAGTCACACCTTTACTGTCGGCTTTCACGTGTGTTCTAAAGTGCATGCGTGTTGCGTTCCACCAAACGAAGAATGGTTTGTCCGCTTTCACTGCGCGGTCCATAAAATCGAGTGCCGCATCTAGCGTTTCTTCATCGACCGTTTCCATACGCTTGCGCGTTAGTGGACCGGTATCTTCAATCTTGCCATCAGCAAATGACTTAATTACACCACGTGGGCCGAATTTCTTACGGAACTCTGGGTCAGTTGGGTAATCTTCATTTTCTGGTTCTTCTTCAGCATTTAGGTGGTAAAGGTTGCCAAAAAATTCGTCAAACCCGTGTGCTGTAGGAAGGAATTCATCTTTATCACCAAGGTGGTTTTTACCAAATTGGCCAGTCATGTAACCCATAGGCTTCAATAGTTCTGCAATTGTCGCATCTTCTGCCTGCAAGCCGATGTCTGCGCCCGGCAAGCCCACTTTACTCAAGCCTGTTCTCAGTACACTTTGGCCTGTAATGAAAGTAGAGCGACCTGCGGTACAAGATTGCTCTGCGTAATAATCAGTAAACATCATGCCTTCTTTGGCGATGCTATCAATGTTTGGAGTTTGATACCCCATTAAGCCAAAGGTGTACGCACTGACATTAGATTGACCAATGTCGTCACCCCAAATGACGAGAATATTCGGTTTTTCTGCTGCGAATGTGGTGGTGGAAGCCGCCATCATCGCTGTGCCCAAAATCGCTAATCGACGTTTGACGCCATATTTCGCTGTCATAGAAACCTCTTCGTAAGTTATTTGCATCCTGCCCTACAACGTATAGTTCATTTTTTGAGCATGCGCGAGATTCCCTAAACTATTAATCTTTTTGTCATTTTTATTGAGATATGGACACAGAAATCATCGATAAGGTTTACGACAACAAACATGATAAGGATCACACATACAAACTAAGGATATATTCAACGAACCCGTTGGAAATGATATTAATCAATGGGTTAACTGATCATCATAACGATTGGTTATAAGCACTATAAAAGGACGAAGCGGAATTTTGGGAATAACATTTGTTCATCGATGTGTTGTTCTAACGCATTAATCTTAAAAGTAAATCGGAGTCCTTATGGGTACTAAAATTAATAAACTAGCATTAGGTGTTGGCTTATTAGCAGCTTCTTCAGCAGCAACAGCAGCAGAAAAACCAAACATTCTTGCTATCTGGGGTGATGACATTGGTGTATTCAACATCAGTGCATACAACAACGGTATGATGGGTTACGAAACGCCTAACATCGACCGTATTGCTAACGAAGGCGCACTATTTACTGACCACTACGGTCAACAATCGTGTACTGCTGGTCGTGCTGCATTCCTAACAGGTCAAGAACCTTTCCGTACAGGTCTACTGACTATCGGCATGCCAGGTTCTGACCACGGTATCCCAGATTGGGCTCCAACTATCGCAGACCTTCTTAAAGAACAAGGCTACATGACAGCTCAGTTCGGTAAGAACCACATGGGTGACCAAGACAAACACCTTCCAACGAACCACGGTTTTGACCAGTTCTTCGGTAACCTATACCACCTAAACGCAGAAGAAGAGCCAGAAACATACTACTACCCTAAAGATCCTGAGTTTCGTAAGAACTTTGGTCCTCGTGGTGTAATCAAGTCGACTTCTGACGGTAAGATTGAAGATACAGGCCCTATGACGCGTAAGCGTATGGAGCACGCGGATGAAGAGTTCCTTGAAGAATCTCTAGCATTCATGGAAAAAGCGGTGAAAGCGGATAAACCATTCTTCATCTGGCACAACACTACACGTATGCACGTGTGGACTCGTCTACAAGAAAAATACCAAGGTAAATCTGGTATCAGCATCTACGCAGACGGCATGTTAGAGCACGATGACCAAGTTGGTGTGCTTCTAGACAAGCTTGATGAGCTTAAAATTGCAGACAACACTATCGTAATCTATTCAACAGATAACGGTGCAGAGACAGTATCTTGGCCTGATGGTGGTGCAACTTACTTCCACGGTGAGAAAGGTACTACTTACGAAGGCGGTATGCGTGTTCCTCAGCTAGTTCGCTGGCCTGGTACTATCAAACCGGGAACTAAGATCAACGATATCATGGGTCACCAAGACTGGATCCCTACTCTACTAGCTGCGGCTGGTGATGACAAAGTGGTTGAGAAGCTAGCGTCTGATAAAGGTGCAACTTACAACGGTAAAAACTGGCGTGTACACCTAGATGGTTACAACTTCCTACCTTACTTCCAAGGTAAAGAAGAGAAAGGCCCTCGTGATAGCCTGCTTTACTTCTCTGCGAACGCTGAGCTAAACGCTGTACGTTGGAATGACTTCAAGATCTCATTCGCTGTAATGGACGGTAACATTGTTGATGCTGTGCGTTTCCAACCAAACTGGCCTCAAGTTGTTCACCTACGTGCAGACCCATTCGAAAAAGCACCACACGAATCTGGCATGTACCTACGTTGGATGGCAGACAACATGTGGTTATTCGTACCAGTTGGCGGCCAAGTACAAGAGTTCATGAACACGCTACCTGATTACCCAATGCAGCAAAGCCAAGTATTGAACCCAGGTAACTTCAACCAAAATGCTTACATGCTTCAAGGTAAACTTAAGCAGCTAGAAGCGGCAGCAGCGCAAGCTAAATAAACCGCTCTAGACCATGTATTGAACTGAGGTTTATAGTTAATACATAAGCCAATACCAAAGCCGCAGTAACTCACTAGAGTGACTGCGGCTTTTTTCATTTAATTCGATTTCTCTTGGTTTAACTTCATTCAATTCTAATTCAGATCTGCTCTTCAGTCCCCGTGCGATAACCGCCTAAGCAATTTAATTTCCTACCACTTGTCTTGCAACATCAACCATGCGCAACTAGGTTTATAAATAACACCTATCACTGAAACGTGAAATGAAGGTGGTTTCAGAGGGATTCTGACTTGCCAAAATTATCTATTTAGACGGAACTAATGCTATGAAAACGCCATATTTAGCAGTAATAAGTATAACTGTCATTTGCGTTTCAATAAGCCTATTGGTTTATGATGCCGTCTCTTTAAAGATGCACGCTTCATCTGAACACCCAAAACAGCACTCTCATGAAAGCGACCACGGTGATTCTCACTCAATAGCCCACAACTCAAACACAAATGCACAAGACACTCAACCGACGGCACTTTCAGATCAGTTAATCTTTCCGATTCCAGACTCTCCCGAGATAAATCATGAGCTTGCTAAAATCGGCTGGGTACTGTTTAAAGATCCTAATCTATCCTCTAATCGAAGCGTCAGTTGCGAAAGCTGTCACAGCTTACAAACGAATGGCGCTGAGGTGATTCCGGTGTCTATTGGCGTAAACGGTGCGGGGATGAGAAATTCACTCACCGTTTTTAATGCCGTCTTTAACTATCGGTTTTTCTGGGATGGCCGGGTAAATAACCTCGGTGATCAAATTGATGGCCCAGTGCACAACGTCGATGAAATGGATTCAAACTGGCAGCATATTACTGATTACGTCTCTCAATCGGATACATACATCAGCTTATTTAAAGAGCAATCAATAGCTATTGACGAAGCTTCCATTAAGGCTGCGCTGATTGAATTTATGCAAGGTTTAACGACACCAAACGCCCCTTTCGACCGTTATTTACAGGGGGACAGTAAGGCTCTTTCTGAAACGGCCGAACGAGGCTGGAAAACCTTCCAAGATGAAGGCTGCATTCGTTGCCACCAAGGTACCAATATTGGCGGAGGCATGGTCATGCGATTTGGTTATTTTGGGTTATCGAAAACAGGCTCTGAACGCAGTGAAGATCAAGGTCGCTTCATGTTTACCGCTCAGCCACAAGACAAGCACTTGTTTCGCGTTGCTAGCCTAAGAAACGTGGCAATCACCGCACCCTATTTTCATGATGGTCAAACCGCCACTCTCGAAGAAGCGATCAAAATCATGGGGGAAAGCCAACTCGGTAAAACGTTTGAAAAACAGACCATTAACGATATCAAAGTCTTCCTCGAAACTCTCACCGGTCACCGCCCTCAAATGTTAGTGGAGTTTGAAAATGAATAAGATCAGACTCATATTTTTACTGTTTATCTCGCTGTTCATCGGCCTAGTTAGCTTTATCATGTTGACCTACTCCGAGCATGAAAAGGTCACCAAATATGGGGAACCCATTCGAGAGTTAGGCCATGAAGTTCTAGAAATGCGTGATCACATCACCAATGCGGTGCTTGCCGGTATTTCCAACCCTTATCAAATGTCTGCAGATTTGGTTGCTTTAGAAAGAGAGTTACAACAGCTCAGAGAAAGTTATCAAGGCAAAAATATCCACTCTGCGTTCTTTAGTCACTTACCGACAACGCAATTACTGGAGCGCTTTTACGATGCTTCAATGTCGAATGTCGACACATTAGATAACCTCGTAGGGTTAAGTGTGGCTCGCCAGTTTATTTTGCAATCTCTAACTCTACAACTCACAGGCAGTCGTTCAACTAGTACTGAGGTAAACAACGCAAACATTGATATACAAAGCGAGCTGCTTGCCAGTGTCTTGGTTGGGGGAACCGAAATTCAACACTCTGAAGTCAACTCTGAGTTGGCCAGCCTTTACAAAACGTTTACCGAGCTCAATCAACAACAAAGCCAGCTTCTATCTCAAGTACTTTCGGCACATAGCATGGAGTACATAGAACATATTGAACATCAATTTACTGATCTCCAAGACCAACTTAAAGGTGTCATCGTTAAGCTTATTATCGTTTTGGCGTTGCTGACTTTAGTGTTCTCGTTCGCCATGTTTATCTTCAGAGTCTTCGAGCTCAAGAGAAACAACCTCTCTTATCAAGAAGCTGCAGACAAAGCTGAAAAAGCCAGCGAAGCTAAGTCATTGTTCCTCGCAACTATGAGCCACGAATTACGAACTCCTATGAATGGCGTGCTAGGTATCGCCCAAATCATAAAAGAAGACTCACAAAGTGCAGACACGCGCAAACAAGCACAAATCATTATTGATTCAGGACAGCATCTAGTCACCATATTGAATGACATTCTTGATTTTTCTAAGGTCGAACAAGGCAAAATGGAGCTCGAGTACAGTCCATTTTCGGTCACCGACGTGGTGACACACCTTGATAAAACGCTAACGCCTCTCGCATCAGACAAAGGCCTCGCTTTTACCATTAAAGACAACATTCCAACCAATATTCAGCTGATTGGAGATCCTGCGCGTACACGTCAAATCTTATTTAACTTGGCAGGAAATGCGGTCAAATTTACCGAATCAGGCAAAGTCGAAGTGGAATTTTTGATTGCTCCCACAACACCGCCAAGCGTGAAGATCTTGGTGTCGGACACCGGTATTGGCATTGCAGAAGACAAAGTCGATCATATATTCACTGCCTTTGAACAAGCTGAGCTCTCGACAACCCGCAAGTTTGGTGGCACAGGATTGGGGCTGTCTATTGTTAAGCAATTAGTCGAACTGATGGGAGGAACTATTAAGGTGTCCAGTCAGCTTGGTTTGGGTACTCAATTTAGTATCTCTTTGCCTCTAGAAATGCACGAGCTTGAAAAACAAGTGGTCGAGCAAGCGCCAACCAAAACCAATGACACTTTCGATGATTTCTCAGTATTGTTAGTTGAAGACAACAAAATCAACGCGATGGTGATTAGGAAGTTCTGTGAGTCGATAAACTTAACGGTTGAGAACGCCTACGATGGTTTACAGGCCTTGGATAAGTTAGCGTCAAACCGTTATGACCTGATCATAATGGACAATCATATGCCCAACATGAGCGGTATCGAAGCGATTAAAAAAATTCGTAATGAACTCAAGCTGACTACCGTTATTTTTGCGTGTACTGCCGATGTATTCAAAGAAGCACACGATGAATTTATCGTATCAGGGGCAGACTTTGTACTCACCAAGCCATTGCAGAAAAACAGCTTACAAAACGCCATTAATGAGTTTCATGATCAATTTGAGGTTAACCGACACCAATCTGTTCATTCTCGTCAATTAACCGACACGAATAATAGCAATGTCACCATGCTGATTCGTCCACCTAAGAACAAACTGCCTCTTACAGAAGAAGAAATATCTCGTAGTCCGTTATTAGAAGACAATAAGCTAGAAGGCGATAAGCTAGAAGGTAATGAAAAGCTCAAGTGTTTAAACAACTTAGTTAATGAATTAGAAAATGAAATTGATGAACTAATAGCCCTCTTCTCGGATGATAAACCCGATGATCTATCGAAGACTTTAAAAGCCGTTATCGCCATTGCATCTAAACACGAGATGTATGAGGTACTTGAGCTTGCGATCTCTGCAGCGCAAACCACAGAGCAGCACATCATGCCCGAGGCTGAATTGCTTCAACAACTTATTAATCGATTGATGGTCAATAGTCACCAAGCTACTCGATTAATACACAAACTCCACCAGCAGCGAAAAATGGGGTAAAGGAAGGTGTCACATGATATGGAATTTAAACTTACCTAGCACCGGCCCACACTTGTTCTTGGCACTTGGTGCAACCATTATTTTTGTGGTCGACTATCATGTGCCTTTGGGCATAGCCATGGCCGTTCCCTACGTTACGATTGTATTACTCGCAGGAACAACAAAAGAACCAACGTCGGCTGTCATGTGGGCTATCATCTGCACCTTGCTTACCCTAATCGGTTACTACCTATCCGCAACCGGCAGCGAGACCTGGTTCGTCGCCTTTAACCGCGTGATTACCATCTATGCCATTTGGATTTCAGCAATCGTTCCTATATACGTATCTTTAAAAGCGCCTCAAGTATCAGAGGGTGGCGATAATAATGCGGCAACAGAAGATAATCCTCGTCCACGCCCTCATCCGAGTGAAAACCATACAATCAACACGTTCAAGAACTAGGGCGTGTTGACCTTTCGCGGTTAAATTTTGTTCGAGATAAAAGCGTTTTAATCGCGGCGAGGGAGAAGCAGCCTAGTCATTCTAAGCAAATCTCCCTCAACAAAGAGTAAAACGCTTTTAGCCGAACCCTTCGGGCAGTGTTTGCTGGTCATTTCTACTACGTTATCGGCTTCTCATGTAGGCTAGCTACACATCAAAGCCTCTGCCTTGTATAAATACCCAGCAACTCGCTGCAAAAATCAGCTCGAAAGATCAACACGCCCTAGGCTTAGGTTAAGTTTCGGTGAATTTTACCAAATCGAGACAAGGTAACTTGAAATACTTCTTTATGCATGCGAGTGTAGAATGACTCACCTAAACAACTGTATGACTATGAAAAAATTACAATCCATTGCCCTGCTTTCCACAATTATCTCAGCACCACAAGTGTTAGCTGACGTAAAAATTGAAGTTCCTTCTAGCGCTGATGCTCTAGTAGAAGTCTTAGCGGTTAATGAGGCTAAACCTGATCTTGAAGGTGGTTTTTTCTCTTCAAGCAAAACGATAACCGTCCCAGACGGTGTAAACCAAATCGTTTTCCAATATCAGCTTGCTTTTAGCCAAGGCAACGACCGCGAGTTTGTCGATAGTCACGCAATTATTGCTACTTTTGACGCAACAGACACGACATTGACGTTCGACATGCCTAAGTTCCGTAACGTCAACGAAGCGAAAAAAGGCTTTCAGAACCTAGATTGGAAATTAGTTGATGAGAACCAAAATGCAATCAGTGTTAAACAAGACAAACTGACCAAAGATGGTATGCAGATTGGCCGTAAATACCCTCAAGAAGCGAAAGAGTACAACCGTACGGGTGGTATCGCAGCTTTAACTACAGGAACGGCTGTGGGCGCAACCGCTGCCGTTGCTCAACCAGTGACACTACCAGCAAAAATTGATGGTAATGCAGCGAATACAGCTGAAGAAATGTTGTATTTCTGGTATGAAAAAGCCGATGCTGAAACCAAGCAGAAATTCAAAGAATACGTGAACAAGTAACTCTGTTTTCTTATTTTAAAAACACAAGAAGCTGGCACATTGCCAGCTTCTTTTTGTTTTCATCTAGATAATTTTGGATTACACAGGCTAAGCAGACTCAGTCGATAACACTTTGCCATCCACTTTTGTTGGCCATCCCAACGCTGTATACTCTTCAGCCAGTAAATATGCACAACGGCTTGAAACCCTTGTTTTAATCCAGTCACCAAGGCCCAAAACTTTGTATTCCAATACAGCCATTTTCATAACAATTCTATTCCGTTTTAATCTAATTTATAAATATAGAATGAATGTTATAGATCTTCTCTGGCGATGTATGTTCCAAAAAGAACACTGGGCATAATTTTTTTGGCGATATTTATTTGTGACTGAAAACGTTATCATCCAAAGGTTAGATCATGTTGTTAGAGATCTCAGCAACGGGGTCGCGCATCATCAAATTCATTGGTGAGATTCGCTCATACAAACCCTCTACATCGGTGATAAAAACCTTCCCTCTTTGTATCTCGACCAAACCCTGCTGCTCTATCCCTTTAAGCACCTCATTCAATCTGGATCTCGAGATCCCTGTAATCGAACTCAATTGAGTTTGTGAGATATTGATACTCACGGTTGCACCTGCAATATTGTTCTGCCGTGCAGCAAGTTCCAACAAAACGTAAATGGTTTTCTGTTCTTTTTCATGAATCGAAGATAAGTACGCTTGCATCCAAATTGATTGAGCTTTGGTACCACTATGTAGCAACCACTTGAATACTGCGTATTGCTCTTCCGCCAACTCTAACACCTTCTCTGCGGGAAAAAGTACCATAGTGATAGGTTCGATCTCCTCAGCTACAGCAAAGAGGTTATAGTCTGCATGAATAGACAAAGCGCCTATCCAATCTCCCCTTCCAATCACACCACCAGATATGCTTTTCATATTTTCGGCAGAAAAACAGATACCTGCGGAACCGCTTAAAATATAAAAAACGCCAGGTAAGTTTTGAAACTTTTTTGTTATTTCGAGGTGATGAATACCCGCTTTAAAAACGGCAATATCAAGTAAGCTATCGATGAGTTCTTGTGGCAAATCACATGGCCACTCTATTTGATTACCAATGGTTGGGTCTAACAACAGTAATACGCTCCTTTCTCAAAATCCAACACGAGATGTGACAGATACCTTTTAAAATATAGTCTATTCAAATAGACATATTAGATAATTTTTATGCTGACATACAAAAGTAACCTAATGATTTTGCTGATATCGCTCACTTACCTTCGTTAATTCACGTATTCCGTATACGCCTGTATTTAAGCTTATGTAGCATCGCGCTACTGTAGGCGCGTTTATCCACGCCCTAATACTTCGTAGGGTTTGGTTGAACAGACATGAGCAGTTTTATTAACACTTTAATCAAAAATATGCGGGGGTGTTTCTCTTCGGTCAATGGATGAAGTGCCGTGTTTTGTTGATATCTTCGCCAAATCACATTCAATTCATCAAACGTTTTTCCATCTTGCGCTAATACTTTGGATTGAAAGTGCTTAAGCAATATTAGGTAAACCGCCTGTTCATATAACAGCATATCTCTCTGGTATATCGCCTGGGTTAATGTCACCCACCTGTTGTTTCGATGAGTTTGCACATATCGATACAAGATGATTACAACCAAAGCCAGTGCTGTGATGAAGACAACTATCGAGACTAGCAACCCCTTGTACAGCTCAACAAAAGAAGAAAATGTATGCGATACTTCCCAACTTCTCTCTTGTAAAACAAGAGTCTTTTGTTGTTGCGACGTTGAATCCCACCAAAACACTCTAACAGCAGGAAGCGTAACTCGCCCCGCTTTGTTCACTATATAAGTCACTTTCTCTATTCTTTGAGCCTGACGTACCCCCCTTTGCTCATCATCTCGAAACTGAGTTGACTCAGGGTATACCAAAAATTGACTCGTTAAGGTATCAGGAAGTGTTGTGATTTCCGGCAAAAGTGCACTGATGGTGTCATGTGCAGATAACGTAATTTCACGAGTGATCGCGTCGCCTACACTGAGCTGTTCCTCCAAACCCTGTGAACTTTCATTTTGAGAGACAAGCGTCCACTTTTCTTTTAGCCTAGCTTCAGTACCTGTTAACCATTTCTGATCAGACGTCATATTGGTAGAAGGCTTATGAGCATTGAAAGACAAGGCCTTTGTCATCACCAGTCCTTCAACGCTGTTGCTGCCCAGCTTTACGCCAATCTCAAGCGCAACAGGAGGGATTTGATACTCTCCACTCTGTAAAGGGTAAAGCACGATCTCCCAAAGCTGGCTGGAGTAAACCTTCCCATCAATACGCACTGTAGAATTGACGGCAAACGAGCTAATCGGCAACACGACTGCATTATCCACTTCGACGCGGTGTACCTTGGTACCTTTGGTAAACCATGTATCAGTCATCACTTCGATATTAAGAGTAACCTGCTCATGCACGGCAATGTCCGAACTGGCATGACTCAGCCAAGCATTAAGTTTCACATTGTCTTGCTCATAGAGTGAGGCTAACTGCTCGTTATAAACCGTTTCTTGGCTTGGGGCTGAGGGCTGGCTGAAAGCAGAATGACTCGTTAAGCCAATAACCAAACACAAAAGCTGAAATAAACTGGTTAGTTGCATCTTTCTACTTAACTGCATCTTTCCACTCCGTTTGGTTAGCTACCCCTTGTTGATACTGCAATGCAAACTTGGTTGAGATAAAACTCGATAGGTCACTCTGAACTCGCTTCATCCATTTTTCGTTGGCACCTGGATCACTCAAAATTTGTTCAGCGGATAAGACCTCTTGAATCACTTGATCTTTTTCAACTTGTTGTTCAACACCATCAGACCGCTTCGGCTTATCACCATTTTCTCGGCTCACCTCGCGTTCATTGCTCTTCGATTGTTCCTTGGTAAAACTATCAATATAAGCAATCACATCTTCAACAATCTTTAAGTTATGAAGTGCTTCTGAATTGTCGGGGGATTGCTCCAAGATCTCTCGATACAATGACCTTGCCGCAACAAACTCTTTTTGATTCGCCAACGAAGCCGCCGCACCTAATTGACTCTGTAGGGTGTCACTGCGCATGTAGAATTGTTGTGCAACTTCATATTCTCCAGCTTGATAGTAAGCCGTTGCTTTCCAATACTCATTTTCAAAGACTTGTGCCGCTTGTTGGTATTCTTGGTCTTGATAATACAAAGCACCCTGCTGATCTTTTGTTAGCCAAATATCGGCCAACGAAAACTCGGCGGCATACAAGTTCGGACTGTAAACAGCACTATAAAATACCGATGCAACGAAGCACCATTGAACCAACCAACCTTTTCTAAACCACAGTAAATAAGGCACCAAAACCAACCAAACCAAAGGGTAACCTGCATCAAACCAAGGCTCAGCTTGGTCTGCTGAAAGCTCAGCAAAAGACGTGATCTGCCCACTTAAGTCTTGTATATCTTGGTCATCTTGAGTAAAAGCAACGAAGTCGCCATACACAGAGCTGGCTAACTTCGATAAATTCTCAACTTCCATCGGTAACGGGGATGGAACATCTTGATTACCGATGCCATAAATCAGCAGTTGATAACCTTTCTCCTCGAAATAACCTTGGTACTCACGGTAAGCCAGTTGATTAACGGCATCGGTCACCAACAATACCGTCGCATTGTCGGTTTCAGATATCAGTTTACTGATAACAGGCAAAGTATATTCAGCAAACTTACCTTCTCTTGGCATGACTTCGGGTTGAATGGCCTCCAATAGAGGCTTAAACACCGCAATATCTTGCGTCAAAGGCATCGCTAAGTGCGCAGTACCCGAGTAAACGACCAAAGCCGTTTTCCCTTTGCCTTGCAGATCGATAAGCTCCGCTATTTTTTGTTTCGCTCTAAACAGACGACTTGGCGCTACATCCTTTTGTAACATTGACTCAGAGACATCCAGCACAACGACTAAAGGCGTAGTGTCTTCAGCAGAAGGCGACGATTGTCGATACCAACTTGGCCCTGCGGCTACCACAACCGAGATGATTCCAATGACACCCAGCAACAGAATAGGAAGATGCTTAATCCGAGACGACTCACCCACTCGCAACGCATCAGACAAGTGCTTCGGTAGGTGCGTGACCCATGAATGTCGCTTCTGGCCCCGACGCCAATTGTTCAGTAATACAGCGAACAATGGCACAATGAGCAATAGCCATTCAGGTCGCAAAAAATGGAAGTTTCCTATCATATTTGTTCCACATTATCAGCCGATGACTTGGTGTAAAGATTCAAGATGGTGCGAACTATCATGAATAACAGGTGATAAACAAATGCGATGAGCAAGGGCGCATAATGAAGGCTTTGCTTAGGTTGGTAGCGGTAACTTTCAAATACACTTGGTTCAAGCTCATTTATCGTGTCGTATACTTTGTCTAGCTCCGTAGGCGACATCGCTAAAAAGCTCCGCCCCCCTGTCAACTTAGCAACTGTATCAATCACATCCATATCAATCGCTTGCTCACCCGAAGTATTCGGGCTACCCATCGCAACGAGGTGAATCTTAATGTTGTGTGCAGCGGCCACTTTCGCGGCATCAATCGGCGGTACTAAACTGTCTGTATCATTGCCATCCGTGAGTACAATCATCAGATGATTACGATTAAACAGTTCAACGTTATCGAGATCAGGTTGTTGTCGATTTTCTTCCGGTCGCTTCTCTGACAGAAAGCTTTTGATACCTAAGCCGATCGCATCGCCCAAATGGGTACTTTGCCCGGCCATCGCGGGTTCAGTTTCATCAAGTAGCGCAAGCCATGCCGAATGATCAACGGTGAAAGGTGATTGCAAAAAAGCCGAATCTCCGAACACGATGAGACCTAACCGATCCCCTTCTCTTTTTTGGCTGAACGTATTCAATACCGTTTTTGAAGCCGCTAAACGCGTCACTTGCTCACCCGCGCGATTAGAGAAATCATCCGTTGCCATAGACCCAGATAGATCCAGAACGATCATCACATCCCGCCCGGCCAATTCTCGGGTCTCCTCTGGGCCTAACCAAACGGGTTTTGCTGCGGCAGAGACCACCAATAACCATCCGAGAAGCACAGAAGAACGTTGCCAAATACCCGCTTTTAGTTGATTCGAACCTTTATCTGCACTCAGCCCTAAGCTTGATATCAGTGCATCAAAAAAAGGCACTTTGAGTGCAACTTGTGGAACTTGATGACTTGGGGTAAAAAGGTAAACCAAAATCGGCAATGGCAGTAACAAGAAGACCCAAAGATATTCAAATTCAATCATTTGAAACCCTCGTATGAATTTTTATCCAGACAACAGAACTTGTTCGTATCTCGCTTAATTCTCTATCAGTCCAGTCATAATCCGATGAGGCCTTGTAAATATCATTTTGCCACTGGCTTAATAGTGCGTGATTAAAAATGGGAGTCGGAGAAGAAACAGTGAGAAACTCGCTCCATTCATCACCACTGAGCATCGCAACCTTGCTCTTCGGATAGGAGCAACAAGCCACCTGTTTCAGCACGCTGTTGATTCTGCGTAGTTCTTGTTGTAAGTCTTGTTTATCACCGGTTTCTTGTTTATCAATGGCGTCTTGTTTACTTCTACTGATTGCTTTTACCGCTACGCGACGATATTTGTTCGCTTTGTAGGAATAAAAAAGGCGGAACGACTTCCAAGCCCCCCACACCAAGATCAAAACAAAGACGACTTTCCAACCAACCGTCGATGGAACCCAACTGACGTCAATATCCGCCACAGGATCGATGAAACCTTTGAGTAACACTCGATTATCTGACACGGTAGCCCCCACTCATTTTTTTGACAAAATCAGCAATGTGCTGACCTGAGGTGTCTAACCTAACAACATCAATGCCACCAGCGCTCATCAGCTGATGTAAGTCTTGATATCCTTGTTGTGTCATTTGGTTGTATCGATGAAGTTTCTGGTTTAACGAAGTATCAGCCAAGAGCTGCCACTCACCGTCACTGATATGGATTGGCTGAGAGAATTGAAGCTCAAATTCCATAGCATCATTCACCGCAACGCCCATCAAATCATTATGCTGCTTAAGCCATTTTATCTGCTGAACATCATGTTCTGTCACGTCATTAAAATCACTTATCATCACAATCAAACAGCCTTTCAGCTTTTGCTTAATCAGCTTTGTCAGAGCATCCGATAACCCCGAGCGTACAAGGCTTTTTCCCTTTTCATTTGGATGAGACAGAGCTTGATTCGCCGATGCCAAAGACTGGATAATTCGAGAAACATGAGCCGGGTGACGCTGCGGTTTATACCAGTGCTGCTGATCGTCTGAGAAGATCAACGCGCCTATACGGTCTCCGTCTTTTGAAACTTTCCAAGCGCAGCAAGCAGCGACCTGAGCTGCCACTACCGATTTCATTGTGTCGACCGAAGAAAAAAACATGCTACTGCGCTGATCGATAAGCAAGATCACAGGAAGGTCTTTCTCTTCACTTTGAACTCGAACATAGGGCTCGCGCATTCGTTGTGTCACATTCCAGTCGATGCTGCGAATGTCGTCTCCCATTTGATAATGACGAAACTCTTCAAAGTTAAGCCCTCGACCACGGTAACGAGATAAATGGTTACCCGCTTGTCGAGAACGACTTTTAGTCATTGGCGGCAAAGAGAAACCTGTCGATTTCAATTTCATCGCCATCAGAGATTCAAACGAGCTAACGACTCTTGCGTCATCGAAGGGATTCATAACCAACACTTCCTAAGAAAGAGGCACATTGAGCAACAGCTCATCAACGATTTGCTCGGCACTCACCGAATTCGATAAGGCATCGAAGCTTGGAGTAATACGGTGACCTAATACCGAAACCACGACCGTTCTCACATCATCAGGAGTCACATAATCACGCCCTCCGAGCCATGCATGAGCGCGGCTACATTTGTCCAAAGCGATCGATGCGCGAGGACTGACGCCAACATCAATCCACTGTTCTAAATTTGAATCCGGGTACAAATGGGGGAAGCGAGTTGCCATAACAAGATCAACAATGTATTGCTTGATGGGTTGCGAGGTATGGATTCGTTTTACTGCTTCCTTCCCATCAGCGATATGCTGAGCACAGCCTTTAAATGCCGCGTGTAGCGGTTCATATTCATATTGTTCTCGCGCATCCGTATCACTTTCTGGGTCTGTCGTTTCTTTCTCTTCGCCATTGATGGTTCCAAGTTCTTCTTGGCGAACCAAGTCAATGATTAACATTTCAGATTCTCGATCTGGATAATCAACATTTACCTTCATCATGAAACGATCCATCTGCGCTTCTGGTAGCGGATAGGTACCTTCCTGTTCAATTGGATTCTGCGTTGCGATGACTAAAAACGGCTCTGGTAGCGACATCGTTTCACCGGCAACCGTCACAGTACCTTCAGCCATCGCTTCTAAAAGTGCGGCCTGAACCTTGGCGGGTGCTCTATTGATTTCATCAGCCAACACCATAGAGCTAAAAATGGGTCCAGCTTGGAACGTCAACTTCGCCTGTTCTTGATGATAGATCTGCGTGCCCGTGACATCTGAAGGAAGCAAATCGGGCGTGAATTGCACACGGCTAAAAGCGAGGTTTAACCGTTCAGACAATATTTTAGCGGCGCGAGTTTTCGCCGTACCCGGAAGGCCCTCCAATAAAATGTGTCCTCCCGTCAGCAATGCAATCATCATCGATTGAGTGACATGAGCTTGGCCGATAATGGATTGGTTCGTCTGTTCAATTAACTGACGAATGGCTTCACGAGTATTTGTAGACATAACGTTACCTTGTAATACTATCTAAATAAGCTGTAGTGCCTCAGTAGGTATCAGCATTGATTTAATTGGACAGATAGAGTTTTTTTAGGTTTGATACAACATCTTGAGGTGCGACAGAATCGAGCTCAGCTAGGCACTTAGTGGCATTTTCCCCGGCAATCAATAATGTGTCGCACAATGCGTATAGATAAGCCGGTTGAGCGTGATCCTGATAGATGTCTTGATAGACTTTGATTGCGGTTTCAGCATTACTATCTCGAACCAAAGTCGCATAAGCATATCCATAAGAACCGTTGTTACGATCCAATTCATACGCATTTCTGAGACGACGCAACGCATTCAATCTTTCCTTGGTTCGTAAGTAAGATAGGCCAAGGCTATGGTGTAGAGAAGCTTCTTGTGGATACTCTACGAGTGCCTGCTTTAAAATACGTTGAGCTTGTTTATCGTCATTTATACTTTTCAAATATTCTGCGTAAGCAATAGCGACTCTCGGCTCTTTATGATGATCAAACAGATTCAAGTAGATCAGCTCGGCCTGTTCAAAGTCACCTTTAATGGTATAGATCCATGCGCGCTCCATATCTCCATCAAGATCATTGGGCAACAAAGCTAAGTGCCTATCCACTGCTGGCTCTAGACGGTCAAGATACTCTCCTGAAAGCTGTGGCCAAAGTTCGATCAAGGTTCGGACAGCCTGAGCTTCAACCTCAAGGTCAACATCATCTAGCATTGGAGAGACAACATCCCACTTTGCTTTACCCTGCCACTGCTCTGCCGCTTGTATTGCAGCCAAACGCATTTGCGGATGTTCTGAACGTGATGCTCTAGCGACCGCAATGACCGAATTCGGGCCATAATACAAACCCAAATTAACGGTCGCAGCCGCGCGTTGCGCTAAAGGCAAAGCTTCATTTTGAGAATATTCCGCGAGTAACAACTCACGCTGTTCAGCAACAGTGACCACTTGGCTTACGCTTGCATTATCTGCGCTTGCATTACCTAAAGGCTGAACACTCGCTGCCAGCGAGAAACAAGAATAAAAGGTAAATAGCGTTCCAACAAGAATCAGCAACACGGCTGACCCATTGATTATACGAAATTTCATTGTGTATAACGCTCCACCTGAAGCTGTTGAGACAGCTCTTCAGCTCTCACCATGAGCGCATGCATAAAATAGATCTCGTCTGTTTTTGCAAAGCTATGGAGGAGCAGCCATTCATTCAAAGCATCGAGTGTTTGTGCATGCTCAACCTCTTCCAGTTCACTGCTCAAGTAACCCAACGTTTTTAAGCCAGAAACCAACTCTTCATAGTTAATCGGAGGCATCATCAAAGTGATAAATTGAGGATCATTCGTCATTAACATTACGTCATAATTCGCTTTCGCCACTTCATAATTCGTACGTTTTGCGTCGTATTTTTCACCACATTGAGGGTTTTTAGGCAGCTTTTGACAAAGATTAAAAAGCGTAGCAAATTCAGTATACCGTTCACTTTTGGTATGAAAAGCCATATCAATCACCGCTTTTATCGATGCTTGATTAAATAGAGTATCTGTCGGTAACACCTCTTTGACTTGAGCGATAGCCACTTGGCTAAACAGTGCAGCGGCGAGTAACACAGCAGTTTTTAGTTTCATTACGTCATGCCTCTATTTGAATTTGATCTTCATGGCATCGCTATTGATGCCTTTGTTTACCGGGTAACCCATAGTGGCAACAACCATCGAGATGTAGGGGTCAATATGTGAAAAGAATCGCTTCCATCCCGCACACAAATAATTCAAGCCTGTTTCACCATCGAGGGTTTTGATGAAGCGATTTTTTGGGCACTCTCCAAAACAAGCGAATTGATAAGTACACTCGCGACACTGTTTAGGTAACGTTGATTCTTTTGCTCGGCCAAACTCTTCTTGGCCTTGTGAAAATTGCATATCTTCAAGCTTGGCATCATTGATATTGCCAAGTTTATATTCAGGGTAAACGTAATGGTCACAAGCAAACACATCCCCATTGTGTTCAATAGCTAAACCTTTTCCGCACATAGGAGCCAGTGTACAAAGCGGGTTCACACGGCCCATCCAAGTTTCAACGCAAGATTCAAAATACGGCACATTCACTTTACCGATATCGTTCTCTAGCCACTCATCGAAAATAGTACAGAGAAACTCACCCCATTGGTGATCAGATACACACCAAGACTCAACAATCGAGTTCGGGTGGCTAGGCTCAGTTTCAGGCATGCCTTGGAAAATAACCTCTTCTTCTGACCACTTTTGTGGAGCTGTCTCTCGGAATGACTTAGGTTCAACGATTGGGATGAACTGCATTTGAGGTGAGCCAATCTCATCTCGTAGGAAACGGTAAACGTCAAGAGGGTTTGAACCAGTCAGGTTATTTACACACGTCAACGTGGCAAAGTTAACCTTATGCTTATGCAGAATATCGACACCCTTCATGGTTTGCTTAAACGTGCCTCGCCCAGAGCGGTTGGTGCGATAAGCATTGTGAATCATCTCAGGTCCATCAATACTTAAACCAACCATGAAGTTGTTTTTGCTTAAGAACTTGCCCCATTCATCATTCAACAATGTGCCGTTGGTCTGAAGGTTGTTTTCAATCTTCACGCCTTTCGGGCAATATTTCTTTTGAAGGCGTACCACATCGCGGAAATAATTAACACCAAGCAGAGTCGGTTCACCACCTTGCCAATGGAAAACGATCTCTCGATGATTTTGTTGTTCAATGTAGGACCTGATGTAAGTCTCTAACATCTCTTCAGACATACGACTGCCACATCCCATTTCGTGGCCAAGAAGCTCTTCCTTGCTTAAGTAGTAACAATATGTGCAATCAATATTGCACGCCGATCCAATAGGCTTAGTCATGATATTCATGCGCTTAGATGGCATGTTCGGTTGATAACTACTTAGCTGGATACTCATTAGGGTTCCCCTCTTTGATTTATATTTATGGTATGCAGAGAACGGTTTTGAGTAATCAGTATAAATACTGCTTATAAGTCTGGTCTATTTAAAGAAAAAAAAGAGGCAAGCGAATGCTTGCCTCTTGATAATCCATTCCCGACAAATGAATTATTGGTATTGAGCGCGTTGCCAGATTTGCATCTTGTCTACAATCTTATCGATAGAGAACGAACCTGGTACTTGACGAGGTGGGAACTCTTGGAAAGATTGCAAGAATTGGAACGTGTATGCTGCGCCCATGTACATGTATGGTAAGTGCTCAACTTGCCATTGTGCATAGCCTACACCATCTTTGTGTGCATTCTCATACGGGTCTTGACGTAAGTTAAAGATGTATGGGAAACGCAGTTCATTAAACTGGCACTGCCAAGTTTTAATACCGTGACACTCATTCACAGTGAACATCAACTTCCAATCACCCATACGTACTGCAGAGATGTGACCATCGTCTGCTGCGTATACAAAGCCTTTACGTGGCCAATTAGGGTTACTGTCAGCTGTTGTGTTCTTACCTTCTTTAAGAGCAGGCATTAGGTTGTAACCATCTAGGTGAACCTTGTACTCTTTGCCGTTAAGCTTCGTGCCCTTTTTCAACTCTTCTTTGATGTTCTTTGCGCCAGCGGCTGCTAGGTAGGTCGGAGCCCAGTCATTATGTGCTGCGATTTCGTTCGCAACAGTGCCCGCTGGGATCTTGTTCGGCCAACGTACCATTGCTGGTACACGGAAGCCACCTTCCCACGTAGAGTTCTTCTCTCCGTAGTAACGTGATGTTGCACCATCAGGCCAAGACCATTTCTCTGCACCGTTATCGGTGGTGTAAGACACGATCGTGTTATCTGCGATTTTTAGCTCATCAAGTTTGTCTAGCAGTTGACCAACCATGTTATCGTGCTCAACCATGCCGTCACCGTATAGGCCGCCACGTTTAGAGATGCCTTTAGACTCTTCTTTCAGGTGAGTCCAAACGTGCATACGTGTTGAGTTGAACCATACAAAGAAAGGCTTTTTCTCTTTGTGTGCGCGATCGATGAAATCGAGTGCGCCTTCAAGGAACTCTTCATCAACGGTTTCCATACGCTTAATCGTTAGGGCACCCGTATCTTCAATGCGGCCGTCAGCGTATGAATGGATAACACCACGAGGGCCAAAACGCTTCTTAAACGCTGGATTTTTCGGGTAATCTGGATGCTCAGGCTCTTCTTCCGCGTTCAAATGGTAAAGGCTACCCATGAACTCATCAAAACCGTTAGCAGTAGGTAGGTGCTCATCGCGGTCACCAAGGTGGTTCTTACCAAACTGACCTGTCATGTAACCTTGCTCTTTAAGCATCGTCGCGATAGTTGGATCTTCTGGTCGCATACCTTCAGCTGCGCCTGGCATACCAACTTTCGTTAAGCCTGTACGCATAGGGTGTTGGCCAGTGATAAATGCTGAACGACCAGCCGTACAAGAGTTCTCACCGTAGAAGTCAGTGAACAATACACCTTCGTTCGCGATACGGTCGATGTTTGGTGTCCAGTGGCCTGCTTGTCCGCGAGTATAAGCAGAAATGTTATCGATACCGATATCATCACCCCAAATAGCGAGGATGTTAGGGCGAGCAGTATCCGTTGTCGCAAAGCTAGCCATTGAGGTAGCAGCCAACGCCGCACCTACAGCCAATTGCAAGAATGTTTTCTTATTAAACATGAGTCAAACCTTATTTTTAATAGAAGTATTGATTTCACTAACCATTATTTTAGATAAAACAAAAAAGTGAATCAGTACAATTACTGAATAACAAACAAATTTTAAAAAAGCGTTATCGATGTTCGATTAATTAAAAATGTGAAGCAGCAATATCACTGGTTTAATTAAGCGAATAATCTGATCATTTTTTTCTTTGATCGTTATGGCCGGCCATAAAGTCATTCGTTCCGCTGACTCTTGAAAGCCAGTCGTAACCTTTAAATCCAATGAGACCACGTATAAGAGGAATTAAACCAACCATACGAGGGCGAGCAACGCAGATTTTGTTTTTCTTAATACCATTCCAAACTGCATTGACCATTTCATCAGTTGAGATCGCAGGCATTAATTTAGAGTGTGCGCCATCAAACATCCCAGTGTTAATATGACCAGGGTTAACCGTTGTGACATTAATGTGAGGTAGGGATTCTGCTAGCTCAACTCGTAATGAGTTTGACCACCCAATCACTGCCCACTTACTGCTGCAGTAAACCGCAATTTTAGGGCAATACATATAACCCGCACCAGACGAAATATTCACAATATGACAGTCAGACTCTTCGGCCATTGCTGGCAAAAATGCGCGAGTGATGTGCATTGGCGCAATGCTGTTGATTTGCATTGAAAGGTCAATATTCTGAGGCTGATGGTTAATAAAATCATCGGAGAATACAATACCAGCATTATTGATTAACAGGTGAACGGGACCGATTTCATCCAATACAATTTGTGCTGTTTCATAGATAAGGTCAGTGTCGGTAACATTCAACACAAAAGTATGAATAGACGTTTTACTGTCTTTGAATTCATCCTTAACTTTTTCCATCGCAGCTTCGTTTAGATCCCAAATAACCACATGTTTAGCACCATCTTTAACGGCTCGATCAACATACGCCTTACCCATACCCATTGCACCGCCTGTTACCAAAACGGTTTTATTCATAACGCTTTTCATCATCGCTCTCCGACTAAAAATATTTGGTTATTTGTCATTCAAATAACCAAATATTTTTCTAATAAAGGTCTAACCTGAATACTTCGAATGCAGGTATGCAACAATATTATGGCGATATCGCTCGGACTTATACGGTAAAAAATACTGCATTTAGAATGAATACTGGTATTTTCTAAGAAAAAATTGACACCTTTCTGACTGGCAAGTTATCTTAATCAATCAGGCCATGAGACGAGCTTATAATGAGAAATATCAACCATCTAAGTTATGAAGAATTTCTTCATTCACAAATAGCAGCAATGACCTCTTGCCAGCCAAAAAATTTCAACATGAAGTTTCTTGAATTAGCATTAGACGGTATTGAGTGGTTTAAGTTAGACAGAATTACTCTATTCCCTAACTCCATGATATTGTTGAATGACGGCAAGACCATCTCTGTTTCACGCGAACATATTCCAAAACTAGATAAACAAAAATTTTTGCTCGGTAACTACATTGATTACCTCAAATTGCTTCGCTCTAAACAGGAATATCAAATCTTCGATTGTGAAAGTCTCAAAAACTCAAAGATTGAACCACTAAGGGCACTCTACGATGAGGGTGCTCGTTGGCACGGCATCGTACATTTAGAACTGTTTGGTCAAACATGGGGTGCGTTAGCGTTTGCCCGATTCAGCAATGATGAACCAGAAATGACCCAACAACAGCTAAAAAGACTTAAACTACTTTGTGACACTTGGCTTGTTTACTGGCAACACTCCACCGTTACGCGCAGTCTGAGCCACGGAACAGATAAGCTCTTTGATGAAAACGAGAAATTGCTCAGGTTAAGTAAGAAACAGTGCACCGTATTAACTTTTTTGGCGCAAGGCCTCACAGCAAAGCAGTGTGCTAAAAAATTATTCTTAAGCCCAAGAACAGTTGAATCGCATAAGTATCGGATGATGGATCTTCTTGAACTAGAAAGTCATACCGAATTAGTTCAATTTGCGCTCAGAAACGGCCTAGGTATTGATGGATAAACGCTCGCTTATCCTACTTTTCTCTGAAGGTGCTCTCTGCAGCACCTTTTTAAAACTCAGTAAATTTACTCTACCCTCCCTTAAAACACTCGAATAACATCCTTTGCATCCAGCTTTAACCAACACGAATGGTAGGCATAAGATGCAAAAAAGAATACTGGTCCTTGGCGCCTCATCAGGTATTGGCTTCAAACTTGTAGAGTTACTACTTGCACAAAATCACATCGTCTATTGCGCGGCTCGTCGTATTGATAGGCTGCAACCTCTTGCTGAAAAAGGGGCAAAAACATTCGCTGTTGATGTACGAAATGAAAACGACATACAAGCTATGTTTGACACCATGATGGATGAGCAATCAGGTGTTGATATCGTCTATTCCAATGCGGGATACGCGATTGCAGGCCCCGTCGAAGATACTTCGATCGAGAAAGCAAAACAGCAGCTTGATACCAATTTATTTGGAGCCGCTCGCGTTGCTCGCGCCGCATTACCCATCATGCGTCAGCAAGGGGGCGGACGCATAATCTTCACCACATCAATTGCAGGTCGCGTCTCAACAAGTATGAACTCTTGGTACTCGGCCAGTAAGCACGCACTCAATGGGTTAGCCAAAGGGCTCGCACAAGAAGTCGCTGATTTTAATATTAAAATCATTACTATCGAACCCGGTTGTGTACAGACAGAATTCGATGCAATCCAATTGAGTGACATGTTAGATAGCAACACGCTACCTGAATACGAACCTCTAGTGAAAAAGTCGCATCGTTTCCTAGACCAAGCATATCGCAATGGGGGGTCGCCAGAATCCACCGTGAAAACCATGATAAAAGCCGGCATGGCAGCGAACCCAAAACTGAGTTACCGCAGCACTTGGGATGCTCGTTTAATGTGGTGCGCGCAATCCGTTTTAGGTGAACGTGCGATGGGTCGTATGTTTCTAAATCTAATCCACAGAATCAGCCGTTAAATTCATTAAGTCATTTGCTTAATCAATCAGCCAGTCAGCCAGTCAGCCAGTCAGTTAATTGGTTAGTTAACCCCAATCAAAAGGTACCTTTATGCTTGAATACTTTGCTTTATTTTTAGTGTTTTTTGTATTCCTCACCCTGTTTTACGGCATTATCGTAATTCATGACATTCCTTATGAAATTGCACACAAACGTAATCATCCTCACCAAGACGCTATTCATGTTGCAGGTTGGGTGAGCTTGTTTACTCTACATGCCATATGGCCATTTCTTTGGATATGGGCAACGCTGTACAAACCAGATGTTGGTTGGGGTGTCAGCGCCCATGCAGAAGAAAACGCTAAACAACTCGAACAACTGAAAGCAGAAGTTGCAGAGCTTAAATCTCAAATAAAAACCAACAAGAGCGAGTGTTAACCCATGGATATGTTGATCATCTTAACTTACACTTCCCTTTGTATCATTGTTTTCAAGCTGTTTAAAATTCCATTGAACAAATGGACTGTCCCGACTGCTGTACTTGGTGGTGTTGCCGTTTTAAGTGCCATCATGATTGCCATGAACTTCAACCACCCTTACGCAAAGTTCTCTAAAGAATACTTTGTCACCGTACCCATTATTCCTGAAGTAGCTGGCACCGTAGAAGAAGTCTTTGTTCAACCAAACGTACCGGTGAAGCGAGGTGACGTCCTTTACACCATCAAAAATGACAAACAAGAGTTTGCGCTACTCAAAGCCGAAGCGGCTCTAGAAGAAGCTAAAACGGTTGCCTATCAGAATGAAGAAGCGCTACTTGCTGCAAAAAGCATCACAGACAAAGCCAATGCAGTCGTCGCAAAAGCAACAGCGAATCGTAACCGCACACTAACAACGTATACGCGTTACAAAGAAGCCCACGATAACGCTGGCTCGAACTCACCGTTCACTGAACAAGATGTTGATCGCCAAAGAGAACTCTATATTGCAGCACAAGCTCAACTCGACGCAGCAGAAGCCGCCGTCGAAGCGGCCGAAGCCGACGAGCGCAGAATCTTGCTAAGCACCACATCGATGATCAACGGTCAAAACACTCGTGTTGCGCAACTGTTCGAAGTGAAGCGCCAAGCTCAATTGGATTACGATAATACCGTTGTTCGTGCACCAAGTGATGGCGTTGCAACTCAAATCGCCCTAGCGCCTGGTTTTCGTGTAACAACGCTACCACTGCGACCATCGATGGTATTTATACCGACCAGCAACAAGCGTCTAATTGCAGGAATGTTCTGGCAGAACTCTTTGCAGCGCATGCAACCTGGTCTTGATGCAGAGGTGATCCTAGATTCAGCGCCTGGTGAAGTGTTTACCGGTAAACTTGTGCAAGTATTGCCAGCAATGCGTGAGGGTGAAGTCCAAGCTAACGGTACACTTCTATCGGCTCGCAACATCACTCAACATGGTTTTGCTATTGGTATCATTGAGCTTGACCAAGACTTAAACCAATACAACCTCCCTCTTGGTGTACAGGGTCAATCAGTGATTATCAACGAAAAAGGCGATTTTCTTCATACTTCTATCGTTCGTCGAATTCTGCTTCGCATGATGGCTTGGCTAAAGTACGTATGGCCAATTAAATAGATCAAAAACCGATCACAATCATTTAAGCCGAGCATTCTTGTTCGGCTTTTTTTGGCTTGCTGAACATCGGCTTACTCCGCAGTAACAGCCTCCTGAAAACAAACCCCTGCCCCTAAAAACAGATCTCAGAATTTTTGATGCTGTTCGGTATTATTACTGATTGAAACACTTCACCCTGCCTTTACAATGCACGATAAGCTAACCCTTTGTACTAATAACGTTTTGGAAAGAAGAATGAAAAAGACCGCTTTAGCCCTACTTGTTGTTTCAAACCTAGCCAATGCCAGTGGTACGCTCATGCAAGAATCCATCTACGCAAACGCTGGTGCAGCAGGCGCGGGTGATGGTGTTAATACAAAATCTGCCGCCGCGTCTTGGACTAACCCAGCAACCATGTCTCACATGGGTGACGAGCTGATGACCGTTAACACCATGATCTTCAACCTAGAAATGGAGTACGTAGACCAAAACGATACACCCAAAGACGATCTTGAAGGCAACGCTGATTCACAGACGATCATGCCAAGTGGTGGTTTCTTTTATGTTCGTCGCCTCAACGAAGATATCCACGCTGGCATTAATATTGCCGCTTACTCTGGATCAGCAGTGGATTACGGCACGCACTGGGATGCCAGTGGCCACCTTAACGAAGCCTTCATGAGCTCAATCCAGTTTAACCCAACCATGAGTTTCCAGTTCACAGAGCAAGTCTCTGTCGGTGTTGGTATTCAAGCAAACTATGGCCTTCTTGACATCAAAACTGACGGTTTAGAAACCAAAGACATGGGTACCGATTGGGCATTTGGCTACAACGCCGGTATTTTATACAAAGAAGACGATTGGGCTTTAGGCCTTAGCTACCGCTCTCAAATCGAGCACGACTTCAAAGATATGGATATTGACTTCAACGTTGCTGGCAATGCCGTACCGTCTCTTGCCAGTGCCAATTCCATTATCCCAGTAATCGTTGACTTAAGTGGTCACTACCAACTTAACGATAAAGTTAACCTGTTGTCTTCAATCCAATACCACCGTTGGAGCGCATTCGACAACACAGAAGTTTACCAAGACAAATTGAACACAAAAGACCAATTGCCACAGGGAATCAACCGTGATTGGGACGACGTATGGAAATTTGCGATCGGTACCGAATATCAATTTAACTCAGACTGGTTACTCAGTGCCGGCATGTCTTACGAAACCTCTCCTCAAGATGACCCAACTAAACAGTGGGTAGATGTACCAGCAGGCGAGCAATACCGTTATGCAATGGGTGCAAGCACAAACTGGGGAGATACACGTGTTGACCTGTTCTACGAGTACGTTGACCTTGGTGACGTTTACATGGAGCGTACCGAAAGTGCTGCCGTTAACTTCCAAGGCACCATGTCTGGTAGCGTTCACTTTGTCGGCGCGAACTTTACCTTTTAATCACGTAATAACGTAATAACGTAATAACGTAATAACGTTCAATCACTTGATAAAGCGCTGCACTCGCAGCGCTTTTATTGTGTTTCGCTTTTATTATGTTTTATTAAGTTTAGAAGCGGTAATCAATACCAATAGAGGCTGTCACTTCTTCTGACGTTTCATCAATGCCACGCTCATTTTGAACGGAAATCACATCGTATTTAAATTCAAACATGATGTTGAAATCTTTGTCTTTTACTTTGGTCTTGATGCCTTGCAGCCACATTAGGTTAGCCACTTGCATTTCAGCGCCGCCGTATGATGAACCAAGGTTAATGTTGAATACAGAAAAGTGAGTATCGTTCCAAGGGTGCAATGCATACATGTTGACAGAGCCCAAGTGCGCTTCTTCGTTACCTTCTAAAGGTACGCCTAATCCGTTCAAAGTTGAGTATGCATCACCACCATCGACATAGGTATAGTTCAATGAAGGGAAAAACAAAGTGCCATCTTCACTACCGAGTGGCAGCATGTAACCAGTGGTGTACATGTTAGCAGCGTCTTTCAATTGATAAACGTCAACATAGACACCACCAAAAGAATCAAAGTGAGCGGCTCTTAAACGTGCATTCTCCGACTGAGTGTAATATTCAGCAAAGCCAACCGTCTGAGAGATATCGCTCGTAAGGCCTGAAGCACCGCCACCAGCAAGGAGTTTAAGTTCGCCTTCATCATCTGAGAATACCGCTGCTCTTAAACTGCTGTTTCGAGGGTCAGCATCATGATACTCATGACTGTTTGCGTCGCTGTTTTGATCTGCGAAAACCGAAGTTGAAGCCAAAACTAATGCTGTGCTTATCAGAGAAAGAGAAGCGTTTTTAATATTTTTCATAATATATGCCAAAATGATATTGAAGAAGATGGCGTCACTATATTCACATGACCATTTCCTTGCTACTTATACAATAAATAAGCATTGCTTATTCGAACCACATTTAATTAATCAAACAGAATATAAGTGAGAATTTATATGTACAAAAAATATAATGAACAAGTAAATCTCAATCACCTCCGGGTGTTTGATGCGCTTTATATTCATAGAAGCACCAAATTAGCGGCATTAACATTAGGTATTAGCCAATCGGCGGTTAGCCAAACATTAGCAAAATTACGCGACTATACTGGCGATAAACTATTTTACACTGCCAATGGTAAATTACAGTCGACACATAGGGCTGATGCCATTGGCTTAGGCTTAAACGAGCAGCTTGACGCACTTGATAATCGGATTGTTTCAGATCTTTTTGAAGATCCAAAAGAATTCGACGGTGAGCTCACTATCGCGGTATCAAGTGTATTCCTTGAAGCGATTGCAACAGAGTTAACGAGCTCCGTCGTGTTTAACTCATTCCCAAAAGCAAGGCTGAATATCACTACCTGGACAGAGCGAACACTCACCGACATACAAAATGGCGATGTCCATATTGGGTTGAATTTCGGCTCAATTGACACACCAAAGTCTGTTCGTTCCGTCGATCTCACCACAAGTGAACCCATTGTTATTATGAGAAAAAACCATCCATGGGGTGATGAGAAATTTAAACTAGAAGATTTCAACAAATATCCGACGGGTGGCATTCTCGTTCCTGGGCTCACAGATTTTAACGCAATACTGCAACGTCGATCCCCTGAATTTTTTAATTTCAAATACCGCTCTGCCAGTATGTCTGTTTTAACATGCCTCGCTGAGCATTCAGACATTTTAGCCATTACTGAAACGCTCTCGGCTTCAATGTGCCCTAACACGATTGATTGCGTAAAACCGACCTGGTTAACCGAACTTGCTCCCACTCAAATGAGTCATGCCATTTACTATTTGGAACGAAATCACAATCACCCTTTATACCGCTTCTGCATTAATATTGTACGAAGCTCGCTACAAGAAAAACTGGATATATTAAAAGAACACACAAAAATTGGAACCTAATTATTGGGTATATTTACTGCTTACATTAAAACAACAACATGTTAGGGAAATAATAGTCAACACAAAAACTCATAAAAAGCTGCTCATATTCTTTATATGTCGCCTTATTTGCAGTATTTTTCCTGCACAATTTTCATTCAGACGCCATTAAAATAACACGAACAAATATAATACCAGTCACAGTAATGATCAGTTATTTACTACGATTGGTATAACGCATTGTGGAGAGCCTAACCGATATTCTACACTCGGGCTTATATCACAGGCATAAATGAAATTAGACACCCACCATTAGTGAGTAAATACTCTATGAAACGTGTAATCGTCACCTTATCTATCGCAGCTTTGCTATCAGGCTGCCAAGCGACTCAACGACAAAATGCGACCACAGGTGAAACCGAAACGAACTCTGCAACCAAAGGTGCGTTAGCCGGTATGTTAGCAGGGGCTGCAATTGGAGCTGCAACAGGAAATAGCTCTGACGCCCTGCGCGGCGCAGCTATTGGTGGCGTGGTCGGTGGTGGTGCTGGTTACTACATGGATAAACAAGAACAAGCATTGCGTGAAGAGTTGCTGAGTTCCGGCGTACAAGTTAAGCGTATCAACGAAAAAGAGCTTCAGCTAGTGATGGAGAATGGCATTGGCTTTGACTCAGGGTCATATCATTTGTCTTCTGGCATTTACCCAGCCTTAAACAGCGTCGCACTTATTCTTAGTGAATACCCAGATACACGTTTAGACATTAAAGGGCACACAGACAGCTCAGGCAATGATTTAAGTAACCAAAAGCTCTCAGAACAGCGTGCACAATCTGTGGGTGATTACCTTATTAACCAGAAAGTTGCTTCCGGCCGCGTTGTAACCCAAGGTTACGGTGAGCGCTACCCCGTTTGTGACAACAACACGACAGCGGGCAGAGCATGCAACCGCCGTGTAGAAATCAACATACTTTCAATGAAATAAGGCAATTCAATGTTTTTTAATAAATACCTCAAACCATTTTTGGTTGTGGGTGGCATAGTCACCATGTACGCTGGCATCTATGCGATTAACCCAGAAACCGCGTTACGTGACATGAACAACCTACCCTACGATTCTAACTATGTGTTCTTATTTAGGCACTGGGGAATCATGGTTGGGTTAATGGGCTTCTTTATTGCTGCTTCGGCGTATGTACGTCGCTGGAGAGAGTCGATTATCCTCTACTCATTCCTTGAAAAACTGTTCATGGTGTATCTGTTCGTTTCCAATATCTTCAATCCGGAAACAGCACACTTAAACGCGAGCTTCATCCCGTTTGCCATAACAGATATCACCATCTGTACCTATACATTAGGTTACTGGTATGAAAACTATAAGATAAGAAAAACAGTAGGCGCTTAAGGTCTGAGTCTAGGTCAAAACTCAACAGGAAGACGGTTTTATACCTTAACGAAGTCAATAAAACACTAAATACATAAGCCGCCAATCTCACCGTGCGGCTTGAACTCTAAAGACACAAATGCTCTGTCGATAGGTAGTCCGGTCGTATTCTCGACATCAGTAACATATCGATGTACTTGCCCGCTTTGAATGTACTGAGCCTTTTTGTGCCTTCTAACTGAAAGCCTACACGTTCATATAAAGCAATAGCTGCGTAGTTATCGGCATGAACCTCTAATTCAAGACGCACGAGGTTAAGCCAGTTATCCGCCTGATTGATCGCTTCCAGCATTAACGCCTTACCTACCCCTTTGCCATGCATATCCGGGTGAATAGCAATACCAAGACCAGCGCAGTGCCTGTCTCTTACCTTGGAGGTCATGAATAAAGTAATGTGACCGACGACTTTCTCTGACAATTCCGCGACTAAAGTAAAATGGTCAGAATGACCAAACAGTCGCTCCACTTGATCAGAACTCAGGTAAGGCTTTTGCGAGGTATTTTCTGAAACCGAAGTTCGACGATAAATATCGAAAATATCTTGGCTATCCGTTGCTTCTAAATGTCTAATTTGTATTTCCAAAGCGCTTCCTTACTATCTGATCTTATTAACTGAACAACTTTCATACTACGGATAGCAACGAGCACCTACAACCTTAAAGATTATAAGTGCTCGAAATAATTAAACAGATAATAAAATCAACGAAATCTTAGCGTTATACAACGCTTCGGAATATCTAACCCTTAGAACTTGTAGTCGATACCAACGCTCGCGAGTACCTGTTCAGAGTTATAGAAATCGATATTGGAATCTATGCTTCTCAAACCGAGTAAAGTAATAAACGACCAATCTTCATATCCCATCAAGCCGCCAAACTCGTATGCTAAAAAGGCACCGTACTCGTTTTCGTCACGCGTTTTTCCATAGATTGGATTAGCTTCATCGAACTGACGATCATTGGCATCCAGCGTGACAACAAAACCGTGACGACCAATCCGCTTCGCATAATTTAATTCAATACCGTAACTATCAAAACTGAGCGAGCCACCTTCCGCATCCGAGTTGAAATACACCATAGATGGAACAAACACACCGGCTTGATTAGGCAAGATGAAGGGATACCCTACTTTGGCGTATACATAGCTTCGCTCCCTATCAAGCAGAGCGATGTCCTCAACAGATAAATTTAATGAACTTTGAGTCCCAGACAACTCATCATCAACGTCAGATTCACCAATCGCGAAGTCCGTTCTAAAGCCAGTGCCTGCAATATTCGTCAATTGCAAACGACCAACATTACCTTTTACATCGGTTTCGTTTCGATTAACGCCGACCGCATAGGGATCAGACCAAGCCTTACCTGAGATAAGCGTTGGTAGCACAGAGAAATCCAATATGGTGCCACCAGAAAATTGATGTCTATATCCGATTTCAAACGCTATGGTACCGGTTGCAATATCTTCTCGTGTTGTACCCGCATACACTTGGTGAGTCAGCGATTCGCCAAAAGTATATTTAACTGTACCCAAAAAGCCGAGTAGCCCTTGGTTTTCGCTATTTCCTTCCTTGGTGTTGGTTGCTTGAATTGAATCTTGTTCAGTGCTCAAGTTACTACTATCAGAGTAAAAACCAGCCAAAACACTGAAGTTACCGCTGAAACCTTCACTTGGAGCAAGGCCACTGTATGCTGGCATTGAAGCCAACGCCGAAAAGACAACTGGTAAAACAAACCTCATGTTCACATCCATTTTTTGAATGATCACCAGATAACTATATGCATAAAAATGGAATTATAACAGACGCTCAACAATGGAAATTTATTCGATTGGAGCATTAGATATTGCTCACCATCGACTCAAAGGCGCAACAAATTGATCTATCACGATTGAGCTTTCGTAAAACCTCTCGAAAATAACGGACAAAACTCAAAGGAAGACAATATGTTTAATAGATTAATTAAAACCATGTCAGTGCTAGCTGCAACGCTTCTTTTTACGGCTTTTGCTCACGCCGGCCACCATGGTATGAAGAAAGACATCGTCGACGTTGCAGCTGAAAACGGTTCTTTCAACACCTTAGTGGCGGCAGTCAAAGCAGCGGGCTTAGTTGAGACACTGAAAGGTGATGGCCCCTTCACTGTGTTTGCGCCGACTGACCAAGCGTTCGCTGCTCTGCCAGAAGGCACGGTTGACATGCTGTTGAAACCAGAAAACAAAGATAAACTCATCGCAGTGCTCACCTATCATGTCGTACCAGGAAAAATAATGGCAGCTGACGTGATGAACCTCGATAGTGCCGTAACGGTACAAGGTGAAGCGGTAATGATAGGAACAGACGACGGTAAAGTCATGATTAATCAGGCTCAGGTGGTGATCCCCGATGTTGAAGCGAGCAATGGTGTCATCCATGTGATCGATACAGTGTTGCTACCTAAATAACAAATTCAGTTACATTGCTAGCAACAAAGAGGGTGTGACCACTTCACACCCTTTTTGCGTTTAAAGATATCAAACTAATATCAGTGTCACCTACCTACACACTTGATATAGGCAATAACCCGAATTACATAAACAAGCGACCAAATATCAGAAATGCCGCCATCGATACTACCTTCGTGAAGACCACAACCCAGATACAATCACCAATACTAGAATGCGTTGCTTTCCCAAGTAGAAACACAAATAGAATCAGCCCTAGCATCCAACCTACTGTAGGAATCAATGACACCAAAGCAACGATTACAGCAATAGTAAGAAGGGATTTAAAATCAGCAACCACGAAAGACATTTTAGAGGCGATGTACATACAACATGCAGTTATTAATGCGTCCATCACAAACGCTAGAGCTTCAATTCCCACTTTAATTCCTTCACTGATATTAATTGAAGTGAATATTATCTCTAAAGTGATGTACTTTCTTGAAGAAGAGAGCAAAAAGCCGGTGAAAACTGTAACAAAAATGAGATTACCGTTCCCCTTAACGGACAGGTTTATTTGTTGGAATCTTCTAGGCCTTTGACCAGTGCCCCCGAGCAAGTCTGGTTTGCTTTTTGATAGGCATCAAAGCCATCTTCGCGTTTACCTCCGAACAAACAAAGAAACGAGTTGATGACGAATGAAAAGAATGAGATGACAACAACAAAGAGAGGAAACAGCCCAGAGACTCCAGCATCCAACGCTAGAACCCCAACAGCGAACGACAATATCGACACTAATGTATACAGTTTAGATCTACTCACATGACTCATGAACAACACTCCTTGTATTCACCCAATATTTAGATTAGACAAATTATTTTGCACACAATTTGAACTCATCGACAATATCAATAGATCAGCAAAAGTTATCCTTAAAAAGGTTCATTAATATTTCAAAGTTGGTTTCTGAATCCCTACGAGCCTTAGCCACTTATTCGACGACCCTTTCCATCTCGTAATTAGTCAGCGTTACACCACGCATCTCAACTTGCTGCTCATTTACTACTTTAAAACCCATACGTTCATAGAAAGGCCTTGCCGTAATACTCACTTCTGAGAAATATCTCGATACACCACGAACACGACCCACGGCGAAAACATGCTCCATCAAAGCTCGACCGACACCTTGCCCTTGATACTCGTGGTGGCAGAAAAAGTGGTCTACCAAGCCGCTCGGTTGCAGGTCAGTATACCCAACAACCTGGCCATCGAGTTCTGCAACAAATGGCTGCAACCCATCCATGCGCTTCTGCCATAGAGAAAAGTCAAAACCACTTGGTGCCCAAGCCTCGACTTGCTCTTGGGTATAATCTCGAACATTTATGTTACGCACAGTATGAAAGAAAATCTCCCATAAAGCTTTGGCATCACTGACTTGGTAGTTGCGAATTCTAACCACGACCAGTTCCTATTTTGTTTTGTTCTGCTTTAAAGAGTACGAAGGTTGAGAGCTTTAGAACATCTCATCTTCGGCGATACATCAACGATAAAACACCGCTAACCAGATCGTAACAGCGTCTTTGTCGGTGCCGAGCACCTTGTGCTTCTCTCGTGCCGCGATATTAATGTAATCCCCTTTTGACAAGGTAACGACACGACCATCTTCGAACTCTATTATGCCTTGTCCTTCGAGCACGATTACCCATTCATTCTCTTCTTGGTCATACCAACGATCTTCAGGAGAACTGTGTCCATGAGACAGGATTCTCTCGATCCGAATATTGTCGTTGGCAATCAGGTCATTGAATATTTCATTGGGTATTGGTGAAGGAACATCATTGTAAATGTTTGACATTAAGCTCTCCTCGTTAGTATTAGAAGAATTAACAACCTCAGCCTTAGCTTCCCTGTAAACCGCTTCTGTGTAAATCGTAGCTCTATAAACCGTTGCTCTAATAACCTAAGCAGCGGCACTCTTTTTGAAGTAAAAACGGTAATAGCCCACCAAGTTACTGCAGATAAACAGCGCCTCCATAACAACCGCTGTTGGCGAACCAACTAAATAATTGTGAACCAACCAAAAGCTGGTTCCGATGATCATCAATTCTCTTAATCGACGGTCATCTTTATTGAAGGCTGCAAAGGTCTGAAGTACGGAGGCAAAGCAACTCAATATGCTGGTCAGCCCTGAGTAAGTCATTGCGGTTGCAACCACCGACATCGAGCAGAACAAATATTTAAACTTAGACGAGGTAGAAAAGACGCTCGTCAAATAACGAATCGTGGCAATCGTCATTAAGCTCGCAGCTGTCCATTGTTCGAGCAAGATAAAGTGACTCGAAATAAGAACACCAGCAAAGAACAGACAAGTGACGATTTTCTTCCGTTCCTTAAATTGGAATGACAGAAGATCAAAACAAATAGCAATCGCGACTAATATTTGAGAAAGATAAAAGGCTGACACGGTGATTCCTTCGATAATAACATGACGCCCTAGCCGCCTCTTTTAACTGTGAACAATCGAAGAGAACGTACTAGGCGGTTACAACAAGCCAGAGCAAACTGCGATCTAAAGCTTATATAGAGCTCTAAAGCTTCTATGAGATCTAAAGCTTCAACACACCACTAGTCACTGTGGTAGCAGAGCCAATTAACTTTATTCGCCCATTAGCTAATAGCCCTGTTGAAATATAACCACCACGACGAGACGCCTGATAGGCACTGAAACTGTTTTTATTTAATTTATCAGCCCAGTGCTGCGTTAATGCACAGTGTGCTGAACCAGTTACAGGATCTTCGTTCACCCCAACCCATGGCGCAAAGTAGCGAGACACAAAATCGAGCTTAGTATTTGATGCAAGCGCAGTCACCACAACACCCCGCCCAGGTATGCCTTTTAAAGCATCAAAGTTCGGGGAAAGCGCCAATAGCACCTGCTCGTCAGAAACTTCAATTAACTGCTTAGAGTCAAACTCTCTGAATGAAACCACGTGGTGCGGAGCAAGACCAAGGTGCTCAAGTAACATGATGTTGGGTTCAGAAAGCGACGATAACTGAGTGCTGGGGAAATCAAGCTCGATAGACGATTCACAAACTGCGGCAGATAGCTCCCCAGATAAGGTGTTAAATACGACCCTATCTCCCGTGTTTAGCAACCCTTTCTCTTTCATGACATGAACCGTTGCCAACGTGCCATGCCCACACAGCTTCACTTCTACCTGGGGAGTGAACCATTTAAGCGTCATGGTGTTAAGCGAAAGAAAAGCCGTTTCGGATACCGCCATCTCTTCAGCGATTGAAAACATTAATGATTCATCCAATGGCTCTTGAGAGATACAGACCCCGGCAGGGTTACCTTTAAATGCTTGAGTTGTAAACGAATCTACTTGATATATCTCTAAATCCACAATGGCTCCTAAATTCACAGCGTTCCCCTAATCGATAATCATGGCTAGTTGGGACATGACCCAGATATTGATAACCGAGTGTTGCTGACCACAATAAGCACAAATACCTTGTGCTACAAGTATTTAACGACAACATCGTTAATACTTATTCAAGAAATAGAAAATAAGAAACAAAGCGTTATGGAAGCCCCTTCAGAATGAGAAGAGCATCAAGTACATGAGTGGAGCTGGAGCACCTACAAAGAATAATGATATTCGGTGCGTTCAAAGCTCCGAAAAGATCAACCACCAACCAAATTTAATGCTTAATAATTGCATAATAACTTGCAAATATGCATATTTTAATGAATATTAACTCAAACAAACCATTTGCTGACAAGTCAAAAATATGCACTCATGTTGAATACTTTATGAAGGAAAAAGCCAGAGGTCACTCGGTCGAATTTCTGACTCAACAAGTAAAATAAGAAGGCATTTGCACGAAATGCATTAAGTTGAAGTTAAATTAAGTGCTTAAATTTGAATCATATCGCAGATTTTGGGCTACGATTTAGATATCACGTACGAGAGGGAATCCGTCAGTGAAAGCGTTTTGTGTATCAATTCTCACGTCTACATCCATTTTTGCTAGCCCATTATTCGGCCAGCAAAATGACATTTATCTCTACAACTGGGATGAATTTTTATCTGACGATGTCGTTACTCAGTTACGTGACACCTACGGTATCTCGCTAAAACAACAGTTCTTCTCTGATGAGTCAATAAGAGATGAGGTTCTATTAAGTGAACGTCGAGGCGCTTTTGAGTTGGTCATTGTCGAAAGTGTAAAGCTTAAGGCATTAGCGAAACAAAACCTGTTCCATAATCTGAGTGATTT
Source organism: Vibrio sp. 10N.261.45.E2 (assembly GCF_002875705.1). Taxonomy (GTDB): domain Bacteria; phylum Pseudomonadota; class Gammaproteobacteria; order Enterobacterales; family Vibrionaceae; genus Vibrio. The sequence continues at coordinate 47,729 of NZ_MCZZ01000135.1, forward strand.
ACAACAATCCATTGAAAGCAATTTTGACCCCAGATGGGCGGATGGGTGTGGCGAATATGGCATTCCTTACGCTTGGGGCACATCAGGTATTTTGTATCGTAGTGACAAAGTTTCTGCCCCAGAATCTTGGATGGCCATTCTTGAACCCAACACCAAAGTCAGTGGCCGTATAAGTATGTACTATGACCCCACAGATCTTGTAAGCACTGCATTATTAGCCAATCAATTTGCCCCATTTACCAATAATGAACAAGAACTCCGTGTCGCGTATCAAACTCTACAGCAGCAAAAACCACATCTTGAAAGCAATGAGTATGTCGTCGACCATATCCACCAGCTTGAGCGTCTAGCTAATATCGACCTAGCCTACGGATATTCGGGCGACAGCTATGTACTTAACGATGCCGAGCCTGGAGCATCTTGGGCCTACACCGTGCCTCAAGAAGGCACGACTTTATGGTTAGAGTGTATGGCCGCAATTAACAACGGAGAGCTTTCTCCACAGGCAACCACGATCCTCTCCTTTTTATCGCAACCTGAAATAGCCGCTCAAAACGCGATGGATTCATGGTTTGCAACGCCAAGTTCAAAAGCAAAAGCGCTCACCTCTCAGGAGTATCAAAACGATCCCGAACTGTTCCCAAGTAAAGAAGTCTTAGATCGCAGCTACCTTTATCAACAGTTAAGGCCAAGTAGCATCCAAATTCGAAATCGCATTGTCGACAGTTTGAGATAACTCATGCCAGTATTGAAGAAGCTCTATTTCGTACTTTTACCAACGCTACTGCTTGTTTGTCTGATAGCGGGGATAGTGTCGTACAACTTCGCGTCAAACCATGCTAAACACATGTACTTAGATAAGGTGCAATCTGATGTGAACACCGCTTTAGTCGCTGCAGAATACGAACAGCTCGGCTTATCCTTATTGGTCAAAGATATTGGCTCTTCATTGCAGTTCCTTCGCTACATTCAAAACCCTGGCGATTACACGACTTTATCGCTATTAGAAAAACGAGTGCTTAGAGTCTTAAGCCAGAACCACGCCAATCAATTCGGACAGCGTAATGTCTATATCATGGATCCTAAATTTGAATTAACACTGTCTACTCTCAGAGCCGATCCCTTCGAAGGATTAAAAATCCCTGACAAGATTTACGAAAGAGTTTTCGACATATACACCTCATTAATCAGCAAGAATGAACTCTCATACGAAGGCTTCTCTTATGTATCGGTCAGTGGAGAGCTCAGATATGTGTAGTGGCATAGTGAATTTGGCCACCTGATTAAGAGGTGATGTATGATCATCTCAAGACTAAAACAGGTGACATTATGACTAAGCGTGATAGACGCACTTTTAACCCAGAATTTAAACTTGAATGCGCTCAACTGGTGCTT
>NZ_MCZZ01000136.1 GCF_002875705.1 Vibrio sp. 10N.261.45.E2
CCGCGATGAACCTTAAAAAAAGCGGGTATTGAAAGGCTAGGGTGTGTTAGCTATGTATTGAATTTGCTTAAGGTTATCTTATCGGAGATGGTCAACTTATCTGGAGAAACTTAGTAATTACTGTTATGTTATATCGTATCAATAATGGGTGGCTAGATTATTCTACATTTGGATATCGATATCATGGATAAAATTAAACAAGTCTTGCTGGTTGCGGGAACACACGGCAATGAGCTCTCAGGTATTTACCTAAACAAGCTGATAAAAGAGGGCATGTACGGGGCTGATCGTTCGACGTTCTCAGCGACTTCTGTTATCGTAAACCCGAAAGCAGTAGAACAGAATGTGCGATATATAGATACAGACCTAAACCGTCAGTTTTCGGTAGGTGATAAAGAAAGTGGTTCTGACTTAGCTGAACAGGCGGTCGCGCGTCAGTTTGCCGAAAGGTACGAAAATCGAGAGCAGCAATTGATCGTTGATTTACACAATACGACCAGCAATATGGGCGCGACATTAATCTTGTTTTCCAATGATGCTTTCTACCAAAAAATGGGCGCGTATGTGAAGCAACGTATGCCGGAAGCCAATATTCTCTTCGAAGATAGAAAACCGTGGGGTGAGCAGCCATACCTTTGCACAGCAGGTGATTGTGGTGTGATGATTGAAGTGGGAGCTCAGGCGCATGGGTCGCTTAAGTTCGATACCTTGAAACTGATGAAGCAGATGCTGACCTTGGTTCTTGATTACGTTGAAAACCACAACCTTAACCAAGTTAAAGCGTTACAAGACTACAGTGCTTTTTTCTATGTTGAAGAGGTGAATGTGCCACTTGGTCCTGATGGTATGCGAGTTGCTACAGTTCACCCTGCGATCTGTGGTAGAGATTTTGAAGTCGTAAAGCAAGGCGAACCGTTGTTAGCGACTTTCTTTGGTTATGATATTTATTGGGAGCGCGAGCAAGATATCTATCCACATTTCATTAATGAGAGCGCCTACGCTAAAGCGAATATTGCAATGGCCTTGGCCGAGAAGCGATTGGTGTCGGTGAACTAGCGTTTCGAAACGATAATTGATTGGTTAAAAGCCCTATGAATGTATCAATCCATAGGGCTTTGATTTTTAGGAGGGTATGGGTTAACCAGTTCTGGCTAAACCTGACACGCCAACAATTGGTTTTCTAGGTCTATATCGATGCTATAACCAATGACTTCTATTCTTGTTTCATTGCACTCATCTAACTCACACTCTGTTAGGCCATCTTCCGTTAGGTTGTAACCAAAGATGCCGCTCTGAGTGATGAACACCGCTTTCATTCGTTCGGCCTCGAGTTCAACTAGTACCTTAAGCAGTTGCTGACGGTCGAACACTTTGTCAGCCGCGAATCGCCAACCAATACTTTCAAACCCTTCACCTTGGTTGCTCGCCTTTATCATACCGCTCTCTGGCATCGGTAATTCTGAAGCGAGTGGCTTATCTTGCTTATGATGGTGATGGTGTCCATGAGCTTGATGATGGTAAAAGTTGGTGTCTCCTTCAAACTCTTCAAAAGGGATGTTTCCATGATGAGCGAAGATCAGTTTGGTATTCGGGTGACAAATCTGGGTGACGTATTCAGCGAGTTTCTCTGCGTCGCCGTCTTGGTATAAGTCGACTTTGTTACCAACCACGGTATCGGCAATGGTGATCTGCTGATTGAAGGTGTCATGGTCTGCGTAGCGAGAGTCAGAGAGCTTACGTGCATCGACCAAGGTAACGTTCTTCTGTAGTGTGAGAACTTTTCGGTAATGCTCAGAGGACAAAACTTGTAGCACTTCTTTAGGGTGACCAAGCCCTGTTGGTTCGATCAACAAGCGATCTGGCTTTGCTTCGGTAAGCAGTTGATTGAGCGCGATTTGCATCGGCAAACCTGCTGCGCAACACATGCAACCACCGGGTACTTCACGGATAAACACTTGTTGTTTGCTGTCGTTCCCTTGGATCAAACTGCCATCAACGCCAATTTCTCCAAATTCGTTCACCAAAATAGCCCAGTTTTCATCTGCGGGCTTGTTCTTCATTAGGTTGAGAATCGCAGTAGTTTTACCAACGCCGAGAAAGCCGGTAATGATATTGGTTGGAATGCCCAAGAGAGGCTTTTTATCAGAGCTCATTGGCAATTCTCCTATAACCTTGAACAAGAGTATGGTTTGCCGAAACCACAGACTCTGAAAAGGCAGAGTATTCAGGTGGCACTTTGGAGATGCTATTCAAATCAAACCCTGAACCGATGTTGGTCATTGGTGGTACATGGAAGTTTTCAGGTAAGTCGTGTCCGTCTACTACACAGTTATGGCGAATTACACAACCTTTGCTAATTACCGTATTAAAGACGACTGAGTTGAAGCCAATAAATACGTCGTCACAGACCTGACAAGGACCATGAATGATCGATCTGTGAGCGATGGATGAGCGTTCACCAATAGTGACGGCAGCGCCAGCTTTAGAGTGGATGACGACGCCATCTTGGATATTTGTATCACGCTTAATCATGATGGCTTCCATGTCACCTTGTTCATTGACCTCGTCAGCTCGAATCACAGCGTAAGGCCCAATAAAGACGTTGTCTTCAATGATTACCTTCCCGCAGATGATGGCGGTCGGGTCAATGAAAGCGGTCTCTGATACTTCAGGCATGTGGCCGCTTGGATTTCTTCTTAACATATTGAACTCTTGTATTTTTTAATGCCGCTGGGTCTATCTTTACAATTGGCCAGCGGTTATTTGTTTAGTTGGTGGTTTGTTTTTTCGTCAAGGTTTTAGCGTTCAAAGGAGAGCCTCATTGCGGGTGTCGGCTTGTCGTTGCCTTGAGCTGATTGAATTGCCGATGCCTCAGGATGGCTATAAACTCTGCTTCCATTCACCCAGGTGTGTTTTATCTGAGCGGAGAACTCATGCCCTGCGAACGGTGACCATCCACATTGATACAAGCTGTTGTCATTACTAACTAAGGTTGGCGCTTGTGGATCGACTAATACTAAATCGGCGAAGTAACCCTCACGGATATAGCCGCGTTCCTGTATCGAATAACGGATCGCTGGGTTATGTGCGGTTTTCTCGACCACCTGATCGACAGTCAAGGTTCCAGCACTCACGTGGTCAAAAAGGCTCAGCAGGGCGTGTTGTACCAGAGGCAACCCAGCAGGTGCTTGTTCGTAAGGAACTTGTTTCTCTTGCCATGTATGTGGCGCATGATCTGTCGCGATGATGTCGATTTGGCCCGCACACAAAGCTTCTAATAGAGCGTCTCTATCACTTGGGTATTTGATGGCTGGATTGCACTTGATTTGGTTGCCGAGCGTTGCGTAATCGTTATTGCTAAACCAAAGATGATGGACACGAGCTTCTGTGGTAATGCGTTTCCCATGAATGGGGCCAGCTTCAAACTGAGCGAGTTCTTTTTCTGTTGTGATGTGCAACACATGAAGTTGACTGTTGTGTTTTTTAGCTAGCTCAATCGCATAAGAAGAAGAGGCATAACAGGCTTTGTCATCTCTTAAAATTGGGTGATCTTCAATCGTGAAAACTGCTTTCTCTTTTCTCAGTTTTTCTTGGTTTTGGGCGATGACTGAACCGCTTTCGCAATGGGTAACGATAAGGACCGGAGAGTCACGAAATATGACATCGAGCGCTTGAGGATCTTCAACCAACAGGTTACCCGTTGAAGCCCCCATAAACACCTTTACACCGCAGTGTTTGGTTGGGTCGAGACGTTTAATTTGTTCGAGGTTGTCTTCGGTTGCACCAAGATAAAATGAGTAATTGGCCAGCGAGCTTTGTGCCGCAATATCAAACTTTCGCTCTAAGGCTTCAATGGTGGTGGTCGCTGGGTTTACATTCGGCATCTCCATATAACTGGTAATGCCGCCGGCAACCGCAGCGCGTGATTCGGAGGCGATTGATCCTTTGTGGGTGAGGCCGGGTTCACGAAAATGAACTTGGTCGTCAATCATACCGGGAAGGAGATAGCAGCCTTGAGCGTCAATAATCTCATCACCTGGCTTTGCTTCGATGTTGTTGGCAATTTTTTCTATTCGCTGGTTAAGGATCAATAGATCCGACTCGATAATGATGCCTTCATTAACCAAGCGGGCATTCTTGATGAGTGTTGCAGACATAGCGTTTCATTCTTCCTTTTTGATTGCTGCTGATGCTGGGGGAGTGTTTAAGACATTAGCGTGAACATTGACGGGCTTCGGCGCTTATGTATCGACGCATTCATCACATACGCAGCTAATCTCTAACTGGGGGCTTGTTACAGTAAAGCCTTCTTGCTTTGCGTGAGATTGAAGATCGCGAATGATGGAAGGGGCGATGGTTTGCTCGCTGATTTTGTCGCACTTAGAGCAAATCAAAAACTGCGGGATGCCGTGTTCATGATCGCAAAGGATATGGTCACAAAGTATGTACTTATTAGAGACTTGCAGTTTGTGCGCTAAGTGTTGATCTTCAAGAAATTCCAATACCCGATAAACCGACATTGCTTGAACATGCTGATCAAAGTGCTCTTTACAATATTCAACGATTTCATACGCAGAAAGTGCTTTGTTGGCGTGTATCAAGGCTCGCAGTATCAACTGTCGTTTTGCCGTAAATTGTTTGCCACTGACTTTGCAGCCTTGTTTTACATGCTCAATGATTTCTTCAATATCTCTCATTCAATCCACAAAACTAGAAATTATGTAGATATGTTATAACATATCATTTTATTGTAAGAAACAAACTTTGTTGTCATTGCTTAGGGTTACTACTCAGGGGGATGATCGATATATGTTCTGGATTGGGTACGCAGCGAGGAGGCTCGCTACGCAATAACAGCGAAGGAATTACTACGGGGTAATGAGCGTATTGAGCTGTTCTTAAACCAAGTTTACTGGCTTTTTGAGTGTTGGGTGGAAAATACCCTTGGCGCCCATATCGACAATGGCATAGTCGTTTAACCCTTCGGTCATTCGACTGCGTGATTGGCTGAGTTTTACTGTCTTTAACATTAATTTTTCAAGTTTAAGGTTGTAGTCTTTAAATTCTTCTTCGGTCAGCCTAAATTTGGTCGTAATAAAGTAAGCTTGTTTGTTGTCAGCATTAATATATTGCACCGCTTGTTTCAGTGCATCGATGACTTGATTCTTGAACGTTGCGTTAAATCGAGCGTGTTCAGAGAAAGCCGTATTTGAAGGCACAATGACATGGAACTTCAAGTCGAATAACATCGCAATCAGTTTTAGCTGTTCAAGCTTTCTTAGGTAGATATGCAGTGAAGGTTTGTTTAAGTCAAAACGAGCCATTAATTGCTGAGCGTTTGTCCCTTCATTAACGATTTCTTGGAAAATAGTAAACAGCGCGGGCTCTTCACAAAAGGCCGCATCTTGTTCATCAGTAAATAGTGAGGTCGAGGCCAATGATTCTTCTGCCTCAGAGAGAATTGCGGATAGAGGGCGTTGAATTAATTCGCATATCTTTTGTAACTTGAGAATGGAAAGCGATTGATGGCCATTAAGAAGCCGTTTGATACTCACTTCAGACATTTCAGTGAACTCTGAAACCTCTTTATAAGAGATGCCTGTCTTTTTTAAATGCCGTTTTATAACGCTACAAATTTCTCGGTTGAGCGTATCCATCACTTTATCCTGTTACTTATTTATATCCTCAATGTATCACATAGTGTTACTTTTGTTGTTTGTTTTGAATAGGAAGGGGCAATTAACGATACTAATTTAGATGGTTAATACTACTTTGAGAGATTACGATGGATTTGGGATTAGATAATATCAATGTTGTTGTTACAGGGGGCTCGAGCGGAATTGGGGCGAAAATAGTGGAAGGGTTTGCCAACGAAGGAGCGAACATTTGGTTTTGTGGTCGTTCTCAACATCGAATCGACAGGTTGTATGAGCTGCTCGGAAACAAGGCGGAACGAGTTGTTGGTAAGGTAGTTGACGCCCATGATCCGGCTCAAATGAAAGCTTGGATTGCGTCTATTCCTCGCATCGATGTTTTTGTTCCTAACGTGAGTGCACTTTCTGATGAATGGGAAGATGTACTGCAAAAGGACATTAGTGCAACGCAGCATGCCATTGCATTGGTTTTACCCAAATTGCTTGAATCGGATTACGCAGCAATAACCTATATTGGTTCGAAAGCGAGCGGATATACCGCTTGTCACGCTAATGCTTATGGGGCAGGAAAGGCCGCGCTTGCGCATTACATGAAATCTCTGGCTTTGACCTACGTCCGTAAGGTAAGGGTTAATACCGTTTCACCTGGAGATACTTATATTGCTGACGGCCTTTGGGGGAGGTGTAAGCGTGAAGAGCCTGAGACCTTCCAGAAAGTCCTCGAAAGAAACCCAATGGGTCGATTGGCAAACCCTGATGAAGTTGCCAACGTGGTAACCTTTATTTCTAGTCCTGCTGCGAGTTTTGTTTCTGGAGCAAACTGGTACGTAGATGGAGCATCGACCAGCCATGTTCAATACTAGCTGTATTGGTTAGGTTGTTTATGCATAGGTGAGCTTTATTAGGTTAACTTCTAAACAAGTAACTCCGTGGGAAAGCGTAATTCAGTAAGGTTTTATTCAGGCCAATTCGAATTAAATTCTGAAATGATACAAATCTCATATTTAATAACGCTTACTTAGTAACCTCTGTTGAGTCTCGTATCAAATCAAGTAGCTGATTTTATTGGGTATCGGAGAAAAGTCTCAAAAATTATTATTTAGGTCGCTAAAGTTTTAAATTCTGTTCATTTCCATTTTAGTGAAATATAACTCCACTTGATGGCTGTTGAGTAGATGGTTTTTAGCTATATATGTGAAATTTTAAGCGAGTTATCTTTCTGATTTGAAAGAATAATTAAATAGTTAAGATAAAAAAGTTGGCGGAAATCAGAAGCTTGGCATACACTTTCCTTGTAAATGACCTTATCTCATTGATTGAATAGGGTAAATGCTTTGGCGCTACTGGCGATAGTAGCAATGTTTAACATAGCTTTGAGGAAAGTTTTATGGCACTCACGAAGGCCGATTTGGCTGAGAACCTGTTTGAGACACTCGGATACAGCAAGCGGGATGCCAAGGAAACGGTTGAAGTGTTTTTCGAAGAAGTTCGTAAAGCACTCGAAAATGGCGAACAGGTAAAACTGTCTGGTTTTGGTAATTTTGATCTTCGCGAGAAAAACGAGCGACCTGGTCGTAATCCGAAAACTGGTGAAGACATTCCAATTTCTGCTCGACGTGTTGTTACTTTTAGACCGGGACAAAAACTAAAGGCCCGAGTTGAAAATATAAAAATCGAGAAGTAGCCAAGCAATAGACCACGCCTAGCGTGGTCTTTTTGTATCTGTACATAGTCCGAGCTAAACACGCTGCTTTCACTTCGAGTCATCTTTCTCAAACATTTAAACTCTACCTCCTTTCTTTTCCCTACGCTATTTCTGATCACTGACTGACTGTGATTGGTATTACCTCTGACTCATCGCCTTTGTTTTCAGCAATATCTATCTAAGCATTCTGCGTAAGCTAATATGTAACTACAGTTAGTTACACCCACTAGAAAGATCCCGTTCAGGAGAAGCAACATGACAAAAATAGCGGTAACAGCGTCAAGTGGAAAGCTGGGTTCGGCAATCGTTGAAGCTTTGGTAAAACTAATACCAAAGAGCGATGTTATTGCTTTGGCGAGAACACCTGAAAAAGCCAAACATTTGGATGTTGAGGTTAGACCTGGAGACTATGATGACCCCGCTCAATTGGAGCTGTCGCTAGATTCAGTCGACACGCTGCTTGTCGTGTCTGGGATGGATGCGCCCGACGTTAAAGCCATTGGACTTATACAATCGTACTAAAGAGTATTATCACCAGTAGGTGGGCTTTCTAGGAACACTGGCTAAGTTGGTTTCTACAAGGTTGGATAAGAAAAACAGTAGATAAAAGAAAGGGCTGTGATTATGCAGCCCTTTGTCGTTCTTGTTTATGATAACGGTTTAGTCAGTGATTAAGCCGCTTTAATGTGCGTGGTAATGTACGGTTGCCATGCTTGTTGGTAAAGCTCTAAAGATTGACGTCTTAGGCTATTGATTTGCGCTGCTTCGATATCGTTAATTGGACGATGTTCTGCAATGGCGTGACGCTCAATACCTTGGATGATTTCGTATAGCTCGTGCTCAGGACCACTTTTCACATCAGCAATCGCTTTTAGGTGAAGTTGAACTTCGGCAATGATGTTGGTTTTTGGCAATCGAACCAACAAGTTAAGGTCACGGTAGCCAGAGTCAGCGGGAGATTTAAACTTGTTTTTCAGCTTAACAACGTCTGCTTCGCGGCTTAGTGCTTCATAGACTTCAACCAAGCTTTCTACATCGTTCGCGATGATAGTTGCACGTGCTAAGTCGGTAATTTTTGTTACGTCACCATCAAGTTCAAGAGCGATTTTTTCTTCTGCGCGAGCTTGAGATTTAACGCCAGCAAATAGCGCTTCAGAATTGGTGAGTAGGGCAGTACTTTTACAGATAGTTTCTAGCTCAGCTTGGCCTTGATGCGCTTTGCTGTACAGAATATCGAAGTCGGTATATGGCTGAGTCGGACGTGAGTCGAATGCTTTGATGCCATACAAGCCGCTTAGGCTATGGCGGAATACATTTGATGAAACTTGGTTTTGCGATGACGCTGTGCGCGATTGATCAGTTGAACTTGTTGAAACAGGTGCTGCTGCGAATGCAGGCGCTCGGCTCAATACCAGAAGCATTAGGGCCGTCGTACGGAGAAATACACTCATTCAAACTCCAAAATACAAGGTTACAAAAACGGGTAGTCAAAAGGGGTAACCAGTAACGCAAAAGAGTAAAAACAGCTTAACTAAACTCACTACATATTAAATGGGGCTAGCTAAGACAGAAACCAACTCTAACGTTTAATATTGCTTTAAAATGTGAACATATAGACAAATAATCCAAGCGTTAGTTCCGCAATTTTCAGAACTTTGAACTTAGCCAGTTTCTGTTTTTATCGAAACCGATTTGGTACTTTAACCCAAGCTAAGGTTGCTCTTACTTCTCTATACTGTACCCTTGCATTATGACTGTTTAACATGAACGAAAGATGAATAATCCTGAATTTTGGCACAATAAATGGGCAGCCAACCAAATTGGTTTCCACCTTGAAGATGTAAACCCACTTTTGATTAAATTTTGGGAAAAGACGGAGCCTAGCTACGAGAAGAGTGTGTTTGTTCCGCTTTGTGGTAAAAGTGAAGATCTGATTTGGCTAGCTTCAAAGCATGAAGAGGTTCAAGGTGTTGAACTCAGCCAGATAGCCGTACGTGCATTTTTCGCTGAGCATTTCTATACGCCGACAGTGACTCAAATCAGTGGCCAGCACGAGCTGTACCAATTTGATGAGCTAGGCGTCTACACGGGTGATTATTTCACAGCGCCAATTCAGCCAGTCGATACTATTTATGATCGTGCTTCTTTGGTGGCTTTGCCTGAAGATATGCGAACACAGTATGTCGAGCGTCTAAAACAACTGTTGAAACCGGGTGGTAAGATCCTGCTGGTGACACTGGATTACGACCAAAGCGAGATGGCAGGGCCTCCGTTTAGCGTACCTAAAGTAGAGATCGATCAGTTGTTCGCAGGCTACAAGATCACGTTGCTCAATCAAGATATTGCGGACGATGAACATCCAAAGATTGCCAAGAAAGGTTTGTCTCGTTTTTGCGAAGAAGTGTATTTGATTGAGTCTGACGCTTAAGTTCAGTTTGCTTCGTTAAGCCAACAGATAACACCAACAAAAAGACGGGCTCAATCGCCCGTCTTTTTTATTGGTTCAGAATTGAATCGCTGGTTAGTAAATCACTTTTACTTTAGACGCGCTGTGAATTGCATCTTCAATTGCTGTCTCTGTGCTGTTGCGACGAGTCAGCGCTACACCTAGACGACGGCGACCATCGATATCAGGTTTACCAAATAGGCGAACTTGTGTTTGTGGTGCATCTAGCGCCTCTGTAAGGCCTTCAAAACGAATGTTGGTTGAAGTGCCTTGCCCCAGAATAACCGCTGACGCACATGGGCCATATTGCGTGATGGACTTAATCGGCATACCGGTAAACGCACGTACGTGCAGTGCGAATTCAGATGAATCTTGAGACATCAAAGTAACCAAGCCAGTATCGTGTGGGCGAGGGGATACTTCGTTAAAGATAACGTGATCGCCTTTAACAAACAGTTCGACGCCAAAGATACCGTGGCCACTTAGTGCATTAACCACTTGTTCAGCTGTGTATTGCGCTGCTTTAATTGCGTTGTCTGACATCAGTTGTGGCTGCCATGATTCACGGTAGTCGCCGTCTTCTTGGCGGTGACCGATAGGCGCACAGAAGTGAACACCATCAACAGCGCGAACAGTTAGAAGCGTGATCTCGTAATCGAAATCAATAAAGCCCTCAACGATTACACGACCTGCGCCAGTACGACCGCCTTCTTGTGCGTAGTCCCAAGACTTTTGAATGTCTTCTTCTGTTTTGATAACGCTTTGGCCTTTGCCTGACGAACTCATTACTGGTTTCACAACGCAAGGCATTCCAACGAATTCAACAGCCGCGGCGAAGTCTTCAAAGGTGTCTGCAAAGCGGTAAGGAGAAGTGCTCAGCTTTAGCTCTTCTGCAGCTAGGCGACGGATACCTTCTCGGTTCATCGTTAGCTTAGTCGCATTTGCAGTTGGGACAACATTTAAGCCTTGTGCTTCTAGCTCTACCAACTTGCTGGTGGCAATAGCTTCAATTTCAGGAACCACATAATCTGGTTTTTCTAGTTCAATGATCGCTTGAAGTGCATCGCCGTCTAACATGTCTAATACATGGCTACGATGCGCAACTTGCATCGCTGGTGCGTCTGCATAACGATCACAAGCAATAACTTCCAAACCTAAACGTTGGCACTCGATAGCAACTTCTTTGCCGAGTTCACCTGAACCTAATAGAAGTACACGAGTAGCATTTTCACGAGTAGCAGTACCAAACATAGAAATTCCTTCCGATCTTTTTAACGATTGATTGAAAACGGGGTGATCATACTTATTTCAATGACAAAAGCAAACGTTTGCGCAAGTTGTTGCGTTAATTACAAGCATAAAAAAAGCAGCCCCGTTAAATAGGGCTGCTTGTTTAAAAGTTTGTTAAATAGATGTACTTAGATTGCTAAGTAAGTCACTGGAATGTCAGGATTAATCGCTTCTAATGTAGATTGCGTATCCGCTAGGTGGCTGATGCTACCTTCTGCGATTTCAACCAAAGCAGCACTTTCAATTTGTTCAAAATCGAAGTCCGCCAGTTTAAGTTGAATCAATGCCACTTGCAGAGGGGGCAGGCTCGGGTTAAACGCAGCATTTTCTGCGTAAGCACCCGTAAAAATCTCACCTGATGTCAATTGTAGTGAAACACCACTTAGGTTTTTGGTGTAAGGCGCATGGCTGCGGTTTAGTGCTGCTAGCGCTTCTACAACAATCGGTGTTGTTTCTTCGGTCGAGTACTTATGATCAAGCTTCGTCATTAGGCCAGTTGTTACACCTAAATCAGCAGGGCCGAAAGAGTCTGGCAGGTATTCTTGCAGTGACATCTCATCACGTTGAGGAAGCTGAACTTTAAGCTCTTTCGCTGTAGTCAGTTCGTTCATGAATTGACGGCAGTGACCACAAGGGCTGAAATTGATTGTGATATCTGAGATACCTTGTTCGCCTTTCATCCAAGCGTGGCTGATTGCAGATTGCTCGGCATGAACGGTTTGACCAAGTTGAGCACCGGCGATTTCAAGGTTTGCACCAAAATACAGAGTACCAGACAAACCACGCACGATTGCACCAACATAAAAGTCAGATAGCGGAGCGTAAGAATACGCGGCTGCAAAAGGAAGAAGCGCAATACGTAGCTCGTCATCCGCTAAACCACTTGCTTGTAGTAGGCTAGCAAATTGTTCTGGAGACAATGTCGCGTCAAAGTTGTCTGCTAATACGATGTCACTCAAAAGCGCTTTCATTGATGATGGAGCACTTTCCAGCGCCAGGGTAATACGACTGTTCATGTTGAATCCTTAATTGACCTTAGGCTTTAAGTTTATGCAATGCTCAGGAATTTTCTGTGATAAAGATCACTATTGAATTGTTGTTGTTACATTGGTTTGCATAATTAGAGTGAGGTCACACTTGAAATCGATTGCAAGCATCATTTTTACCGCTTATATCGCACTTATTGCTTGTAATAGGGTGTGACTTAACTGTTATTGCTGATTCAATCCGAGAAAAAAGCCCAAGCAATGACTGAAATAATCAGAGTATTGCTTGGGCTGATTCGATCTTTCAAACACTGATAAGCGATTAACAACGCTTAAAAGCATCGAGTAACAGTTGTTATCGGTTTACTGTTCATATTGTGCCGTCAATTAAGTTAAGAATAGGCCCAAACGACCAGTGAAAAAATACTCGGTGCGATAATGGAAGTAATGACGCCACAAAGCACAAGAGCCAAAGAGCTGAATGCTGCATCCTCCTGATTCTTTTCAGCACACGTTGCTGTCCCTAAAGCGTGAGACACGGTACCCATGGTTAAACCACGGGCGATAGGGCTCTTAATACCAATGAGATTGTAGATTGGATAAGCAAAAATGGCTCCAAACAGACCAACAATCAATACCAGTATTGCCGCAATTGCTGCTTCACCACCTAAGTGGCTCGATACTTCCATAGCAATTGGTGTGGTGACAGACTTACCTAACAAACTCGCAATCAAGCTTAAATCCGCTTTAAACGCCACTGCGATTAATGCTGCTGTTGTCATCGACATCACACTGCCTAGCGTGCAAGCAAAGGTGATGATGCGCCAATTGGCTCTGATTTGAGGTAACTGTTCATAAAGCGGGTAAGCAAGCGCTACGACCGCTGGTTGAAGCATGTAGGTAATCCAGGTGTTATCAGCATAGTAAGTCTCAAACGGTACTTTAAAGAACGTAAGAATCGGAATAATGATACCAATGCTGATCAGTAGCGGATTACACAACGGTGAGTTCACTTTTTGGCTTACCCAGCGGGCAAACAGGAATACCACGATGGTGAGTAGAATCCACATGGTCAGTTACCTCTCGAAAGCAAGCGGTCTAAGAACCATGACAGGGACACTAACACGAGTAACGTGCCACCAACGGCGCTGGCCATAATTGGCAATGCGTTCGCGATGAGCATGTCGAAGTGCTCCATCAAGCCAACACTTATTGGAACAAACAGTAAGATCATTAGGCGGATAATCAAGCTTGCACCGGGCTGTACCCAGTGCGAAGGAACAATACCAATCACCATGGCGGCAAACAGAATCAACATGCCAAAAATACTGCCTGGGATTGAGGTATCCAAAAAGTGCTGTAACGCGTTACCTGCTGTAAGTGCACCTATGATTAAGGTGAAGGAGATTAAGCAGTAAACCAGTTGGATTAATCTTTCTTTCAAAGTGTTACGTCTCTTGATAATGAAATTAGCTCGCTAACTTTTCGACGTACTGATAAACCGCCTTCAGGATAGCCATTTTCTTCTCGTCACTTTCATGTTCGTGCGCGAGGTTTTCAAGGTTGAGCATGTACTCTTCTAAGCGGCTCTCATAAAACTCACGACAATGGTTTGCCCATTTCAATTGCTCAGCTTCGTCGAGCGTCCATGGGAAGTTACGCGCACGGTAACGGAACAGTAACGGTTTAATACGTTCGTCACTAAAGGTGATATCCAAAGCTGCCAAGTTATTTGGGTCAGTTTCGCGAATGATGTTCATCGCTGTTTTATCAGCAGGTGAAAAGAAACCATCATATAGGTGTGTATCTACATCATCACTCTTTTCGTACTCTCGCTCTTGCGAGTACAGGCCGATTAGCTTTTCGCGGATCTCCGGATGTTCACGTAGCAGTGCCAAGTTCTTCAAGCATTGTTGACGATCGATACCGATGGTTTCGGCATTTTCAGCGGTCAGCGTTTTGGCTGGCGCAAGAATAGGGCACTTGTTCAATTGAACCAATTTGATTGGTACAGGCAGTTCGTCTTCGTTTAGTTCGCTGCGTTTGGTGTAGAGCCTTTCTCTGAGCTCATCAGTATCCAACTCTAATAATGGGCTCGGATCTTTAGCTAAATCGACAACGATAACGGCATTTTGATTGGTTGGGTGCCAAGCCATAGGCACAATCCAACTTGTGTAGTTGCAGTCACGGCCAAACATACCCGAAACGTGCATCAATGGTGTCATGTTTACGATATCAACCAGGTCATTTAGCTTGCGCTTATGACGCATGTTGTAAAGGTAATCGAACATCTTTGGTTGTGCAGCTTTTAGCTTCTTCGCCAACTCGATGGTCGCAATCACATCGGCCATCGCATCGTGCGCATTCTCGTGTTCAATGCCGTTTGCCACAGATAGGTGTTCTAACTTGAAGCTTGGGTAGCCTTCTTCGTTCTCTGGCCAAACAATACCTTCAGGACGCAGTGCATGAACAGCACGCATTACATCTAACAGATCCCAACGTGAGTTGCCGTTCTGCCAGCTCCATGCATATGGGTCGATGAAGTTTCGGTAACAGGTGTAACGCGTTACCTCATCATCGAATCGAATGCTGTTATAGCCAAGGCTGGTGGTGTTTGGTTTCGCTAACTCAGCGTGGATCTTGGCGATAAACTCAGGCTCAGGGAGGCCTTGTGAAGCTGCTTTTTGTGGTGTGATACGAGTGATCAGTGCTGCTTCTGGCGCAGGGAGGTAATCAGCAGGAGGTTGGCAATAGATAACCAGAGGCTCTCCAATAACATTGAAATCTTGGTCGGTACGAACACCCGCAAACTGACTCGGACGGTCTTTGGCTGGGCTAACGCCCCATGTTTCGTAATCGAAAAAGAAGTAGGTCGGCTGATTATCTGAACTCATTGAATTTCCTGAACAGCTAGCGCAGAACGTTTACTGTGGCTGAAGGTTAGTTTTATTCAGTATCTGATAGGATGCGGTACGCGTGCAACCCAGATCACAAATAAATTGCCGGAAAACGGTGCTTTACTATCCAATCGAGTCGATGAAGAAGCTTTGTAGTCCCATTGTGGCTATTTAACCGTAACTCTTTTGTCTGTTTTGTTCTGTCAACTGCGTAAGCCATTGTAGATCGATGAGTCTGATTTAGGGTCTTGCCGCGCGCGAGTTTGTTTGTCTTTTACTTTGAAGTCTTATGACTAGAAACAGGCTTGTCGCGTATGAACTCATGTTTAACCGCTGTACTTGTGTATAAATTGCATCCCTGATGTTTCAATCGCCTCACTGTGTGCTTGATCTGTGCCTACGCAAGCAGCCTAACTGCAATATAATCACCTTGTTTCTAATTAAATTTTCGGTATTTATGATTGTTGGTTTCAATTTGACTGGTGAGTTCTACTGTTCTCATTTGTAGCACTTTCTAAAACTTGTTTCTAAATTGGATATAAAAAAAGTGCTAATATTTCAAATTTATTACAACATCATTTAAATATCACTTTGTGTCATTTTTGAGACTGTATTGCAACATGGTGATCTATATAGATGATTCATCTGAATAGAATAGGGTATTAGACTTCTATTTTATTCGATGAAGATTTTAGTTAACGTGATTTTTATAAAAACAATGACGTACAAAAATAACGGTGTTAAATGTAAAACCAGTTTTATATCTAATTGGTTGAAATACTCTAATACCATTATTTTCGTTAGTGTTATTTATATCAATTTGCGTGATCTTATTCTCACTGCGTCTCTTTTCTTTATAAATAAGTGTCAATATATATATTTTCTAAATAGGATTGTTGTTACTTAATTGTTAACTTTGATTGACTATTAGGTAACCCTAATAATAAAGCCGATTTTATATAAAGGATTAAAGAAATGAACAAAGTCTTTAAGGTTGTTGCTGTATCTGCACTTTCTATCTCTTCAGCGAACGTTTTCGCTGTGAGTGACACTTTTGATGCAACACTAGAAGTAAAACAAGCAATTACAATGACAAAAACCAGTGATCTTGACTTCGGTATCATCACTTCAGACAACACAACAGACGTTGTCATCGCTCAAGGTGATGCTGGAGCTGCGGCATTTACGCTTTCTGGTGAGTCTGGTGATGCAGTAACAGTCAGTATTTCTAATACTAACTTAGTTAATGGCGCTAATACGATTGCAGCTGAATTTGACTTTAATAATGCTATTACGCTTACGGGTGGTACTGCAGACCTTAATATTGGTGGTACAGCACGTACTTCAAGTGCGACATTAGTTGCTGGTACATATACTGCTAACGTTGCAGTAGATGTAACTTACCAGTAATTAAATGAAACCAGTGTAATATCGTGGCTGTTTTATAGCAGCCACTTTTACTATGAGTGTTCTATCCAAATATGCGTTCTATATCGGTCTAGTTATTTATTCGAGCCCTTTTCATGCGCTAGAAATAATTCCCGAAAATATGGAAGTAAAATTTCCAGGGATGTACATCTCTGGATCGGGTCAGAATGCAGACTCAAACCCTGTAAATAGTCAGATTTATGTGGTGCGTTTTTACGTTGAAGGCGATCCGGGTAAAAAAATTGTGGTTTCTCTCCCTTCTAATCAGTACCCCCGAATTCAACTGCGAA
>NZ_MCZZ01000137.1 GCF_002875705.1 Vibrio sp. 10N.261.45.E2
GAATGCACATGGTGATTGGAAAGCGCTCGCCTATTGTCATGAAAAAGTTGAACAACGCTGGCGACATGGGCTCTGCGATTTACTGTTATCTGAGTATGAATCTCTGACTATCGACGACGCAGACGCTCACTGCCGTGATTTCGATGAATTTCGACGTTTCATTAACGCCCAGCGACAACGCTTTTGGCATGTGCACTTTGCAAAGAAAACCCAGCATCCTAAAGCCACAATAAACTACTTAGGTCGTTACCTTAAACGTCCGCCGATTGCTGGCGCGAAATTGGCTCATTATCGGGGTGAAGCCAACCTATCATTTCGTTATCTCGACCATCACACAGGCAAATATGAAACAGAGGAAGTCAGTCAACTTGAGTTGATCAAGCGTCTCGTCCAGCACATCCCAGAGAAACACTTTCGCATGATCCGTTACTTTGGCTTTTTGGCCAATCGAGTGGTCGGAAATCAGTTATCCAAAGTACGTGAGGCTCTGGGCATGGAGAGTCATCCACCGCGTACGCCAGCCCTTCGATATGGTCAGATGATAAAGTCCTTTTTGAAAGTGGATCCTTTTGAATGCATTCTGTGCGGTGGCCGAATGAGATTTGCGGCTTTCCATGCTGGCGTAGGTCGAAAAAACATTATCAATGAGGCTTTAAGCCGGCGTGGGGAGGGGCTCGCATAGGGAAGATCTAT